>DAIMHX010000001.1:0-1936 GCA_036723055.1 Microbacteriaceae bacterium
CCTCACCGAACCCGAAACCCCACTCGAACCGCCACCACCGTTCTAGGAGGGGGCGATCAGGTCCAATACGGACGGTCAGTCGAGCGAATCCACGTAGAACCAGAGACGGTCCAGCTTCACGAAACGACTGGTTTCGTGTTGCTGCTGCCGTTCGCCGTCGAGCGTTGAATATGCGGTGAATTCGACTACTCCGTCGGTGTCGAACGGACCGCCGCGGACGGTCCGCAGGATGTCGAGGCGCGTCCAGCGAAGCTCGCTGTCGAGTTCGAGGGAATCGGGTCGGGTGCTCGGGTGCCAGGTCTTGAGGAGATACTCTGTGTCGCCAACGGCGAACGCCGAATAGCGGGATCTCATGAGCCGTTCGGCCGTCGGCGCCGAGGCTGCTCCGCTGTGCAGCCGGCCGCAGCAGTCGTCGTAGGTGTCCCCGCTCAGGCAGGGGCAACGCTTTGGTCTGGAGGCAGCGAGATCAGGTGACGACACCGGGCAATTATCCGCCAGTGCCGCCGGCGATGCGAAAGTGCGCCTGAAATGTGCTTAAAAAGAAAACCCCTGACGATTTTCATCATCAGGGGTTTGCCCGTTTTGGTGGATCCGAGGGGATTCGAACCCCTGACCCCCTGCATGCCATGCAGGTGCGCTACCAGCTGCGCCACGGACCCAGATTGTGTTTCGGACTGCTCCGAAACAACTTGTCTAGGCTACTACACGCGAGAGCATCCCGCGAACCAGGACTACTCCGCGACCTTGTGGGTGGGCAGCTCGATCGGGATGACCGGGCAGTCCTTCCACAGGCGCTCGAGCGCGTAGTACTGACGCTCTTCCTCGTGGAAGACGTGCACGACGAGGTCACCGAAGTCCACGAGGATCCAGCGACCGGCGGCGCGTCCCTCACGACGAAGCGGCTTGTGGCCCGCTTCGATCAGCTTGTCTTCGATCTCGCCGGCGATGGCAACAACGTTGCGCTCCGAGCGGCCGGTGACGATGAGGAAGATGTCGGCCAACGGCAGGGGGTTGGATACGTCGATTGCGACGAGGTCCTCCCCGGCCTTCGAGTCGGCGGCGGCGGCAGCCACCTTGAGGAGCTCGAGAGCATGGGCAGAAGCGGTCATCGAATGAGTCCCTGAATTGTTGAAGTCGAAAGAAATGGCATTAGAAAATCTTGAAAACGGCGCCGAGCACGAACAGGGCCACTACGCAGACCCCGAGCACGGCCGCCGCAACGGGAAGCACCGTCGACAGTGAAACGCCGCGCTTTTGCGGCGGCGTCATGACACCGCGCGTCGACGTGTGCGTGCTGACGGCCCGGCTCGCGCTGACCGGAGCCACGCTGGAGTTCGGTGCGCCCTCGTCGAGCTGGTCGATCATGTGGTCCATGTCGGAGGAATCGAAGTGGTTCGGGTGCTGCCCGGTGGCCCCCAGGCTGCGCGGCAAGTCGAACGAGCCGGTGACCAGGATCTCGCCGGTGCTGGTGAGCGGTCCGGACGTCGTGCCCTGCTGCGGGATGGACGGCAGGATGAGCGCGTTCGTCGTGGTCGGCACACCGCCTGCAGCGATACCGCGTGACATGAACTGGTCGAAGGGCTGGCCCTGCCCGATTGTCTGGATGTGCTCGTCCTCTTCACGGTCAACGGACCAGTGTCCGACCGGCGGATTCAGCGGCCCGAGTGCCGTGGCCTCGTCTGCGGATGACTCATTGGCAGCCGCAGCGTCGACGTTGTCCTTGCTTGCGGCCTTGACGGCGCGCAGCTGGCGGCGGGTCAGGGTGCGCTCCGGCGCCGGGCGCTTGCCGGCCCCCGAGGAATCGGATGCCGCAGCGCCGCCGGTTGCCCTCGGCGGCGTCTCGCCGGCCTGCGTCGTTTCGGGAGTGCCGGCACGTCGCTGCTGCTTCTGGCCGGACGGCTTCTGCGCATCCGGGTTCTGCGCATCCGGGTTCTGC
>DAIMHX010000001.1:2036-147829 GCA_036723055.1 Microbacteriaceae bacterium
TTCTGCGCATCCGGGTTCTGCGCATCCGGGTTCTGCTCGTCCGGGTTCTGCTCGTCCGTGGTTGCCTCGGGCGCGTGCGCCAGGGCCAACTCGCGTAATTGTCGTCGCGTCAGTGACTGCGGGCTATTACCCAACGTCATGCCACACTCCGATACAGATGGTGCTTCGAGATGTACTGGACTACCCCGTCGGGAACCAGATACCAGACCGGGAAACCCCGGTTCACCCGCGCCCGGCAGTCAGTAGACGAGATCGCCAGAGCCGGAACCTCCAGCAAGCTTACGTCCTGGTTCGGCAATCCCGAAATACTCAGCTCATGTCCCGGGCGACTCACAGCCACGAAATGAGCGAGGTCCCACAGCTCACGGACGTCCTTCCAGTTGAGGATCTGGGTGATCGCATCCGCTCCGGTGATGAAGAAGAGTTCGGCGTCCGGGCGCTCGGCGTGGAGGTCGCGCAGGGTGTCGATCGTGTAGGTCGGACCGGTGCGGTCGATGTCAACGCGACTGACGGTGAACCGCGGATTGGACGCGGTCGCAATGACGGTCATGAGGTAGCGGTGCTCGGACCGGGTCACACCGTGCTTCTGCCACGGCTGGCCGGTCGGCACGAAGATGACCTCGTCGAGGTCAAAGCTCTGGGCGACCTCACTGGCCGCAACGAGGTGGCCGTGGTGGATCGGGTCGAAGGTTCCGCCCATCACACCGATACGAGGGCGTCGCTGCGTCACGAGACCGTCGATGGGTCAGTGGCCGCTGGGACCGTGGCCGCCGCCGTGCGCGGCAGCGTAGGCCGCGGCCTTCGCCTGGTGGCGGTTGGCAACATCGCGGTAGGTCCACACGACGAAGCCCAGGGCGAAGAAGATCACCAGGCCGAGGGCGCCATATGCCCAGGTTGGCATGGGCAAAGCGACGTGCTCGGCCTCGGCCAGCACAGCGGTCAGGAACGACATGAGGATCTCCATTCACACACAACGACGGGGCTTTCGCACCGCGACCATTCTAGCGGGGCCTATGTGCGCACCTGTCCGGTGCCACGCACAATCCATTTGGTGCTCGTAAGCTCCGGCAGGCCCATCGGCCCCCGCGCATGCAGCTTCTGGGTGGAAATCCCCACCTCGGCGCCGAACCCGAATTCGCCGCCGTCGGTGAACCGCGTGGATGTGTTGACCATGACGGCCGCCGAGTCGACCTCATTCAGGAACCGCTCGGCGTTCACGACATCGTTGGTGATGATCGACTCGGTGTGGCCCGTCGAGTACCGGCGGATGTGGGCGATGGCGTCGTCGAGCGAGTCGACGACCTTGACGGCGAGGTCGAGGCTCATGTACTCGGTGCCCCAGTCGTCGTCCGTCGCCGGCACGGCATCCGGGTAGATCTCCCGCGTCCGGGCATCCGCGTGGATGGTGACACCGGATGCCACCAGCTTGGCGAGCACATCCGGCAGCAGCCGCTCGGCGGCTTTCTCATGCACCAGGAGAGTCTCGAGGGCGTTGCAGACGCTCGGGCGGTGAACCTTGGAGTTGTGAACGATGTCAATCGCCCACTGGGCGGAGGCGCTCTCGTCGAGGAATACGTGCACGACGCCGGCCCCGGTCTCGATCACGGGGACCTTCGACTGGGTGACGACGGCGTTGATCAGACTGGCGCTGCCCCGCGGAATGAGCACGTCGACGTAGCCGCGCGCCTGCATCAGCTCCGTGGCGCCGGCACGGCCGAACGGATCGATGGTCTGCACCGAGTCCGCGGGCAGCCCCGCGGCCGCGATCGCCGTCTGGATCAGCCCCACGAGGACGCGGTTGCTGTTCTCCGCCGCCGATCCCCCACGAAGGACGACCGCATTACCGCTTTTGAGCGCCAGGGCAGCGATGTCTACCGTGACATTGGGACGCGCCTCATAAATGACGCCGACGACACCGAACGGGACGCGCACCTGGTTGATCTTGATGGCGTTGGGCAGGCTGCTGCCGCGCACGACCTGGCCGACCGGGTCGGTCAGGCTGACGATCTGCAGGACCGCGTCGGCCAGCGCTTCGATCCGGGTTGCGTCGAGCGTGAGCCGGTCGAGCAGGCCTGCGGTCAATCCGTTCGCGGCGCCGGCCGCGAGGTCAAGCTGGTTGGCGGCGATGATCGCATCGATACTCCCCCGCAACTCCGCCGCTATCGCACCGAGCGCGCGGTTCTTCATCTCGGTCGGTGCGGACGCAAGCGCAAGCGACGCGCTTCTGGCCGCCTCGAGCGTCGGCGTAAGCGGAGAAACGGGCTGCTCAGACTGGGACATACCCCCAGTTTACGGGAGCGGGTGGGCCGAGGTCCGGGCGGCGGGCTCGAACCACGTGCCCACTCGGTCGCCGCGGAGCGCCTCGGCGACGAGGCCCGTGGCCGTGACCAGCACCGCGGTGCCGGCATGCGCGGCGATCCGTGCCGCGGAGACCTTGGTGTCGGCGCCGCCCGTGCCGACGCCGGAGCCGCCTGCGGAACCGAACTCCATCCCGACCAGAGGGTCGCCGGCCGCGACGTGCTCGATTCGCTCGGCGCCCGGCAGGTGTGGGGGCCTGGTGTACAACGCGTCGACATCGCTGAGCAGCACCAGCAGGTCGGCACGGATCAGCGTGGCGACGAGGGCCGCGAGCCGGTCGTTGTCCCCGAAGCGGATCTCATGCGTGGCCACGGTGTCGTTCTCGTTCACGATCGGCAGAATGCGCAGGGCCAGGAGTCGGTCCATGGCCCGCTGAGCGTTGCTTCGGTGAGCGGGGTTTTCCAGGTCGCCGGCGGTGAGCAGAACCTGCCCGGCAACGATGTCGTAGCGGTCGAGGCTGTCCTGGTAGCGGAACACGAGCAGGTTTTGGCCGACGGATGCTGCCGCCTGCTGGGTGGCCAGGTCGGTCGGCCGCTCGGAAAGGTTCAGATAGGGCATCCCGGTCGCGATCGCGCCGGATGAGACGAGCACGACCTCCGCGCCCCGCGCGTGCGCTTCGGCCAGGGCGTCGACGAGCGGCGCGATCTGTCCGGCGTTCGCGCCGCTGATGGACGACGAGCCGACCTTCACGACGATGCGCGCGGCCGACGAGATCCGGCTCCTTGACAGGGCGGTCATGTGATCTTGTCCTCCGGGCATTTCATCGTTTGCGGTCCGTTTCGCCGAACGGCAGCCTACAGGAGCGAGTAGCCGCCGGGCCTGACGGCCGCTTCGAACCACGTTCCGACGTGCTCGCCCCGAAGTGCCTCGGCGGCCAGTTCCGTGGAGGTCACCAGGACGGCGGTGCCGGCCTCCGTCGCGATCCGCGCGGCCACCACCTTGGTGCTCGCACCACCAGTGCCGACGCCGCTGGGTCCGCCTGCGCCGAATTCGAATCCGGTCAGCGGGTCATCGGCCGCAATGAAGTCGAGCTTCTCCGCACCCGGAAGGTGCGGCGGCTTCGAGTACAGCGCGTCGACATCACTCAACATAATGAGCAGATCGGCACGGATGAGCGTCGAGACCAGGGCAGCGAGACGGTCGTTGCTGCCGAAGCGCAGACCGTAGGTCGCCACCGTGTCGTTTTCGTTCACGACTGGCAGGATGCGCAGGTCGAGCAACCGGTCCAGGGCGCGGCGCGTGTTGCTCTTGTGCGGCTCCTGCAGGACGTCACCCTCGGTGAGCAGCACCGTCCCGGCCGCGATGCCGTACCGGTCCAGGCTCTCCTGGTAGCGGAAGGTGAGCACGTTCTGGCCGACGGATGCCGCAGCCTGCTGGGTGGCCAGGTCCTCTGGACGCTCCTCCAGCTTCAGGAAGGGCATTCCGGTCGCGACCGCACCGGAGGAGATAAGAACGACCTCCGTGCCACGTCCGTGCGCCTCAGCCAGGGCGTCGACGAGCTGCGTTATCTGGTCGGAGTTGTCACCGCTGATGGAGGACGAGCCGACCTTCAAGACGATGCGCTTGGCGGCAGCGGCCTGGTCCCGCGATAAGACGGTCATTCCGAGTCTGCCTTGTCGGCGCCGACGGCATCCTTGTCCGCGCCGTCTCCATCGGGCATGGATGGGCCGTTGTACTCTTCTTCGCCGGTGGACCACATGCCGGCTTCGCGCTCACGGATGAGCTCGGCGCGGGCGGCGGCCTTGGCGTCCATGCGCCCGAAGTACTCTTCGCGGCGCTCATTGCTGGTGCGGCGCTTCGAGTCGTCGAGGCGGGTGTCAGTGCCGCGCGGGGCGGTGATCAGTTCGGCGGTCGACGTGAGGGTGGGCTCCCAGTCGAACACCACGCCATTGCCCGGCCCGATGATGACCGTTGAGCCGGCCACCGCGCCGGCCTTGAACAGTTCGTTTTCGATGCCGAGCTTGGCCAGGCGATCCGCGAGGAAGCCGACGGCCTCGTCATTGGTGAAGTCCGTCTGCTGCACCCAGCGCTCCGGCTTGGCGCCGAGGATGCGGTAGATGTTGCCGAACGAGCCACCTTCGACGCGCACAACGAATCCGCTGTCGTCGACGACCTTGGGCCGGATGACGATGCGCGGCTTCGTGGCCTGGGCCGCGGCTGCGGCCACGCGGCCGGCTTCGACCGTTTCGGCCAGCGCGTAGTTGAGCTGCCGCAGTCCCTCGTGGGTGACGGTGGAGATTTCGAAGACGCGGTAGCCCCGTGCCTCGAGGTCGGCTCGAACGAACTCCGCGAGTTCACGGGCCTCCGGCACGTCGATCTTGTTCAGCGCCACGAGCTGCGGCCGGTCGAGCAGTGGCGTCTGGCCCTCGGGGACCGGGTAAGCGGCAAGTTCGCCGAGGATGACGTCGAGGTCACTGAGCGGATCGCGACCGGGGTCGAGCGTGGCGCAGTCGAGCACGTGCAGCAGCGCGGTGCACCGTTCGACGTGGCGCAGGAATTCGAGGCCGAGCCCCTTGCCCTCGCTGGCGCCTTCGATGAGACCGGGGACGTCAGCGATCGTATAGCGAACCTCGCCGGCGTCGACGACACCGAGGTTGGGGTGCAGGGTGGTGAACGGGTAGTCGGCGATCTTGGGACGCGCGGCGGACATGGCCGCGATCAGGCTGGACTTTCCGGCCGACGGGTAACCAACGAGTGCGACATCCGCAACGGTCTTCAGGACGAGCTGGACGTCGCCTTCCCAGCCGAGCGTGCCGAGGAGCGCGAAGCCGGGGGCCTTGCGCTTGGTGGAGGCAAGGGCTGCGTTGCCCAGTCCGCCCTGGCCACCGGGGGCGACAACGATGCGGAAGCCCGGCTCGGTCATGTCGGCGAGCTCGTTGCCCTCCATGTCCTTCACCACGGTGCCGAGCGGGACCGCGAGTTCACGGATCTCGCCCGAGTGTCCGTTGCGGTGGTCGCCCATGCCGGGGCCGCCGTTGTCGGAGCTGCGGTGCGGGGAACGGTGGTAACCGAGGAGCGTGGTCACCTGGGGGTCGGCGACGAGCACGAGGTCGCCGCCGTTCCCGCCGTTACCGCCGTCGGGGCCGGCGAGCGGCTTGAACTTCTCGCGCTTTACCGAGACACATCCGTTTCCTCCGTTACCCGCTCGAAGATGCAGCGTGACGTGGTCAACGAATGAAGCCATGGAAAATGCCTTTCAGGTGGTGAAAAAAAACGTAAGGGCGAGCCGAAGCCCGCCCTCACGTTCAAAACAGGTGGATGCCTACTCGGCAGCCACCACGATGTTGACGACCTTGCGGCCACCCTTTGCCCCGAACTGCACGGCGCCAGCCTCGAGGGCGAAGAGAGTGTCGTCTCCGCCACGGCCGACGTTGACGCCGGGGTGGAAGTGCGTGCCGCGCTGACGAACGATGATCTCGCCCGCGCTGACAACCTGACCACCGAAGCGCTTCACGCCGAGGCGCTGTGCGTTCGAGTCGCGACCGTTGCGAGTGGAACTCGCACCCTTTTTATGTGCCATCTGTTCTTCTCCTCAGGCCTTAGGCGATGCCGGTGACCTGGACGCGCGTGAGCTCCTGACGGTGCCCCTGACGCTTCTTGTAACCGGTCTTGTTCTTGAACTTCTGGATGACGATCTTCGGGCCGCGGAGGTCGTTGAGAACCTCGGCAGTCACCTTGACCTTGGCCAGCGACGTCGAGTCAGAGGTGATCTTGTCGCCGTCGACGAGAAGCACGGCGGCCAGCTCGACGTTGCCGTCCTTGTCAGCCTTGATTCGGTCCATCGTTACGATGGTGCCGACCTCTACCTTCTCCTGCCGCCCACCGGCGCGCACAACTGCGTAAACCACGTTACGTACCTATCTCTGGGGGGCCGAAGCCCCGATTACTGGAAAGTCACTGGGTTGAACGGGCCAAATCGGCCGGTCGTTATCAGAAAACCTTGGCGATCACGCGAACTAATATCCAACGCACACCAAAGGTCAACTTTAGCTGATCCTTCACCCCCCGGTCAAACCGACGCGGGGTCCCTAGAATTCTTACATGACGGTGCTGATCGATCAACCAGTGTGGCCGGCCCACGACACCGTCTGGTCTCACCTGGTCAGCGACACCTCGCTCGACGAGCTGCACGCCTTCGCGGCCGACAACGGCATCCCCCGCCGCGGGTTCGACCTCGACCACTACGACGTACCGAAGCGCCGCTACGACGCCCTGGTGGCCGCCGGAGCGGTTCCGGTGACCAATCGTGAGCTGGTCACGCGCCTGAGCGCGAGCGGGCTCCGCGTGACCGGCAGGCAGCGCTCGGGTCGTTAACGAAAACCGAGCCACCCCGGTGGTCGGGCCCCAGGGGCTCAACCACCGAAGCGGCTCGGTGTCAGTGTTTTACTGCGTTGGTGTTCCTGCGTTAGTCGCGCGCCTCGGATGCCGGCGTGGTGATCGGCTGGATCGTCGCGGTCGAGCCGCCCGCGGTCGTGACCCGACGGCTGCGCGAACGGCCCTGGCCGGGCAGCTTGGGCTCAGGAAGGGCGTCCAGCACAGAATCCAGCAGCTGGTCGGTGACCTGTTTGCTCACCGGGCGACGGCTGCGCGAGGACTTCTTGACGGGGATGTCAAGAATAGCGACGGTTTCGGACCGATCCACCGATGCGGCGTTCTCCTGCTGCGCTGTCACCTTCGGCGCGGTATCGTGCTGCGCGGGTTGCATCTTCGCGGTCTCCACCTGCGGGGCGGATGCCTCGGCGGCGGTTACCGTTTCGGTCGGCGCGACCGCGGTGACGACGGGAATGGATCCCGTCAGCGGGTGCGGAATTGTGCTCGCTGCGATCAGCGCGAGGGCGTGCTTGGCGTCCTCGGTGATCCCGTGGGTGCGGCTGATGGCCTTCGCCGCCTCCGACTGCTGGGCATTCGACCCGCCGCCGTTGCCGCCGTTGTTGTTGCCACTCCCGCCGCCGTTGCCGCCGCCGGACTTGCTGCGCGGGCGACGCTCCGGGGCCGGCTGAATGCTCTGGCGGTGCCTCACGACGGGGTCGTGGTGCACGATGATTCCGCGGCCGGCGCAGGCCTCGCAGTTCTCGCTGAAGGATTCCAGCAGGCCAAGGCCCAGCTTCTTGCGCGTCATCTGCACGAGGCCGAGCGAGGTGACCTCGGCGACCTGGTGCTTCGTGCGGTCACGGCTGAGGCATTCGATCATGCGGCGCAGCACGAGGTCGCGGTTGGTTTCGAGCACCATGTCGATGAAGTCGACGACGATGATGCCGCCGATGTCGCGAAGGCGAAGCTGGCGGACGATCTCTTCCGCAGCTTCGAGGTTGTTCTTGGTGACGGTCTCTTCGAGGTTTCCGCCCGAACCGACGAACTTGCCGGTGTTGACGTCGACGACGGTCATGGCTTCGGTGCGGTCGATCACGAGCGACCCACCGGACGGCAGCCAGACCTTGCGGTCGAGGGCCTTCTCGATCTGCTCCGAGATGCGGAACTCGTCGAACGCGTCGTTCTCGCCCTCGTAGCGCTGCACGCGCTCGACGAGGTCGGGGGCAACCTGGCGCAGGTAGGACTCGATCGTCTCCTGGGCGTCGTCGCCGGAAATGACCATCTTCTGGAAGTCTTCGTTGAAGACATCCCGGACGATCTTGATCAGGAGGTCGGGCTCGCTGTGCAGCAGCGCCGGCGCCTGCACGGAGTCGACCTGCTTGGCGATCGACGCCCACTGGGTCGTCAGGCGGTTGACGTCGAGCGCGAGCTGTTCGTCGGTCGCACCCTCGGCAGCGGTGCGCACGATGACGCCAACGTTGTCGGGGAGAACTTCCTTGAGGATCTTCTTCAGCCGGGCACGCTCGGTGTCCGGGAGCTTGCGGCTAATCCCGTTCATCGAGCCGTTGGGCACGTAGACGAGGTAGCGGCCGGGCAGCGAAACCTGGCTGGTGAGGCGTGCGCCCTTGTGGCCGATCGGGTCCTTGGTGACCTGCACGAGGACCTTGTCGCCGGGCTTGAGCGCAAGCTCGATCCGGCGGGCCTGGCTGCTGTTGCCGGAGTTCTCGGCGGCAGCTTCCCAGTCGACCTCGCCGGAGTAGAGCACGGCGTTGCGGCCGCGTCCGATGTCGACGAAGGCGGCCTCCATGCTCGGGAGCACGTTCTGCACCTTGCCGAGGTACACGTTGCCGATCAGCGACGCGTCCTGGTTCTTGGCGACGTAGTGCTCCACGAGCACGCCGTCTTCCTGCACGCCGATCTGGATCTTGTTGTGCTTGGCGCGCACGACCATGACGCGGTCGACGGATTCCCGGCGGGCGAGGAATTCGGCTTCGGTGACGACCGGGCGACGACGGCCGGCGTCGCGCCCGTCGCGGCGGCGCTGTTTCTTCGCTTCCAGGCGGGTGGAACCCTTGATCCGCTGGGGTTCGGTGATGAGTTCTGGCTCGCGCGGCGTGCGCACCTTGACGACGGTGTTCGCGGGGTCGTTCGACCCGGAGCGACCCTCGTCGCCGGTGCGGCGACGGGCTCGGCGACGAACGGTTGATGCTTCCTCGTCGAACTCGTCGTCGGCCTGGCGTTCGACCTGGCGGGTTCCCGTCCGAGCGGGAAGCGGCACGATGGTCGGCGCCTGGAAGAGGAGCGAGGTCGAGGGCCGGCGGATGACCGCGGCCGGTTCGACCGGCGCGGTTTCACCCGCGGGCGTCTCCGTTTCGGCGTTTCCCGGGGTTGGTTCAATTACGGTCTTGGTCACTGGCTTCCGTTCCGTCACGGGCGTCTGTGTCACCTCGGGAGCTGTTGCTTCGGGGGTGTTGGAAACCTCCGGTGCGGCTACCGGCGCGGTTGTTACCGCCGGTGTGGCCTTCCGTGAGGTCTTGCGAGTGCCGAACAGGCCCTTGCGCTTCTTGGGTTCGTTTTCTTCCACCATCTCTGGTGTGCTCCTTGACCGGTGTGGGCGACCGCGCCGTCCATCCGGTTACTCTCTCGTGCGACGGTTGCGCCTGCGCGAAACCCCCGCGAATCCTTGTTTTTACTTCCGCAACCGGCCCGTGGCTCTGGTTGCTAATACCTTTGGTCGTGGGACCAATGAATCCGGGCGTTTACCGCCCATTAAGCCTTCTCTGGCATCAGCTCGAGCGCGGCTCAAGCGACTTCTTCGATTATCGCATGCATTCTCAGGATGTCGTGCGACGGCGCGTGACATAATCCGAGGGTGCCACGCCCCGAGACCAACCAGCGCCCCACCGGCCTCGCCATTTTCCTCATTGTCGCCGGGGCGATCGGCTTCGCGGCGGCGTTCGCGCTGACGCTCGACAAGATCCACCTGCTGCAGGATCCCCACGCGCAGCTCTCCTGCAATTTCAGCGTCTTGATCGGCTGCAGCACCAACCTCGGGTCGTGGCAGGGTTCCCTGTTCGGCTTCCCGAACCCGCTCATCGGCGTTGCCGCCTGGAGCGTCGTGATCACGATCGGCGCCGCCATCCTGGCCGGTGCGCACTTCAAGCGCTGGTTCTGGCTCGCTTTCAACCTGGGCACCGTCGGGGCGATTGCCCTGGTGATCTGGCTGATCACGCAGAGCATCTTTGTGCTCGACGTGCTCTGCCCCTGGTGCATGGTGACCTGGTCGGTGACCATCCCCACGTTCCTCGCGGTCACGCTCTACAACCTGAAGTCGGGCTATATTCCGACGAGGGCATCCGTTCGTCGCTTCGCGGCCGGCGCCTACTCATGGCTGACCGTGATCAGCATCGGCTGCTACATCCTGGTGGCGGTCATCGCCCAGCTGAAGATGGACTTCCTGCACCGCATCTAGCAGTGCTCCCCCACCACGAAAACGCAGTTGTGCGCGCTAAACGGGCCGTTTAACGCGCACAACTGCGTTCTCGCGAGAAAAACGGGAGAGGTCAGTCGAACCAGAGGGCCAGTTCGGTGGCGGCGGACTCCGGGGAGTCGGAACCGTGCACGAGGTTCTGCTGCACCTTGACGCCCCAGTCACGGCCGAGGTCGCCGCGGATGGTCCCGGGGGCGGCGGTCGTGGGGTCGGTGGTTCCGGCCAGGGCGCGGAAGCCCTCGATCACGCGGTTGCCTGCGACACGGAACGCGACGATGGGGCCGCTCTCCATGAACTCGATCAGAGGTTCGTAGAACGGCTTGCCCTCGTGCTCGGCGTAGTGCGCGGCGAGCAGTGAACGCTCGGCCTGCAGCAGCTTCACGTCGACGAGGTTGTACCCCTTCGCCTCGATGCGGCGCAGGATCTCGCCGGTGAGGTTGCGGGCAACGCCGTCCGGCTTGACCAATACGAGGGTTTCTTCGACCTGGGTGCTCATGCGATCTCCTTCTGGTGATCTATTCGGGTGCCGCTGATCATGCAGTACGTCCACATGGCGGCAAACATTGCTCCAACAAAAAACATCACCGGGTTGAGGAACCCGGTCAAGACGACGATTACCTGGAGGGCCCAGCCGATCGGGTAGGCCCAGGAAAACCGCAGCAGCGGGATGAGCAGGGCCATGGCGAGGCAGAGCGCCGCTCCCCCGCCGAGCGCCACCACCGGTGGCAGGCGCCCCAGGCCGAAGATCACCAGCGCGGCGAGGAAGACAACGATTGTCTCAAAGCCGAGCACGATCGACGCGAGGGACTGCTTGATCGATCGGGGCCGGCGCGGCCTGGGTGCCGGCTGCGCGGCCGGTTCGGTCACTGCTTCATCCATTCGCGGGCATCCGCGAGGGCGATCGCCTCGCCGATGACGGTGATCGACCCGGTCACGATGACGGCGCGGCGCGGCGCTTCCTGCGCCCACTCCCTGGCCTGCTCGAGGGCGGCGGCAACGGTGTCGAACCGGAACGTCGACTCCTCGCCGGCCCACTCGGCGACCTGGTCGGCCAGGTCGTCGACGGGCACCGCGCGCTCTGAGTGCGACCGGGTGACGTGGAAGCGCTTCACAGCCGGCCGCAGGGCCGTGATGATGCCGTACGCGTCCTTGTCGCCGAGGATGCCGATCACCGCTGCGATCTCGTCGAAGTCGAAGTAGGTGTCGAGGGCTGCGGCAAGGGCCGTTGCACCGTGCGGGTTGTGCGCGGCATCCACGAGGACGGTCGGTTCGACCCCCACGAGCTGGAGACGGCCTGGCGAGGTGGCCGTGGCCAGCCCCTCAACGAGCAGGTCGTGTGCGAGCGGCTTCGTTCCGCCGCCGATGAACGATTCGACCGCCGCGATGGCGACGGCGGCGTTCTGCGCCTGGTGGGTGCCATACAACGGCAGGAAGATGTCTTCGTAGGTGCCGGCGAGGCCGCGCACCGACACGAGCTGCCCGCCCACGGCCACCTGGCTGCTCAGCAGCTCGAACTCGGCTCCCTCGCCCGCGAAGGTCGACTCGGTCAGCTCAACGGCACGATCGAGTTCAGCCTGCGCCTCCGGGCTCTGCTTCGCCGAGACGACGGATGCCGCCGGCTTGATGATCCCGGACTTCGTCCTGGCGATCTCGGCGATCGTGCCGCCGAGCCGAATGGTGTGGTCGAGCGCGATCGGCGTGAACACGGCCACCTGTCCGTCGGCCACGTTGGTGGAATCCCATTCCCCGCCCATGCCGACCTCGATCACCGCGACATCCACCGGCGCGTCAGCGAAGCAGGCGAAAGCCAGCACCGTGAGGGCCTCGAAGAAGGTGAGCGGCTCCTCGCCGGAGGCCAGCAGTTCGGCGTCGACCATCTGCAGGTACGGCTGGATGTCGTCCCAGTTCGCCGAGAGCGCCTCATCGGTGATGGGCTGCCCGTCGATCATGATCCGCTCGTTCAGCCGCACGAGGTGCGGGCTGGTGAGAAGCCCGGTGCGCAGGCCGTAGGCGCGCAGGATGCTCTCCGCGATGCGGCTCGTGCTCGTCTTCCCGTTCGTGCCGGTGACGTGAATGATCGGGTATGAGCTCTGCGGGTCGCCCAGCAGCTCGACGGCCCTTCGGGTCGGCTGCAGCCGGGGCCGCGGAGCCGACTCGCCGACACGGCCGAGCAGGGCGGCGAAGACCGCGTCCCCTGCCTCGCGCCAGGACTCCCCCGACGTCTCGTTCAGGTCAGACATTGTTGATTCCGTTCTCTCTGGCGACGGCGACCAGGACAGCGCCACGGTTGGCATACTGTCCGGCCTCGACGCGCACGTAGTGTTCCACCGGGGCGCCGACGAGGGCGCCCAGCCACTCGGAGGGCAGCGTCCCGGCGGCGTCGCCCGGGCTCTGGTGGGTGGCCAGCCTGGTGGCGAGGGTTTCGGCGGCGACGTCCACCCCGGCGGCCAGGCCGAACGCGGCCGCGTCGTCCAGGTCGGAGAAGACGAGGTCGAGCCGGATGCGGTCGCTAACGTCGAATCCGGCGGACTTGCGGGTGTCCTGCACGGCACGGATGACGTCACGCGCGAAGCCCTCCGCCTCCAGTTCCGGCGTCGTGACCGTGGCGAGCAGTGCGAAACCGCCGCCCGGCAGCAGGGCGAGGGCCGTGTCCGTGTCGCCGGAGGCGCCGCCGGCCTCGAGGACGAGTTCGTATTCGCCCTCCGCGAGTTCGATCCCGCCGGCCGTGACGATGCCCTCGGTTTCGCTCCAGTCGCCGGCGCGGGCAGCCTGGATGACCTGCTGCACGCGCTTGCCGAGCCTCGGACCTGCCGCCCTCGCGTTGACGGTGAGCTTCGACGTGACACCGTAGGCGGCCGCGCTGTCCTCGGCCAGTTCGACGAGGTCGACCGTCTTCACATTGAGTTCGTCGCTCAGGATTCCCTCGAACGGGGCCAGCGCGGCCGTGTTCGCGGTGACCACGGTCAGTTTGGCCAGCGGCAGGCGAACGCGCAGTCCGGCCTGCTTGCGGAGCGAGAGCACGGTGGAGCTGATGGCGCGCACCTGGTCCATGGCCGTCACCAGCACGGCGTCGGCCGGGAACAACGCGGCGTCCGGCCAGTCCTCGAGGTGAACGCTGCGGCCGCCCGTGAGGCCCTGCCAGATGCGCTCGGAGACGAGCGGGAGCAGCGGGGCTGCCACCCGGGTGACGGTCTCGAGCACGGTGTACAGGGTGTCGAAGGCCTCTGTGGCGGTGCCCGCGGCTGTCGAGGCCGACGCCCCAGCCCAGAACCGGTCGCGGGAACGGCGCACGTACCAATTCGTCAGCACGTCGGCGAAGTCTCGGATCCGGGCCGCGGCGAGGGTGCTGTCGAGCTGCTCGAGGTCGGCCGTGACGTGTTCGATCAGGTCGCGGGTCTTGGCCAGCAGGTACCGGTCGAGCACGTCGGTCGAGTCGGTGCGCCAGGTGGCGTCGTAGCCCTCGGGGCCGGAGGCGTTGGCGTAGAGCGAGAAGAAGTACCAGGTGCTCCAGAGCGGCAGCATGACCTGGCGGACACCCTCACGGATGCCCTCCTCAGTGACGACGAGGTTGCCGCCGCGCAGCACGGAGGAGCTCATCAGGAACCAGCGCATGGCATCCGACCCGTCGCGGTCGAACACCTCGTTCACGTCGGGGTAGTTGCGCAGCGACTTCGACATCTTCTGGCCGTCGTTGCCGAGCACGATGCCGTGGCTCACGACGCTCTTGAACGCGGGGCGGTCGAAGAGTGCTGTGGAGAGCACGTGCAGCGTGTAGAACCAGCCGCGGGTCTGCCCGATGTACTCGACGATGAAGTCGGCCGGGTTGTGGCTGTCGAACCACTCGGCGTTTTCGAACGGGTAGTGCACCTGGGCGAACGGCATCGAGCCGGAGTCGAACCAGACGTCGAGAACATCCGTGATGCGGCGCATGGTCGACTGCCCGGTCGGGTCATCGGGGTTGGGGCGGGTCAGAGCGTCGATGTATGGGCGGTGCAGGTCGGTGGGGCGCAGGCCGAAGTCGGCCTCGAGCTCGTCGAGCGAACCGTAGACGTCGATGCGCGGGTAGTCGGGGTTGTCGCTCTTCCACACGGGGATGGGGGAACCCCAGTAGCGGTTGCGGCTGATCGACCAGTCACGGGCGTTCCCGATCCACTTGCCGAACTGGCCTTCCTTGACGTTCTCCGGCACCCAGTTGATGTCTTCGTTGAGCGTCTCCATGCGGTCGCGGAACTCGGTGACGCGCACGAACCAGCTGGAGACGGCCTTGTAGATCAGCGGGTTGCGGCAGCGCCAGCAGTGCGGGTACGAGTGCTCGTAACTGGCCTGGCGGATCAGGCGCCCCTCGGCCTTGAGCAGCTGCGTGAGCGGCTTGTTGGCGTCAGACCAGAGCAGGCCGGCCACCTCGGCCACGGCCGGCAGGAACTTGCCGCCGTCGTCGAGGGAGATGATCACCGGGATGCCGGCGGCCTCACAGATCTTCTGGTCCTCCTCGCCGTAGGCGGGAGCCTGGTGCACGATGCCGGTGCCGTCGGCGGTGGTCACGTAGTCGGCGACGAGGATCTGCCAGGCGTTCTGCGTGCCCCAGGCCGCTTCATCCGCGTAGTGGTCAAACAGCCGGTCGTAGGCAACACCCTCGAGGTCGCGGCCGATGACCGTGCGCGAGATCGCCGCCGCGGCGTCCTCGGCGGTGTCATAGCCGAGGTCTTTGGCGTAGTTGCCGACGAGGTCGATCGCCAGCAGGTATTCGGCGCCGAGCACCTCGGTGGGCGTTCCGGTGTGCGGACGGTCGTCTTCCTCACGCAGGACGGTGGCATCCGGGGTCCCGTTCGGGCCGGCCGGCACGACCGCGTAGGTGATGTCCGGCCCCACGGCGAGCGCGAGGTTCGTCGGCAGCGTCCACGGCGTCGTCGTCCAGGCCAGCGCGCGCACGGCGGTGAGGCCAAGGCTCTCCGCCCGGGTGCCGACGAGCGGGAACGTCACGGTGACGGTCTGGTCCTGGCGCATCTTGTAGACGTCGTCGTCCATGCGCAGTTCGTGGTTGGACAGGGGGGTCTGGTCGCGCCAGCAGTAGGGCAGGACCCGGTAGCCCTCGTAGGCGAGTCCCTTGTCGTGCAGGCGCTTGAAGGCCCAGATCACCGACTCCATGAACGTGAGGTCGAGGGTCTTGTAGTCGTTCTCGAAGTCAACCCAGCGCGCCTGGCGGGTGACGTACTTCTGCCACTCGTCGGTGTACTCGAGCACGGAGTCACGGGCGACCTTGTTGAAGGCCGCGATGCCCATCTTGTCGATCTCGCTCTTGTCGGTGATGCCGAGCTTCCGCTCGGCCTCGAGCTCGGCCGGGAGGCCGTGGGTGTCCCAGCCGAAGCGGCGGTGCACCTGCTTGCCGCGCATGGTCTGGAAGCGGGGGAACAGGTCCTTGGCGTACCCGGTCAGGAGGTGACCGTAGTGCGGCAGGCCGTTCGCGAACGGCGGGCCGTCGTAGAAGACCCACTCCAGTGCCCCGGCGCGGTTGTCGATGGATGCCTGGAACGTGCCGTCCTGTTCCCAGAAGGCGAGCACCTCGGTTTCGATCCGGGGGAAGCTCGGCGACGGGACGACTCCGGGCTGCTGGGCGCCGCCGGGCTGCTGCTCCGGGTTCGGTTCGATCTGACCGCGCGGTGTTTTCTGACCCTTGGGGTACGTCATGGTTCTCCTGGACGAGGCTGGGTGTTGGACTTCTGGCCTGTTCCACGAGGACGCCGGATCCTGATCGGATCTGCCGCGGTACCACCTCGCTTGCCGCCCGGGAGTCTTCATACCTGGGCGACCGCTTGTTCAGAGGCTGTGACGGGCCCGACCCGTTCGGTTCTACTGGGCCGCCACCTGGGCGTGATCGGCCGTTCTTCCGAAGACTCACCGGTGATGACCGGTTCACTGTCGTTCAGCCGATTCTACCCGAAGCGGCCCGCTGATCGGAATCCGTCATCGCCGGTACGCTGGAACCGGCACATCCGCTCATTGTGCCGAGGAAAGAGACACAACTTCATGCACCTTCCCCGGCCCAAACACCGCATTCTGCGCACCGGAGGTGCCGTCGCCGGCCTCGTCGTTGCCGGCCTCCTGCTCAGCGCCTGCGGAACGAGCTCCACCGGCACCGCGACCGGCAAGCCCGTCTCGGGCGGCACCCTCCGCTACGCCTCCGGTGACGCGGAGCCCACCTGCCTCGACCCGCACGTTGGAGGCAACTACCCGCAGGCCCTCGTGAGTGCGCAGTACCTCGAGCCCCTGGTCTCCCGCGACTCGCACGGCACGATCATCCCGTGGCTCGCGAGCAAGTGGACCCAGAGCGCCGACGGCCTGACCTGGGAGTTCACCCTGCGGGACAAGGTCTCCTTCACCGACGGCACTCCCCTCGACGCGGCCGCCGTGCAGGCCAACATCGCGCACATCCAGGACCCGAAGACCGGCTCGTCGACCGGCTACCTGGCCCTGCGGAACGTTGTCAGCACGAAGGCCGTCGCGCCGAACGTCGTGCGCCTCACCCTGAGCGAACCCGACAGCGCCCTGCTGGAGTCCCTCTCGCAGCCCTGGCTCGCGATCGAGTCGCCCACCGCGCTCACCCGCAGCCAGGACGACAACTGCGCCACCCCCGTCGGCACCGGACCGTACATCGTCGACTCCTGGGTCAAGCAGGACTCGATCACCCTGGTGCGGAACGCCAAGTACAGCTCTCCCCCGGCCGACGCAGCCCACACCGGCCCGGCCTACCTCACGAAGATCCTCTGGCGCTTCATCCCCGACTCCGCGTCGCGATACGCGGCGCTGCAGGCGGGCGAGGTCGACGTGATCGACAACGCCCAGCCGGACACCATCAGCCAGGCCGAGAAGAGCGACTCCATCCGTCACCTGGATGCGCCCCGGCCCGGCGCCTCCAACCGGATCGAACTGAACGCCGGCAAGGCGCCGTTCAACGACGAGCGCGTGCGCGAAGCGTTCATCCGGTCGGCGAACGTCGACGACGGCGTCAAGAGCCTCTTCAGGGGCACCGCCAATCGTTCCTACTCGGCGCTGTCCAGCGTCGAATCCCTCGGGGTGAAGCGCCCTGACCTGTTCGCCTACGACCCGAAGGCCGCAGGCAAGCTCCTCAATGCCGCCGGCTGGTCAAAACGCGACTCTGACGGCTACCGGGTCAAGGGCGGCGCGCGCCTGACCGTCACGTTCACGGTCAGCACGAACCAGTCGATTCCGGCCGAGCAGTCGCTGTTCGAGCAGATCCAGGCCACGGCGAAGACCGCAGGCTTCGAGGTCAAGCTGACCCCGATGGACCTCTCCAGCTGGTACGGAGCCCTCGGCGCCGGCGACTACGACGCTGTCAGCGCGCCGTACACCAAGGTCGGCCCCGACGTGCTGCGCATCCTGTACCACTCCGACGGGATCACCCCGGCGCCGAGCGGATACTTCGCCAACCACGCGCAGGTCAACGACCCGAAGCTGGACGAGCTGCTGACCAAGGCCGGCCAGGTCTCCGACGCGAAGCAGCGCAAGGCGCTGTACACCGAGGCGCAGAACCGCATCCTCGAGGGGTTCTACATCCTGCCGCTGTACGACCAGCAGAACCACTTCCTGCTCAGCTCGAAGGTCACCGGCGTGCGCGCCCTGCCCGCCGTGTCGACCCCCACGTTCTACGACGCGTGGCTCGCCCGGTAGCGGACGCAGCACAGGGCGGGGCGCGCCGAGGCGCGCTCCGCCGGCTGGCAACCAGCCTGGGCGGCGCCGTTTTCGTGCTCTGGGCCGTCGCCACCCTCACCTTCTTCGCCATCCGCCTGATCCCCGGCGATCCGGCCCAGGCCATCCTCGGCGGCCCCGGATCGCAGGCGTCCCAGGCGGCGCTGACCGCGGTCCGGGTCGAGTACGGCCTCGACCAGCCCCTGCTCGTGCAATACCTCCGGCAGCTGGGCCGACTGGCCACCGGCGACCTCGGGCGCTCGTACGCCCTTAACATGGACGTCGCTCCCCTCGTGCTCGGCCAGCTCGGGGGAACCCTTCTGCTCGCCGGGCTCGCTCTCGGCGTCGCGTGGGTGCTCGCGCTCATCCTCGCGACCTGGTCGACCCGCGGCGGCCGCACAGCCTGGTTCATCGGCTCCGGACTCGAGATCGCCGCCGCCGCCCTGCCGCACTTCTGGCTCGCCACCGCGCTCATCGTCGTCTTCAGCATCTGGCTGGGCATCCTGCCGCCGATCAGCACGGCCGGCGTCGGCGGACTCGTGCTGCCCGTGCTGACGCTCGCGCTGCCCCTGGCCGGATTCCTCGGCCAGGTCATGCGGGAGCCACTCCTGGTCGCGCTCGAATCGCCGTTCGTTGTGTCGGCCAGGGCGCGCGGCGAGAGTGAGCGCGGGGTGCCCTGGGTCCACGCCATCCGTCACGCCGCGCTGCCGGCGATCGGCCTCTCCGGCTGGGCGTTCGGCTCCCTGATCAGCGGCGCCGTCGTCGTGGAAACCGTCTTCGCCAGGCCGGGCCTCGGCCGCACGCTCCTGAATGCCGTGACGGTGCGCGACGTGCCCGTCGTCATCGGGGTGGTCATGATCGTCGCCCTTGCCTACATCCTGATGACCCTCGCGACCGACCTCGCCACCCGGATCGCCGACCCGAGGCTGAGGGCGCGGTGAGCGACCTCGAGGTGCAGGCGAAGGTCGGCCGGGCGGCCAGGCGGCTGTCGAACCGACCGCGCCGGATCGGCGTCGGGGAGGCCCTCGCCGTCGCCGTTGCCCTGTTCCTGATCGTTGCCGCCGTCGCTCCCCAGCTCGTGGCGCCCGGCGACCCGCTCGCCATCGACCCGCTCTCGGCGTTCCAGCCGCCCTCGTTCTCGCATTGGTTCGGCACCGACGAATCCGGCCGGGACATCTTCACCAGGGTCAGCAACGGCACCGGGAGCTCCCTGCTCATCGGCTCGCTGGCCACGGCGATCGGGCTGGGCCTCGGCATCCTGCTCGGCACCCTCGCGGGGATGCTCGGCCCGGTGGTCGACTTCACCGTGAACCGGCTCCTCGAGGTGCTCTTCGCCTTCCCCGGACTGCTCCTGGCGCTGCTCTTCATCCTCATTTTCGGCCCGGGAGTGGCCACGGCCACCGTCGCCGTCGGCCTCTCCACCGCCCCCGGCTACGCGCGCCTGATCCGGGCCCAGCTCGTGTCCGTGCGCTCTTCCGCGTTCGTGGAAGCGGCCACCGTGCAGGGCCTGAGCCGGCGGCGCATCCTGGCCCGCCACATCCTGCCGAACACCCTGGCCCCGCTGTTCGTGCTCGGCACGCTCGGCATGGGCCAGGCCATCGTCTGGGCGGCCGCCCTGAGCTACCTCGGGCTCGGTGCGCAGCCGCCGGCCGCGGAATGGGGCGCGATGCTCTCTGCCGGCCGCACGTACATCACCTCGGCCTGGTGGATGAGCTTCTTCCCCGGCCTGTTCATCGTGCTCACCGCCGTGTCGGCGACCGCGCTCGGCCGCAGCATCGAACGACGGATGCGGCACGCATGACCCGGGCGACGGGAACGCCCCCGACGGAGACTCCGGCAGCCGGCCCGGCATCCGCGCCGCGGCTGCTGGTGCGGAACCTGCGCGTGGGCTTCGGCGAGCGCCGCGGGCAGGAGCCGATTGTGCAGGGCGTGTCGTTCGCGGTTGAGGCCGGGGAGTGCCTCGCCATCGTCGGCGAATCCGGCTCGGGCAAGAGCGTCACCGCCCGGAGCCTGCTCGGCCTGGCCGGCGACCGGGCGTGGGTGGAGGCCGACGCACTATCGATCACCGGAGAGTCCGTGCTGGCGCTCTCGGAGGCCGGATGGCGCCGACGGCGCGGCCGCGACGTGGGCCTCGTGTTGCAGGATGCCCTCGTCTCGCTGGACCCGCTGCGCCCGGTCGGCCGGGAGATCGGCGACTCGCTCCGGCTGCACACGACGCTCGGCCCCGCCGCGCGCCGGAGCCGCGTGCTCGAACTTCTGGGCTCGGTCGGCCTGCCCGACGCCGAATCGCGGGTCAGGCAGCGGCCGGGCGAGCTGTCCGGCGGGCAGCGCCAACGCGCCCTGATCGCCTCGGCCATCGCGCTCGACCCGCCGCTGCTCATCGCCGACGAGCCGACGACGGCCCTCGACGTGACGGTGCAGGCGCAGGTGCTCGAGCTGCTCGGCCAGCTGAAACGAAACGGCACCGCGATCATCCTGATCAGCCACGACCTCGCCGTCGTCAGCCAGGTCAGCGACCGGGTGGCCGTGATGAGCGGCGGGCGCATCGTGGAGATGGGGCCGACCGAACAGGTCCTGCGGAGTCCCCGGCATCCGGAGACCCGGCGGCTGGTCGCGGCGATCCCGGCCGACAAGCCGCGCGGCACCCGGCTATCGGCCCCCGCGGCGGCGGCGGCGGCGCGACCCGCACTGCAGCCCGCACTGCAGCCCGCACTGCAGCCCGCCGCCGTGCCTCCCGACGCTGTGCCTGCCGGCGCCGGCCGCCCCGTCGTGCTCGAGGCCATCGGCCTGGTCAAGGGGTTCAAGAGACCCGACGGCCGCCGGCAGCTGGCGGTCGACGAGGTCTCCTTCCGGCTCGAGCGCGGCACGACCCTCGGCATCGTCGGCGAGTCCGGCTCCGGCAAGACCACGACGGCACGGCTGGCGCTCGCGCTGAGCGCCCCTGACGCTGGCGAGGTGCGCGTGCTCGGCCAGTCGTGGAGCACGGTGGCCGAGAAGGCCAGGCGGCCGCTCCGGGCATCCGTCGGCGCGGTCTACCAGGACGCCCTCGGATCGTTCGACCCCCGGCTGAACGTCGGCGACATCCTGCGCGCCGCGGTCGCGGGCCCCCGGGGGAGGATCGGGGCGGCGCCGACACACCGCGTCGCCGAGCTGCTCGACTCGGTGGGGTTGGCGAGCACGGTGCTCGCGCGGCGACCACTCGAGCTGTCGGGCGGCCAGCGGCAGCGCGTGGGCATCGCCCGGGCGCTGGCGAGCCGGCCGGAGATCCTGATCTGCGACGAGCCGGTCTCCGCGCTCGACGTGAGCGTGCAGGCGCAGGTGCTCGACCTGCTCGACGACCTCCAGCGCGACCTGGCGCTGAGCCTGCTTTTCATCTCGCACGACCTCGGCGTGATCCAGCACGTCAGCGACCAGGTCGCCGTGATGCAGGACGGCCGCATCGTGGAGACCGGCGCCACCCGCCGCGTGTTCACCGCGCCGGAGCATCCGTACACCCGCCGCCTGCTCGACGCCGTGCCGCGCCTCCCCTGATCTCTCTCCCCCCGCGAAACTGCACTCGTGGTCGTTATGGACGCGTTTTAGCGCGCACAACTGCAGTTTCGCGGTGCCGGACGGGCTCCGATAGATTGGGAACCTGGGATCGCCCCAGCATTCAGGCACTTCACCATCGACACGGTGCCGCATATATCGAATCGGAGAACCATGACCGCCGCCAGCGTTCCGGACAAGCCAGCCCTCGAAGGACTCGAAACCAAGTGGGGCGGCAGCTGGGAAGAGGCCGGCACCTACCGCTTCGACCGTTCGTCCGCGACGCGCGAGAACATCTACTCCATCGACACTCCCCCGCCCACGGCGTCCGGATCGCTGCACATCGGACACGTGTTCTCGTACACCCACACGGATGTCATCGCCCGCTTCCAGCGGATGCTCGGCAAGACCGTCTTCTACCCGATGGGCTGGGACGACAACGGCCTCCCCACTGAGCGCCGCGTGCAGAACTACTACGGCGTGCGCTGCGACCCGTCGCTGAAGTACACCCCGGACTTCGTCCCGCCGTTCGAAGGCGGCGACGGCAAGAGCACCAAGGCCGCCGACCAGCTGCCGATCAGCCGCCGCAACTTCATCGAACTGTGCGAGCGGCTCACGATCGAAGACGAGAAGCAGTTCGAGGCCCTCTGGCGCACCCTGGGCCTGAGCGTCGACTGGACCCAGACCTACCGCACGATCGGCCCGGACTCGCTGGCCACCTCCCAGCTGGCGTTCCTCGGCAACGTCGAGCGCGGCGAGGCCTACCAGGCCATGGCGCCGACCCTCTGGGACGTGACCTTCCGCACCGCTGTCGCCCAGGCCGAGCTCGAAGACAAGGACGTGCCGGCCGCCTACCACCGGGTCGCCTTCCACAAGCCGGACGGCGGGGCGATCGAGATCGAGACGACCCGCCCCGAACTCCTGCCCGCCTGCGTCGCCCTGGTGGCGCATCCGGATGACGAACGCTACAAGCACCTGTTCGGCACGACCGTGCGCACCCCGCTGTTCGACGTGGAGGTGCCGATCCTCGCGCATCACCTCGCGCAGAAGGACAAGGGCAGCGGAATCGCCATGATCTGCACCTTCGGCGACGTGACCGACGTGGTCTGGTGGCGTGAGCTCTCCCTGCCCAACCGCGCCATCATGGGCTTCGACGGCCGGATCATCGCCGACGCGCCAGAGGCCATCACCTCCGAGTCCGGCCAGGCCGCCTACGCGCAGCTGGCCGGGAAGACCGTGTTCTCCGCCAAGCAGGCCGTCGTCGAGCTCCTCAAGGCCAGCGGCGACCTCATCGGCGAGCCCAAGCCGATCGTGCACGCGGTGAAGTTCTTCGAAAAGGGCGACAAGCCCCTCGAGATCGTCTCCACCCGGCAGTGGTACATCCGCAACGGGGCACGCGACGAGAAGCTGCGGGCCCGCCTGATCGCTCACGGCACCGACCTCGAGTGGCACCCGGAGTTCATGCGGGTGCGGTACGAGAACTGGGTCAACGGCCTCACCGGCGACTGGCTCGTCTCCCGCCAGCGCTTCTTCGGGGTGCCTCTCCCCGTCTGGTACCCGCTGGATGGCGACGCGAACCCCCTCTTCGACGCGCCGGTCCTCGCCACCCGCGAGCTGCTCCCGGTCGACCCGTCCTCCGAGACCGCGCCCGGCTACACCGAGGACCAGCGCGGCCAGGCCAACGGATTCGTCGGCGAGGTCGACGTGATGGACACCTGGGCCACCTCCTCGCTCACGCCGCAGCTCGCCGGCGGCTGGGAGCGCGACCCCGACCTGTTCGACCTCGTCTACCCGTACTCCCTGCGCCCGCAGGGGCAGGACATCATCCGCACCTGGCTCTTCTCGACGCTCCTGCGTTCGGAACTCGAGCACGGGATGTCGCCGTGGCAGCACGCGGCACTCTCCGGCTTCATCGTCGATCCGGACCGCAAGAAGATGTCCAAGTCCAAGGGCAACGTGGTCACCCCGGCCGGGATGCTGGAGCAGCACGGCTCCGACGCCGTGCGGTACTGGGCTGCGTCGTCGAGGCTCGGCACCGACGCCGCGTTCGACCCGATGAACCCCACCCAGATCAAGATCGGCCGCCGCCTGGCGATCAAGATCCTGAACGCCTCCAAGTTCATCCTCGCCTTCGAGGGCGAGGCTGACGCACCCGTCACCGAGCCCGTCGACCGGAGCATGCTCGCCGGCCTCGCCGCCGTCGTCGCGCAGGCGACCACGGCGTTCGAGGGCTACGACCACGCCCGTGCGCTGGAAACCACGGAGAGTTTCTTCTGGACCTTCTGCGACGACTACCTCGAACTGGTCAAGGAACGCGCCTACGGCGAGGCCGGCCCGGCGCAGGCCTCGGCCGTCGCCGCCCTGCGCACTGCGCTGTCGACGCTGCTGCGCCTGTTCGCACCGTTCGTGCCGTTCGCCACCGAAGAAGCCTGGTCCTGGTCGAATTACGGATCGGTGCACACGGCATCCTGGCCCGTCGCCGACGACCTCTCGGCCGGCGCCGACGGAGACATCGCGCTGCTCGATCTGGCCAGCCGCGCGCTCACGGGCATCCGCCGCGCCAAGACCGATGCGAAGGCTTCACAGAAGTCTGCCGTGACATCTGCTGTAATTAGCGGAATGACGTCAGAGGTTGACCTGCTCGCGCAGGCCGCCGCTGACCTCAAAGCAGTGGGTCGGATCGCCGAATTGACATTTGTCGACGGGGACGAGTTGGCTGTGACAAGCATCGTGCTTGCCACGGTGCCGGAGAGTTAGGGGAACCGTATGTCAGTACAGGTACGATCGCTGGGCGACAAGGATTTCTTTTCATGGCTGGGTCTCTTCGAGGGGTACAGCGAGTTCTACAAGAGTGAGTTGACCGACGAGAAGGCCCTCCGCGTGTGGAGCTGGATCATCGACAAGAACCATGACCTCGATGGAGCCGTCGCGGTCAACGATGCCGGCGACTTCATCGGTTTCGCACACTACCGCACGTACCCGCGCACGCTCACCGCCGACATGGGGCTGTTCCTCGACGACCTGTTCGTGATGCAGGATGCGCGCAACACCGGCGTTGGACGGGCGCTGATCGACTTCGCCAAGGGGTACGCGGGCGAGCACCACCTCAAGCAGATCCAGTTGCTCACGGCCGCCGACAACGAGACGGCGCAGAAGTTGTACGACCAGGTCGGCACCCGCACCGACTGGGTCACCTACGAGATCGAGCTCTAGGCCGGACCATGCAACTCGGAACACGCTGGCCCATCGGCGCCCCGCTGCCCGCCGGGCTGCCGCACGTGGTCGAGATCGCCGTCAGGGCGGTCGAAGAGGAGCTCGACGCCGTGGGCGAGGACACCAGCGCCTGGCGCTGGACGCTGACCTGGCTGGAGTCCAAGCCCGTCATTCAGCTCGACGACGGCACCGTGATCAGGTACCACCCGGGCGAGGACAGCGCCACCATCACGCAGCCGTCCGTCACGGTCGACGACGACGACGACTGGATCTAGCGCGACTGGATCCAGTCGGACCTGATCTGGCCGCCTCCGTCACGCCGGTGACACGAGCCGGCGCCTGGCGTCCCGGCAAGCCCGATCATGGCCGTGGCGCCAGGGCTGCGCCGGGAGCATTTGCCTCAGGTTTTGCTGTCCATCCGGGCGACGCCCTCCCACCGCCAGAGAGCGGCGACGCCGAGGCCGCCGGCAATGCTGACGGCGGTCAGGCTGAGGTCTCCCGGCTCGGCCGCGTTCCGGCACTGCTGAAGGACCCGCAACACCAGGAGCGCGCCGCTCGCGCCGAACGGATGCCCCACCGCGAGGCCCCCGCCCTGGAGATTGGCGTGGTCCTCCGGCACGCCCAGGATGTCCAGGGACGCGAGCACCTGGGCCGCGAAGGCCTCGTTGAACTCGACGCGTGCGAGGTCGGCGCCGCTCACGCCCTGACTCACCAGCAGCGTGCGCCCGGCCTCCGCCCCGGCGATGCCGAGCAGATTCGGGTCGGTGCCGGCGACGGCCGCATCGACGAAGCGGAGGTACCCGGGGATCCCGAGTTGGTCCGCCGTTCCCCGATTGGTGACGAGCACGACGACGGCGCCGTCAGCGTCGGCGCAGGAGTTGCCGGCGGTGACCGACCCGTCGGGCCGGAAGGCGGGCGGGAACCGGCGCAGCAGGCCGGCCGTCAGGGTGCGGCGGGGGCCTTCGTCGGCATCGGCCGGCCCGGCAAACGTGGCAATCGGCACGATCTCCTCGGCGAGGGAGCCGGAGTCCGCCGCGGCAAGGGCCAGCCGGTGGCTTCGCAGGGCGAACGCATCCTGGCGCTCCCGGGAGATCCCGAAGCGCTCGGCCACGTTCTCGGCCGCGACGCCCATGTCCGGGTCGCCGACCGCGTCGGGGGCGAACCGCACCCGCTCGAAGAAGTCCGGGTTCCCCGGTGTCGAACTCAGCCGCTGCGCGCGCAGCGGCGCCGTGCTGCAACTCTCCACGCCGCCGGCCAGGTAGAGGTCCCCGGCGCCCGCTGCGATGAGCCGGCAGGCCAACACGATCGCCTCCAGCCCCGAACCGCACTGCCGGTCGATGGTCAGGCCAGGCACCGTCACCGGGAAGCCGGCCTCCAGCGCGGCGAGCCGGGCCACATTCCCGCCGCCGCCGACGGCGTTGCCGATGATCACGTCGTCGATCCGCCCGGCGGCCACGCCGCTGTCGGCGACCACGGCGGCCAGCACCGGGGCGAGCAGCTTCTCCGCTGTCAGCCGGCCCAGGATGCCGTTCGGGCGGCCAAAGGCGGTGCGGCGACCGAGCACGAGCACGGGCTCGCGGTCGGCGCTAAGCGAGGGGTGTGACACGGGCATCCTTCTCTTCGATCCACCGGGCGAGCAGCGCTCGGCTGATCTTGCCGGTCGCGGTGACGGGCAATTCCGCCAGCGCGAAGTACGAGCGGGGGCGTTTCGCTTCGGCCAGCAGCGCGGCCCCGGCGGCCCTCAGCCGGCTTGCGTCGACGTCGGGGCTGCCGAGCACGGCGGCCACCAGGCGGGTTCCCCGTGACGCGTCGGGGATGCCCGTGGCCACCACAGCTTCGACCCCCGGCACTCCCTGCAGCGCCGTTTCCACCTCCTGCGGGTACACGTTTCTACCGGCGGTCACGATCATGTCGGCGCGACGGCCGAGGAAGTGCAGCACGCCGGCCGTGTCCAGGAACCCCTGGTCGCCGACCGTGCACCAGTCGCCCTCGCGACGGAACGCCTCACCGTCGTCGCCCCAGGCGTAGCCGTCGCTGACGAGCGGGCTGCGCACGAAGATGTTGCCGGACACCCCGCCGGCGGGTTCGCTGCCGCGGTCGTCGAGGATGCGGATCTCCACGCCCGGAAACGGCCGGCCGACCGACGTCGATTGCGGCGCGGATGCCTCGCCCGGCCGCACGACGGATGCCGCCACGAAGCTCAGCTCAGCTGCCCCGTAGTAGTCGAAGACGGCCGCGTTCGGTGCCCAGCGGCGCACGGTCGCCAGGGTGGCGGCATCCAGCCTGGCCCCGGCGCTGATGATGCTCGTCAGGCGGCTGCCGTCGACACCGGATGCCAGGGCCCGCCCGCCGATCAGGCGCAGCGCTGTGGGCGCCGCGACGAGCCTGGTGATCCCCCGGTCGGTGACGCAGGCCAGGGCCGCCGCGACGTCGAACCGCGGCAGGGTGACGAACGTGGCGCCGGCGTGTAGGGATTCGGCCAGGGCATAGAGGTTGAGGCTGGCCGTGAGCGGGCCGGGCGCGAGCGTGCGGTCCTGCGAGGTGAGCCCGAAGTACTCCCGGCTCAGCTCGAAGGCGGCCTGCCAGGACCGTCTCGTGCGGGTGAACGCCTTGGGCACGGAGGTGGTGCCGGAGGTGAACCCGACGAGGAAGACCGAGTCGGCCCGACCGTCCCGCAGCTCGGAGCCTGAGGCTGAGCCTGCAGTCGAGACTGCGCCCAAGTCCGCGGCTGGGGCGACGGACAGCAGCCGCCGCTCCACGACGACCCGCTCGGCCGCGGGCCAGCCGGGGTCGAGCACCGCGCAGCGACGCCCGCCGGCCACTCCAGCCGCGAACTCGACGACAAACTCGGTGCCGTTCGGCAGGCACACCGACGACAGGGACGGCATCCCGGCCACGCGGGCGGCGGCCAGGTCGCGCAGTTCATCGAACCGGAGCCGGTCGTCGCCGACCTCGATGGCCGTCGCCTCCGGCGCCATCCTGGCCCAGTGCTGAAGTTGATCGAGGAACGGCATCTACTTGCGGGCGATGATCTCGCCGTGCGGCATCCCGAACCAGCCGTCCGGGTCACCTGCCCACTGGTGCCAGGCCGCGGCCATCGTCTGCAAATCGGCCAGGTCCGCGACGCCGGCCTCGATCGCGTGCGCCGCGAAGTTCGATTCGGTGGCGCGCTCCGCCCAGGATTCGCCCCACCATTCGCGCTCGGCTTCGGAGGCGAAGCACCAGATCGACGCGCTGCTGGTCACGCCGCCGAACCCGGCCAGGCGCGCCCACGCCTTGAGGGCGCGGCCGGCGTCCGGGTCGCCGCCGTTCCAGTAATGCACGTCGCGGTACACGGTCATCCACATCGACAACCCCTGCAGCTTCGGGTACCACATGACTCCCCCGTAGTCGACGTCCCTGGCTCCGAAGACGCCGCCCGGCTTCAGCACGCGCCGGATCTCCCGCATGGCAGCGACCGGGTTGGCGACGTGCTGCATCACCTGGTGGGCGTGCACGATGTCGAAGGACTGGTCCGGGAAATCGAGCGTATAGACGTCGCCGACCTGGAACGTGGCGTTGTGCACGCCGTCGTCGAACGCGAGCCCTGCCGCGTGTTCGACGATCTCCGCCGAGGCGTCGATGCCGATGACCTGGCCGGGGGCGAGTCGCCGGGCCAGGTCGACGGTGATGGTGCCCGGCCCGCAGCCCACGTCGAGCAGGCTGAGCCCCGCCTCGAGGTGCGGGATGAGGTAGGCCGCCGAATTCGCCACCGTTCGCCAGGTGTGCGAGCGAAGCACGCTCTCGTGGTGCCCGTGCGTGTACTCCTCGCGCGGGGCGGATTCCTGGCGTTCGGGCGAATCGGTCATGCTCTGAGCCTACGACCGGAAGGCTGATTCGTGGCCGCTAGGGTGGTCGCATGCCTGACTCCGTGAATCCCTTCCTCGCTCCGAGCACGCTCCCCTACCAGCTGCCGCCGTTCGCAGATATCCGCGACGAGCACTACCGCCCGGCGTTCGACCGCGGCTTCGCTGAGCAGCTCGCCGAGATCGCCGAGATCGCGTCGAATCCGGATGCGCCGACGTTCGAGAACACGATGCTGCCGCTCGAGCGCAGCGGACAGACGCTCCAGCGGGTTGCCGCGGTGTTCTTCAACAAGAGCTCGTCCGACTCGAACGACTTCACGAACGCGCTCGAGGAGGAACTCGCGCCGCTCCTCGCCGCGCACGAGGACGCCATCCGTCTCGACTCTGCCCTGTACGCCCGGATCGCGGCCGTGCACGAGCAGCGTGACTCTCTGGGCCAGGGCGACGAGTCCCGCTACCTGGTCGAGCGGTACCACACGGAGTTCACCCTCGCCGGGGCCGGCCTGTCCGACGGCGACAAGGCCACCCTGCGCGACTACAACAAGCGCCTGTCGACGCTGACGACCAGGTTCGAGAAGAACCTGCTCGCCGACACCAATGAGCTCGCCGTGGTGATCGACGACGTCGCCGAACTGGACGGTCTCGCCGCCGGCGAGATTTCGGCGGCCGCCGAGGCCGCGAAGGAACGCGGCCTGGACGGGAAGTATCTGATCACCCTCGTGCTTCCGACGTCGCACCCGTACCTGGCGAGCCTCACCAACCGGGAGGTGCGGGAACGCCTGCTGAACGCGTCCGCGGCCCGCGGCATCCGCGGCGGCGCGCACGACAACCGCGAGCTGGTGCTGGAGATCTCTCACCTGCGCGCCGAGCGAGCCCGCCTGCTCGGGTTCGACAGTCACGCCGCGTTCGTCACCGCCGACGAGACCGCGAAGACGCCGGAGGCCGTCGCCGACCTGCTCGGGCGCCTCGCCCCCGCCGCCGCCCGCAACGCCCGGGCCGAGCAGGCCGACCTGCAGAGACTGATCGACGGCTCAGGGGCGGGCTTCGACCTCGCCGCCTGGGACTGGGCGTTCTACACCGAGAAGGTGCGCCAGGCGCGGTACGACGTGGACACCGCAGCCATGCGTCCCTACTTCGAGCTCGAGCGCGTGCTGCAGGACGGCGTCTTCCACGCCGCGACCCGGCTGTACGGCATCGCCTTCGCCGAGCGGCCCGACCTGGTCGGCTGGCATCCGGAGGCCCGCGTCTTCGAGGTGTCGAACGAGGATGGCTCCCCCGTCGGCCTGTACATCGGAGACTTCTACACGCGCGACTCCAAGCGCGGCGGAGCCTGGATGAACCCCCTGATCTCCCAGGCGGCGCTGCTCGGCACCCCGACGGTGGTCTGCAACAACATGAACATCGGCAAGCCCGCCGCGCGAGAACCCACGCTGCTCAGCTACGACGAGGTGAACACCCTTTTCCACGAATTCGGGCACGCCCTGCACGGGTTGTTCGCGCAGGTGACCTACCCGAAGTTCTCGGGCACGAATGTGTACCGCGACTTCGTCGAGTTCCCGAGCCAGGTCAACGAGATGTGGATGCTGCAGCCGGAGGTGCTGGCGAACTACGCCCGGCACCACGAAACGGGTGACCCCATGCCCCAGGACCTCGTCGATCGCATCCACGCCTCCGCCACCTTCAACGAGGGCTTCTCCACCAGCGAGTATCTGGCTGCGGCCTTGCTCGACCAGGCGTGGCACCGGATCGGCGCCGACACGGTCGTGACGGATGTCGCCGAGTTCGAGGCATCCGCCCTCGCCGCCGTGGACCTCGACAACCCGGTCGTGCCCACCCGGTACGCCAGCACCTATTTCGCGCACACCTTCTCCGGCGGCTACGACGCCGGCTACTACTCCTACATCTGGAGCGAAGTGCTCGACGCGGACACCGTCGACTGGTTCACCGAGAACGGCGGGCTCACGCGCGCAAACGGCGACCGCTTCCGCGACCGCCTGCTGGGCGTCGGCGGCCGGATGGACCCGCTGGACGCGTACCGCGACTTCCGCGGCCGCGACGCGGTCATCCAGCCGCTGCTCGACCGCCGCGGCCTCAACGAGCTTTTGCCCGCGAAAACGCACTTGTGGTCGTTATGAACGCGTTTTACTGACCACAACTGCAGTTTCGCGGGAAGAAGTGGACCAGCCGAGGCGGGCTCGGATCGCGGCGACGCCGCGGTGCGGGAACTCCGCCAAGCCGGGCGCAAGCAGCTCCTCCGTCAGATCGAGGAGCGCCCGCGCGCAGTCCTCCGGCCGGAGGGTGAGCAGGTCATCGATCCGGGCACCGATGGCCGGGTGGGCCGCTTCGAAGCGGCGCCGCGGGTCCATGTTGTCGAGGCGCTCGGGCCCGGACGCCTCGATTCGTCGGCTCAGCACCGGCAGCAGATACGCCACGGCCTCCGAGCGGATGCTGTTCCCGGCGCTGAGAAGTTCGCCCCGGCGTGCGCGGCCCACGCCGATGAACAGCTGGGTGAGCACGAGCGACACGTCGCGCACGTCGTCCGGGGCACCGGCCGGGAGCGGCCGGGCGACGACTTTCGCCATGGCTTCGGCCACTCCGCCGGCGTCGTAGAGCACGTCGTAGGCGTTCGCATGCCAGTCGGCGAGGCCGACCAGGTCGGTGATCCCGAACTCGAGCACGTGCCCGTCGTCGTAGATGACCTTGAGCCCGTCGTGGTGCTCACGCACCTGGAGCGCGATATCCTCGGTCCCTGGGAGCCAGTCCAGACCCTGCCGGAAGCGCTCCTGAGCGCCGGGCGTCGTGAGCAGCGCGAAGTCGTGGTCGCTCCACTCGTCGACGCGGTCGCGTTCGGCCGTCGACCCCATCCCGACGAGTCCGACAATGTCGGGATCTGCCTCGGCCGTTGCCCGCAACTCGTCGAGGAACGCCCCGAAGCACTCCCGGATCGCTGTCGTTGTCATGACGCTCACTTCGCGAACACGTCGCGCAGCCCCGCCCAGGATTCCACCCGGCAGTAGACCGGGATCTCGTCCAGCGGCACCGGGCGGCTGATCAGCCGCCCGCCGTCCGCGGCTTCTCCGGTCCAGGCATCGACCCACGCGCCAGCAGGCAGGTACACCGGCCAGTCGGTCGCCCCGGCTTCCAGGACGGGAGCGACGAGCAGGTCGTCGCCGAGCATCCACTGCAGCGGGTGAGCCCACACATTTTCATCCTGCGGTTGGTCGAAATAGAGCGGCCGCATCAGCGGCGCGCTCGTCGCGATCGTGCGCCGCGCCTGCTCGGCGAGGTACGGAACGAGCCGTTCGCGCACCTCGATCAGGCGCTTGAACACCGGGATCACCTGGTCGTCGGCGTTGCGCTCGGCGATGTTCCACGGCGTGCGGTCGCGGCAGGGCGAGCGGTGATGGTTGAACTCGGAGTGGTATTGCATGATCGGCACGAACACGGATGCCGCGGCCGCCCGCAGGTACAGTTCGCCGTCTGGGACGTCGCCGGAGAACCCGCCGAAGTCCCAGCCCCAGTAGAGCATGCCGCTGGAGGCGGCAGAGAGCCCCGCGAACATGGACCAGCGGAACGCGTCCCAGGTGGAGTTCTCGTCGCCGGCCCAGAAAGCGCCGTGCGCCTGCGAGCCCGTGAACCCGGCCCGGCTGAAGGTCACGGGGGCCTTGCCGGCCGAGCGGAGCAGGTCGCCGTAGGCCTTGGCATAGTGCACCGGGAACAGGTTGTTGCCTTCGTCACCGCGCATGCCGTTGCGGTAGACGAGGTCGCGTCCCCAGGCGTGTTCGCCGCCGTCGGTCTTGAAACCGTCGATCCCGATCTCCTCGACGAGGTAGCGCCGCTTCTCGGTCCACCAGCCGGCCGACCGCTCATCGGTCAGGTCCGGCATCAGGCCCAGCGGGAACCACCAGCCGCGGTTGCGGTAGGGGCGAAGCGACCCGTCCGGGCCTTCCTCCCGGATGAGCACCTCCTCACGCACCGCTGCGCGAGCATCCGCCGCCGCCTGACCGGTGGGATGCGGGCGCATCTTGACCAACGGGATCTGCCACAGGTGCAACCGCACGTCACGCTCGTGCAGTTCGTCGACCATGCCCTTCGGGTCCGGCCAGGCGCCGTCCGCCGGAAAAGTGAAGTCGTCCAGCCGCAGCGGGCCGCCGGTCTCGTTGACCTCGTATTGCGCGTCGCGGAAAACGGTGAACGTGCTCTCGTCGCTCCACGCCTCGATGACGACCGAACCGACCGGGATCTCGTGCTCCCGGTGCAGGTCGACCTGGCGCATCACCTCGGCCTGGGTGTTCCATTCGTTGCCGCTGGCCCACAGGCGGAAGACCCAGTCGGGGAGCTCCTCCGGCCGTCCGACCTCGGCCAGGAACGCGTCGAGCACCGCGGTCGGTGAACCGTCGTAGAACGAGACGGAGAGCACGGGGGTGCCGTCGTCGGGGGCATCCGCCTCCACTTCGACCAGGATCCGGCCCGGCTGCTCGGCGCCACAGGAGAACCAGCTGCGCCGGGAGGTTCGCAGGTGGAATCCCCACCCGGACTCCCCCACGATGTGCGCGAACGGCATCGGCAGGTAGGTCTTGCGTTCGGCTCCCTGGTTCTTGTACTGCTCGAACACGACCGAGTCGAGGGTCTCGCCCCGGTGGTCGAGCGCGTCGAACCGTTCGCCGAGACCTGTGACGTGTTCGTTCGCGGCCAGGGGCAGGCTGAATCGCACCCGGCGAACCCGGCCGCCGCCGACGAGGACGCTGACGCTTCCCGGGAGCACCCGGGACGTGCCGTATGCCTCGACCGCGTCGTCGGCATCCCGCCAGCCGAAGACGGAACACTCGAACCAGCGCGTGTTCTCCACCGCGCCGTCGGCGCGGGTTGCGGTGAAGCGGTAGCGCAGCCCCTCGTCGGCGACGAGGTCCGTGAGCGTGAGTTGCCAGCCGCCGCTCGCCCTGGCCAGTCGGGCCTGTGCGGAGGCGAGGTGCCCACCGTCGACGGTCTGGCCGCGGGAGGACCGCAGCATCGGTGCAAGCTCCCTCGTCTCGTGCGTGGACTCACCGTCGACGCTGCGCACAAGCTCCAACGTGACGGATGCGACGTCTCCCGATGTGCGTACGCCGAGCGTCAGGTCGTCGCCCGCGACAGGGTCGATCGGCCAGCGCTGCTCGGTGTCGACGGAGTAGGGGTGGCCGGAGCCGAATGGACGGTGCCTGATCATCGGTCGTTCTCCAAGGTTGTGAGGCCGAGTTCGACGGCCAGTCGAATGTACATGGCGTGGCTCCACAGCAAGGGCTGCGCCACCGGACCCCAGCGGCGCACCCACTCGTCGCGCCGGGACGGGTCGAGCAGGTGATCGCCGACCTGCTCCGGCATCGATCCGTCGGTTCCGATGGTGCCCGCCGCCCAAGCGAGCTGACGCAGCGCCGCCGCCCTTGCTCCCGAACGGGCATAGGCCAGTCCGAGCATGCAACTGAGCAGCGGCCACTGGCCTCCACCGTAGAAGGTGTCCGCGAGGTAGCGGTGTACGCCTCGGTCGACGTTCAGGGTGGAGGAAACCGCACGGATGGTGGTCAGGCCGACCTCGCTCGAGGGCCGGATCGCCGCGAGCGGAGCAAGCACGGCCAGGAGACTGCCGTCGACGTCGCGGGATCCGAGCCATTTCACGAGGTGGCCGTCGACCGTGCCTCGTTCCCCGATCAGGGCCTGGACGTCCGCGTCGGCCGTCTCGGCCTCGGCCTGGAGCCGTTCGGTGAGGACGCCCGAACGGACGGCGGCCCGGAGGCCGGCCGAGATGCAGCCGAGGGTCGAGACGTGCACCTGGTCGGAGTTCTCTTCCCACCAGTCGAAGCATGGCCGGTGCCAGGAGCTGACCAGATATTCCACGCTCAGGGCGATGGCGCCTGCCCACCGTCCGAGGTCGAGGCCGTGCCGCTTCGCGTGTTCGACGGCCGCCCAGATCCAGGTGCCGTAGCCATCCAGCTGGAAATCCCACCAGTCGTCGTCGCCCTCCTTCCCGCCGAAGGTGAATCGGGTCGGGAGCATCTCCGCATCGGACACGGGGAATGGTCCGGCTGCGGCGTCGACGATGTGGCGCACCTGGTCCGCCCGGTCCAGGAGGATGCCGCTGCACCAGTCGAAGAACCGACTGGCCGAGTCCACCCCGCCGTAGCTGGACACGCCATCGGCGATGAACGCCCCGTCGCGGAACCAGGAGTACCCCGTGTAGGCGGAGAAGGTGGGACTGGCCGGATACGCGCCGGAGGCATCCTGCAACTCGAGGATCAGCTCGTAGCTCGAGCGGGCCAGGGCGATCAAGTGCTGTTCGCTCGGGCGGGGTCTGACGGTGGCCTCGGTCATGGCGTGGTTCTCCTGCTGATCGGTGCTGAAAGTGTGTGGAAGGGTCCGGGTACATACGCCCCGGACCCTCATACCGGCCGGATAGGCCGGGTGCTGCTAGCCGCCGATGACCGCGTTGATGCGCTTCTCAGCGGAGGTCAGGGCCTCTTCGACGCTCTTGCGGCCGGCCTGCGCCTCGACGAGTTCCTCGCCGGTGATGTCCTGCATTTCGGTCTGACCCTTGGCCACGACGGGCGGCAGGGCGATGCCGTCGAGCGAGTCGAAGACGGCCTTGCGGTTCGCCGGCGCACCCTTGTCGAGGTACGTGGCGAGTGCCTTCTCGTCGCTGATCGGCGGCAGTTCCCAACCGGAGTCGAGACGCGTCTGAACCATGGTGTCGCTGTTCGTCAGGAACTCGGCCCACTTGGCGGCGGCGTCGGTGTGCTTGGACGTGGCCGAGACGCCGACGGCGTTCGAGAAGACCGCGCTGGCCTTGTGCGTGCTGCCCGGTTCGACCGCGATGTCCCACTTGAATGGCACGTCGGCCACAGCGCCGAAGACCCAGATACCCGTGTGCAGCATGGCCAGCTTGCCGGCCTTGAACAGGTTGGTGTCGAAGTCTGCCGTGCCCTGGCCCTGCTTGATCGTCGGCATCACGGTGCCGCTCTTCTCGACCAGCCACTTGGCGGCTTCGACGCCTTCCGGAGTGTTGAACGCGACCGATTTGCCGTCCTTGGCGAGGAACGAGCCGCCGTTCTGCGCGAGCGTCTTGTAGAACTCGTAGAAGCTCACCGGCTGGTGGTCACCCCACACGCCCTTCGCCTTGTCGGTGAGTTTCAGCGCAGCGGCCTTCTCGTCGGCCCAGGTCCAGTCGGCGGTCGGGTGGGAAACGCCCGCCGCGTCGAACAGGTCGGCGTTGTAGTACAGCACGACGTCGGAGAACGAGCTCGGCAGGGCGTACTGCTTTCCGCCGGTGGCGTACGCGTCGAGCAGCGTCTTGCGGTAGGCGCTCGAGTTCGCGACCGGGATCTCAGCCAGCACACCGTTGGCCTGGTAGGACGCGTAGTTCGAGTACTCGATGTCGAACACGTCGGCGGCGGTACCGGCGGCGAGGTCGGTCTGCAGGGCCGTTCCGTAGTCGCCGTACGGGAGCGTCTTCACGTCGACCGTGATGTTCTTGTTCTCCTTCTCGAATGCGGCGACGATCTTCTTGAGGTTGGCCTCGTTGCCATCGTTCGAAATGAAGTTGGAATACGTGATGGTGACGGGACCTGAGGGTGCGGCGGCCTTCGTCGACGCGCATCCGCTCATGATAAGGGCCGCGCACGCGGCAAGGCCTGCTGTGGCCACGAGTTTACGATTCATGTGACTGCTATCTCCTTTGATATCGGGTGAAACGGATTGCGGGGTCTCGAGGACTACTTGATCCCTGAGCTTGCGACGCCCTGGATGATGTATTTCTGGGCGAAAATGTAGAGGGCCAGCATGGGGAGCACGCTAACGACGGAACCTGCCATGACGATGTCCCATTGGGTCGAGTACTGGCCCACCAGGCCGGCGAGGGCAACCGGGAGGGTCTGCAGCTCGGGAGAGCGGAGCACGACGAGCGGCCAAAGGAAACTGTTCCAACTGCCCATGAACGCGAAGACCACGAGCGTCGCCAGCGCCGGCCGGATGTTGGGCAGAATGATCGTCCAGAAGATCCGGAAGTGTCCCGCGCCGTCGATCGTGGCGGCCTCGTCGAGTTCGCGGGGCACCTGGTTGATGGCCTGGCGCAGCAGGAAGATCCCGAACGCCGTCGCGAAGGTGGGCAGCAGCGCACCGAGGTAGCTGTTCAGCAAGCCGAACGCCTTCAGTTCGGAGAAGAGCGGGACGATGAGCACCTGCAGCGGGATCATCATGGTGGCGAGGTACACAGCGAAGACGACGCCCTGCCCGCGGAACGGCAGCCGGCTGAACGCGTATCCGGCCGTCGCGCTGGTGAACAGCTGCACCGTGGTGGTGGTCACGGCGAGCACGAGGCTGTTCAGGACCACCTGGCCGAACGGGCGCTCGGTGAACAACTGCTGGTAGGCGGCCAGGGACGGGTTGTCGGGAAACAACGCCGGCGCGAGGGTGAGCCCAGCGCCCGGGCTGATCGACGTGATGATCGTCCACAGGAACGGGAAGAACATGATCAGCGCGCCGACGATCATGACGACGTGGAGGAGCACGAATCCGACGGTTCGGCGGGTGCCCGCTGCGGTGTCCGTCGTCACGGCCCCGCGGGCCAGTGTTGCATTAGCCATAGTTGACCCACCTCTTTTGTCCGCGGATTTGAACGACGGTCACGGCCAGGACGACAGCGAAGAGCATCCAGGAAAGGGCGGATGCCTCACCGGCCTTGCCGTAGCGGAAGGTCAGGTCGTAGATCTGCTGGACGACGACCTGGCTGGCGCCGCCCGGTCCGCCTCCAGTCATCGCGTAGACCTGGTCGAAGACCTGGAATCCGTTGATGAGGGAGATGACGACGACGAAGAACGTGGACGGGGACAGCAGGGGCAGGGTGACGCTGACCAGGCGTCGCCACCAGCCGGCACCGTCCACCTTGGCCGCGTCGTACAGGTCCTGGTTGATGGCCTGCAGGCCGGCGAGCAGGATGACCATCACGAAGCCGATGTCTTTCCACGCAGAGGCCAGGATGATCGACGGCATGGCCCAGGCCGGATCGGACCACCAGCCGGGGCCGGCGATTCCGAAGAAACCGAGAATCGAGTTGATGATGCCGTTGCTGGGGTTGAGCAGCCAGCGCCAGACCAGCGCCACGACGATCCAGCTCGTGATGACCGGCAGGAAGTACACGCCGCGCAGAAACGAACGTCCCTTGAGAGCGGTGTTCAGCGCCAGCGCGAGCGCCAGCCCGCCGATGTAGACGAGGGGCAGGTAGCCCATGATGTAGGAGATGGTGTGCAGGAACACGTCGCCGGTGCGCGGATCAGCAAGCAGCGACGCGTAGTTGTCGAGTCCGACCCATTTCATGGGTGCGAGCAGATTCCATTCGTGCAGGCTTACCCACGCCGCGGCAACCATCGGGCCGAGGGTGAACATGGCCAGCGGAATGGCGCTCGGCAGGATGAATGCGAGCACGATGAGCGCGTACTTCAGGCGAGCGGTGGGGGTGCGGCCGCGCCGACCGGACGGGAGAGGGAGCCTGTCGGGCTGGACGGTCGTGTCGACGGCGGGAAGCACCGCGGGGATGGTCGTCATGATCCGGGAGCTTCCTGCGGGGCCGACTGCTCGACCAACCGAGCGCGCACGAGCCGGCCCTGGTCGCCGGCCAGGCCGTCGGAGTCGAATGGCGTGGCCAGCACGATCGCCGCCGCGCCCTGCGCCCAGCTCTCGTCCTGCCAGTTCTCCACGGCCACGGCCACCTGGCGCCGGCTCGGGATCAGCGCGGATCGCAGGGCGAGTTCGAAGCCGAACGACCAGTGCTTCCAGGCGGCGGTCCCCTCTCCGAGCACGATGACGATCTCGGGGTCGAGCGTGTGCACGATACCGGCCAGCGCCCGGCCCAGCCGGTGTCCGGCTTCGCCGAAGATCGCTGTGGCGGCGGGGACCCCGGCGTCCGCCGCGGCGCGGAGTGCGGCCATCCCGCTCTGCTCGCCGATGATTCCCGCCGAACGGGCGTTGCGAACGAGGGCTTCCTCGCCAATGTAGGACTCGAGGCATCCATGGTTGCCGCACGAGCACACCGGACCGTCCTCGCCGACGGGAATGTGGCCGACCTCGCCGGCGCCGCCGGACGACCCGCGCAGCACGACGCCGTCGACGACGATTCCGGCGCCGACGCCGGTTCCGATCGTCACGACGAGGAAGTTGTCGTGGAGGCGGCCGACGCCGTACAGGCGTTCGGCCATCGCCAGGGCATTGACGTTGTTCTCAACGAGCACGGGCAGCGCCAGTTCGCGCCGCAGCGTCGAGCCCAGCGGGACCTGGTTCCAGCCGAGTTGCGTCGAGTCGACGAGCCCGCTGCCCTGATTGTCGACGGTGCCGGGGACTCCGACGCCGATTCCCAGAAGGGGCATGTCGCTGCCGCCGGCGATGAAACGACGAAGCAGAAGGGTGAGGTCACCGAGGAACGTGGACGAGGACGCGTCGAAGGGTTCACTGGCCGACCGGAGAACAGCGCCGTCGATGCCGACCTCGACAAACGCGACGTGGTCGAGCACGACCTTCACGCCGATTACGTGCCCGGCGGTCGAAACGATGCCGAGCATCCGTGCCGGCCGACCGCCCTGGGACGGTGCCTGTTCGAGTTCCTGGAGGAGACCATCGGCGATCAGGTCCCGGGTGAGCTGGGTCATCAGGGCCGGGGAGACATTGAGCACGCGAGCCAGGTCGGCGCGCGACGCCGGGCCGTGCGCGCCGAGCTGCGCAAGGATGGCGGACCGATTGACATCGGTACGCGCTGCGGGTCGAAACATCATTGTTCCCCTTTATTCAGGACTAAATAAAGATTAGAACAATGTGCGTCTCCCGTCAACTCCTTCTTCCATCACATTTCCGCGAGAATGCACTTGTGGTCGTTAAAACGCGCTCATAACGACCACAACTGCAGTTTCGCGGGGCTGCGGGGCGCGCTCCTCCGGGTGCGCAGAGGCGTACGCCGGCGTGAACCGGCGTACGCCGGCGTGAACGCCGTCGACGGGTACTCGACGACCTCGAGGCCGAAGACGTCGCGCAGCGTGGCGACGCCGGCCCGGTAGACGCGGGGTAGACGGTCGAGCCCGGCCAGGACGTCGCCACAACGGCCACGCGGTCGCCGGCCGTGAGAAGCGGCGGGCGGATGATCTCCACGACTCGGGGTTAGGCGGACTTCTCTACGCGACGGGCCGCATGGTGCACGATCGTCGGCGCTGCATTGTCGAGCACGGCCGCGCGGGTGACGACGACACGGGCGACCTCGGTGCTCGACGGCACCTCGAACATGATCGGCCCGAGTACCTCTTCGAGAATGGCGCGGAGGCCGCGGGCGCCGGTCTTGCGGAGCACCGCCAGGTCGGCGATGGCTTCGAGGGCCGGCTGCTCGAATTCGAGTTCGACGCCGTCGAGCTCGAACATGCGCTGGTACTGGCGCACGAGGGCGTTCCTCGGCACGGTGAGGATCTGCATGAGGGCCACCTGGTCGAGCTGCGTGACCGTCGTGACGACGGGCAGACGGCCGATGAACTCCGGGATCAGTCCGAACTTGTGCAGGTCTTCCGGCAGCACCTCGCTGAAGAGGTTGATGTCGTCGCCTTTGCGGTGCAGCGGGGCGCCGAAACCGATGCCCTTTTTGCCGGCACGCGAGGAGATGATGTCTTCGAGGCCGGCGAACGCGCCGGCCACGATGAACAAGACGTTGGTCGTGTCAATCTGGATGAATTCCTGGTGCGGATGCTTACGGCCGCCCTGCGGCGGGACCGAAGCCACGGTGCCTTCGAGGATCTTCAGCAGCGCCTGCTGCACGCCCTCGCCCGACACGTCGCGGGTGATCGACGGGTTCTCGGCCTTGCGGGCGATCTTGTCAATCTCGTCAATGTAGATGATGCCGGTCTCGGCCCGCTTGACGTCGTAGTCGGCGGCCTGGATCAGCTTGAGCAGGATGTTCTCGACGTCTTCGCCGACGTACCCGGCCTCGGTGAGGGCCGTCGCATCCGCCACGGCGAAGGGCACATTGAGCCGCTTGGCGAGGGTCTGCGCGAGGTAGGTCTTGCCGCAACCGGTCGGACCGATCAGGAGAATGTTGGACTTGGCAATCTCGACGTCGTCGTGGATCGCTTCGGCGGCGGTGAGGGTGCTGCGCGCCCGGACCCGCTTGTAGTGGTTGTATACGGCAACGGCGAGGGCACGCTTGGCAGCCTCCTGGCCGATGACGTACTCCTCGAGGAAGGCGAAGATTTCCTTCGGCTTCGGCAGCTCGAACTCGCTGCTGCCTTCCTCGGGGCCGGCCTCGGCGAGGCGCTCCTCGATAATCTCGTTGCAGAGCTCAACGCACTCGTCGCAGATGTAGACGCCAGGGCCCGCAATGAGCTGCTGGACCTGCTTTTGGCTCTTTCCGCAGAAGGAGCACTTCAGCAGGTCGGCGCTTTCGCCTATACGGGCCATCTGTCAGCCTCCTCCATGGGTGTTGCTGAACACGAGCCTAGCCTGTGCCCGTGCCACTGACGCGCACGACCGGCACAAAGCGAAACGGCGCGCCACCCAAGGCCGGCGCGCCGTTCGCAGGGTTACTTGACGAGTGTCGGCAGGTTTTTGCGGCTGGTCAGGACCTGGTCGATCAGACCGTACTCGAGAGCCTCTGACGCGCCGAGGATCTTGTCGCGGTCGATGTCCTTGTTGACCTGCTCCACCGACTTGTTGGAGTGGTGGGAGAGCGTCTCCTCGAGCCACCCGCGCATGCGCATGATCTCGGCCGCCTGGATCTCGATGTCCGACGCCTGGCCGCTGCCCGAGCCGCCAACGGACGGCTGGTGGATGAGGATGCGCGCGTTCGGCAGGGCGAGGCGCTTGCCCTGCGTTCCGCCGGCGAGCAGCACGGCGGCGGCCGAGGCGGCCTGGCCGAGGCAGACCGTCTGGATGTGCGGGCGGATGTACTGCATCGTGTCGTAGATCGCCGTCATCGCGGTGAAGGAGCCACCGGGCGAGTTGATGTACATCACGATGTCGCGGTCGGGGTCCTGGCTCTCGAGCACGAGCAGCTGGGCCATCACGTCGTCAGCTGAGGCGTCATCCACCTGCACGCCGAGGAAGATGATGCGGTCCTCGAAGAGCTTCGCGTACGGGTCCTGGCGCTTGTAGCCGTAGGCCGTGCGCTCTTCGAAGGTGGGCAGGATGTAGCGGGAGCCGGGCAACTGGCGGGCGGGATCGCCCATCGAGCTGGAGGCGGTTCCACCGAATGTGGGGAGTGTCATGGTTTCTTTCCTGTTCGATCCGGTGGACTACTTGGTGACGGTTCCGCCGCCGCCGGCGACATCAGTTGCGGACTCGCGGACGTGGTCGACGAAGCCGTATTCGAGGGCTTCCTGCGCGCTGAACCAGCGGTCGCGGTCACCGTCGGCGTTGATCTGCTCGACCGACTTGCCGGTCTGCGCCGCCGTGATCTCGGCGAGGCGCTTCTTCATGTCGAGGATGAGCTGCGCCTGCGTCTGGATGTCGCTGGCCGTGCCGCCGAAGCCGCCGTGCGGCTGGTGCAGCAGCACGCGGGTGTTCGGCGTGATGTAGCGCTTGCCCTTGGTGCCGGAGGTGAGCAGCAGCTGGCCCATCGAGGCCGCCATGCCGATACCCACAGTGACGATGTCGTTCGGCACGAACTGCATCGTGTCGTAAATCGCCATGCCGGCGGTGATCGAACCGCCGGGAGAGTTGATGTAGAGGTAGATGTCGAGCTTCGGGTCCTCTGCTGCCAGCAGCAGGATCTTGGCGCAGATCTCGTTGGCGGTGTCGTCACGGACCTCCGAGCCGAGCCAGATAATCCGGTCTTTCAGCAGTCGGTCAAAAACGCCGGGTGTGGGTGTCATATCGGCCATGTCGCGCTCCGTTTCACTTGTCGCTTCAGGAATGAATCTATAGGAGCCTGCGCGTCAGAATCGCTCTGTTCGCCCTCGGCAGATTGCGCGGCGCCGCCCGTGGGCCTCTGCGACCGAATTCGACGGAGATTTTGTGAAAATCAAGGCCTGGACGCCTCCGACGCGCGTCGGCGGGCAAAATCTCCGTCGAATTCGCCGGGCGCGGCGCACAAAGCGAGGGGCCGGACGAAGAACGGGCCGGATGTCTGGTGACGTCCGGCCCATTCTGCGTGCGTGTGGTGCTACTTCTTGGCGGCGGCCTTCTTCTTCGGCTTGGCCGTTGCCTCAGGGGCCTCTGTCGACTCGTCGTCGTCAGCGTCCTCATCCGTCGCTTCGGACTCGTCGCTGTCGTCGACGGCCGCGGTGAACGCGGAGAGGTCGACCTTCTTGCCGTTGGAGTCGACGACCTCCGCCTTGCCGAGGGCGATCGCGAGGGCCTTGTTACGGGCAACCTCGGCGACCATCGACGGGATCTGGCCGTTGGTGCTGAGGGCCTGGACGAACTCGCTCGGGTCCATGCCGTACTGCGATGCACCTTGGATCAGGTACTGGGTGAGCTCGTCCTGGCTGACCTGGACCTTCTCGGCCTCTGCGATGGTGTCGAGCAGGATCTGCTGGCGGAACGTCTTCTCGCTGGACGCGGTGACCTCGGCGCGGTGCTCGTCGTCCTCGAGGCGGCTCTCACCCTCGAGGTGACGGTTCACCTCGTCTTCGATGATCGCGGCGGGGATCGGAACCTCGACCGATTCGAGCAGCTGCTCGACGAGAAGGTCACGAGCCTGGCTGCCCTGGCCGAAGACCTTCGAGCGCTCGACCTGGGCCTTGAGGCTTTCGGTCAACTCGGCGATGGTGTCGAATTCGCTGGCGATCTGTGCGAAGTCGTCGTCGATGGGCGGAAGCTCGCGCTCCTTGACGGCGATGACGGTGACGACGATCTCAGCGGTCTCACCCTCGTGGTCGCCGCCCATGAGCTTCGAGTTGAAGGTGGTGGTCTCGCCGGCGCTGAGCGAGTCGAGCGCCTCGTCGATGCCCTCGATCAGGTCGCCTGAGCCGATCTCGTAGGAGATCCCGCTGGCGGTGTCGACCTCGACACCGTTGATGGATGCGACCAGGTCGATCTGCGCGAAGTCGCCGGTCTTGGCCGGGCGGTCGACGGTGACGAGCGTGCCGAAGCGGCTGCGCAGGTTGTCGAGCTCCTCTGCGACCTCTTCGTCGGACACCTCGACGGCGTCGACGGTGAGCTTGATGCCCTCGTAGCTGGGCAGCTCGATCTCGGGACGAACGTCAACCTCGATGGCGAGTTCAAGGTCTCCGGAGAAGTCCTTGTCGCTCGGCCATGCCACGATGTCGGCTTCGGGCCGGCCCAGCGGGCGCAGCTTGTGCTCTTCGACAACCTTGCGGTAGAAACCGTCGAGGCTCTCGTTGACGGCGTGCTCCAGCACGCCGGACTTGCCGACGCGCTGGTCGATGATCGCCGGCGGCACCTTGCCCTTGCGGAAGCCGGGGATGTTGATGCCCTCGGCGATGTGGCCGTAGGCGTGGGTGATACTGGGCTTGAGCTCGTCCGGCGTCACCGTGATGGTGAGCTTGGCGCGCGTGGGGCTCAGCTTTTCGACAGTTGACTTCACGTAGGGGACTCTCCTGTATTCGAACGTTTGCTGGGGGGTGAATGGTCGGGGCGACAGGATTCGAACCTGCGACCTCTCGGTCCCAAACCGAGCGCTCTACCAAGCTGAGCTACGCCCCGGATCGCCATCTCAACCCGTTGGGGCCCTTCGGTTGACGCGAGAAATCTCCTCGCGGCTGGCCGATTGACCTCGGTAAGTCTAGTGCACAGCTCCGCAGGTCACCGCGCCTGCTTGTGCAGCGATGGCGAGCCAACCTGTACTACGCTATTCGAGTGCCCTGCGAAGGGCGCTTGGGGATGTAGCTCAATGGTAGAGCCTCAGTTTTCCAAACTGATGGCGCGGGTTCGATTCCCGTCATCCCCTCCATATCGCGGAATCCAGGTCGCCGCCACCTCACGGGGCCGGCGTCACGGTGCCTGCCGCCCCGTCGACGGTGATCCGCTGGCCCGTGACCAGGCGGGTCGTGGCCAGTGGCACGCCGACAACGGCCGGGATCCCGTATTCCCGGGCGACGACGGCGCCATGCGAGTTGGCCCCGCCCATCTCCATCACGAGTCCCCCGGCCGTCAGGAACAGCGGCGTCCAGCCGGGGTCGGTCGACGGCGCCACGAGGATCTCACCGGGTTCCAGGCGCGCGCCGACCGGATCCAGGATCACCCGCGCCGTCCCGGTGACCACCCCGGCGGATGCCGGACTGCCAACGAGGGCGCCGTCTGAGCGCGCCGCGCCCGCTGCGAGCAGGGTTTCCGGTTCGGTGCCGTCCGATATCAGGATGCGCGGAATGTGTCGGCGGCGGAGTTCCTGACGGTAGTCCTCCCGCCGCTTCTCGACGAGCCCACGAAGGTCGGTTCCGCCGAGCCCCTGGCGCGCTTCCACAAGATCGAGGAAGAACACGTCGTCGCCGGCGGCGATAGTCCCGACGGCCGCCAGCTCAGTGCCGACGAGGGCGAGCTGCTCGCGCACCGCCGCCAGGGCCACAACGAGGTAGTACTTGGGGAGTTCCCGCGATCCGGCCAATTGCCGCGTGCGTTTCAGCGCCAGCCGTACGAGATGTCCGCGCAGTCGGCCGCGGCCGCTGGCCTTCGCCACCAGCCGCGCCACCTGCTCGTCCGCCTGCCGGGCGGCCGACTCGAACTGTTTGTCCGGCGCCGCATCCGGGTCGGTCAGCAGGAGATAGTTGGCCAGGACGCCCACGATGTGGGTAGGGTCGTCCCGCCAGCGGGGCATCCCGAGGTCGATCTCGGCCACGGCCCGATGACCATAACGGCGCAGAAAGCCCTCGAGTCCGGACTGGGCGCCGCCCGGAAGCGCGCCGCTCAGGTATCGGCGGGTGAGCTCCTCAACCGATTCGTCAGTGAAGGCACGCGCCGCGTCAGCGTCGCCGCGGATCCGTGTTGCGAGGTGCCAGAGCGCAAGGTCCATCTCCGTCGTCACGTTGTGCGGGAGCCCACGGAGCACGGTTTGCAGCTCCCCCGGTTCGGCCAGGTCGCCGAGGAGCCTGCGGGCCAGGCCGAGCATCGCGAAGCCGAGGGCCGGGAGCGGCAGGATGGCCGGCAGGATCGGGAACAGCTCCCGGCCCAGGATGCGTTCGGCGTGGGCCAGACGCTGCACCGGTGTCGCCGAGTCGGGGACCTTCAGTGCCGCGGTGAGGCGCGCAATCGCGAGATTGACGCGGCGCAGGGCGGCCGCCGGCCGGATTGCCGCCCGCAGCAACTGGAGCGGAAGACCGGCGCGAGCCGCGACCGGTCCGATACGTCGGAGGAACGGCCATCGCGACGTGGTGACCACGGAGAACCGGGGGTCGTCGAAGAGGCTGCGGAGAACGGCGGCTGACCGCGCCTCCATCACGTCGAAGACCTTGGGGACGATGTCACGGCCGGTCCTGCTGCGCAGGGCCGGCGTCAGGTCGACGAAGAACCGTTGCCCGGCCTCCGCGTAGGCACGCGGGCCGTTCAACGGCTCGGGCACCTCGAAGCGGGCGGCCCTGGCGATGTTCGTGGCAAGCATCCGGAAGCCGGCGAGGCCCATCGGGGTGATCGGCCGGGTGAGGCCCTGCGCGAGGCTGGCACAGAGATAGACGCGGGTTCCCGCGCCGGCGTGCGCCCGGGACGGCAGCGGATAGAGCGTCGTGATCGGTCTGGCCTGGGTCAGCCAGAGCTTCCCGTTGACGTCGATCGCCCATTCGGCATCCTGCGGTGCCCCGTAGAGGGTTTCGACCTGCCGACCCAGAACGGCGAGCTGCCGAACCTGGCGATCATCCAGGCATGCCGCGTCGCCGTCCGCTTCTCGGTCGATCCGCACCGTTCCGCCGCCCGGGCTCCCGCGGATAATCAGGCGCTTGTCTCCGATCACGCGCTGGCTGATCCGTCTGGTGTCGCCGTCAACCACGAAATGGTCGGGATTGACGGCACCCGAGACAACAGCCTCCCCGAGTCCGGGACTTGCGTCGATCACGACTTCGTGGCGTCTGCCAGTGACCGGATTCGCTGTGAACAGTACACCGGCGACGGCCGCGTCGACCATGACCTGCACAACGACGGCGATCGAAACGGCTCCGTGGTCGATCCCATTGCTCATCCGGTAGGCGACCGCCCGGTCGGTCCAGAGGGACGCCCAGCACCGGCGAACGGCCGCGAGCACGGCGTCGGCGCCGATGACGTTGAGGAACGTGTCCTGCTGGCCGGCGAAGCTCGCGAATGGCAGATCTTCGGCGGTGGCTGATGACCGAACCGCGACGGGCAGGTCAGGCCCGAGCGCCCTGTAAGCCCCCACGACCGCAGCACCGATCTCGGCGGGGACGGGAGCGTGGAGGACGAGCTCCCGCACGGTGCGGGCGAGACCGTGAGGGTCGGCCGTCGGTGCGGTTGCGAGCAGATCGTGCACCCCGGCCGGGCCCGCCACCCGCCGGTAGGCCATTGTCGTCACGCAGAATCCGGACGGGACGGGCAGACCGGCGTTCGTGAGCACACCCAACTGCGCGGCCTTGCCGCCAACGTCGGGCATCATGTTCGCCTCGATGCCGGCCAGGTCGATGATCAGTCCGCGTCGGGGCTCGGGTTCCTGGTGTTCTCGCGTGTGTTTCATTCGCATGCCTCCTCGAGGCATCGACCGTGGATCCATCTCTCCGGTCGGCGTCAGATTAGCACCGGGGAGCGTTCGGGGTGTGGCTGATTCTCATGCCGAGCGGCGGTCGTCCGCGTTCGCCGCAGAACTGAGTGTGCCTCAGATTGGGGGTGAGCAACGCTCAGTTTCGGTGCACATTGCCTTGTCAGGGGGCATTCCGGACTGCTTTGCTGGCGTTGTGACATAACTCTGACCCGAAAGGAGAGTCACCAATGAACCCATCCCGAAAGGTCAGGCGCCGTCGCGACCGCACCGACTGCAGGACGCCCCGGTAAGCCACACTCCCCCGCGGTTCTCTCCGCATACACGATTGCGTTAATCGACAGGTTCGACCGCCTCACCCGGCCGCAAACATCGGTTGGACAGACGGTTTCGTCGCGCCCGGTTACCGGCCCTCCGCGACCCCGGTGAAATGAGCGCGCCGCCACGGCGCCCTGACGCATGCCTTTCGCCAGGCCTTCCGCACGACATCAGGATATTCCCGAATCCATTTGAGGTCAGCAGTATGAAAATCCATCGTTTGAACAGGGCGATCGCGGTCTGTACGACCGCGCTCCTGGCCGTTGGACTGGCACTCGTTGGGGCAGCCGCCCCGTCCAGCGCAGCGAACATTCCCGTCACGTTGTGCCACGCGACTCCGCCCGACACGGCAGCGAGCGGGTGGAATCTCCTGCGCGACATTGACGATGACGCTGTCGTGCGGGAGGGACACACCACCCAGCACGATGCGGACATCATTCCCGCCTTCGGCACCTTCCCAGGCCAGAACCTGGCGACGTTGTTCGGCTGGGGGGCAACGGGTCAGCAGATCCTCGACAACGGATGCGTCCTTCCCGCCCAGCCGCCGAGCCCGGAGCCCACGATCGTCACGCCCCCGGCGGCCAGCATGCTCGACTCGTGCGGAACGGAGAACGACTCGATCGTCATCCCGGCGGATGGCACCGGCTATAGCTTCAGCGGAACCGGGGGCGATATCTTCCTGACGCCCGCGGCCGACTACGCGTTCCCGCCCGGGACGGTCACAGAGTGGCACTTCCAGCTCACGAATGAACCCTGCGCCGTGGTACCGGTGAAGATTCCGGTTCCGGAACCTGGCTTCAGCCAGGCCACCTGTGACGCCCCGGCCGGTCTCGCTCTATCCGATTTCCCGAACGGCTCCTGGTCATGGGCCGGCAGCAGCGCCGAGGCGTTCACGGGTGAGCCCGCGAACATGCAGTTCGGCGTCCCGTACACCGTGACCGCCGTGGCCGATTCCGGATTCGTCGTGACAGGCTCCCCCGCGTGGACCTTCACCTTCACCGCCCCGGTCGACTGTGCGGTGGTTCCGGCACCGGACGTCGTCGTCGTCGTTCCGCCGGTCGCCTTCCAGGACGCGTGCGGTCCCGACAACGAGGTCCTGACGGATCCGGCTGTGATCGAGGGCGTCGTCTACGCGAAGACCTCGTACGTGGATGCCGACGGCGGGACCGTCCTCGTTGTCACGGCCACCGCTGCGACCGGGTTCGTCCTGAGCTTCGGCGGCGAACTCTCCCCGACGGTGACGCAGGAGTTCCCGGTCAACGACGAACCTTGCCCGGTCACTCCCCCGGACCCGATTGTGGTGCCGGTCGACCCGCCGGTAGACCCGGTGGTGGACCCGCCCGTTGACCCGGTGGTGGACCCACCCGCAGATCCTGCAGTGGACCCGATCGTTGACCCACCCGCAGATCCTGCAGTGGACCCGATCGTTGACCCACCCGCAGATCCTGCAGTGGACCCGATCGTTGACCCACCCGCAGATCCGGCGGTCGATCCGGTCGTCGAGGTTGTGGATCCGGTCGTGGAACCGGCCGTTGTCGCTCCGGTGACGGCCGTCGTGACGGCGGCGGCTCACACGACCGTGCTGCCGTCCACCGGCAGCAACGACGGGGGGCTCGGCTTCCTGGCCGTGCTGCTCTGCCTGGCCGGAGCCGGAGTGTTCGGGCTGGGTCGCACGCGCCTGGTGCGTCGACCGTTGGCCGGCCTGACGTCCGGCCTGCACGACGGCCTCGCATCGAGAGCGGGCAACGGCCCGACGAGCCGGCCGAAACAGGGATCAGCCGACGGACCGCACCTGAGGAACTGAGGCCCCGCTTCCCCGACTGACCAGAGCCCCGGCCGCCGCGATCCTGCGGAGGCCGGGGCTTCGGTCATCCCGCGAATACCCCTCGCGAAAACGCAGTTGTGGTCGCTAAAACGCACTCATACCGCGCACAACTGCAGTTTCGCGGGGGCGCGGCGGGATGGGGATCAGGGGTCAGGGTCAGGGGTCAGAGGTCAGGGGTCAGAGGGTGTTGTGCGTGAAGCGTCCGGAGAGCAGGGTCGCGGCCACGGGCATTCGTCTGAGGTCGTCGACGGATGCGACGAACGGGTCGATCTCGCAGACCGCGATGTCGGCGACATCCCCCACGGCGAGCGAGTGCCGCCCGCGCGCCGATGCGGCCAGGGCGGCCTGCCGAGGGATCGACTGTTCGGGGCGCCAGGCCTCCCGGCCATCCCTCGTTCGCCCGACGGCGGCGGCCATGCTGACCCACGGGTCGAGCGGGGCGACCGGGGCGTCGGAGCCAAGCGCGAGTTCGGCGCCGGCCGCCAGGAGGCCGGCGAGCACGAACGCCTGGCCGGTGCGGCCGGCCCAGTAGCGGTCGGCGACGTCCCGGTCGTCCATGGCGTGTTCGGGCTGCACGCTCGCGACGACGCCAAGTCGCGCGAACCGGGGGATGTCCGCCGGGGAGAGCATCTGGGCGTGCTCGATGCTTCCGGTGCAGCCGAGTTCCTCGAACGCGTCGAGGGCGAGGCTGTTGGCGTGGTCGCCGATGGCGTGCACGGCTGGACGGATGCCGGCCTCGGCGGCCAGGCGCATGCGCGAGAGCAGCTGGTCCTGCGGCACGGTCAACAGCCCATGTGACCCGGGGAGACCTTCGAGGCCGGGGTACTCGTCGAAGCAGTACGCCGTGCGCGTGTTGAGCGAGCCGTCGATGATGACCTTGAACGGGCCGACGGTGAGCAGTCCCCCGGTGCCGTCCACCACGTCGCCGGACCGCAGCCCGAGGCCGATCGCCCGATCCAGGTCCTGGCTGTAGATGCCACAGGAGACCCGGAGAGCATCGGTGCCCGCCGCCATGCGGCGCCGCCAGACATCGAGGTTCCAGTTCATCTCGAGGTCGACGATCCCGACGACGCCGCGGGATGCCGCCGCGCGCGCGGCCACGTCGGCCCATGCATCCAGCACCTCGTCTGCGACCGTGTCGATGGCCCTCACGACGAGGAAGCAGTCCTCCTCGCGGAGCAGCCCCGTGGGGTGGTCCGGGAATCCGTGCCGGGCCAGGGCCGCTGAGTTCAGCCAGCAGCTGTGCAGGTCGCCGCTGACCAGCACGACGGGAACGCTGCCGGACACGGCGTCGAGCACGGCGCGGCCGGGAGCATCGGGCCACAAGCCATCCCGGAAGCCGAACCCGACCAGGTCTTCACCCAGCGGCAGTTCCGACGCGCGGGCGCCGACCAGCGCAGCGGCCTCGGCCGCTGACGCCGCCGCCGACAGGTCGAGCCGGCGGGCCGTCTGGGCCCACTGGCTGAAGTGCACGTGATTGTCCCAGAGGCCGGGGATCAGCCAGCGGCCGTCGAGGTTGACCGTCGCGTCGGCCGAGGAGGACGCGGAGGAAGCGGAGGAAGCGGAAGGCGACAACGCAGACGGGGAGACGTAGCCGATCCGGCGTATCCTTCCGTCGACGATTTCGACGTCAACGACATCGTCGCTGCCGGGCAGGCGGCCGCCGCGCAGGAGCAGCGTCACAGGCTCGGCCGGTCGTTGGCGCGGCGCATTTCGTTCGCGAGCGCCTGGCTCGCGTAGGGCCCGTCGCCCTCGAGCTCGGCGATGATGCGTTCGACGGTTTCCGCCGGCTTGTTCTGGCTCATCTTGTCCTTCGCCACCAGTCGCGTGACCCTCAGCCGGAATCCGACCGTGCCGGTCACGATGCGTGCGGCGTAGTCCGCGTTCTCCGGCGTGCCGTTCATGCGGCGCGGCTCGGGCATCCGTTCCTCGAACCGGTCGACGAGCAGGCCCAGAACCCGCAGGTTCTCCTCGTCGCTGAGCAGCTCCGGGGTTCCGTAGAGGTGGGCGGTGACGAAGTTCCAGGTGGGCACGGCCGGCCGGGCGTCGTACCAACCGGGCGAAATGTACCCGTGCGGACCCTGGATGATCACCACGAGTTCGTGCTGGCCGAGTTCATGCAGCTGTTCGTCGGGCCGGCCGACGTGGCCGAGCAACACGATCTCCTCGGTCGACTCGTCGAGGATGACCGGATAGTGCGAGGCCACGAGCTCACCGTTCGAGGTGTGGCTGACCACGATCGCCCACGGGTGTTCCCGCACGAGGCGCTTGATCTCGGCGCGCTCGGCAAGCGCGAAACTGGGGTTCTGTCTCATCGGTTCTGGTCTCCCTATCGATCGGTCAGGCCTGGCAGGACGGGCACCAATAGAGCTTGCGGGCACCCATCTCCTCGAGGACGATGTGCGTGCCGCAGACCCGGCAGGGCAGTCCCTCGCGCTTGTAGACCCAGTGCCGGTCGGCCCGGTTCTTCATCGCCAGGACGAAGCCGCCGTGGTCGAGGTCGTCCATGGTCATCATCTGTCCAGTCTGCACGCCGATCGCGAGCAGGTGCGCCCAGTCCTGCCAGAGCGCGCGCACGGATTCTTCGCTCAGCGACTTTCCGGGGGCATGTGGGTTGATACGTGCCCGGAACAGCAACTCGGCCCGGTACACGTTCCCGATGCCGGCCACGACGGTCTGGTCCATCAGCAGCTGGCCGATCGGGGCGGGCTTCCGACGCACGGCGCTCTCGAAGCGGTCCTCGGCGGCCTTGCTGTGGTCGAGCTGCGGATCCGGTCCGAGCTTCGCGATCACGGCGGCCACCTGGCCCTGGTCGAGCACCTCGCAGGCGGTCGGTCCTCGGAGGTCCGCCGACACCGTGTCGGTGAGCATCCGAACCCGCACCTGGCCCACCGGCTCCGGCGGGAAGACGTCGACCGCGCCGAGTTCCTTCTCCTGCTCGGCCATCCGCACCCGGGTGCGGCGGGGAGCGCCGATGCTGTGCATCGAGTTCTCGCCGGCCGAGTCCAGCACCGCGGCATCGAGGTCGGTGCCGCGTTGGTTGGTCTGGCCCATCCGGCCGTTGGCCGACGCGATCGTCGCATCCATCAGGATGTCGCCGGCGAAGTCCCATGCACCGTACATGCCGAGGTGCACCCGCAGCCAGCGCCCGTTGTCGAACTCCAGGAACATCTGCTTGCCGACCGCGCGGGCATCCGTCATCAGGTGCCCGTCGATCAGCGCCGCGCCGGCCGCGAATCGCCCCTGCGGCGAGGACACGTGAACGCGTTTCCCGACGAAATTGCGCGCGAACTGGCGCGTGATGCGATGGACGGAGTGACCCTCAGGCACGGTTAGCGCACGACGCCTTTGCCGTCGATGTGGCCGGTGGACTCGTATTCGAAGAGCTGCGCGATGCGGCGAACATGCCGTTCCTCTTCGGAGAACGGCTCGTTGATGAACGCGTCGATGAAGTCGGTGGCGTCTTCAATCGTGTGCTGCCTGGCGCCGATCGAGATGACGTTGGCGTCGTTGTGTTCGCGGGCGAGCCTGGCCGTGCTGAGGTTCCAGACCAGGGCCGCGCGCGCGCCCTGCACCTTGTTGGCAGCGATCTGCTCGCCGTTGCCCGACCCACCGAAGACGATGCCCAGCGCCTGGATCCCCTCGGCCTGGTCGTTCACCACGGCCTTCGCCGCGTTGATGCAGAATGCGGGGTAGTCGTCGAACGCGTCGTAGCTCTTGGGCCCGTGGTTGACAACCTCGTGGCCGGCCGCCGTGAGGTGAACGATCAGGTGGTGGCTGAAATCCAGACCGGCATGGTCAGTGGCGATGTGGATGCGCATAGGGGCATTCTATTTAGTTCCGGGACGCTCGGGCGTCAGATTGCGCTCAGTCGAAGATCGGCCCGCGCGTACGGGTGCGCTTCATCTCGAAGAACCCGTCGAAGCCGGCCGCGGCCACCACGCCGTCCCACAACGCGAGCGCCTGGTCTCCCTTGGGAGCCGGCGAAATGACCGGGCCGAAGAATGACACGCCGTTGACGGAGATGACGGGGGTACCGACGTCCTGCCCGACCCGGTTGATGCCGTCAAAGTGGCTGGCGCGCATCTCGGAGTCGTAGGCCTCGCTGTCGGCCCACACGGCGAACTCGGCCGGCAGACCCACCTCGGCGAGCGCCGCCGGGATGACCTCGTCCGGCTCGGAGTTGCCGCCGGGATGGATGCGCGTTCCGAGCGCGTCGTAGAGCGACTTGACCATCTCCTGGCCGTGCAGTTCCTGGGCCGCCTGCACGAGCCGGGTGTACCGGAGCGCGCGCGGGAACGCCGCATATTCGTCGCTGACGTCCTGGTCTTCGTTGAGCACGGCGAGGCTCATCACGTGCCACGTGACGTCGAGGTCACGGAGCCTGGCGACCTCCTCCACCCAGCGGGAAGTCATCCAGGCCCAGGGGCACGAGGGATCAAACCAGAAATCAACGGAATCAGCCATAATTCCCAGTCTAGGGGGCATTTTCGGGCGCTTCCGCGGCCGTCCAATCGGTGCGACGAATGACGTCTTCGCCCGTCATCGGCTAAAATAGTCAACTTGCCCGAAAACGGGAAACCTTGGTCTCATGCAAAATGACCTCCACGAGAGAAGCACATATGCCTATTGAGCAAAGTACCAACACGTCCAGATTGGGTGCCACAAGCACCGCAGCGAAAACCAAAAAGCCGCTCCTGCGGCGCCGCCTGAAGGTGTCAGATGTCAACGTCGTTGACCGGGGCAGGCTGAAGAAAGCAATCGGCGGAACCATCGTCGGCAACACCATGGAATGGTACGACGTCGGGGTGTTCGGCTATCTGATCACCACGATGGGCCCGGTGTTCCTGCCGGAGGCCGACAAGACGGTCCAGACCCTGTTCCTGCTGGGAACCTTCGCAGCCACCTTCATCGCCCGCCCCCTCGGTGGCGTGTTCTTCGGCTGGCTCGGCGACAAGATCGGCCGCCAGAAGGTCTTGTCCATGACCCTCATCCTCATGGCGCTCTCCACCTTCGCCGTGGGCCTGCTGCCCGGGTACGCCCAGGTCGGCATGTTGGCCGCGGCCCTGTTGGTGTTCGTCAAGGTCGTCCAGGGCTTCTCCACCGGCGGCGAGTACGCCGGTGCCACCACCTTCGTCAGCGAGCACGCCCCTGACAATCGCCGCGGGTTCTTCGCGAGCCTGCTCGACATGGGCAGCTACCTGGGCTTCGCTATCGGTGCGGCCCTCGTCTCCGTGCTTCAGGTCACCCTGGGGCAGCCCGTCATGGAGGACTGGGGCTGGCGCATCCCGTTCCTGATCGCCGGACCCCTCGGCCTGATCGCCATCTACTTCCGAATGAAGATCGAGGAATCGCCGACCTTCCAGGCGACCCTGGACGCCAAAGAGGCTGCCGCGAGCAACCCGCTGGCCGTAGACGACACTGCGCCCAAGGGCCCCTTTGCCATCTTCAAGGCGTACTGGCGCGGAATCGTGCTGGCCATGATCCTCGTGGCCTCCGCCAACACGCTCGGCTATGCGCTCACCTCGTACATGCCCACCTACCTCACGGCCAACAAGGGCTACGACGAGCTGCACGGAACGCTGCTGACCATTCCGATCCTGGTCGCCATGTCCCTCTGCATTCCGCTGGCCGGTCGTCTGTCGGACAAGATCGGTCGCCGACCGGTGCTCTGGATCGGAGCCATCAGCGGCGTCATCCTGTCCATCCCGGCGTTCCTCCTGATCGGTATCGGTGGCATCTGGACGACCCTGCTCGGCCTCGCATTGATCGCCTTCCCGGTGACCTTCTATGTGGCCAACCTTGCGTCGGCGCTGCCGGCCCTGTTCCCCACGGAGAGCCGTTACGGAGCGATGGGCATCGCCTACAACTTCTCGGTCGCGATCTTCGGAGGAACGACTCCGTTCATCATTGCGGCCCTCATCGCGGCCTCCGGTGACGACATGGCGCCCGCCTACTACCTGATGGGGACATCCGCCATTGGAGCCGTCACCATCTACTTCATGAAGGAGACGGCCCAGCGCCCCCTGCTCGGCTCGATGCCGAGCGTCGCGTCGGTCGAAGAGGCCCACGAGCTCGTCGCAAGCCAGGACGAAAACCCCGTGCTGGACATGGACGAGATGCCGTTCGACGCCACGTACGAACCGGCTACCTCCGCCGTCGACATCGTGGAAGCTGAGCCCGCGAAGGTCTAACGACCTCTGTCGCTCAAACGGACATGTGTTGCCGGTACGCCGGCAACACATGTCCGTTTCTGCATACCCGGCCGCCGAAGCAGGCTCGGCTGGGCTTCACAGGGCGCCGCCGTAGAATTGACGGATGACTACTGTGCCTTCGACCGAGACCGTTCCGTCGACGGCGCCCACCCCGAGCATCGACCCGGCCGACCTCGAGGTTGCCCTGCGGGTGCTGGCCGCGCTCAGCACGATCGACCCGGAGGACCCCGACTTCGTGACCGTGCGCCAGGCGACGGCCAAGATGTTCAAGTCGGTGAAGGTCGTGCGCCGCTCGGAGAAGCGGCAGGCCATCGCGGATGCCGACCGTGACGTGATCGCCGCCACCGCGACCGGCGCTCCCACCCGCATCGACGACGAAACGATCGGCGCCCAGTTGCGCCTCGGCACGAGCAAGGCCTCGGCGGGCGAGTTGCTCGTGGCCCGCCCCTGCTACATCTGCAAGGAGCGCTACACGCTCGTCGACGCCTTCTACCACCAGCTCTGCCCGAGCTGCGCGGCGATGAGCCACGCGAAGCGGGACGCCCGCACGGATCTCACCGGCAAGCGCGCGCTGCTCACCGGCGGCCGCGCGAAGATCGGAATGTACATCGCCCTCCGCCTGCTGCGCGACGGCGCGCACACCACCATTACGACCCGGTTCCCGCGCGACGCGGTGCGCCGTTTCAGCGCCATGCCGGACTCAGCCGACTGGCTGCACCGCCTGCGGATCGTCGGCATCGACCTGCGCGACCCTGCCCAGGTGATCGGGCTCGCCGACTCCGTCGCTGAAGCCGGCCCCCTCGACATCCTGATCAACAACGCGGCCCAGACCGTGCGCCGCTCCCCCGGCTCTTACTCGCTGCTGGTTGAAGCGGAGTCGTCGCCGCTGTCGGAGGGCACGATCCCTGAGCTCGTCACTTTCGGGCACACGAACGATGCGCACCCGAGCGCCCTCGCCGCGTCCGTCACCAGCCACCCGATCCTGGCCGCGGCCACCTCCGCGGCGAACGCGCTGACCGCCGACGACCTGACCGCCCTGGCCCTGGCGCCCGGTTCCTCGTCGCTCGCGCGTCTCGCGGCCGGCACGGCCATCGATGCCGGCGGCCTGGTGCCCGACCTGCACGAGGTGAACAGCTGGACCGCGAATGTGCAGGATGTCGACCCGCTCGAGATGCTCGAGGTGCAGCTCTGCAACACGACAGCGCCGTTCCTGCTGGTCAGCCGCCTGCGTGCCTCGATGGCCGCATCCGGCGCCCGGCGCACCTACATCGTCAACGTCTCCGCGATGGAGGGCGTCTTCGGCCGTGGCTACAAGGGGCCGGGCCACCCGCACACGAACATGGCCAAGGCCGCCTTGAACATGCTCACTCGCACCAGTGCGAAGGAGATGCTCTCCGACCGCATTCTGATGACGAGCGTCGACACCGGCTGGATCACCGACGAACGTCCGCACCCGACGAAGGTTCGCCTGGCCGAGGAGGGCTTCCACGCCCCCCTCGACCTTGTCGACGGCGCGGCGCGGGTGTACGACCCGATCGTGCGCGGCGAGGCCGGCGAAGACCTCTGTGGTGTCTTCCTCAAGGACTACAAGCCCGCCTCTTGGTAGCCTCGCTCCAGAGAGTTGAGTAACGGAAAAAACACCTTCGTCGCGCGCGCGAAGGTGTGTGCGCGAAGGTGATCTGTCCGCAACTCAAACCGCGACAGCGCGCGATCACTGAGGGCCGCGGAGTAGCATTGGTTTTTCCAGAACGAGTCGCCGGAGGAGGTGAGTCCCATTACCGCTACATCAGGTCGGGTGCTCCCTCGTCACGGCCGTACGGTTCGCCTGAGCTAGGTGCCCCGGAGAGCGCCCATCGGCGCACCGAAAGGCTCTCCCATGCCAGGTACTCCCTCAGCTCTCCCTGTATCCGTCATCATCACCAGGCTTCGAGCCGCCGGCTGTGTCTTTGCCGAGGATGAGGCAGACCTGCTCATCTCCGCGGCCCGGACGCCGGCGGAACTCGCCGCCATGGTCGACCGCCGTATCGTCGGCCTCCCCCTGGAACACATCCTCGGCTGGGCGGAGTTCTGCGGCCGACGGATCGCGGTAGACCCCGGGGTCTTCGTGCCCCGCCGCCGCACCGAGTTCCTCGTCCGCGAGGCCGTCGCGCTGTGCCGGCCGGGAGCCGTCGTCGTCGACGTGTGCTGCGGCTCCGGCGCGGTCGGCGCCGCGCTGCTCTCCGCCGCTCCCTCGGTCGAGTTGTACGCCACCGACATCGACCCCGCCGCGGTCCGGTGCGCCCGTCGCAACCTCGCCGACGGCCGGGGTGAGGTGTTCGAAGGCGACCTCGTCGAGCCGCTCCCCGCCGCGCTGCGAGGCCGCGTCGACATCCTCGTCGCCAACGCTCCCTACGTGCCCACCGAGGCAATCGAGCGGATGCCCCCGGAGGCCCGCATCCACGAGGCCAGGGTGGCGCTCGACGGCGGTGGGGACGGGCTCGACGTGCAGCGGCGGGTAGCCGCCGCCGCGCCATTCTGGCTGGCGCCCGGCGGATACCTGCTGGTCGAGACGAGTAAGCGCCAGGCGCCGCACACGGCCGACATCTTCGCCGGCATCGGGCTGACCCCACGGGTGGAACATTCCGACGAGCTGGACGCCACCGTCGTCATTGGAACAGCCAACGGTTGACAGCCTTTCGGCCCCGGACGACGCTGGGCGTGAACGCAGCCACCCGGGCTGCCACTCACCACGAGAGGCCGACGATGAAGCTCACAGTCAACACCTCCCTCACCCTGGACGGGGTCATGCAGGGCCCCGGCGGCAGGGAAGAGGACACGTCCGGCGGCTTCGAGCGCGGCTGCTGGCTCGTCCCGCTCGCCGATGAGGGCATGGGCCGGATCGTCTCCGGCTGGTTCGCCGAAGCCGACGCCTTCCTACTCGGACGGACCACCTTCCAGCTGTTTCAGCCGTACTGGGAACAGATCACCGACCCGGAGAACGACGTGGCCCAGGCCCTCAACAACCTTCCGAAGTACGTCGCCTCCACCACACTCGTGAATCCGACGTGGACCAAGTCAACCGTGCTGTCGACCGACGTGCTGGACGCTGTGGCGAAGTTGAAGGCCCAACCGGGACGCGAGCTGCAGGTGCACGGCAGCTGCAAACTGGCGCACGCGCTGCACGACGCGGGCCTGGTGGACGAATACCGGCTGTTCTATTTCCCCGTGGTGGTCGGCCAGGGCAGGCGGCTCTTCGAGGCCGACACGGCTCCGTCGGGCTTCACGCTGGTCGGCTGCGAGCAGACCGGTGCCGGGGCGGTCTGCCTGACACTGCGCCCGAAGGCGTTTAGCACGGGTGACTTCGAGGTGCAGGACGGCATGGAGGCGGTGCGGGAACAGCCCTAGATGTTGGCGTGATTGCGGTCGTGGGTCATCCGCCCATGCCACCACCCTCGGGCATCGGCACTGTTGCATCAGCCTGGAACAGTCCGATCAGGTTGCCCTCTGAGTCGCGGAAATGAGCTGACCACCCCATTGTCGGGATGGGCATCTTCTCGGTCAGCAGCGTTCCACCGGCCGCTGTGACTCTCGCCAAGGCGTCATCGATGTTGTCGACGCCAACGTAGACGACAACACCCTCGGGCGAGTCGGTTCTGGGGGTGAGAGCGCCCTCCGGCTCCGGGCCCCCGGCTCCGCACCGGTGGTCATCGTCCAGTAATCAACTGGACCCCACTTCGTGACGTCCCAGCCGAAAACGCTGCGATAGAACGCGCCGGCTCGCTCGGAATCATCAATGGGGATCTCAAAATGCACCACTCGACTCGTCATGATGTGGAGCGTAGACGCGGTGCGGCCATCCCGTAAGGCGTGGCGTCCCTCGCCAACGGTAGGCCGGCGCTGTGAAGGACGGCGAGCCGATGGCTAGAGCCAGTGCAGGGCCCGGCCGTGCGGCTGGGTGAATGCGATGGGCTCGCCGTCGAGGGCGAGAACGAAGTCGGTGGGATCGGTGGGGGCCACCCGCATCCTCTCCGCCACGGCCGGCACAACATTTCGGCCCTCGTTCGAGAGCCAGCGCACGGGAAGCCGCGCCATCGTCGCAGTGAACCGACGCGTGGCCTCCTCTTCCAGGTAGGCGAGCACGGCCGTGTGGAAGACGACGACGGTCGCCCCGGCCGGCGCGCGCGCGACCAGCGCCTCGATCTGCTCGTTGAGGTCACCGGGCATGACCTCGACCGGCTCGGTCCTCGCGACCTCGACCGCCGCGCGGAGCCTGGCCCGCCGATCGGCGTGCTCGGGCCAGATCAAGGCGTCGAGCCAGGCCACGTCGGCCTCGTCGTGCACGTCGAGCGGATTGAGGTCGATGCCGGCCCGCCAGACCACCCCGGGCAGCGAGTCGGGCAGGGGCACCGGCCCGGTGATTGCGCAGTCCAGAACGACCGGGCTCGGCCCGTCCGCCGGGTGCAGCATCCGCACGGCGCCGTCGGCGGAGGTGTACCGGTAGCTGTACCGGTAGCTGTACCGGTCGGGGTGCAGGCAGAGGCCGGCGGATGCCCCCACCTCGATCAAAGCGAGCGGTCCGGGGATCCCGGCGAGCGCCGGGAGCAGCGTCGCGCAGCGGCCGGGCTCGTTGGTCTGGGTGGCGTGGCTCAGGCAGGTGGCCTCGACCTCGGCCCAGTGGCCGCGGAGCCAGGTGGCGAAGGAGGCGTAGTCGGAGACCGGGGCGCCGAGGAAGCGCGAGGAGCTGAACACGAGGTTCGGCTGCCGTTTCGGCGCGGGCAGCCGGTCGATCAGGGCCACCGTCGCCGGGTCATCCGCCACCCCGTGCGCCCACTCCTCGTAGCAGGCGCTCATGCCGCGCGCCTCGACCTCGGCGAACTCGCGGTAGCGATCGGCGGTCGCGGCGCTCGGGTCGGTGCTTGCTCTCATGCAGTCACCCTAGTGAGGGCGCGCCTCATGTGGGCACCCCAATCATGGCTAGGCTGGGGAATCGTGCAATGGCGCCACGAGCGCCCGCGCGTATTTTCGAACACCGCGAAACCCAGATGGAGAAACCGTTGCCTGGAGAAAACCTCACCCGCCTCGAAGCCCAGGAGCGTGCAGCGCTCGTCACCGTGCAGAGCTACGACGTCACCCTTGACGTCACGACGGGACCGGAGACCTTCGCGAGCACGACGACGGTGAAGTTCGCGGCCGCGGCCGGCGCATCCACCTTCATCGACGCGATCACCCACGCGGTGCACTCCATCACCCTCAACGGCGCCCCGCTCGACCCGGCAGTCGTGAGCGACGGCGTGCGCATCCAGCTCGACAATCTCGAAGACGAGAACGAGCTGACCGTCGTCGCCGACGCGCGCTACACGAACACCGGCGAGGGCCTGCACCGCTTCGTCGACCCGGTCGACAACGAGGTCTACCTGTACAGCCAGTTCGAGGTGCCCGACTCGCGCCGCGTGTTCGCGGTGTTCGAGCAGCCCGACCTCAAGGCCACGTTCACGTTCACGATCACCGCGCCCGGCGCCTGGGAGGTTGTCTCTAACTCCCCCACGCCCGTGCCGACCGACGCCGGCAACGGCTCGAAGACGTGGGCGTTCGAGCCCACGCTGACCATGTCGAGCTACATCACCGCCCTCGTGGCCGGGCCGTACGCCGTGGTGCGTGGCGAGCTCACCTCGAGCGACGGCCAAACCATCCCGCTCGGCGTGTTCAGCCGCAAGAGCCTCTCCCAGTACCTCGACGCGGACTACATCCTGGAGAAGACCCGCCAGGGCTTCGCTTACTTCGAGGAGAAGTTCGACTACCCTTACCCGTTCCCCAAGTACGACCAGCTGTTCGTGCCTGAGTTTAACGCGGGCGCGATGGAGAACGCCGGCATCGTCACGTTCACCGAGACGTACATCTTCCGCTCGAAGGTGACCGACGCCATCAAGGAGCGTCGCGTCGTCACGATCCTGCACGAGCTTGCGCACATGTGGTTCGGCGACCTCGTCACCATGAAGTGGTGGAACGACCTGTGGCTCAACGAGTCGTTCGCCGAGTGGGCGTCGACGATCGCGACCGCGGAGGCCACCGAGTGGACCGAAGCGTGGACGACCTTCGCCGCAATGGAGAAGAGCTGGGCCTACAAGCAGGACCAGCTCCCGTCGACGCACCCCGTCGTCGCCACGATCAACGACCTCGAAGACGTGCAGGTCAACTTTGACGGCATCACGTACGCCAAGGGCGGCTCGGTGCTCAAGCAGCTCGTCGCCTGGGTCGGCATCGACGCGTTCTTCGCCGGCGTCTCCTCGTACTTTAAGAAGCACGAGTGGGGCAACACCGAGCTTGGCGACCTGCTCGTCGAGCTCGAGGCATCCAGCGGCCGTGACCTCTCCGAATGGGCCAAGCTCTGGCTGGAGACCGCGGGCGTGAACACGCTCCGCCCCGAGATCACGGTCGACGACGCCGGCGCGATCACCGGCTTCGCGGTGCTGCAGTCGGCCGTCGCCGACTACCCCACGATCCGCCCGCACCGCCTCGCGATCGGCTTCTATAACCTGGCGGACGGCGCGCTCGTTCGCTCACACCGGGTCGAGCTGGACGTGGACGGCGCGCGAACGGATGTCGCCGAGCTCGTCGGTCTCACCCGCCCCGACCTCATCCTGCTCAACGACGACGACCTCGCCTACGCCAAGGTCCGTCTCGATGACGCATCGCAGGCCGTGGCGCTCAAGCAGCTCGCCGCGATCGAGAGCCCGCTCGCGCGCTCGCTCGTCTGGGGCTCGGTGTGGGACGCCACTCGCGACGCGGAGACCTCCGCGCGTGACTTCGCCGGGCTCGTGCTGAACAACATCGCCAGCGAGACCGAGTCGACGACGCTGCGCACGGTGCTCGGCCAGCTCGTGCTCACGGCGACGTACTACGTCGACCCGGCACACCGCGACGCCACCGTGACCGAGGTCGGAGACGCGCTGTGGGCGCTCGCGCAAAACGCCGAGGCGGGCAGCGACGCGCAGTTCCAGTTCGTGAAGTTTTTCGCATCCGTCGCCAAGACCGACAGGCAGCTCGCGGCGATTGCCGCGCTGCGTGACGGAACAGCGCCGCTGCCCGGACTCGAGGTCGACACCGACCTCGCCTGGGAGCTGCTCACGGCCCTCGTCGCGGGCGGGACGGCCGGCACCGCTGAGATTGACGCGGCACTGGCGAAGGACAACACGGCGACCGGCGCGCAGTCGGCCGCGCAGGCCAGGGCTGCCATTCCGACTCCGGAGGGAAAGCAGACGGCCTGGTCGTCGCTCATCGACGTCGACACCGCACCGAACACCATCGTGCGGGTGACCGCGGCCGGTCTGCTGCGCGCGATTGACACCACGCTGCTCGAGCCGTTCGTCGCGAAGTACTTCGGCATGCTGCAGGACATCTGGACGTCACGCAGCTACGCGATCGCCGAGAAGCTCGTGGTCGGCCTGTACCCGGCACCGCTGGCCAATCAGGGCCTCGCCGACGCGACGCACGCGTGGCTCGACGCCAACGCCGAGCCGCCGGCGCTGCGCCGCCTGGTCGTCGAGAACCTGGCAGGCGTGGAGCGCGCGCTTGCCGTGCAGGCTCGCGACGCCGACTAAAAACGCCCTCAACGAATTCGACGGAGATTTTGTCCAACACGCCGCGGATCGGCACGGCAACGTGGTGGATAACCACAAATCTCCGTCGAATTCGTTGGTTCGGCGCGGGAGGAGCCCCGGGGCTTGGTCGGGAATGCCCTCGGTAGACTGGGGTGGTTATGAACTGGGACTCATTCTGGAAATCGTTCGGTAATTTTTTCGAGACCGATGCGTGGTGGAACCTCGTGGCGATCGTGTCGATCATTGTGGTCGCTTTCGTGCTCCGCTTCGTTCTGCACATTGTCATCGAACGGGTCGTTCAACAGATCGTGTCCGGGGTCAAGAAGACCCAGAAGGTCGAAGACACGCAGGCCCTGTTCGCGTCGCCGCTGGCCGCTGTGCGAGTGGTGCAGCGCACGCGCACGCTCGGGTCGGTGCTCACGAACATCGTCAACGTCATCATCTTCGTCGTGGCGGTCCTGCTCATCATCGACCGGCTGAGCCCGACCGTGCTCAGCTCGTTCGCATTGCTCACCGCCGCCATCGGCGCGGGCCTCGGCTTCGGCGCGCAGAACATCGTCAAGGATGCCCTCAACGGCCTGTTCATGGTCATGGAAGACCAGCTGGGCGTCGGCGACATCGTCGACCTGGGTCCCGCGACGGGCGTCGTCGAGGGCGTCGGCGTGCGCATCACCCAGGTGCGCGACGTGAACGGCACGCTCTGGTTCGTGCGCAACGGCGAGATCCTGCGGGTCGGCAACATGTCCCACGGCTGGGCCCGCGTCATCATCGACCTCGCCATCCCCTACGACGCGGATGTCGACGCCGTGCAGGCAGAGATGCTCCGTGTCGCCATCGACCTGGCATCCAGCAGCAAGTGGCGCTCGCGCGTGCTCGAGAAACCGGAGATCTGGGGCCTCGAGTCGATCTCGGCCGAGGCGCTCGTCATCCGCCTCGTCGTTAAGACTCGCACCTCGGCGAAGGACGACGTCGCCCGCGAACTCCGCATGCGGCTGAAGAAGGCCGTCGACGACATGGGGATCACACTCCCGTCGCTCAACAGCATCGTGCTCACCGGTTTCGACGGGGCAGCCAGCGTGCAGGGCGCCCGCCCGCCGCGCACGGCGCCGGTTGGGGTCGTCGAAGCCCCGGCAAAGGCCCCCCGCAAGGTCCGGAACCTGGCTCCGCGCATCCGTAAACCGAAGAACGCCGCGGCGCCGGCCCCGGCGCCGAAGGTTGCCGAACCCAGGAGCACCGAACCCAAGAGCACCGGGCCGAAGAGCACCGCGCCGAAAACCCCGGCGCCCCCAAAGGACAGCGGCGAGAAGAGCGCCGCAACGAAGGACGCCGAAATGCTCGAGGCCGAAGCACAGGTCACAGAAAAGGACGCCAGCTATGTCAAGTGAGGCAGAACCAACCGAGAAGACCGGCGTGCACCTGCGCGACGGCGAAAACGGCGCCGCCATCGGCCCCTCGTTCTACGAGCAGATCGGTGGCCGACCGTTCTTCGAGAAGCTCGTCACCGAGTTCTACCGCGGGGTTGCCGGCGATCCGGTGCTCAAGCCCATGTACCCGGAGGAAGACCTCGGCGGCGCGATCGAACGACTGACCATGTTCCTCGAGCAGTACTGGGGCGGACCGGGAACGTACAGCGAGCAGCGTGGGCACCCGCGCCTGCGCCAGCGGCACCAGCCGTTCAAAGTGAACCCGGATGCCCGCGACCGCTGGCTCCTGCACATGCGTGAAGCCGTCGACTCCGCCGGCCTGCCGCCGCTGCAGCGGGAAACGCTGTGGGACTATTTGGATCGTGCCGCGCACGCCATGGTCAACACCTTCGAGGACTAACGCCTTCGGTCGCGCCACCAGTTCCTGTCCGCTGACATTGGAGTCTCGATGAGCTCACCCTCGACCGAAGCCGATGTCATCGTCGTGGGGGCCGGCCTCGCCGGGCTCGTCGCAACGGCCGAGCTCGTCGACGCGGGCAAACGAGTGCTCCTCGTCGAGCAGGAACCCGCCGCCGCCCTTGGCGGGCAGGCCTGGTGGTCGTTCGGCGGGTTGTTCCTCGTCGACTCGCCTGAGCAGCGTCGCCTGGGCGTGCACGACTCCCTTGATTTGGCCCGGCAGGACTGGTTCGCCAGCGCCGGGTTCGACCGCGAGGAAGACTACTGGCCGAGGCGTTGGGCCGAGGCCTACCTCTCCTTCGCCGCCGGAGAGAAGCGGTCCTGGCTGCGGGAGAAGGGCCTCCGGTTCTTCCCGGTGGTCGGCTGGGCCGAACGCGGCGGTTACACCGCGCTCGAACACGGCAACTCCGTGCCCCGGTTCCACATCACCTGGGGCACCGGCCCCGGCATCCTCGAGCCGTTCATCGAAACCGTGCGCGCCGGCGTGCAGGCAGGGCTCGTGTCGGCGCTGCACCGTCACCGCGTCGACTCCCTCATCGTGGAGGGCGGCTCCGTCGTCGGTGTGCGCGGCGCCCGGCTGGCTGCGAGCTCCGCGGCGCGCGGGGCGGCCAGCTCCCGCGACGTTGTCGGCGACTTCGAGCTGCGTGCCTCGGCCGTGATCGTGACGAGCGGCGGGATCGGCGGCAACCACGACCTCGTGCGAGCACAGTGGCCGGCGAGCATGGGCGCCGCGCCGAGGAACCTGCTGTCCGGGGTCCCGGCGCACGTCGACGGGCGGATGCTCGGCATCACCGAGCAGGCGGGCGCCCGCCTCATCAACGGCGACCGGATGTGGCACTACACCGAAGGCATCACCAACTGGGATCCGGTGTGGGCCCGGCACGGCATCCGCATTCTCCCCGGGCCGTCGTCGCTCTGGCTCGACGCGACAGGCAAACGACTGCCGGCGCCGCTGTTCCCCGGTTTTGACACGCTCGGCACCCTCGAGCACATCCTGAAGACCGGGTACGAGCACAGCTGGTTCGTGCTCACCCAGAAGATCATCGAGAAGGAGTTCGCGCTCTCGGGCAGCGAGCAGAACCCCGACCTGACCGGGAAGGACCTCAGGCTCCTCGCGAAGCGGGTCGCCCCCGGGGCGCCAGGGCCGGTCGAGGCATTCAAGGAGAAGGGCGTCGACTTCGTGGTCGCCGACACGCTCCACGAGCTCATGGCCGGCATGCAGAAACTCTCCCCCGAGGTGCTGCTCGACTTCGCGCGGATCGAAGAGGAGATCGTCGCCCGCGACCGTGAACTCGACAACGACTTCTCGAAGGATGCCCAGATCACGGCGATCCGGCAGGCCCGCCACTACCGCGGCGACCGGCTCATCCGCGTGGCAACCCCGCACAAACTGCTCGACGCCGACAACGGCCCGCTCATCGCCGTGAAGCTGCACATCCTCACCCGGAAGAGCCTCGGCGGAATCGAGACCGACCTCTCCGCGCGGGCGCTCGGCTGGGACGGGCGCCCGGTACCCGGCCTGTACGCGGCCGGCGAGGCCAGCGGCTTCGGCGGCGGTGGGATGCACGGCTACCGCTCGCTCGAGGGCACGTTCCTGGGCGGCTGCCTGTTCTCCGGACGCACCGCCGGCCGGGCGGTCGCCGCCGCCCTCTGACCCCGCACGCCCTCGAGTGAGGGGTCGCATATCGACCTTGAACCGACCAACGAAGGTCGATATGCGACCCCTCACACCGCGCAGCGCGTGCCCCGCGGATGCCGCCGGTCAGGAGACCGGGATGAGGGTGTACTTGGTGGACAGGTACTCGTGGATGCCCTCGAGGCCACCCTCGCGGCCGAGGCCGGACTGCTTGACCCCGCCGAAGGGCGCAGCCGCGTTCGAGACCAGGCCCGTGTTCAGGCCCATCATTCCCGTCTCCAGGCGGTCGATCATCCGGTGGCCGCGGGCGAGGTCCTGGGTGAAGACGTAGCCGATCAGGCCGTACTCGGTGGCGTTGGCCAGGCGAACGGCCTCGTCTTCGTCACCGAACGTGATGATGCCGACGACCGGGCCGAAGATCTCCTCGCTCAGCAGGGCGCTGTCCGGCGCCAGGCCGGTGAGCACGGTCGGCTCGTAGAACGAGCCGGGGCCTGCCGGGCGGACACCGCCGGTGACCAGCGTCGCGCCGCGCCCGAGCGCATCCTGCACGAGGGCATCCGTGCTTTCGACGGCCGCCTCGTTGACGAGCGGGCCGATCGTCACGCCGTCTTCGGTACCGCGGCCGATGCGCAGTCGGCCGACTCGCTCAGCGATGCGCCGGGCGAACTCGTCGGCGACCGACTCGTGCACGATGAACCGGTTCGCGGCCGTGCAGGCCTGGCCGATGTTGCGGAACTTGGCCAGCATGGCGCCGTCGACGGCCTTGTCGAGGTCGGCGTCCTCGAAGACGACGAACGGGGCGTTGCCGCCGAGCTCCATCGAAGTGCGCAGCACGCCCTGTGCCGACTGCTGGATGAGCTTCCGGCCGACGGCCGTGGAGCCGGTGAAGCTGAGCTTGCGCAGGCGCGGGTCCGCGATGATCGGACCGGCCACCGCGGACGAGGCCGAGGTGGTGATCACGTTGACGACGCCGGCCGGGACCCCGGCGTCTTCGAGCAGCCGCGCGAAGAGGAGGGTGGTCAGCGGGGTCAGTTCGGCGGGCTTGATCACGACCGTGCAGCCGGCGGCGAGCGCCGGGGCGATCTTGCGGGTCGCCATTGCGAGCGGGAAGTTCCACGGGGTGATCAGGAAGCACGGACCGACCGGGCGCTGGGACACAATCATGTGCCCGTTGCCCTCCGGGGTGAGCCCGTACCGGCCGCTGATGCGCACGGCCTCCTCACCGAACCAGCGCAGGAACTCACCGCCGTAGGTGACCTCGCCGTTCGCCTCGGCGAGCGGCTTACCCATCTCCATCGTCATCAGCAGCGCGAAGTCCTCGCGGCGCTCCTGCAGCAGGTCGAAGGCACGGCGCAGGATCTCTCCCCGCACGCGAGGCGCCGTGGCGGCCCAGGCTTCAGCGGCGTCAACCGCCGCATCGAGCGCGCGCAGGCCGTCGGCGGCATCCGCGTTCGCAATCCGCTTGAGCGGCAGGCCGGTCGCCGGGTCGGCGACCGTGATCGGCTCGCCGCCGCCCTGCTCCCAGACGCCATTGATGTACAGGCCGGATGGCACCCGCGCGAGCAACTCGGTTTCACGTTCGGATGCGGCCGGCAGCGCCGCCGAGGCGACCAGCGACCCGCTCATGCTGCGGCCAGTGTGTCGGCGACGACCTGCAGGCCCTCGACGAGCAGGTGGTCCGGCATGCTCAGCGGCGGCAGGAAGCGGATGACGTTGCCATAGGTCCCGCAGGTGAGCAGGATGACGCCGGCGGCGTGTGCCGCAGCGGCGACGCGGCTCGTGAGCGCGGCATCCGGCTCCCCCGTCGCCGGGTCGACCAGCTCGATGGCCATCATCGCCCCACGTCCGCGCACGTCTCCGACGCGGCCGTCCGCGGCCTGGAGCGCGCTGAGCCGCTCGGTCAGGATGGCGCCGATCTCGCGGGCGCGCTCGACCAGGTTGTCGGTCTCGTAACTGTCGATGGTGGCGAGTGCCGCCGCGCAGGCGAGCGGGTTGCCGCCGTAGGTGCCGCCGATACCGCCGACCTGCGGCGAATCCATGATCTCGGCGCGGCCGGTCACCGCGGAGAGCGGAAGACCGCCGGCGATGCCTTTTGCCATCACCATCAGGTCGGGCACGATGCCCTCGTGCTCGCTCGCGAACATGGCGCCGGTGCGGGCGAAACCGGTCTGCACCTCGTCGGCGATGAAGACGATGCCGTTGGCGCGGCACCAGTCGAGGAGGGTCGGCAGGAACCCGGCGGCGGGGACGATGAAGCCCCCCTCACCCTGGATGGGCTCGATGATCATCGCGGCGAGGTTGTTCGCGCCGATCTGCTTCTCGACCTGGCTGATGACACGCCTCGCGGCCTCGACGCCGTCGAGGCCGCCGTCCCGGAAGGGGTAGGAGAGCGGGGCGCGGTAGATCTCCGCGGCGAACGGACCGAAGCCGTTCTTGTACGGCAGGTTCTTGGCGGTGAGGCCCATGGTCAGGGTGGTGCGGCCATGGTAGGCGTGGTCGAAGGCGAGCACGGCCTGCCGACCGGTGTAATGGCGGGCGATCTTGACCGCGTTCTCCACGGCTTCGGCGCCGGAGTTGAACAGGGCGCTGCGTTTGGCGTGGTCGCCGGGCGTGAGCCGGTTGAGCGCCTCCGCGACCTCGATGTAGCCGTCGTAGGGGGCGACGCTGAAGCAGGTGTGGGTGAACTGCGCCAGCTGGGCGGCGACGGCGACGACGACGCGTGGGGCGCTGTTGCCCACGCCGGTCACTGCGATGCCGGACCCCAGGTCGATCAGCGAGTTGCCGTCCACGTCCACGAGCACGCCGCCGCCGGCAGCCACGGTGTACACGGGGATGGTGGTGCCGACGCCCGCGGAGATCGCCTGTTCCTTGCGGCGGGTCAGCTCGAGCGACTTCGGGCCGGGGATGGCCGTCACCAGGCGGCGCTCCTGCGGAAGCGATGGTCCTCCAACGGGCACGACCGTGCGGGGGGATTCGACGTGTGTCATGACTGCTCCAGTTCTCGGACCGACCTGCATCGTCGCAACAGTAGACGATGCCAACTCGGCAATGCTAAGCAGCACAGGCATCCCGCCAGCCTGCCACCGCGTATAGTGTGATGACTTCCATTCGCCACGCTGTACAAGCGTCAGTCACCCCGAACCGGTTCCCTCGTGACTCCCACCCTGCGCCGCCTGCTCGCCAGGCCCGAGCTGTCACTGCGGTTGCTCACGCCGGAGAGCGACCTGCCGCCCGGCACCCTCGACCAGGGCGTCGAATGGGTGCACAGCTCCGACCTGGGCGACCCGACGCCCTTCCTCTCCCCCGGCCAGGTCCTGCTCACCACGGGAACCCAGTTCACGCCGGATGCGCCGGGCGACGCTTTCTACCGCGACTATGTCGCGCGGCTCCGCGAACGCGGCGTCGCCGGCCTCGGCTTCGGCACGGAGGTCGTGCGCGAGGGGACTCCGGAGGCGCTGGTCGCGGCCTGCCTCGCTCACGGCCTGCCTCTCTTCGAGGTGCCGTACCGGACGCCCTTCATCGCGGTGGCCCGCACCGCAGGCGACCTGGTGGCGGAGGAACGCTTCGCCCGCCACACCTGGACGCTCAGCGCGCAGCGCGCCATTGCGTTGGCCGCGCTCCGCCCCGACGGGCTGAGCGCCACCCTGAGCGAGCTGTCCCGCCAGCTCACACACTGGGTCGCGTTGTTCGACGCGACCGGCGGGCTCGACCGGGTCTTTCCCCGGGACGCGTTCGCCCGGGCATCCGCTGCCGGCCGACCGTCCGACGCGGTGCAGCGCGAAGCGGCCCTCCTGCTCCGGCGGGGGCAGCGCGCGAGCACCACGATCGTCGATGCTGGCGAAACCGTGACCCTGCAGACGCTCGGCCGGCGCGGCCGGCTGCGCGGCATCCTGGCCCTCGGCGGCACCACAGAACTCGACCAGGCCAGCCAGGAGGTGGTGACGAGCGTCGTCGCGCTCGCCGGACTCTCCCTCGAACAGAACAGCGCGCTCGGCCGGGCACGCGGGCAGCTGCGCTCCGGGCTGCTTCGCGCGCTGCTGGGCGGAAACATCGACCTCGTTCAGGGCGTCTCGGGCGAGCTGTGGGGGCCGCTCCCAGCCGCCCCCGTACGGATAGCCGCCGTCGACTCACGCCGGGACGGGCTCCTGGACCTCACCGAGCTCCTCGAACTGCGCGTCGAGGCGCAGCCTGGGCAGCTCTTCTTCGCCCGGCACGGGGACGTGGTCGTTCTCTGCGTCGACAAGACGGCCGGGTCCCTGCTCACCGAGCTCAGCGCCGCCTTCGACCTGCACATCGGGGTGTCGGACCCGAGCGAGTACAGCGCTTTGCCGCACGCGCTCGCCCAGGCCGAGCAGGCGCTTGAGAGGTCGCGCGAGGGCAGGGCGGGCGTGGTGGAATTCGAGGTCATCTCCCGGCCGGGCGTGCTCGCCTTCCTGGCCAGGACGGATGCCCGCGAGGTGGGCCGCGCCGCGCTCGAGCCGCTCGTGCGCCACGACACGGAGAGAGGCACCGAGCTGCTTGCCAGCGTGCGGGCCTGGCTCGAACACAGCGGGCAGTTCGGGCCGGCGGCGGAGGTGCTCGGAGTGCACCGGCACACCCTCCGGGCCCGCATCACGCAGGCGGAGCAGGTGCTCGGGCGCGACCTGGCCACCTTCCCGGCGCGCGCGGACATCTGGGCGGCGCTGCTGGCGGCCGGGTAGCCGCCCGAAACTCAGGGCTTGAGGGTCCAGGGCTTGCGTCGCACGAGCACATGGCCGCGGCTCGTGCTCAGGCGCGTCCACGGTCCCGTTTCGAACAGCCGCACGGGTTCGTCGGCAGACAGGAAACCGAGGCTGACGGCAGCGAAGCCGGCTCCGGCCGGCACGTACTCGAGACCGTCGATCGGGCGGCCCCACACTTCGGAGCGCACGCGCTGCACGAGCTGCTCGCCGGTTCCGCTCGGGATGCTTGCGGCGACCTCGTCGATACCGGCGCGGGCGGCGGCCTCCAGCGGCGTGGCATCCGTTTCACCGTGCGGCTGCCAGCCTCCCCTGGGCGGGGAGATGCCGGCCCAGGTGACGGTGCTCACCTGCAGCGGAACGGTCACCGAGACGGGGGCGCCTGGGTCGACGACGGCGGCCTGCAGGCGTGCCACCCGGTCGAGGAGCGACCGCACCGGCACCACAACGTCGAGATCCACCTGCTCGGTGAGCGCGAACGTGCGCAGCCCGAGTACGGTGGGGCTCGAATCGAGCAGGCCGCGCGGGTACAGGATCGCCGTGTACACGGCGAGCACTCCGGCGGCCGAAATCAGGCGGACTGATCCGTCTTCCACGCGGCCGGCGCGCGAGAGGTAGACCTGGAGGTCGCCGAGGGACCGGGAATCTGTGAGGGAAAATGACTGGCTCATCTGCTCCTAAACTACCAAGATACGCCGGGGCTCATGCCGGGTTCCGGCGCAGCACCGAGGAGAGCCCATGAACACGCCGATGGAAGGTCTCCTGGCCGTCCTCGATCTCACCGACACGGGTGCGCGCACCGACGAAGACATTTTCACCGGCCCCTCCCAGTGGATGCCGCTGCGGCGCGTTTTCGGCGGGCAGGTGCTCGCCCAGTCCCTCGTGGCGGCCATGCGCACGGTGCCCGACGACCGGCACGTGCATTCGATGCACGGCTACTTCCTGCGCCCCGGCGATGTGGAGCAGCCGATCACGTTCTCGGTGGAGCGGATCCACGACGGCCGCTCCTTTTCGACCCGGCGCACGCAGTGCTACCAGAACGGGTTGCCGATCCTGTCGATGATCGCCTCGTTCCAGGACGAGGACGAGGGCCTCGAGCACCACATCGAAATACCCACGGACATCCCGGACCCCGAGTCGCTGCCGACCGCAGCGGATGCCCTGGGCCACATCGACCACTCCGTCGCCAAGTACTGGGCGAATGAGCGCCCGTTCGACATGCGCCACCTGCCGTCACCGATCTACCTCAAGGTGAACGGCGAGCACACCGCCCGCCAGGCCGTGTGGATGAAGACGCTCGGCCCCCTGCCTGACGACCCTGACCTGCACCGGGCTGCCCTCGCCTACGCGAGCGACTATTCGATCATGGAGCCTGTCCTGCGACGCCACGGCCTCGCCTGGGCAACGCCCGGGCTCAAGGTGGCGAGCCTGGACCACGCCATGTGGTGGCACCGGTTCGGCCGGGTCGACGAATGGCTGCTCTACGTGCAGGATTCCCCATCGGCGCAGGGCGGCCGGGGCCTGTCAACGGGCAGCATCTTCAATCGGGAAGGCCTGCTCCTGGCGACCGTCGCCCAAGAGGGCATGGTCCGCGTCCCGAAGAAGCTCGACTAGCCCGCCGATGGCGCCGGCGTCGGTCCGGACTCCAGCAGCACCTGTCCCGTCGCCACCGAACGGATGTCGACCGTCGCGATGTCGGCCAGCGGCACACTGGTCGTGCCCACCGGCTCAACCGTCGTGCCCGGTCCGGCCAGCCAGGTTGCGACGAGGTTCGCGGTGCCCTTCCGGTCGGTGACGTACATGGCGTAGGCCTGCGCATCCGCACCGTACCGGGTCTTTGCGTACCGGCAGCTCGACTCGATGCGCGTTCCCCACGACTCCCCCGCGAGCCGAATGTCGGCGGTCAGCGCGCTGGGTACCACCTGCTGCATCGCGATCGACGTTGCCTGTGGCTCCACCGCGGGTGACCCCACCCAGCCGGGCAGCAGCAGCGCGAGCGTTGCGGCCGCCGCAGCGACGGCCACGACGACCCCTGCCATCAAGGCGCGGGCGCGCTTCCTCTCCCGGCGCGCGGTCTTCAGCAGGCGCCGCAGGCCGGCATCCGCAAGCCCGGGCACGTCCGGTCCGCCCGGCAGGTCTCCCCCGGTGGCCACCGCGGATTCAACGTCTGCCTCGCCGAGCAGCAGGGCCTGCCCGGCCGGAACGGCCGCCAGCAGCCCCGGCAGGCCGGCCAGTTCGGCGACCGAGCGGGAACACGATGCGCAGGCAGCCAGGTGCTGCTCGAACTCCCGGCGATCCTCCGGCGAGAGGGCGCCGACGACGTAGGCGGCATCCCAGTGGCTGTAGGCATCCCGTGCAGCGCTCATCGCTCGGTCACCCCCCTCTCCTGAAGGGCGAGGCGCAGGGCACGCAGCGCGTAGTGCAGGCGCGACTTCACCGTCCCCGGCGGAATGTCGAGGGTGCGCGCGGTCTCCGCGACCGACTGGCCGCGGTAGTAGGCGCAGACGACGACCGCGCGGTGCTCGGCCGACAGGGCGGACAGCGCGTCGGCGATCAGCCAGGAGTCGAGCAGGGCATCCGTCTGGTCGGCCGTGATGCGCTCCGGCACCTCGTCGGTGCCGATCTCGTACCGGGCGCGCGCCGACCGATAGTCATCGATGACGAGGTTGCGGGCGACCGTGAAGAGCCAGGCCCTGGCGGACGACTCCGACTGGTCGAGCACGTGGGGGCGGCGCCAGGCGCGCAACAGCGTCTCCTGCACCACGTCGTCGGCGAGGGCCGCGTTGCCGGTCAGCCGGAGCACATAGCGTCGCAGCGCGGGGGCATGCTCGTCGTGCAGCGCCCGCAACAGCTCCGTGCGGTCATCCGGCATCACACACCTCCCGTGTTTAACACGACACGCCAGGGCCGACGGTTCAGTGTGGTGGCTGAACCGGACGGCGAGCCGTCTCGTGGTTGTAGTGAGCAGTGTCAATCTAATCGTGACTGATCTTCTGAAGGAGCACCATGACGCCGGGAACGGATGTCTCACGCCGTACCCTCATCCTCGTCGGAGGCTCCGGCACGGCCATCGCGCTCGCCGGCTGCGGCGCGCAGTCCGGTTCGACGGGCGGCGGCAAACCGGTCGAAGTCGCCAAGCTGGCCGACATCCCGGTGGGCGGCTCCGTCTCGGCGACCCTCGGTGGGAAGCCGATCCTGGTCAGCCAGCCGACCAAGGGCTCGGTCGTCGCCTTCCTCGCCATCTGCACGCACCAAGGCTGCGTGGTCAAGCCGGGCAAGGGTGAATTCGACTGCCCGTGCCACGGATCCCGTTACAACTCAACGACCGGCGAAGTGCTGGCCGGCCCCGCACCGCTCCCGCTGGAGAAGGTCCCGGTGAAGCTTTCCGGCGAGTCTGTGCTGGCCGGGTGACGACGGTCGCCTGCTCGCTCTACGATCCCGCGAGTGAGCAGTTTCGGCGGTTCCGGGGCTCGTTTTAGCACCAAAAGTGCTCACTCGCGGGAGGGCGAGGGGCTGAGGACGAGGATGCTTAGCGGCGAGTGAACGCTACGGGGTCGTCGAGGTAGGGCGTCCAGGCCGCGCGCTCGATGTCGTTGATCTTGCGCGGACGCTCGCTGAGGGCATCCACCAGCACGATCGTGGTGCTCGCCCGCGTGTACAGCAGCTCGGGCTCGACATCCACCGGGCTCCACACCTCGTAGCAGACCTCGAGGCTCGCCCCGCCGAGCTTGCCCAGCCAGAGCCGCACGTCCAGGGGCTTCCTCATGTACGGCACCGGCGCGAGGTACTCGATCTCCTGCCGGGCGATGAGGGTGAGCGTCGCCGCCCCCGGCTTGCCGTCGAGGACTGCGGTGCTTCCCCCGACCGCCGAGCCGCCCGTCTCCTCGGTCACCCAGAACGCCTGGATGCGCGCCTCTTCGAGCAGGCGCAGCATCTCCGCGTTGTTGACGTGGCCGTACGCGTCGAGGTCAGACCAGCGCAGCGAGATCGGAACGTGCAACTTCATGCCTGGGGCTCCTAGTCGCGGGTGAGCTTGCGGTAGGCGGAGCGGTGCGGCTTCGCGGCATCCGGGCCGAGGCGTTCGATCTTGTTCTGCTCGTACGACTCGAAGTTGCCCTCGAACCAGTACCAGTTCGCCGGGTCCTCATCCGTGCCCTCGTAGGACAGGATGTGGGTGGCGATCCGGTCGAGGAACCACCGGTCGTGGGTGATCACAACGGCGCAGCCGGGGAACTCGAGCAGCGCGTTCTCGAGCGAGCCGAGCGTTTCGACGTCCAGGTCGTTCGTGGGCTCGTCGAGCAGCAGCAGGTTTCCGCCCTGCTTGAGGGTGAGGGCCAGGTTCAGGCGGTTGCGCTCACCACCGGAGAGCACACCGGCCTTCTTCTGCTGATCGGGGCCCTTGAAACCGAACGTGGACACGTAGGCCCGCGACGGGATCTCGGTCTTTCCGACCTGGATGTAGTCCTGGCCGTCGGAGACGACCTCCCACAGCGACTTGTTCGGGTCGATCCCGGTGCGGTCCTGGTCTACGTAGGAGATATCGACAGTCTCGCCGATCTTGAGCTCGCCGTCGTCGAGCGGCTCTTTCCCGGTGATCGTCTTGAACAGGGTGGTCTTACCGACGCCGTTGGGGCCGATGATGCCGACGATGCCGTTGCGCGGCAGGGTGAAGGAGAGGTCCTCGATCAGGACGCGGTCGCCGAAGCCCTTCTTGAGCTTCTTCGCGTCGATGATCTGGGCGCCGAGGCGCGGTCCGACCGGGATCTGGATTTCCTCGAAGTCGAGCTTGCGGGTGCTCTCCGCGGCGGCGGCCATTTCCTCGTAGCGCGCCAGGCGCGCCTTCGACTTGGCCTGGCGTCCCTTGGCGTTGGAGCGCACCCAGTCGAGCTCGTCGGCGAGCCGCTTGGCCATCTTGGCGTCTTTCTTGCCGGCGATGAGCAGACGTTCCTGCTTCTTCTCGAGGTAGGTCGAGTAGTTGCCCTCGTACGGGTACAGGTGGCCGCGGTCGACCTCGGCGATCCACTCGGCGACGTGGTCGAGGAAGTACCGGTCGTGAGTGACGGCCAGGACGGCGCCCGCGTACTGGGCGAGGTGCTGCTCGAGCCAGAGCACACTCTCGGCGTCGAGGTGGTTAGTGGGCTCGTCGAGGAGCAGGAGGTCAGGCTTCTGCAGCAGAAGCTTGGTCAGCGCCACGCGGCGCTTCTCACCGCCCGAGAGGTCGGCAACGGATGAATCGCCCGGCGGCGTGCGCAGGGCGTCCATGGCCTGTTCGAGCTGGGAGTCGAGGTCCCACGCGTCCGCCGCGTCGATGGCTTCCTGGAGCGTACCCATCTCGGCGAGCAGGGTGTCGAAGTCGGCGTCGGGTTCGGCCAGCGCGAGGCTGATCTCGTTGAAGCGGTCGACCTTGGCCTTGATCGGACCGACGCCCTCCTGCACGTTCTCGAGCACGGTCTTGGTCTCGTCGAGCACGGGCTCCTGCATCAGGATGCCGACGGTGTAGCCGGGGCTGAGCTTGGCCTCGCCGTTGCTCGGGGTGTCGAGCCCGGCCATGATCTTGAGGATCGTTGACTTTCCCGCGCCGTTCGGCCCCACGATGCCGATCTTGGCACCAGGGAAGAACGACATGGTGACGTCGTCGAGAATGAGCTTGTCGCCAACCGCTTTGCGCGCTCGGACCATCGTGTAAATAAATTCGGCCATATCTACCAGTCTATTTGCCGCGTGCGCCCCACGAGACACGCCCCAGAGCCGAGGGTGTGCGCGACCATGCTGTGATAGCCGTGACTCGCCGGGCCGGTCTGCCCGATCAGGCACTCCCCATCGAACTTCACGGAGAACTCAATGGAGTCGGCGGCGAGGTCGGCGTTGGTGCGGTCGTAGGTGACTTCCATCCCGGCCTTGTCGAATCCGCCCGCGACAAGCGCGTCGATGAACGACCGCCCGCCCGCGTCGGGGTGGGCGGTGAGCACCTCCCGTGCGAGGAAATCGAAGTACCGCAGGTTCGCGGCCGCGCTCAGCTGGGGGGCCAGGGTCGGCTCCGGCACGGCCGTCGGGGTCGGGCTCGGCGTGGTTGTTGCGGCCGGTGATGCTGCGGAGGTGGGCCCCGCCGTCGGACCGGCGCAGCCGGCCAGGCTTGCGCTGAGGATCAGGACCCCGCCCGCGGCCCAGATGATACGGCCGATGCGGCCGCCGTGACCACTGTGCGTGCGAACGCTGCGCGTGCGACCACCGCGCGTGCGACCGCTGTGTGTGCAACCACTGTGCGGCTGCCTGCTTGCTGTACTCGGCACGCGCCGTCCCTCCCACGACCGCGCGCTGCGGCCAGGATTACGAGTCTACGGCGGCGAGGGCGACGGTTTCTGTGGGCAGGAACCCGTCGCCGATCGCCTCGGGGCGCTCCAGCTCACCCGCGCCCGGGCTCGTCGCCCGGCCGGTGTCTTCCGGCTCTGCCGGCTGCTGGGTCGCAACGGATGCCGGCATGCTGCGCACGAATGTCGTGGTGCACCAGCTCAGGTCGTGGCCGATGCAGTCGGCCTCGACTTCCACCGCGGTGCCGGCACGATCCGCATTTTCCCAATCGCGGATGCGCAGGCGCCCGGCCACGAGCACGTGCTCGCCCTTCCGCACGGACCGAACCACGTTGTGCGCCAGGTGTCGGAAAGCCGAGACGGTGTACCAGTTCGTGCTCGCGTCCACCCACTCGTTCTTGGCGCGGTCGAAGCGGCGCTGGCCGGACGCCAGCCGGAACGAGGTAATGGCCAGGCCGGAACTCGTGACCAGGTGACGCGGCGTGGTCGCCACAATCCCGGTCAGGGTGATGGTGTCGCTCATTGCACTCTCCCTGCGTGAGTCGGGCGCAGGGCGACCGCCCTGCGCGCGCAACCCGGGGGCAACCACTCGTGCCAGTCTCCGTCACCCCCGGGTCACGTACGACGAGTGTGCGGGGCCGACCGGGAGCGCAAGCCCGCGGCATCCGTTTTGGTGGACAGCCGCGAAAATAGCCCGCTGGGGAGGACTAGCTGACGATGTACTGCGAGTACGACTTGCGGATCTTGTTCACCTTCGGCAGCGCCACGGCCATGCAGTAGCCCTGCCCCGGGTTCTTGGCGAAGAAGTCCTGGTGGTAGTCCTCTGCGACGAAGAATTCACCGAGCGGTTCGATCGTCGTGACGATGTTGCCGCCCCACCATTCGCCGGCACGGTCGCGAGCAGCCTCGAAGAGCTGCTTCTGTTCGTCGTCCGTGTAGAACATGGCCGAACGGTACTGCGTGCCGACGTCGGCGCCCTGGCGGTTCAGCTGGGTGGGGTCGTGCAGCGTGAAGAACACGTCCAGGATGACGCTCGCCGGGATGACCTCCGGATCGAACGTCACCGCGGTGGCTTCCGCGTGCCCGGTCGTCCCGGTGCACACCGCCTCGTAGCTCGGGTTCGGGGTCGCGCCACCGGTATAACCGGAGACGACCTCGCTCACTCCTCGCAAAACTCGATACACGGCATCGAGACACCAGAAACATCCACCTGCGACCACAAAAGTTTGCACGGTCCTAGAGTAACTGCATGACCTTCGTTGCCGCTGGAGACCGTTATTCATCAATGCCGTACCGCCGGACCGGGCGGAGCGGGCTCCAGCTTCCCGCCGTGTCCCTGGGTCTCTGGCATAATTTCGGCCACGAACGCCCGATCGATCCTCAGCGCGCCATCCTTCGCCGAGCCTTCGACCTCGGCATCACGCATTTCGACCTCGCGAACAACTACGGACCTCCCGCCGGGTCGGCCGAAACCAACTTCGGTCGCATCTTCGCGGAGGACCTCCGGCCGTACCGCGACGAACTGATCATTTCCAGCAAGGCCGGCTACGACATGTGGCCGGGCCCGTACGGCGAGTGGGGCTCGCGCAAGTACATGCTGTCCTCGCTCGACGCGAGCCTGGGACGCATGGGCCTGGACTACGTCGACATCTTCTACTCGCACCGCCCCGACCCGGAAACGCCGATCGAGGAGACAATGGGCGCCCTCGCGACGGCCGTCACCTCCGGCAAGGCGCTCTACGTGGGGATCTCGAACTACGACCCGGAGCAGACCCGCGCAGCCGCGGCCGCCCTGGCCGAGCACAAGATTCCGCTGCTCATCCACCAGCCGCGATACTCCATGTTCGACCGCCACATCGAAGACGGATTGTTCCCGGTGCTCGACGAGCTGGGCATCGGCAGCATCGTCTTCTCCCCACTCGCGCAGGGACTCCTGACCGACCGCTACCTCGGCGGAACCGTCCCGGTCGGCTCACGCGCGGCGACCAGCAATTTCCTGTCAGAATCCGCGCTCACCGACACGTACCTCGACCGCGCGCGTGCCCTCAACGCCATCGCAGTCGAACGGGAACAGACCCTCGCCCAGCTCGCCGTGACGTGGATCCTGCGTCAGAGCGCGGTGACATCCGTCCTGGTCGGTGCGAGCAGTGTCGCCCAGCTGGAACAGAACGTCGCCGCGCTCGAGGCACCTGCCCTGACCAGCGAGGAGATTGCGTCGATCGAGCCCTACGCGGTGCACGGCACCGGGCTGGGCTAGGAGGGATTGGGCTACCTCTACGCGCTGCTGGCCTCGCTGCTGTTCGGCCTGAACGGCAGCACCACCAAGGTCATCGTCGAAGCCGGGCTCTCGCCCGCGCAGCTGACGTTCATCCGTGTCACCGTGATCGCCGTGCTCGCCGGCGGACTGCTGCTGATCACGAACCGGGCGGCGTTTCGCATTGATCGCAGGCAGGTCGCCGTGATGGCCCTGCTCGGCGTGGCCGGGGTCGCACTCATCCAGTGGTTCTACGCCGTCGCCATCAGCCTGCTTCCGGTGGGCATCGCGCTCATGCTCGAGTATTCGGGGGTGCTCGTGATCGCCCTCGTGGCCCGGTTCATCTTCAAGGAAAAGGTGAAGTCCCGAATCTGGCTGGCCATCGTTTGCGTGCTCATCGGCATGGCCGTCGTTTCCGAGGTCTGGGCGAGCACGCTGTCACCGCTCGGCGTGCTGGCCGGAGTGCTGGCGGCGATCTGCCTGGCCGTTTACTTCCTGGTCGGTGAGCGTCAGGTTGCCTCCAGTTCACCGCTCGCCGTGTCGTTTTGGTCGATGGTCTTCGCGAGCGGGTTCTGGCTGCTGTTCAGCGCGTGGTGGCAGATCGACCCTGCGCTGCTGCTGCGGCCGACGGAGCTGACCGGCAATCTCGTGCCCGTGTCGGTTCCCTTGTGGGGCATTCTGCTCTGGAACGGTGTCGTCGGTTCCTTCGCGCCGTACCTGTTGTCCTACATGGCGCTGGGTCGGTTGACCGCGACGGCGGCCGGGGTCGTATCGGCCTCCGAGGTGGTTTTCGCTTTCGGCTTCGCCTTCCTCTGGCTCGGCGAGTCCCTCTCGAGCGTGCAACTGATCGGGGCGGCGCTCGTGCTCGTCGGCATCGTCGTGGCCCAGACGGCCAGGGCCAACAAGGCCGTCGACCTGGACCTGGCGAGCCTGGATCTCGGCCTCGCGGAGAGCCTGCCCAGCTAACCGCCCCTCCGAATGTCGGCGGCCGCCTCTAGCCTGAAATTCCATTACCCGCGGCCGGCTGATTTTCGGAGGACCTCATGACCGTACTGCCTTCCCCGGTCCGCACGACCGCATTCCGTGGCCTCAACCTCGTCCCCGTCAAAGACGGGCTCTGGCGCGTGACGCACCGTACTGGAACCGTTCTCGGCCACATCGAGCGCCGCACCGGGAGCGATGGCGACCGCTTCGCGGCGCGCCGGCTGATCGCCGCCACCCGCACCATGGACCTCGGCGTGTTCTGGCGCATGGATGACGCGGCGGACTGCTTTCGCTGACCGGCCGGCGCGGCGCATCCGCAGATCAGGGTTGAGGCACGCCGTCGCTGCTCCCCGCGAACGACGACGCAGCCCGGTAAAGTCCGGCACATGCAGTGGTGGAATAACTTCGTAGCCTGGCTCACAGCCGTCAGCAACCAGCCCGTCGTCTTCGGTGCCGTGGTGCTCATAATCTCGATCATCGTCGCCAGCGTGCTGGCCGCGTGGATCTCCCGCGGAGCAGTCGGCCGCCTCCTTGACCAGCGCGACCGCGAACTCAAGGCCGCCATCATTGGCGCCCTCGTGGATGCGGCCACAGAGGCATCCGTCTGGAACTCGCTGACCCCGCAGGAGCAGGTGATGGCGGACCGCGCCGTCGGCCAGGCCGACATCGGGCTGCGCCTGCTGCCGATCAAGGGCGCCGGCACCGCCGCGAACTGGGCTGCGCACCAGATCGCCGACCTCAAGCGCACGTCGGCAACGTTCGGCTACCAGCTCGAACCGTCGGTGCTCGAGTTCCGTGACCGCCTGGTCGAGTGGCAGAACCGGCCGGCCCGCACCCGCAAGATCTTCCAGGGTGACCTCGACCGGTGGAAGCTCCAGAACACCACCTCGGAGAAGAGCCTCCTCGCCGAGCAGGACGCCTGGGTCGCTCAGCAGCACCACGACGACTTCACCCGCCTCGAAGCGACCGCAACCGCGGCCGCCGCTGCGACGGCGGCCACCGCGGCCCCGCGCGAGTCGTTCGGCTACACGTCGGCTCCTCCGGCATCGCTCGAACACCCGCAGAATGGCTTCGCGCCGGCCGACTACGCTCCGGCCGACTACGCGCCCGGCGCCTACGATGAGACCGATTTCGTGCCGGTCGACTATTCAAACCATGACGAACCGACCGCCCAGGAGACCGACCCTGCGGCCGACCCGGCGTCGCCCTCGACGGAGACCCAGCGCCTCCTCGATGACGTGCAGGCACTTGACGTTCGCCCGGTCGATCCCCAGACGGAGCCGGTCTCGACCTCCTAGCGAGCTTCTCCCGCAGGCCGGCCCGTTCGCGGTTCGAGCCTCGCGGGAAATACGCCGATACAAAGAGGGCGCGCCCTCCGCGTAACGGCGTATTCCCGCTTATCGCGAGTGAACTCCTCGCGCGTGAGCCAGCAGCGTCCTAGCGCCACCACTCGTCGAAGGGCGCCACCGGCACGCGCCGCTTGTGCTCTGTGGCCTCGTAACGCTTCTCGAGTGCCTCGGCGACCGCGTCGTCGACCGGCATCCCCTCGAGGTAGTCGTCGATGTCGTCGTAGCGCAAGCCCAGGTTGGCCTCGTCGGCCTGGCCGGGGTCGTGGTCGAGGAGGTCCGCGGTCGGCGGCTTCAGGTGCAGGCGCCCCGGGGCGCCCAGCTCGATCAGCAGTGAGCGTCCCTGCCGCTTCGTGAGCCCGGTGAGCGGCAGGATGTCGGCGCCGCCGTCGCCGTACTTGGTGAAGAAGCCGGTGACCGCCTCCGCGGCGTGATCGGTGCCGACCACGAGCAGCCCGCACGCGCCGGCCACGGCGTACTGGGCGATCATGCGCGAACGCGCCTTGACGTTGCCCTTGTTGAAGTCGGTCAGCGGCGTTCCGGTGCTCTCGGCGTACTCCGCCACGAAGCCGTTGACGGCGCGCTCGATGTTGAACGTCAGGGTCTCCTGCGGCTGGATGAACTCGAGCGCCAGCTGGGCATCCACCTCATCGTGCTGCACGGAGTGCGGCAGGCGCACGGCGACGAAGGTCGCGGCGTGGCCGGCGGCTTTCAGTTCATCGACCGCGAGTCGGCACAGCCGTCCGGCGAGCGAGGAGTCCTGTCCCCCGCTGATCCCGAGCACCAGCCCGTGAGCACCCGTTTTCAGCAGGTAGTCCGTGAGGAAGTCGATGCGGCGGCGCACTTCGGCGGCCGGATCGATCGTGGCTGACACGTTCAGTTCCGCGATGATTCGCGCCTGGGTTTCTCGCATGGATCGAATCTACCAATGCGGCCGCGCACATCCGTGGCAATGCGGCGATTGCAGCGGGCTCCGCATGATTGAGTTCCGGAAAAAACACCTTCGCGAACAAAGGCGAACAAAGGTGAAAACAAAGGTGTTTTGTCCGTAACTCAGTGGGTTCAGGCACCGGTGGGGTCGGCCCACTCCCGCGACAGGAGGGCGAACTCGTCGAGTGTCGTCCATTCGCCCTTGAACCAGTCGGCGTCCACCTGACGGGCCTCGTGGCGCATCCCGAGGCGCCTCAGCAGCGCGGCCACCGGCGTGTTTCGCGCATCGCACTGCGCGTAGACCCGGTGCGCGCCGTGCACTGCGAAGAGTTCATCGAGGACCGCCCGAACGGCTTCGGTGGCGTAACCGCGGCCCTGGTGCTCCCGCGCGAACGTGACGCCCAGCTCGAAGGTGTCCGGTTGCCCGGCGACACGCTGCACGGCGACGTCGCCGAGCATCTCTCCCCCGGCCCACACGGCGAGTTGGATCCACTCGCCGGCGTCGGGCAGATCACCGTGCGGCTGTCCGGCGACGAGCCGGGCGGCATCCGCCTCGCTGTAATCCGTCGACCAGGACTGGTACCGGGCCACGTCAGGGTTCCGTCGGTACCGCGCGAACGCCTGCGCATCCGCCTCGAGCAAGGGCGCGATGCTCAGGCGATCGGTGAGAAGCGGGTAGGGCATGCCCGTCCCTCTGTTCTCGAGTTCCAGGAAATGTACGGCGGTGCCCCCGGTAGGAATCGAACCTACGACAAGCGGATTAGAAGGCCGCTGCTCTATCCACTGAGCTACGGAGGCGGAAAGGCGGTTCCACGATACCGCAGGCGGAGTCGTGCAACGGTTCAGATGGCTTTCGCCACGGCGACGAGCACCTGTGCGAGCGTCGGTTCGCCGACGGCGCGGAACACTTCGGTTCCTTCGTCGTTCTTCACGATCACGGTCGGCGTGGTGCGGATGCCGGCGGTTTCGGCTTCGGCGTCGTCCCTGGCCACATCGAGCTCGCGCACCGCAACCTGCGGCACCAGCCGCACCACCTCGGCCAGTACGGCGCGGGTGTGGGCGCACGGCTCACAGAACGACGAGGAGAAAAAGGTCAGTTCCATCGGGGCTCTTCCAGATCGGGTCAGGCGGTGATGAGGGCGATAATCGCGAAAGCATCAGTGCCAATTGTACGGATACCGGACGGGGCCGGGGCCGGACCCGCGCCGGGGCTGTCAGGCCCCACCGGTAGACTCGCCCCATGACAAACAGCAGTGACCGGTTGGTATGGATCGACTGTGAAATGACCGGCCTGGACCTTGAAACCGACGAATTGGTCGAGATCGCGGTCGTGATCACGGACTACGACCTGAATCTCATCGGTCCGGGGCTCGACATCGTGATCAAGCCCGACGCATCCGCCCTGGAGAACATGGGCGACTTCGTGCGCAACATGCATACCTCGTCCGGCCTGATCGAGGAGCTCCCCAACGGGGTCAACGTCGCCGAGGCCGAATACCAGGTGCTCGAGTACGTTCTCACCTACATTCCCGCCGAGCAGAAGGCCCCGCTCGCCGGAAATTCCATCGGAACCGACCGGGCGTTCCTGGCCAAGTTCATGCCGCGCCTGGACAAGCAGCTGCACTACCGCAACGTCGATGTCTCCTCGATCAAGGAACTTTCCCGTCGCTGGTACCCGCGCGTGTACTTCAACGCCCCCGCGAAAGACGGCGGCCACCGCGCCCTCGCCGACATCCTCGAGTCGATTCGTGAACTCGCTTACTACCGCCAGACGGTGTTCGTGGCCGACCCTGGACCCACCAGCGACCAGGCGAAGACACACTCGGCCGAAGCCGTGCACAACTTTAGTCCGCAGATGTAATAGAATTCTTGAGTTGCCTTCGCCGTTAGGTGAAAGCGGCACTTGGTGGGTATAGCTCAGCTGGTAGAGCGCCTGGTTGTGGTCCAGGAGGTCGCGGGTTCAAGCCCCGTTACTCACCCCAATGATTGACAGTCCGCACGGACAACTCCCCCACGGGAAAGGCGTATGCTGCCTCCCGACGAGGGACTCAGCATGGAATGGATCAACCCGAAGCTGCTCAACTGGGCGTCGATCCTTGACCCGGATTCTCGCGAGCAAGCGGTCAAGACGGCCTCGCTGCCGTTCATCTTCCCGCACCTCGCATTGATGCCCGACGCGCATCCGGGCAAGGGGGCGACGGTCGGTTCCGTGATCCCGACGCTCGGCGCCATCATTCCGGCGGCGGTCGGCGTGGACATCGGATGCGGCATGATCGCGGTGCGCACGCAGCTGGACGCCGATGACCTCCCGCGTGACCGGCGACCGCTGCGCGAGGCGATCGAACGTGCGATTCCCCTATCGGCCGGGCACTACAACGATTTCCTGACTCCTTCTGCCGCGTCGCGCTGCCGGAAGCTCGAGCGTGCGGCCGCCGCGGCTCACTTCAATCCGTCGGCATACTCGCCCAACTGGCAGCTTCAGCTCGGCTCGCTCGGCAGCGGGAACCACTTCATCGAGGTCAGCCTCGACGAACACGACCGGGTGTGGCTGTTCCTGCACTCCGGGTCCCGCGGCGTGGGCAACAAAATCGCTCAGCACCACATCGAGGTCGCCCAGCACTACGCATCCGTGAATCGGATCAAGCTCCCCCACCCGGACCTCGCGTACCTGATCGAAGGCACGCCGGAGTTCGGCCGGTACATCGCGGAAATGCGCTGGGCGCAGCACTTCGCGCTGCTGAACCGCGCGGAGATGATGGACCGCGTCGTGACGCAGTTCGAACGGTGGACGGGCGTGCCCGTGCACGAGCAGGAGCGCATCAACTGCCACCACAACTTCACCGAGCAGGAACGGCACTTCGGCAAGGACGTGTGGCTGACCAGGAAGGGCGCGATCGACGCGAGCACGGGGAAACCCGGGCTGATCCCCGGCTCGATGGGCACGAGGTCATACGTCGTCGTCGGGAAGGGCAACCCGCTCTCGTTGAATTCGTCGCCGCACGGGGCCGGTCGCGAATACTCCCGCACCGCGGCGCGGAAGACGTTCACCTACACGCAGCTGCGCGAAGCCATGGTCGGCATCGAGTACCGCGACACGGCGGCGTTCATCGACGAGATCCCGCAGGCGTACAAGCCGATCGACCAGGTCATGGAGGACTCGGCCGACCTCGTCGAGATCCGACACACGCTCCGCCAGCTCATCAACGTCAAAGGCGACTGACCGTGGGATGCTGAACGGATGCCGCAGCTGACTCCGGAGGAATTCGAGCGTCTCGTCATCGACGAGCTCGACCTGCTGCCCGACGACATGTTCGAAGGGCTCGACAACGTCGCCTTCGTGGTCGAGGCCCGCCCGGAAAACGGGACGCTGGACACCCTCGGACTCTACGACGGCGTGGCGTTGACCGAGCGCGGGCAGTACGGCTTCGGCGAGATGCCCGATCGGATCGTCATCTACCGCGAACCGCTGCTCGACATGTGCGAAGACCTGGACGAACTTCGGGACCAGGTGCACATCACACTCGTGCACGAGATCGCGCACTTCTTCGGCATAGATGACGACAGGCTGCACGAGCTCGGCTGGGGTTGACACGCCCGGGGCTAGCCTGAACGCATGAGTAGATTCCGGCCGGTTCGCTTCATCGGTGTCACGGTGGGGACCCTGGTGATCCTCGCGGTCGGCGTCTACGGCCCGGCGACGCTCCTGGGTCCGCTTCCCGCGGTGACGGCGACGCTCGTCACGCCGAACGCTGCCGCTGCGAATCCGTCGCCGCCCTCGCTCCCCAAACTCGGCGCGAGCGCCGTCATCGCGCAGGCGGATGCGGCATCCCCGACGGGTGCGCCGCTCGCAACCGGCGGCGCGACCGAGGCCCTGCCGATGGCATCCGCTGCGAAGATCGTGACCGCCCTCGTCGTGCTGGACGCCAAACCCCTCACGGTCGGCCAAGCCGGCCCGAAGGTCGCGATCAGCACCGCCGACTACCAGTCCTACATCGACTACGCCAAGTCCCAGGCCCGCACGGTCGTCGTGTTCCCGGCCGAGAAGTGGACGGAACTGGAGCTCCTCCAGGCCATGATCCTCGGCTCCAGCAACAACCACGCCGACACCCTCGCCCGGTGGGCGTACGGATCCGTTGACGCGTACCTCGTGGCGGCGAACGCCTGGCTCACCACAAACGGCCTCACCGGCACGCACCTGGCCGATGCGACCGGTCTGCACGACTCCAGCGTCGGCACGGCCACCGACCTCGCCCGGCTGGCCGGGCTCGCCGAGGCCAACCCCGTCGTCGCCGACGTGCTCGCCAAGCCCGCATCCGCCCTCGTGGGCGAGCGCGGCGTCGAGAACACGACCGCGTACCTGCCCGCCGCCGGCATCACCGGCATCTCACGCAGCTACACGGATGCCGCGGGGGTCTGCTTCCTGTTCACGGCGCGGGTGCCCATCGGGGATTCATCGTTCTCCTTCGCCGGAGCTTTCATCGGCGAACCCGATTACGACACCCTGACGAAGGACCTGACGGCCTTGATGAAGAGCGCCCGCGCAGGGGTGAGCGACCTGCCGATCCTCGCGAAGGGGGACGCCTACGCCCGATTCGAGGCACCGTGGGGCGACACGGCATCCGGCATCGTCAGGGTTGCCAAGGCCCGCCCGGCCTGGCAGGCGCTCGTGCCCGGCGACGCAACGGTCAAGCTCGACACGTTCTCGACCAGGCGCTCCGGCGCGATCGTGGGACGGGTCGCGGTCGACGCCCCCAGCGGAACCGTGTCATCGCCGCTCGTGCTCGACCGGGCCATCAACGACCCGGGCCTCGGCTGGCGCCTGCTCCACCCGGCCGCCATGATCGCCGCCCTGATCGCGTCGCTCAAATAAACGACGCGCGGCCGCGTCAGATGGGCTCGACGCTCGACTCGTAGGGGTCGCTGTCGCCCGCGTCGAAGCTGTAACGCACGTGGAGCCGACCCTGCACATCGCGGGAGTCCACCTCGTTGTACCAGAACAGCGATTCCATCCCGTCGACCGCCGCGACCATGCTGATCCGCGGGGCGTGCTTTCCGTGCACGAGCACGCGCGAGTCGGTCTGGCCGTCGAGGGGGCCGTCGACGAACTCCGCAATGTAGACAACGTTGGCTGCGTCTGTAGTGGTCATGGCCCAAATCTAGTCCGGCGGCGTCATTTCCCGCTCATTCACGCCCCGCAATTCCTGCGGCGCCCTCCGTCCTGTCGTCGCCGTCCGTGCCGTTCAACCGGATCGTGGCCCACCGCTCCGGCGTGTCCGTCGCCCGGTAGGCCTCCCACTCGTCCTGCCACTCGTCCCAGTGCGAACGGAACGCTTCCCCATCCCGGTCGAGCGCCCGCGTCTTCCGGATCGAATCGTCGGCGGCCAGCCAGATCCGGATGTCGCCGAGTGGCGCATGGCCGCCGGCCAGCGCCCCGCAGCCCTCGACGATCAGCGGCAGCGACCCGTCGACGGGGTGCCACTCGGCCGGCTCGCCCCGAGCCCAGTCGAAGCGCTGCCACGCGGCCGGTCGGCCGACGTGCCTCGGCTCCAGCACGTGGGTGGCGAGGTGCTGGATGCCGGCAGCCAGCCCGTTCCAGCCGGGGTAGATGTCGTCGAGCCGTACGAGCGTCGGCGTCCGTTCCCCGGGCCACGCCGCGACGAGCCGGTCGGCCAGCGTGCTCTTCCCCGCGCCGCTCGGGCCGTCAATGAGGACCACGGCGGTCGGTTCAGCGCCCGCCAGGGCGCGCAGCACGGGGGCAAGCAGCGCGGGGGGTTCCCGATCAGGCGAGGACAAAGTGCCAGCTCCCGGTGTACACGGACACGGTGACCGCCAGGCCGGCGACGAGGAGACCGACAGCGACCAGCGCACACTCGCGTCGACCGAACGTCGACGGCCGGGCCCAGGTTCGGCGCACGGGCGCGCCGAATCCCCGCGCCTCCATCGCCGTCGCCAGCTTGCTGCCCCGGCGAATCGACAGCACGAGCAATGCGAAGGCCTGACTGGCCAGCCGGCTGAGGGCATGGCCATCCGCGATGCCCCTGGCCCGCCTCGCGAGCTCGAGTGTCCGCCAGTCCTCAATGAAGAGCCCAACCAGACGAAGCCCGGCCAGTCCGCCGAGTACAAACCTGGCAGGAAGCCGAAGCACTTGGGCGAGCCCGTCGGCCAGGTCCGTCGGGTCGACCGTGATGAACAGCACGACGGAGGGAAGCCCGATCGCCAGGATGCGCAGGCTCGTGGCGACGGCCAGGCCGATCGACCCGTCGGTGACGTGGATGAGGCCGAGGCCCCAGTACTCCTGCCCGGCCGCCTGGCCGTAGAGCAGCGTCGTGACACCGGCGGCCGGCGCGGCGAGCCACACGGGCAGGGTGCGCAGTACGAAGACCCGGAAGGATACGCCGGCCCAGAGGAACAACACCAGTTCGCAGGCCAGCGCGACGGCGGCCGAGACCCAGTCGATCGTGAGCACAAGCACGCCGGCGAGCATCAGCGCCGCCGCGAGTTTCGCCACCGGGTTGACGCCGGTCATTGGTGCACCGCCCGGGCTGGCCGGCCCGCCGCCACGGCGAGACGGAACTCCCGGTCGCCCAGAGCCGCCACGAACTCGGCATCGTGTGACACCGCGACGACAGCGGTGCCCTCGTCGACGAGTCCACCCAGCAGGCCCACGATTTCCTGCCAGGTTCGGAAGTCCTGGCCGAAGGTCGGTTCGTCGAGCACGAGGAGGCCCGGCTGCGTGGCAAGTACAGTTCCGACGGACAGCCGACGCTTCTCCCCACCGGACAGAGTGAACGGGTTGGCGTCGGCGAGATGGTCGAGATGCAGCCGCTGCATGAGGGTGTCGACGCGGTCGGCGATCACGACGTCGGGAAGGGCGAGCGCGCGCGGCCCGACGGCGAGTTCCGCGCGCACCGTGCCGGCCACGAACTGGTGCTCCGGGTCCTGGAACACGGTGCCGACGCGGGTCAGCAGCTGGCGAGATTTCCAGCGAATGGGTTCATCGGGCGCTCCCGCGGCGAACTCTCGGCTCGCGAGCACCCGACCGGCCGCGGGCTTCAGCAGGCCCGCGAGCGTGAGCGCGAGGGTGGACTTTCCAGAACCGTTGGGGCCGGTGATCATCACGGCCGACCCTGCGGAAACATCAAGGTCGATGCCCTCCGCCACGACGACATCCTTCGTGCGTGCGATCGCCAGCGCATCTGTACGGAGCAGAGGCGCAGTCCCAACGGATGTCATTCGCCGGCGTTCAGGGAGGCTGTGCGCCACGCCGGGGACCCATACTCCAGATGCCGCCAGCCGCTCGGCCCGGACGGAGAGGACCTGGCCAGGGTCACCGTCGGCCAGGACACCGCCGGCCCGGTCGAGCACGATCACTCGGTTCACCAGGTCACGCCACACGGCCACCCGATGTTCGATCACGACGAAGGTCGCCGCCGAATGGTCCAGCACCCGTGCGACGGACTCCCGCACCTCCAGAACGCCGTTCGGGTCGAGGTTCGCCGTAGGTTCATCAAGCAGGAGGAGCCCTGGGCGCATGGCCAGCACGCCGGCCAGGGCGAGGCGCTGTTTCTGCCCGCCGGACAGTGCCGAGGTTGAGTGCTCGAGCGGGAGGTCCAAGCCGACCAATCCGAGCGAGTCGTGCACACGCCGCCAAATCTCGTCGCGCGGTACTCCGAGGTTCTCGCAGCCGAAGGCGACGTCGTCGCCCACCCGGGCGAGGATCACCTGCGAGTCAGGGTCCTGCATGAGCAATCCGACCTGGCCGCGCGCCTCGCCCGGTTCGACGCCGTTCACGAGCAGGCGCCCGTGTTGTTCGCCGTCGTCGTCCCCGCCGAGCACCCCGGCGAGGGCGTGCATGAGCGTTGACTTGCCGGTGCCGGACGCACCGAGCAACAGCACACGCTCGCCGGCTTCGATGTGCAGGTCGAGACCGTCGACCGCCCAGGCGCGCCGACCGGCATGGCGCCAACCCCAGCCGCGGGCGTCGATCGACGCGCCCGCGACGGGGTGATGCGGTGCTCCTGATGGCGTCATGGGCGAGGAGCCTACACGTCGGTTCGGATCTCTCGACCCGCGGCGAACCGGCCGAGAGCGCCCGTCCGAGCGAGTCCCCTCATGGCCAGCCACGACAGCAGGCCAGCGAGCACGATGCCGGAGACAACCGAAGAAATCGTGTAAATCGTGGCGAACGCAGCCGCAGAGCCGGGGTACCACAGCAGCAAGTCGTTGATTGCGAGCGCGAGCCCGGCGCCCGCACCCGCGAGCAGAGCGACGTACACACGGTAGTTCGCGTAGAGGAAGACCGCGAACACGAGTTCGGCGCCGAGCCCCTGCACAAGGCCAGAGACGAGGGTCAGCGGACCCCATTGATTGCCGATCAGCGTTGACACGACGGCGGCGAGCAGTTCGGTGTAGAGCGCTGCTCCGGGCTTGCGGATGACCAGGCCGCCGAGCACACCGGCGAAGAGCCATCCCCCGCCCAGCAGGGCGCCCAGGCCGGGCAGGAGCGGCTCGAGGATTGCGCTGAGCGGGTTGTAGGCCTGGTTCCACACGACGAAGACCAGCCCGCTCGCGACCCCGATGACACTGGCAACGACGATGTCAGCAACCCGCCAGCGCAAGTTCCTCGGCTTCGCTGCAGCGGCCGGGGTCAGAAGTGGGGTTGATGCGTGCACTGTTCGCGCCCTTTCCGTAAGTGAATACAGGGCACGGGATTGAGAAGCCTTCCTGCGCTGGCATGATCCAGATCAGGTGTGACGGTCGAAGCCTCCGTAGCTTCCTCTCAGCCCGGTTTACCGGACTCCCGTGTTCGGTTCAATTATAGACCTCCGCCTAGACTCGCTGGATGGAATCCAGCTCCCTCGGTAGCGCGCCGACCCAGCCCGCATGACCGGCGTTGTCCCGCTCGTTCTCGCCGCGCTGCTCCTCCTCCTGCTGCGCGCGTACATCCTTCGCCGGCGCCGGATCCGGCGGGGTCTTCCGGTGCGCGGACCGTGGCGCCGGCCGAGTTGGTTGCGCCGGCAAGATCCCTGAGGAGCATCGGGTCGCCGTGTACTCTGGGGGTTGGTGAGCCGGGAAGTCTGGTCGGCATGCTCATGATCGCGCCGCAAACCAGAGGACTCACCCCATGACGGAATCATCACCGACCCCGCCCCCGCCCAGGACCGCCAGACCCAGGATCTTCCGCCGGAGCAGCTACCCGGAGTACCTCCGGGTCCGCACCATCCTGCGGAAAGAAATGGTCGGCGGCGCCCTGCTCCTGGCCGCAACCGTTGCCGCGCTTATCCTGGCCAACACGCCGGCCGCCGAACTCTACTTCCGCGCGCGGGACATTGAATTCGGCTATGCGCCGTGGCACCTGAAGCTCAGCCTGGGGGCTTGGGCGGCCGACGGCCTGCTGGCCGTCTTCTTCTTCCTGGCCGGCCTCGAACTCAAACGCGAATTCGTCGCCGGGGACCTGCGCACGCTGAACCGCGCGGTGGTGCCGGTGGCGGCCGCCATCGGCGGGGTCATCGTGCCCGCCCTCCTCTTCACGGCGATCAACCTGGGCGGCGGACCGGCCGCGCTTCGCGGCTGGGCCGTTCCCACCGCGACAGACATCGCCTTTGCCGTGGCCGTGCTGGCCGTGATTGGCTCCCAGCTACCCAGCGCACTGCGGATCTTCCTGCTGACGCTGGCCGTCGTCGACGACCTCCTGGCCATCGCGATCATCGCCTTCTTCTACTCCACCGATATCCAGCCGGCGCCGCTTCTGCTCGCACTGATCCCGCTGGCGCTCTTCGCGTTCCTGACGCACCGCTACGCCGCCTTCTTCAGGACATGGGCTCCGGGCGCCTGGCTCATCCTGCTGCCGATCGGACTCATGGTCTGGGGCCTCGTGCACGCCTCCGGCATCCACGCCACCGTCGCCGGCGTGCTGCTTGGCTTCGCCGTTCCCGTGCTTCGCAGCCGGAAGGGCGGCGGCCCGGAGGCCGGACCAGGCCTCGCCGAAACCCTCGAGCACCGCTTCCGGCCGTTTTCGGCGGGCGTCGCGGTGCCGGTCTTCGCGTTCTTCTCCGCCGGCGTGACCATCGGCGGTGCCGACGGACTCGTGCGCGCCCTCACGGACCCGGTTGCCATCGGCATCGTCGTGGCCCTGGTGGCCGGCAAGCCAATCGGCATCCTGATTGCCACCTGGCTGGTCACCACAACCACGAAGGCCGACCTCGACCCCGACCTCGCCTGGGTCGACGTCATTGGCGTCGCCGTGCTGGCCGGGGTCGGGTTCACCGTGTCGCTGCTGATCAGCGAGCTCGGTTTCGGGCTGGGCAGCCCCCACGACGACCACGCGAAGGTCGCCATCCTCGCCGGGTCGCTGCTCTCCGCGCTGCTCGCGACCGTGCTGCTCCGGGCGCGCAACCGGCACCATCGGCGCGTGGACGACAAAGAGAATCTCGACACCGACCAGGACGGCGTTCCCGACGTCTTCGCCGACTGACGAGTCAGCGCTTGAGGGCGCGGATGATGCGGGAGAGGGCGTGGCCGGCGACCCAGATGAACGGGATCCCCACCGCGAGCAGCGAGATGACGTTGGGGTCGAACCGCACCGTGCCGCCCGTCTTGACGTAGGCGCCGATCGGAATCGATATTCCGCCGCCACCACCCCCAGCGCCCCCGGCTGACTCGCCGGCGTCGCCGCCGCCGAAGCCGTACTGCACGAGGGCGACCGGCACCAGGGTGATCCCTTCTACCTGGATGGGATCGCCGTAGGCCGTCTTGACGCCGATCGAACCGGCGTTTTCTGCGAGTTTCAGCACGAGATTCGTCATGGGCACAGGCTACCCCCTGTCCGGTTTGAGCAGGGAGGCAGGCTTCACGCTCCCCCGGCCGAAGCGCGCTGTCACCTGGTCGACGGCCCGTTCGGCGTCCCGCCAGTCGTCGTCGGGGTCCCAGAGCCCGAGGCCCAGGCCGTCGCCGTCCCCGAGCTGTTCCACCCGCACACCGATCAGGCGCACCCGGATGCCCGAGGCCGACAGCGTGGCGAAGGCGGCCGCGGCTTCCTCGTAGATGCGCCGGCCGACGTTCGTCGGCTCCTGCAGCGTGCGGGAGCGGGTGACCGTGCTGAAATCGGCGTAACGCAGCTTCAGCACGACGGTGCGGCCGACCAGGCCGGCGCCGCGCAGCCTGGCGGCCACGGCGTCGGACTGCCGCAGGAGTTCGCTGCGCAGGCGGGCGACATCCGTCACGTCATGCTCGAAGGTGACCTCGTGGCCGATGCTCTTCTCCTCGCGTTCGATGCTGACCTGGCGCGGGTCTCTTCCCCAGGTCAGGTCGTGCAGCCGCCGCCCCGACGCCTCGCCCAGCGTCCCCTGCAGCACGGCGAGCGGGGTGTTTGCGATGTCACCGATCCGGCTCAGGCCCAGGCGCAGCAGCGCCTGCTCCGTCGTCGCGCCGACGCCCCAGAGCGCGCCGACGGGCAGCCGGTGCAGGAACGCGATCGTGTCCTCCGCCGGGATCACGAGCAGCCCGTTGGGTTTGGCCCGACCGGATGCGAGCTTGGCGACGAACTTTGTCGAGGCCGCGCCGACCGAGCACGTGAGCCCGGTCTCGGCTTCGACCCTTCGGCGGATCAGGGCGCCGATTTCCGCCGGCGACCCGTGGATGCGCCTGGCGCCCGCGACGTCGAGGAACGCCTCGTCGATGCTGAGCGGCTCGACCAGCGGGGTCACATCATTGAAGATGCGCATGACCTGCTCCGAGTACTCCCGGTAGCGGCTCATGTGCGGTTCGAGCACGATCGCGTCCGGGCAGCGCCGGAGTGCGAGGGCCATCGGCATGGCCGAATTCACGCCGTATTTGCGGGCGACGTAGTTCGCCGCGGTGACGACCGAACGGCCGGAGCGGTGGCCGACGATGACCGGTTTGTGGACGAGTTCCGGATGGTCGAGCAATTCGACGGAGGCGAAGAACGCGTCCATGTCGACGTGGAGCACGGTGGCGGAGCTGTCGTCGACCGGTGTGGTCGTGACCTGCCGTCCGCTGCCGTCTTGCCTGCTCATCAGCTCGACGATAACCCATGCGACGGCCAGCTCAAGACCGGGATCTTAGCGCACGACCTTCTCGGACCCGGCGATCCGCTGGGCGATGTAGATCGGGATGATCGAAACGAGCACGAGCACCACGGCGACGACGTTGACCACGGGCGCCTGATTCGGCCGGAACAGGTTGTTCAGGATCCAGATCGGCAGCGTGGACATCCCGGCGCTGGCCGTGAAGGTGGTCACGATGATCTCGTCGAAACTGAGCGCGAACGCCAGCAGGCCGCCGGCGAACAGGGCCGACCGGAGCTGGGGGAAGGTGACCAGCCGGAACGTGGTCCACAGCCCGGCGCCGAGGTCGGCCGACGCCTCCTCGAAACTGGTGCCGAGGCGCCGCAGCCGAGCGATCACGTTGTTGAACACGGTGACGATGCAGAACGTGGCATGCGCGACGAGGGGCCGAGCATCGAGAAGAACTCACCCTCGGCGATGTCGAGGTCCAGGTGGTCGACTGCGTTGACCGCGCCGAAGGTCTTGGTCAACCCGGTCAACCGGATGGCGGGACGCTCACCTGTCACGGCCTGTCTCCTTGTTCGCTCTGAGGTAAATCATATGGAAACAGATGTACATGAACAGGCTGCGGATGTTACGGTCGTGTCACAACTCAGGAAAGAGCCATCCATGCCGCAGTCCATTCGCTCCGGAACGGTGGCGCGCGCCGCCGTGTTCGCGCCTCTGGAGGTCGCGGGTCGGGCCGTGCTGGTCACGCAGCGACTCACGGATGCGATCGTACTCGGGGTGCTGCGCGACGGGGAGCGCCTGCCCAGTGAATCCGTGCTGGCCCGGCAACTGGGCGTGGCGATCGTGACCGCTCGCGAGGCGCTCGAGACGTTGCGGGGCAAGGGCCTGGTGGAGACGAAGCGCGGCCGCGACGGGGGAAGCTTCGTCACCTTCGCCGCGGGCGGGCACGGTCGCCTGCAGGACGAACGGCTCCTCGGGCTGTCCCGAGTGCAGCTGCGGGACATGGGCGTGCACTACTCCGCCATCTCCGGGATGGCGGCCGAGCTCGCCGCCGACCGGGCCAGCAAAGAGGACGTCCAGAACCTGCGGCGCATCGTGGAGGCGATCGACACAGCGAGCGAGGGCGCGTCGCGCCGCGGGCAGGGAACCTTCAGGCTCGAAGTCTCGGCCCTGAGCCAGTCGGCCCGTCTCGTCAGGGAGGAACTTCGGCTCCAGGCCGAGTTCGGCCCCTTGCTGTGGCTGTGCCTGCGCACGCCGGAGTATCGCGACCGGTGCCATGTGGTGCAGCGGGGCATCGTCGATGCGATTGCTGCCCAGGACGGGCAGGCGGCGCGAAGCCTCACGGTGCGCCAGGTGGCCGACGCGATCGACTGGCTGATCGAGGCCAAGACGAACCTGGAACGGCCGGAAAGAAACGAGTGAACATATGGACTCCCTGACCCGCACATCGATCGACGATTGCGTGGCCGCCGTCAGCGGCCTGTTCGACGCGGTCTTCGCACGCATCGAGGACTGGCGAACCGCGATCGAGGAGTACGTGGCCGACCAGGACGGGATCGTGTCGCGTGCCGGGCTCGACGCACTCATCGAGGAGATCCTGATGCGGGAGTTCGCGAGCGAACACGGCTCCGTCATCGGCGCCGGGTTCGTCTCGGCCCCCGGCTTCATCACCGACGCCGAATGGCACCTGGCATGGTGGCCTGGCGGCCTGAACACGTTCGGGATGGGCTCGGCCGCCCCGCGCATCCGTCGCCTCGATGCCATCGAGGACCCGACTGACGAGAGCTTCCGCGACTACACGACGCTCGAATGGTGGCGGGTGCCGCTGGCCAGCGGGCGCCGGCACATCACCGGGCCGTACGTCGATTACCTCTGCACCGACGACTACACCCTCACCCTGACGGCGCCCGTGTATCGGGGCGACGAGATGATCGGGGTGGTCGGTGCCGACCTCTACGTCGCCGACGTTGAGCGCGCGCTGCTTCCCCGCCTGGCCCTCGTCGTCGCACCGCCGCCCTCCGCGAAAACGCAGTTGTGCACGTTATGAGCGCCTCTTAGCGACCACAACTGCAGTTTCGCGGAAGGGATGGGATGCGGAAGCGGAAGCGCTAGCCGATCGACGTGCCGAAGAGGAGGCCGAGGGCGTAGGTGACACCGGCGGCCCCGAGACCGATCAGCAGCTGTCGAAGGGCGCGCCGCAACGGCGGTGCGCCGGAGAGCAGACCGACGATGGCTCCAGTGACGAGCAGGGCCAGCCCGACGAGCACGGAGGCCACGATGATGGCCGTGGTTCCGCCGAGCCCGAACAGGTAAGGCAGCACGGGCAGAAGTGCCCCGGAGGCGAAGAAGCAGAAGCTCGAGATCGCGGCGCCCCAGCCGGTACCGACGGCCTCGTGTTCGTCGACGACGGGGCCGACGGGCGCGGCGGACATGTCGACAGGACCCGTCGCCAGGGCCACAGTGCGCAGCACCTCTCGTGCGTGGATCTCGGCCTTCCCAGGGGACATCCCCTGGGCCCGGTAGACCAGGGTCAGTTCATTCGCCGCGAGGTCCAGGTGCGAGAGCACGCTCTTCTTGGTCGGATTCGGGGTGGACGCCTCGAGCAGCTCGCGCTGCGAGCGCACCGACACGTATTCGCCGGCGCCCATGGACAGGGCCCCGGCCAGGAGGCCGGCGATGCCCGTGAACAGGATCGTTCCGCCGCTCACCCCGGTTGCTCCAATTCCCAGGACCAGCGCGAGGTTGCTCACCAGCCCGTCGTTGACACCGAAAACCGCGGCGCGGAAGGTGCCGGAGAGCCTTTGGCGGCCGCGGGCGGCGAGACCACGCACGACCTCCTCGTGGATGCGCTCGTCGGCGGCCATCGCATCGGTGGCATCATCGTCGCCGTCGTATGGAGAACGCGCTTCCGCCCGCTGCGCAAGGGCCAGCACGAAGACGCCACCGAACCGGCGCGCTAAAAACCCCAGGAAACGGGTGCGAAACGCGCCTGGCCTGGGCGCCCCGGCCAGGTCGCCGAGCATCTCGCGCCAGTGCGCCTCGTGGCGCCCCTCAGCCTCGGCGAGGGCGAGCAGGATCTCCCGCTCCTCGCCGGAGCGGCGCCCGGCCAGGTCGCGGTAGACCGCGGCCTCCGCCTGCTCGTCGGCGAGGTACCGCCGCCACCGACGAATGTCCGCTTCGCTGGGCCCCAGGCCAGCGTTCATCCGCTTCACGCCTCTGGTGCCGCTTCGAGGGAACTCTGCGCCACGAGCGCCGAATCGTGCGGGCCGGACCCGTCGAGGCCGTGGAACGGCTCGTCGAACCGCACCTCCCAGACGGCTTCTCGGACGGCGGTCGGCGCGTACAGCGCGGCTCCGCTGAGCTCGCCGGGCGCCACGATCACGCCGATCGGGTCTTCGACCGTCGACTCAGGGTGCCGGCTCCGGTCGAGCCGCACGACAACCTGCACGCCGACGCCGAAGGGGCCGCCGTCGTGCTCCGCCGGCTCGCGTCTCTTCCACATGGTTATTCGGCCGTCCCTGCGCGTTCGAGCACGAGTTCGCGCACACGGGCGGCGTCGGCCTGGCCCCTCATCGCCTTCATCACGGCTCCGATGACAGCGCCGGCGGCCTGCACCTTCCCGTCGCGGATCTTCGCGAGCACGTCCGGTTGCGCGGAGAGTGCCTCGTCGATGGCCGCGATCAGCGCGCCGTCGTCGGACACGACCGCGAGGCCGCGTGACGCCACGACCTCGGCGGGAGTTCCCTCGCCGGCGATGACGCCCTCGAGCACCTGGCGGGCCAGGCGGTCGGTGAGCGTTCCGGCGTCAATCAGTTCGATCAGCGCGGCAACCTGCGCCGGCTGCACGAGCGTGTCGGCGGCCACCCCTGCGGCGTTGGCGAGGCGGGCCACCTCGCCGGTCCACCACTTGCGGGCGGGCTGGGCGTCCGCTCCCGCGGCGATGGTCGCCTCGACGGCGTCGAGGAGGTCGGAGTTGACGACATCCTGGAACTCGAGGTTGGCGAAGCCCCAGGCCGCCTGCAGGCGCTTCCGGCGGGCGGCGGGCGGCTCCGGCAGGGTTGCCCGGAGCTCTTCGACCCAGGCGCGGGACGGCGCAACCGGCACCAGGTCGGGCTCGGGGAAGTAGCGGTAGTCGTCCGCATCCGACTTGGGGCGGCCGGCCGAGGTACGCCCGGTGTCCTCGTGCCAGTGCCTGGTCTCCTGGGTGATCGTTCCACCGGCGGAGAGCAGCGCGGCCTGGCGCTGGATTTCATAACGCACGGCCCGCTCGACCGAGCGCAGCGAGTTGACGTTCTTCGTTTCGGTGCGCGTGCCCAGCACCTTCGAGCCGCGCGGCCGGAGGGAGACGTTGGCGTCGCAGCGCACATTTCCTTCTTCCATGCGCGCGTTGGAGACTCCGAGGGCCTTGACGATCTCGCGGATGGCAGCCACGTAGGTCTTGCCGATCTCGGGGGCGTCTGCCTCCCCTCCCTCGATCAGGCGGGTGACGATCTCCACGAGCGGCACGCCGCCGCGGTTGTAGTCGACGAGCGAGTAGTCGGCGCCCTGGATGCGGCCGGTCGCGCCGCCCTTGTGGGTGAGCTTGCCGGCGTCATCCTCCATGTGCGCGCGTTCGATGTCGACGGTGATCTGACGGCCGCTCTCGAGTTCGATCGTCAGGGATCCGTCGAACGCGATCGGCTCGTCGTACTGGGACGTCTGGAAGTTCTTCGCCGTGTCGGGGTAGAAGTAGTTCTTGCGGGCGAACCGGGAGTTCTCGGCGATCTCGCAGCCCAGGGCGAGGCCCAGGCGGATGCTCGACTCGATGGCCTTCTTGTTCACCTGCGGCAGGCCGCCGGGAAGCCCGAGGCAGGTCGGGCAGGTGTTCGTGTTCGCGCCCTGGCCAAACTCGTTGGCGCAGCCGCAGAACATCTTCGTTTTCGTGTTGAGTTCGACGTGCACCTCGAAGCCGAGCACCGGCTCGTACAGTTCGAGGGCCTTGTCGAAGTCCATCAGATCGGCCTTCTTCATCAGAGCACTCCCTCTTCGCTGGCGAACATTTCGGTGGCCGTCAGCGACGGCGCCTGGCTGAGCAGGGTGTGACCCCAGCGGGCCTCGAGCAGCTGCTCGACGGCGGCGCCGAAGGTGTACAGGCGGGCATCTTCCCTGGCTGGGGCCATGACCTGCAGGCCCACCGGCAGCCCGTCTTCCGGCGCGAGCCCGATCGGGAGGCTCATTCCGGGGACGCCGGCCAGGTTCGCCGGGATGGTCGTGATGTCGTTGAGGTACATGGCCATCGGGTCGGCGAGCTTCTCGCCGAACTTGAACGCGGTGGTGGGCGCGCTCGGCGACACGAGCACGTCGACCTTGTCGAATGCCGCCGCGAAGTCGCGCTGGATGAGCGTGCGCACCTTTTGGGCGCTGCCGTAATACGCGTCGTAGTAGCCGGCGCTGAGGGCATAGGTGCCGAGGATGATGCGTCGCTTGACCTCAGGGCCGAAACCGGCGTCGCGCGTTGCGGCCATCACCCGCTCGCTGGTGAGCGGACCGTCGACCGGGTTGACCCGGATGCCGAACCGTACAGAGTCGAAGCGCGCCAGGTTACTGGAGGCCTCGGCGGGCAGGATCAGGTAGTACGCGGCGACCGCGTACTCGAAGTTCGGGGCGTTCACCACGGTGATCTCGGCGCCCGCGGCGGAGAGCAGAGCCAGGGTCTCGTCGAAGCGCTGCTTGACGCCGGCCTGGAATCCTTCCCCGGCCAGTTCCTTGATCACGCCGACGCGGACGCCCTTGAGCGCCCCATCGGCCAGGCCGGCGCGGGCTGCTGCCGCCATGGACGGCCAGGTGTCGGTGAGGGACGTCGAGTCGAGCGGGTCGTGGCCGCCGATCACATCGTGCAGGAGCGCGGCGTCGAGGACCGTCCTGGACACCGGGCCGACCTGGTCGAGCGAGGAGGCGAGCGCGATGGCGCCGTAGCGCGAGACACCGCCGTAGGTGGGCTTGACTCCGACCGAGCCGGTGACGGCGGCCGGCTGGCGGATCGATCCGCCGGTGTCGCTGCCGAGTGCCAGCGGCGCCTCGAAGGCGCTGACCGCGGCGGCCGAGCCGCCACCGGAGCCGCCGGGGATCCGGTCGCGGTCCCACGGGTTGCGGGTCGGGCCGTAGGCGGAGTGCTCGGTGGACGAGCCCATCGCGAACTCGTCCATGTTGGTCTTGCCCAGCGGGATCAGGTCAGCGTCGCGGAGCCGCTTCACGACGGTGGCGTCGTAGGGCGGGATCCAGCCCTCGAGGATTTTCGAGCCGGCCGTGGACGGCATGTCCTTGGTGGCGAGCACGTCCTTGATGGCGATAGGGACACCCGCGAGGGTTCCCAGCGTGTCGCCGGCGGCGCGGCGGGCGTCGACCTGCGCGGCCGTGGCCAGCGCGGCATCCCGGGAGACGTGGAGGAAGGCGTGCAGGTCGGTGTCGACGGCCGCGATGTGATCGAGATGCGCGCGGGTGACCTCGACGGAGCTGACCGAACGATCGGCGAGCAGGCCGGCGAGCGTCGCCGCTGAGAGCTTGATGAGATCGGTCATGGTCACACCTCCTCGAGGATTGCGGGAACGCGGAACTTGTCGCCGTCGTGGTCTGGCGCGCCGGAGAGCGCCTGCTCGACGCTGAGCGAGGGAACCACGACGTCGTCGCGGAACACGTTGGTCAGCGGCATCGGGTGGCTCGTCGCGGGGATGTCGGGAGTGGCGACTTCGATCACCTTCGCGACCGAGTCGACGATCTGGCCGAGGTCAGCGGTGAGGCTCGCGATCTCTGCGGGGCTGAGGTCGATCCGGGCGAGGCTGGCCAAATGGGCAACCTGCTCGGCCGTGATTTCAGACATGGAACTCCGTACGGTCGTCGAGGTGGAAGCCTCAATTCTATTCGGAGCCGTTGGTGGCCAGTTTCGCGTTGTCGGTGCTGATCAATGCCATGTTGTGCAGCGACTCGCTCCCCGGCGTGAAATAGGCGTTGTGGCCGAGGGATCCGTCGAGCCAGGTGCCGGTGACGCGGTCGTGTGCGCCGGAGACTCCGAGCCGGTGTGCGCCGTACGACGCCGCCCCGGGGTCGCTGCCGAAGAACGCGCTGTTGACTGCCGGATCCCAGTCGGCCTCGCCGACGTAGACGTTGCCGTGCTTCACGCTCAACTCGTCTACCGACTGCACGGCGCTGCCGGGCGAGCCCACCATGACGAAGGCATCGACATCGACAGATCCGCGGGCCAGCGCGACCAGGGAGACGGTCGATCCGTAGGAATGGGCCAGCACGGAGATGAACGGTTGGTGGGATCCGCGGGCGGAGCGGAGGCCGAGCCAGGATTTCTCGAGGAAGTCCGCGCCGACCTCTGCCCGGTCCAGGCCGCCCACGTTGAACAGGTCGGGGGTTTCGTAGCCGATCCAGGCGATCGTCGCGACGCTGGCGGCCGGAGTGCCGGGGTGCGCGGCGGCCCGTCGTGCCAGCACCTCGCTCTGCTCGGCGTAGAGCGCGTCGGCCGTCGCTGACCAGTTGACGAGTTGCGCTTCCACCCCATAGTTAAGTCCGGGCACGAGGTAGCTGACGAAATCGGCGGTGTCCGGATTGCCGAGCGCGATCGCCGCGCGCCCGCCCCCCGTCGCGTCCAGGAGGATCAGGGAACGCCGGGGCCCGCCGTCGCCCGACTGCAGCGCGGCCCTGACCTGGGCCAGCATGGAGAGCTCCTGGCCGAGCGGGCCGGCCGCTGCGCCGTCAGCCGCCTTGAGGCGGCGTTGCACGTCGGAAACGGTCTGGTCGAGGTACCGCTCGTTCGCCCGGCCCCGCTCCCTCGCCGGCACGCCGTCGAGGTTGCCAACGAGCCGCGGCGCTGCAGCCGCGAGGGCGGCACGCTCGGGTCCGCCGAGTCCGCTCCACATTTCGGCGACCTTCGTCGCGGCCGGCGGAGCGGCGAGCAGCCGGTCGATCTTCGCGGGGTTATCGGCGACGAATGTGGAGATGTCGCCAAGGGACAGCCGGGACAGCCCGGCGAGCAGTCCTACCCCGCTCGCGGTGCGCAGTGAGGTGACGTCCACGTCGACGGAGGTGCCGAAAGGTCCGGACAGGTCCTGCCACAGGGGCCCGGCCGCGCCGTCTCCCGGGACGTCGGAAAGCCTGGTGGGGAGGAAGCCGCTTGCGGTGGTGATGGAGACGGGCTCGTGCACGCCCACGTCCCCGCCGACCCTGCCCATGGTCAGCGAGGCCGTCAGGAGTACCGCCACGTCTAACAACACTCCCCGGCCCGCCCCTTCCGGACGCGCCGAGCAATTGGCCGGCCCAACGCCAAAACGGTCCTAGAATCACAGCCTAGTGAGCCGAAAAGCGCCACAGTAAGCCAGTCCACCCCCGATTCTGGGGGATACCATTTCGTCTGTCGGCCGAGGTTATTCGGCGGCGGAATCCAGGCCGGCCGGCCCCTTGTCGAGCAGGATTCGGAAGCCGTCGGCGTCGAGAATGGGGATGCCCAGCTGCTCCGCCTTGGCCAGTTTTGAGCCGGCGCCCGGTCCGGCCGCAACGTAATCGGTGTTCTTCGACACGCTCGAGGCCGACTTGCCGCCGGCCGCGATGATCGCTTCCTGGGCTTCCTCTCGGGTGAATCCCTCGAGTGACCCGGTGGCCACGACCGTGAGCCCCGCAAGCACTCCGCCGGCCGCGGCGGCCGCGCCAGGCCCTGGGTGGCCCGGCGTCGTGAATTGCACGCCGGCGCGCGCCCACTGGGTGACGATGTCCAGGTGCCAGTCGACCTCGAACCAGTCGATGATGGCATCCGCGATGATCCCGCCGACCCCGTCGACCTCGGCCAATTCCTCCCGGGAAGCGGCGCGGATGGCATCGAGGGACCCGAAATGGCCGGCGAGGGCGCGGGCTGCGACCGGGCCGACGTGGCGCATGTTGAGGGCGACGAGGATGCGCCAGAGCGGCTTGGTCTTCGCGAGCTCGATCTCGCTCAGGAGCTTGATCGCGCTCGAGGACGGCTGCGGCCCGGTGAGTCCGCGCTTTCGCTCTTCGGCCGTCGGGTTGCGGCGGAACGGTGTGCGCAACTTGGGAGCGCCGTCGTCCTCTTCCTTGGGGAGGCCGGTTTCGGAATCCTTGACGACGACCTCGATGGGCAGCAGGTCGTCGAGTTCGAGGTCGAACAGTCCAGCCTCGGTCGGCAGCGGCGGCTGCGCGGGGATCGTCGGCTGGGTCAGCGCGGCCGCGGCGACCTCACCGAGAACCTCGATGTCGAGTGCTCCGCGGGAACCGATGTGCTCGACCCGGCCGCGCACCTGGGCCGGGCAACTGCGCGCGTTGGGGCAGCGCAGGTCGATGTCGCCTTCCTTCGAGGGCGCCAGCGGGGTGCCGCACTCCGGGCAGCGCGTCGGCATGATGAATTCGCGTTCCGTGCCGTCGCGCAGCTCGACGACCGGGCCGAGCACCTCCGGGATGACGTCGCCGGCCTTGCGCAGCACGACCGTGTCGCCGATCAGCACGCCCTTCGCCTTGACGACATCCTGGTTGTGCAGCGTGGCCTGGCGCACCTCTGATCCGGCGACCCGTACCTTCTCCATCACCGCGAACGGCGTCGCCCTCCCGGTGCGGCCGACGCTGACGACGATGTCCAGCAGTTTCGTGTTCACCTGCTCCGGCGGGTACTTGTAGGCGATCGCCCACCGGGGCGCCCGGCTGGTGGCGCCCAGCTCCACGTGCAGGGCCAGTTCGTCGACCTTGACCACGATGCCGTCGATTTCGTGCTCGACGCTCCCCCGATGCTCGCCGTAGTACTCGATGAATGCCGCCGCCTCGCCGGACGCCGACGTCACGGTGTAGTGGGTGCTCGTGGGCAGGCCCCAGCCGTCGAGGAGCGCGTAGACCCCTGACTGCGCGGTGACGGGCGGGCGCGCCCACGCGCCGATGCCGTGCACGAGCATCCGGAGCCGGCCCAGCCTGGAGCGCATCAGTCGCAGCTGGTCGGGGTTCTTGCTCTCGGCCTTCTGGCGGAGGGAGCCGCTGGCCGCGTTCCGCGGGTTGGCGAAGACGCGCTCGCCGGTGCGGCTCTGCTCGGCGTTCAGCTCGCGGAAGGATGCGACCGGGAAGAAGACCTCGCCGCGCACCTCCATCAGCACCGGGTGCCCGATGCCGGAGAGGCGGCGCGGGATGCCGGGCACGAGCGCGATGTTTTCGGTGACATCCTCGCCGACGACGCCGTCGCCGCGGGTTGCGGCTGTGACGAGCACGCCCTTCTCGTAGCGGAGGTTGATGGCCAGGCCGTCGATCTTGAGCTCGCAGAGGTAATGCACCGCCCGGCCGGAGTCGCGCTCGACCCGGGCGGCCCACGCCTCGAATTCCTCGACCGAGAAGACGTTGTCGAGGCTGAGCATCCGTTCCGCATGCTGCACCGGGGCGAACAGGGTGGTTTCGGCGCGGCCGCCGACCGTCAGGGTGGGGCTGTCCTGGCTCTGCAGTTCCGGGAACTCGCGTTCGAGCTCGGCGAGGCGCCGGATGAGCTCGTCATATTCCGCGTCGGAGATGATGACTTCGTTGCGCTCGTAGTAGGCGTCCCTGGCCTCGAGGATGCGCCCGGTCAGTGCGCCGACCTCCTCGGCCGCGGCGTGCAGCTCCTGATCCTGGCCGGGATCAGGCATCGACGGCGATGGGACTCATCGCCGCGGAGGGGACAGTGCTGACCGTTCGGTCGATGGTGCACTGGCCAAGCACGCGGGTTCCGATGTAGACGACGGCGGTCTGCCCGGGGGCGACGCCGGTGAGGGGCTCGTTGGGGGTGATCATCAGCTCGGTGCCCCCGGTGACCGAGACCACCTGGGCCACGGCCGGCACTGGGTCGGCGTGCGCGCGGATCTGCACGTCGCAGTCGAAGGCGACCTCCGGATGCGCGGGGGCAACGCCGGCCCAGGTGAACTTCGAGCCGGCGATCTCGCGGATGGCCAGCGCCTCCTTGGGGCCGACGACGACGGTGTTCGTGATCGGACGAACCTCGAGCACAAAGCGGGGCTTGCCGTCTGCGGCGGGCGTGCCGATCTGCAGGCCCTTGCGCTGGCCGACGGTGAACGCGACGGCGCCCTCGTGCTCGCCCAGCTTGGCGCCGTCACGGTCGAGAATGTCGCCGGTCACCGGGGCAACCCGCTCGGCAAGCCAGCCGCGGGTGTCGCCGTCCGGGATGAAGCAGATGTCGTAGGAGTCTGGCTTGTTCGCGACCGAGAAGCCGCGTTCGGCCGCTTCGGCGCGGACCTCGGCCTTGGACGGCGTCGCGCCGAGCGGAAACATCGAGTGGGCCAGCTGCTCTTTAGTGAGCACGCCCAGCACGTAGGACTGGTCCTTGGCCCAGGCGCTCGCCCGGTGCAGTTCCCGGTTGCCGTCGGCATCCGTCAGGATCGACGCGTAGTGGCCGGTGCAGACGGCGTCGAAGCCGAGCGCGAGGGCCTTTTCGAGCAGGGCGGCGAACTTGATCCGCTCGTTGCAGCGCATGCAGGGGTTGGGGGTTCGCCCGGCGGCGTACTCGGCGATGAAGTCGTCGACGACGTCGAGCTTGAACCGTTCGGAGAAGTCCCACACGTAGTAGGGGATGCCGATGATATTGGCCGCCCGCTGGGCATCCATCGAGTCCTCGATCGTGCAGCAACCGCGGCTGCCGGTGCGCAGTGTGCCGGGCATGCGGCTGAGCGCCAGGTGCACGCCCACCACCTCGTGCCCCGCTTCGACCGCGCGGGCTGCGGCGACGGCGGAGTCCACCCCACCGCTCATTGCTGCCAAAACCTTCATCCGACCAGTCTAAACGAACCCGCCATGCCCTTCCGCGAAACTGCAGTTGTGGTCACTTCAGCACCGCTGAGGTAACCACAACTGCAGTTTCGCGAGGGAGGGCAGAACGAAGCGGGATGCGTCAGCGGGCCGGTTCGCGGTCGGCAAGGCCGGCGCGCGCGGCCTGCGCGTACGCGGCGGGAAGCGCGGCGAGGAAGGCGTCGACGTCGGCGTCTGTTGAGGTGTGTCCCAGGGTGATGCGGAGCGCTCCCCTGGCCTCGAGTTCGCTGCGGCCCATCGCGCGCAAGACATGCGAGGGCTCTGGAATGCCGGCCTGGCAGGCGGAGCCGGTCGACACCGAGACGCCCGCCGCATCCAGCAAAAAGAGGAGCGAGTCGCCCTCGCAGCCGGGGAAGGTGAAGTGTGCGTTGCCGGGGAGTCGTCCGGCCGGGTCGGGGTCACCGTTGAGAATCGCCTCCGGCACCGCCTGGACCACGCCGGCCACCACCCGGTCCCGCAGGGCGGCCAGGCGCGCGCCCTCGCCGGCGAGGCCGGGCCCGAAAGCGGATGCCGCGACCGCGAACGACACGGCGGCCGCGACGTCCTGGGTGCCGCTGCGCACCTGCCGCTGCTGCCCACCGCCGTGGATCAGCGGCACGACGGTTGCCCGGCGCGACAGGACGAGGGCGCCGATGCCCACCGGGCCGCCGATCTTGTGCGCCGACACGCTGAGGGCCGAGACACCGGCGCGGCTGAGCGCCGCGAAGTCGATCGGCACGTGGCCGTAAGCCGACACCGCGTCGACGTGCACCGGGATGCCGTGGGCGGCGGCGAGCGCGGCGACCTCCGCAATGGGCTGGAGCGTGCCGACCTCGTTGTTCGCTGCGAGCAGGGTGACCAGCGCGATGTCGTCCGAGTTGGCGGCGGTGGCGCGTTCGAGCGCGGCGAGGTCGACCCGGCCGAGCGAGTCGAGCGGGAGCCACTCGATGACGGCGCCCTCATGGCGTTCCAGCCACTCGACCGTGTCGAGCGTGGCGTGGTGTTCGCCGCCGGGCACGAGGATGCGGGTGCGCGGCGCCCTGGCCCAGAACAGGCCCTTGAGCGCCAGGTTGATCGCCTCGGTGCCGCCGCCGGTGAAGACGACCTCGATCGGGTCGCTGCCGACGCTCCGGGCGACGCGTTCCCTGGCTTCCTCGAGCATCCGCTTCGCGTTCTGGCCCTGGCTGTGAATCGACGCGGGGTTACCCACCACCGTCATGGCTTCCGCGTACGCGGTGATGGCGGCAGGGAGCATCGGCGTCGTCGCCGCATGGTCGAGGTAAACGGCCATATCGCTTCCTTCCTGCGTCCCCGGGTTGGGACAGAGAGCGGTCGTTCCGCTTGTGGTCAAAACCGACCTCTCGTACTCATTACTCTAGATCTCATGACTCCCGCTGATGCCCTGCGCAATCTTGGCGTCCGGGTCACGGCCAGCGGCGGCGAGCTGCGCGTGTGGTCGGAGACCGCAGACGCCATGGAGCTATGCATCTTCGACGACATCGACCCGAACTGGATCATCAAGACCGTTCCGATGGCGAAGGACGCCCACAGCGTCTGGGTCGGCAAATCCCGCACGCTCTCGCCCGGACGCCGCTACGGCATCCGGGTCTCCGGTCCCGCCGGCCCCATGAACTCATTCCACCCCGAGAAAACGCTGATCGAACCGTACTCCCGGGGCCTGGTGCGAGTTGGCGCCGGCCAGTGGCAGTCATCCGTCGTCGACGGAAGCTTCGACTGGGCCGGAGCGGTCAAACCCGGGATTCCGATGGACCACGCGGTCCTCTACGAGGCGCACGTTCGCGGCATCAGCAAGCTCAACGGCGCGATCCCGCCTGAGCTGCGCGGCACATACGCCGGACTCGCCCACGAGGCCACGATCGGCTACCTCAAGGACCTCGGCGTCACGTCGATCGAGCTGCTGCCCGTGCAGGCGTTCGTCTCTGAGCAGCGCCTGATCAAGCAGGGACTCACCAACTACTGGGGCTACAACACCTTCAACTTCTTCTCCCCCCACGCCGACTACGCGACGAAGGCCGCCCAGGCCGCCGGCCCCGAGGCCGTGCTGCGCGAGTTCAAGGGGATGGTCAAGCTCCTGCACGAGGCCGGCCTCGAAGTCATCCTCGACGTCGTGTACAACCACACCTCGGAGGAGGGGCCCGATGGACCGGTCACCGGCTTCCGCGGGATCGACAACGCCCACTACTACCGCCAGGACGCGAGCGGGGCGTACATCGACGTCACCGGCTGCGGCAACACGGTCAATTTCGGCCATGACGTGCCGATCCGCCTGGTGCTGGACTCGCTCCGTTACTGGGCCAACGATCTCCAGGTCGACGGCTTCCGGTTCGACCTCGCCGCGACCCTCGCCCGCAACGGCGACGTTCACTTCCAGCCCGACCACCCCCTGATCACCGCGATCCAGAACGACCCCGAGCTGGCCGGGGTGAAGCTGATCGCCGAGCCGTGGGACGTCGGGCACGGCGGCTGGCAGACCGGGAACTTCCCGTCCGGCTGGACCGAATGGAACGACCGCTACCGCGACCGGATGCGCTCCTTCTGGCTGACCGACATCGCGGTCGCCCGGCGCAACCTGCCGGCCGGCAGCGGCATCGGGCGTTTCGCGACCCGCCTGGCCGGATCGTCAAACACGTTCTTTGAGGAGCGCGGACCGCTCGCCTCCCTCAACTTCATCACGGCGCACGACGGCTTCACCATGGCAGACCTCACCGCGTACAACGTCAAGCACAACGTGGGCAACGGCGAGTCGAACCGCGACGGCACCGACGGCAACAACTCCTTCAACCACGGCACAGAGGGCCCGACGAGGGACGTCAAGATCCTCGCCACCCGGCGCAAGGCCATGCGCAACCTGCTCGGCACCCTGCTCCTCTCGGCCGGCGTGCCCATGGTGACGGCGGGCGACGAGTTCGGTCGGAGCCAGCGCGGTAACAACAACGCCTACTGCCAGGACAGCGAACTCACCTGGCTCAACTGGCATCTGGTCGACTGGCAGCTGGACCTGCACCGCGTCACGCGCCGCCTGCTGGAGCTGCGTCGGGAGAACCCGGCCCTCCGGCCGGTGCGGTTCGCTCGCCCCGGCGTGCTCACGCCCAGCGCCAGCCGGATGGACTGGTACAACATCGCCGGCGAATCGATGTCCGAAGAGGACTGGAACTCGTCGAAGGAGCGCACGCTCCAGTACCTTGCCGCGAGCACCCCCGAGCACGAGGACTTCAACCGCATCCTGCTGATCGTGCACGGCCTTGAGCAGGACGTCACGGTCACCCTGCCGGAACACGACGGCGTCACCTCGTACACCCTGCTCTGGGACTCGAGCCACGACGATCTCGGCGACACCGTGACGACGCACACTCCCGGCAGCCCGCTGTTCGTGACCGGCGCCTCGATGATGCTGCTGAAGGCCCACCAGGCGGCCGAATGAACCGGAAACCGGATGCCGGGGCCGGCACACCGGCGACGGTCCGCCTCGTCCGCGACGGAATCCCGTTCACCCCGCACCTCTACCCGCACGACCCGGCCGCCACCAACTTCGGCCTCGAAGCCGCCGAGAAACTGCGCCTGGACCCGGCGACCGTGTTCAAGACCCTGCTGGCCGACGCCGACGGCATCCTTGTCGTCGGCATCGTCCCGGTGACCGGACAGCTCGACCTCAAGGCGCTCGCGTCGGCCGTCGGCGCCAAGCGAGCGGTCATGGCCGACCCGAGGGTTGCCGAGCGGAAGACCGGCTACGTGGTCGGCGGCATCAGCCCGATCGGCCAGAAGACGCCGTTGACGACCGTGATCGACGAGAGCGCCCTGCTGTTCGACACGGTCTTCGTCTCGGGCGGACGCCGCGGCTTCGACCTCGAACTGGCCCCCGCCGACCTGCAGCGCTCGACGAGCGCGACCTTCGCCGCGATCGCCCGCGCCTAGCGCCTCGCCCTCCGTCGCGTCCCTCGTCACCCCGTTGAGTTGCGGACACATCACCTTCGTTTCGCCGGCTTGGGAAGGTGTTTTTTCCGCAGCTCAAGGCCGGCTGGCGGGAGCGGGAGCGAGGCTAGCTGGCGACGGCGATGAGGCCCATCTCGGCCGGGCTGATCAGCAGATCGTTCTTGGGCACGACCCGCACGGTGTACCCGAAGGCCCCCGCCCGGTCCAGTTCGACGGTGCCGGTGAAGAGGGTCGGCGCCCCCGAGGCCACGTCGGCCGGATCCCGCTCGGCCGCCGACGTGAGCGTCTGCGTGTCAACGTCGGTGAGATCGTCGCCGAGCAGGCTCCGGCCGTAGACGACGTCAACCGTGACATCCTCGGCCAGCAGGCCATTCAGCTGCACGTGCGCGCGCAGGTGCAGGTCGTCGCCGACCTGGGGCACGGATGTGACCCCGCCCGACTCGACGTGCGTGACGGAGACGCCGGGCCACGCGGTGGTGATCCGTTCCTTCCACGCGGCCAGTTCGCGCGCCGCACGGTAGTCTTTCGCCGACAGGAGCTCCTCGAAGTGTCCCGCCGGGCGGTACAGGCGCTCGACGTACTCGCGCACCATCCGGTCGGCGCTCAACTCGGGCGACAGGGTGGCGAGGGTGTGGCGAATGGACGCGACCCACCGCTCCGGCACGTCGTCGGAGTTGCGCTCGTAGAACGGCGGCGCGACCTGGTGTTCGATGAGGTCGTACAACGCGTTGGCCTCGATCCGGTCGCGCTCGGCCGAATCGCCGGCGGCATCCGCTGACGGGATCGCCCAGCCGTTCTTGCCGTCGTAGTACTCGGGCCACCAGCCGTCGAGGATCGACAGGTTGAGCCCGCCGTTGAGCGCCGCCTTCATGCCGGACGTGCCGCAGGCCTCGAGCGGGCGCAGCGGGTTGTTCAGCCAGACGTCGGTGCCAGGGTACATCAGCTGCGCCATCGCGATGTTGTAGTCGGGCAGGAAGGCGATGCGCGTGCGCAGCTCCGGGTCGGCCGCGAACTGCACGATCTTCTGGATGAGGCGCTTGCCCTCGTCGTCGGCCGGGTGCGACTTGCCGGCGATCACGATTTGGATGGGGTGGTCGGGGTGAAGCAGCAGCGCGCGCAGCCGGTCGGGGTCGTGCAGCATCAGCGTGAGCCGTTTGTAGGTCGGCACACGCCGGGCGAAGCCGATGGTGAGCACGTTCGGGTCGAAAACCTGCTTGATCCAAGTCGGCGGGATGCCGCCCGGGTTCTGTTCGCGCCAGGCCGCGGTCAGGCGCCGACGGGCATCCTCGACGAACTGGAGGCGCATCCGGCCGCGCACCGACCAGAGGTCCTGGTCCGAAATGCTCGGCGACGCCCAGTCCGCGGTGGAAGTGTCGCCGGCGCCGAGCCGGTTCTGGGCGAGTGCGAGCAGCTCCGGGTCGGTCCAGGTCGGCCCGTGCACGCCGTTCGTGATCGAGTCGATCGGCACATCCGCCGCATCGAAGCCGGGCCACAGCCCCTTGAACATGCGCCGGCTGACCTCGCCGTGCAGGCGCGACACGCCGTTGGCGTGCTGCCCGAGCCGCAGGCCCATCAGCGCCATGTTGAAGACGTCGGGCGAGCCGCCCTCGTAGGTCTCCGCGCCCAGGGCGAGCAGGTCGTCGACGGCGACTCCCGGCAGCAGGTCGGTCTCGAAGTAGCGGCGCATCAGGTCGCGCTCGAACCGGTCGATGCCGGCCGCGACCGGGGTGTGGGTGGTGAAGACCGTGCCGGCGCGAGCCACCTGCAGCGCCTCCTGGAAGCTCAGTCCCTCGCCGATCAGGCTCGAAATGCGCTCGAGGCCGAGGAAACCGGCGTGCCCCTCGTTCGTGTGGAACACCTCGGGCTGCGGGTGTCCGCTGAGCGTGCTCCACTGCTTCACGGCGCGCGCCCCGCCGATGCCCAGCAGCAGTTCCTGCAGCAGGCGGTGTTCGCCGCCGCCGCCGTACAGCCGATCAGTGACCAGGCGCAGGTCGTCCGGGTTCTCCGGGATATCCGTGTCGAGCATGAGCAAACGGATGCGGCCCACCATCGCCTGCCAAACGCGCGCGTGCAGCGTGCGGCCGTCGGGCAGCGCGAGCGCAACCTGCACATCGGAGCCGTCCGCCCGGCGCAGGATCGACAGCGGCAGCCCGTCGGGGTCCAGGAGCGGATAGCGCTCCATCTGCCAGCCGTCCGCCGAGATGGCCTGGCTGAAGTAGCCGGCCCGGTAGAACAGGCCGACGCCCACGAGGGGCACACCCAGGTCTGATGCGCTCTTGAGGTGGTCGCCGGCCAGGATGCCCAGGCCCCCCGAGTACTGCGGCAGCGCGGCCGCAATGCCGAACTCCGGTGAGAAGTAGGCGATCGCAGCGGGCTTCTCCCCCTCGAGGCCCTGGTACCAGCGGGGCTTCTCGAGGTATTCGCGGAGGTCGTTCCGCATGGCGTTCACGGCGTTGACATAATCGGCGTCGCGGGCGAGCTCGTCGAGGCGGGTCGGGTCGACGGCGCCGAGCAGGGCGACCGGGTCGTTGCCGATCTCCCGCCAGACCTCGGGCGAAATGCGCTCGAACAGTTGCCGGGTGGGATCGTGCCATGACCAGCGGAGGTTTCCGGCGAGCTCATCGAGAGCGGCCAGCGCTTCGGGCAGGACGGCACGGACGGTAAATTTGCGGATCGCCTTCACGAGGTCAACCTTATGGGGCGCGGTGTGTCGAATGGGGAAATCATTGCGCGCCGGGCAAACATTTCGCGCTACGGTCGAGGGGTGGCTAAGAAAGTGAAACCGGCAATCGTTGGGCATGAGGCGACCCGTGTGGCGGGGGCTCCCCCGAACATCGGCCGAATCCCGATTCTCGACCTCTCCCCGCAGCTGAACGACAACCTCTGGCCGGCCAAATCATTTGTCGGGGAGGTCGTTCCGTTCCGCGCCACCGCTTTCCGCGAAGGACATGACCTCATCGGGGTGATGCTTCTGCTCACCGCCCCTGACGGCACCCAGACGCGCCATCCGATGACCTTGAAGGCACAGGGAACGGATCGCTACGAAGCCCTCGTGCAGTTGGGTGAGCAGGGCCGCTGGACGTACCGTGTGCACGCCTACGCCGACGACTTCGCAACCTGGCAGCACAACGCCGAGATCAAGATTCCGGCGGGGATCGACGTCGAGCTCATGTTCGCGATTGGCGCCCAGCTGTTCACCGCGGCCGGAACCGACAAGACCAGGCCGCTGGCCGAGCGACGCCTCCTCACCGCCGCGGCCCGCACCCTGGCCGACCAGGGCAAGCCCGTCGACGAGCGCCTCGCCGCACTCGACAACGAGAAGCTGCACGCAGCGGCCTCCGTTCGCCCCCTCTCCGGCCTCGAAAGCATCTCTGACTCGCGCACCGTCGTCGTCGAGCGCTCCCGGGCGGCCGTCGGGTCCTGGTACGAGTTCTTCCCGCGATCCGAAGGCGCGAAGCGGTTGGCGGACGGGTCGTGGAAGAGCGGCACATTCCGCACGGCGGCGAAGCGGCTGCCCGGCGTCGCGGCGATGGGCTTCAACGTGCTCTACCTCCCGCCGATCCACCCGATCGGCCGTGCCTTCCGCAAGGGGCCGAACAACACGCTGGATGCCGGGCCGGGCGACCCCGGCTCGCCCTGGGCGATCGGATCGGCCGAGGGTGGCCACGACTCCATCCACCCCGACCTCGGCACCATCAGGGATTTCACCTACTTCCTCGGTCAGGCGCGCAAGGCCGGCCTCGAGGTCGCGCTCGACTTCGCCCTGCAGGCGTCCCCTGACCACCCGTGGGTGACCGAGCACCCCGAGTGGTTCACCACCCTGCCAGACGGCACGATCGCGTACGCCGAGAACCCGCCGAAGAAATACCAGGACATCTACCCGATCAACTTCGACAACGACCCGGCCGGCATCCGCGCCGAGTCACTGCGGATCCTGCGGCACTGGATCGCGTTGGGCGTGAAGATCTTCCGTGTCGACAACCCGCACACCAAACCGCTCGACTTCTGGGAATGGCTGATCAACGAGATCAACGCCGAGTTCCCGGATGTCGTCTTCCTCGCCGAGGCCTTCACTCGGCCCGCCCTGTTGCAGGGACTGGCCAAGGTGGGCTTCCAGCAGTCATACACGTACTTCACGTGGCGCAACACGAAGGTCGAGCTCGAGGAGTTCTTCGCCGGCCTCGCCTACGACACGGCCGACTTCCTCCGGCCCAACCTGTTCGTGAACACGCCGGACATCCTCTCCGAATTCCTGCAGTTCGGCGGGCCGGCCGCGTTCAAGATCCGCGCCGCCCTCGGCGCGACGGCCGCACCGACCTGGGGGGTCTACGCCGGCTTCGAGCTGTTCGAGAGCGTAGCCAGGCCGGGCGCCGAGGAGAACATCGACAACGAGAAGTACGAGTACCGCCCCCGCGACTTTGCCAAGGCCGAGTCCCTCGACCGGTCGCTCGCCCCGTTCATCACGCTGCTGAACCGCATCCGCGCGGAGCACCCGGCGCTCGGCCAGCTGCGCAACCTCGACATCCACACGAGCGACGACGACTCGGTCCTGGTCTTCAGCAAGTACCTGGGCGCCGCGTTCACCGGCACCGGCCAGGCGGACGCGCTCATCATCGTCGTCAATGTCGACCCGCACTCGGTGCGCGAGACGCTGGTGCACCTCGACGTTACGAGGTTCGGAATTCGGCGCGGCGAGGAGTTCGAGGTGCGCGACCTCATCTCGGGTGCTGACTGGACCTGGTCAGCTGACAACTACGTGCGACTCGACGCATTCACCGACCCGGTACATATCCTGCACGTGAAGGGCCAGCACGCATGAACGGAACGACCCAGATGAACCAGCCAGCACGCATGAACGGATGGCACGCATGAAGCACGCTGCAGACGGCCAGGCGGCGCTGCCTGAGGTCCCCAACGACATCCTCGACGCGGTCGCTTCCGGCAGGTATTACAACCCGCACGGGGTGCTCGGCCAGCACCTCGTCGACGCGGCGGGTGTGACCGACCCGCTCGTCGTCATCCGCGCCCTCCGGCCGCTTGCCACCGAGGTCTTCGCGATCCTCGCCAACGGCGCCCACATCGAACTCACACACCTCCGCCACGGCATCTGGCAAGGTGTGAGCACCGTGGGCCTGCAGGACTACACCCTCGAGGCACGGTACGAGGCGGCGCCGAGCTGGGTCGCCGACGACCCCTACCGTTACCTGCCCACCCTCGGCGAACTCGACCTGCACCTCATCGGCGAGGGCCGGCACGAACGCCTGTGGGACGTCCTCGGCGCGCATTTCCGCGACCACATCGGTGTGCTCGGTACGACCTCCGGCACCTCCTTCGCGGTGTGGGCTCCGAACGCCCAGGCGGTTCGCGTGATCGGCGACTTCAACAGCTGGAACGGCGTCACCCACGCGATGCGCAACATGGGCAGCACAGGCGTGTGGGAGCTCTTCATCCCCGGCCTGGCCGCCGGCTCCAACTACAAGTTCGAACTGCTCGCGCAGTCGGGCCACTGGGTGCGGAAGGCCGACCCGATGGCCAGGTACACCGAGGTTCCGCCGAAGACGGCGTCGGTCATCGGCCAAACCCACTACGAGTGGGCGGATGCCGCGTGGCTGACCGAGCGGTCCGCCACCGACCCGCACAACCGTCCGATGAGCATCTACGAGATGCACGTCGGCTCCTGGCGCCCTGGGCTCGGTTACCGGGAACTGGCCGACGAGCTGATCGGCTACATGAACGAGCTGGCGTACACGCACGTCGAGTTCATGCCGCTGTCCGAGCATCCGTTCGGCGGGTCCTGGGGCTACCAGGTCACCGGTTACTACGCGCCGACGAGCCGGTTCGGCCACCCGGACGACCTGCGGTACCTGATCGACCGGCTGCACCAGGCCGGCATCGGCGTGATCATGGACTGGGTGCCCGGCCACTTCCCCAAGGACGACTTCGCCCTGGCCCGCTTCGACGGGCAGCCGCTGTACGAGCACGCCGACCCGCGCCGCGGCGAGCAGATGGACTGGGGAACCTACGTCTTCGACTTCGGGCAGAAGCAGGTGCGCAACTTCCTGGTCGCGAACGCGCTGTACTGGCTCGAGGAGTTCCACATCGACGGCCTGCGCGTCGACGCCGTCGCTTCCATGGTGTACCTCGACTACTCGCGCGAGCACGGCGAGTGGGAGCCGAACATCTATGGCGGGCGGGAGAACCTCGAGGCGATCAGCCTGCTCCAGGAGGTCACGGCCACCGCGTACAAGCGCAATCCCGGCACGGTCATGATCGCCGAGGAGTCGACGAACTGGGGCGGCGTGACCGCGCCCACCTCGAGCGGTGGGCTCGGCTTCGGTTTCAAATGGAACATGGGCTGGATGCACGACTCGCTCGTGTACATGCACGTCGACCCGATGTACCGTTCGTACCACCACAACGAAATCACCTTCTCGTTCGTGTACGCGTTCAGCGAGAACTTCCTGCTGCCGATCAGCCACGACGAGGTCGTGCACGGCAAGGGTTCGCTCGTGTCGAAGATGCCGGGCGATTCCTGGCAGCAGCTCGCGAACGTGCGCGCCTATCTGTCGTTCATGTGGGCGCATCCGGGCAAGCAGCTCCTGTTCATGGGACAGGAGTTCGGCCAGCGCTCCGAGTGGAGCGAGGGTCGCGGCCTCGATTGGTGGATGCTGGACCAGCCGGCCCACCGCGGACTGTTCAAGCTCGTCGGCCAGCTCAACCGGGTGTACCGGGACAACGCCAGCCTGTGGGCACGCGACAACGACCCGAGCGGATTCGAGGTTCTCGAGGGCGGCGCCGCGGCCGAAAACGTCGTGTCGTTCCTCCGCTGGGACGACCACGGCAACCCGATCGCCTGCCTGTTCAACTTCGCCGGGCACCCGCACAACGACTACCGGGTGGGCCTGCCGTTCGCCGGGGAGTGGGAAGAGATCCTCAACACGGATGCCGCCGACTTCGGCGGCTCCGGGGTCGGAAACCTGGGCTCTGTGCACGCGATGGACGAGCCGTGGGCCGGCCGCCCGGCATCCGCCACGGTCACGCTGCCCCCGCTCGCCGGCCTCTGGCTCAAGCTCCGCCGCTAGCAACCCCTCGAACGCGCGAACAAGGCCCCCTCAGGATTCCTGAGGGGGCCTTGTGCGTGCCTGGCGCGCCGGTGAGGGCGCGCGGCGGTTAGTAGAGGAGCGCGGTGAGGCGCGAGCGCGCGGGCGGCACTCGGGGATCGTCGGTGCCGACGACCTCGAACAGCTCGAGGATGCGTTCGCGGATCGCGTTCTTGCCCGCGGCGTCCTGTCGCGGGAACAGGGTCAGCAGGCGATCGAAGGCGTCTTCGATGTGTCCGCCGGAGAGATCGAGGTCGGCAACCAGCAACTGAGCGTCGAGGTCGTCCGGCCCGGCAGCCGCGGCCGCGCGGATCTCGGCGACGGAATGGTGCTTGAGCCTGGCCAACAGGCTTACCTGGGCGAGGCCGGCGACCGCCATGCGGTCGCGTGGATCCTTGGCCAGGGCCAGCTTGTATTCGGCGATGGCGCTGTCGAAGTCCCCGCGCTCGATGGCTTCGTAGGCGGCCGCGTGGTGCGGCGGGAGCTCTGGTTCCGGCGGGGCGATGGCCTCGGCGGCGCCCTCCGCGGCGGCGACAGGCCCGGCGGTGCCGGTGACCCCGTGCTGGGCGGCGAGCTCGAGCACACGCTCGAACACCTCACGCACCTGCGATTCGGGGATGGCGCCGCTGAACAGCTGCACCGGCTGGCCGCCGATCACGGCTGCCACGGTCGGGATCGACTGCGCCGCGAACGCCTGGGACAGCTGGGGGTTGGAATCGACGTCGACCGTGACCAGCACGAATCGGCCCGCGTACTCCGTAATCAGCTTCTCCAGGACCGGTGTGAGCTGCTTGCACGGCTCGCACCACTCGGCCCACAGGTCGACGATGACCGGCACCGTCATCGACAGCTCCAGCACCTCACTGAAGTTCGCGTCAGTGCCCTCGAGCACGAGGCTCGGCACCGGCACGGGCGTGCCGGTGGCGGCTGCGCCGGGCGCGCCCGGCGCGGTTGCCGGCTGGCGGTTCACCAGGGAGGACAGGTCGACGGCGCCGCGCAGGTTCGCGCCGGACAGGGGCACATTGGTCATTTAATCTCCGCTGATGAGATCAGTCCCTGGGCGAAGCCCAGGAGAACGATTTTGTCGGTCGAGCCGGCAGCCGGCACATGGAACAGCAACTGCTCGCCATAGGTACTCTCGATGCCCTTCGCCGTCGCCGACACGCCGGACAGCGCCTTGCTCGCGCCCTCGGGGCTCACCGTCGCGCCTTTGGAAACCGGCTTGACGGTCTCGGTTTCGTTGAGGCTCACGGCGACGATGCTACCCGAGTCGTTGGTCGCCAGGGCAACGGTGTTGCCCGTTCCGGCCAGGGCACCGAACGTGATCTTCGCTGTCTTGGGCAGCGCCTTCGTCTTGGCGTTCTTCTTCTCGACGCCGACCTGGTCCCGGAACGTGTCACCCGTGGCCTCGAACAACCCGAAGGAGGCGCTCTTCTCGCCCTTCAGCAGGATGTCGGCATACGCGGCCCCGATCTGGTCGGGCGGCAGCAGCAACAGCTTGGAATCGGGGGCGATGATCGGGGCGCCGATCGTCGCCGGGGCGACATCCGGAACCTTCGCGGCGGCCTCGAGCTGGACCGCGTATTCGACGAGGTAATTCGCACGGGGCGACTCCTGCCTCAACACGATTGCCGTGGGCGCGACCGTCGGGTCATCCTCGTTCTGGATGACGGTCATCACGACGCGCGGCCAGGTCGAGGACTGCTGCGGCAGCGTGAGGGTCAGCGGCGAGGCCGGCAGGGCCGGCAGGGCCGTGAACTTGGGGATCGCCTTGCGGATCTTGTAGTTGGCGAGGCGCTGCTCGAGGGCGGGACCGGTGAACCTCGTGGCGAGGGTCGTCGCGTCCAGCTTCGCGTCCGCGCCCGTGGCCAGCACCGCGATCTTGCGCACGATCCGTTCCAGCTGCGGCACGGTGACGGCCGGCGGCGGAATGTCCTTGGCCGCCGCCGGGACGCCCGTCGCAGCGGGAGAGGGACTGGTCGCCGCACTCGACGAGGGAGACGCGCTCGGCCAGAAGTCGGCTGAGCAGCCGCTCAACGCGAGCCCGGAGACCAGCATGACGGGCACGACCGCGACGAGTGACCGCGTGATCGACCGGCGCGGTCCGGTGATCTCGCTGGCCTTGATCGTCTTCGGCCGCGGAGCGCGCGGAAGCCTGGGCATCCGTGGTCCGCGCGGAAGGTTGCGCCTGGGCCCGCGCGAGCGTCGCAGGTGCAGGAGGGCCCAGAGGTACAGGATGAGGCCGATCAGCAGCAGCAGCGCGCCGCCTACGATGAGCGGGCCCGCCCAGGGCGTGGAGTTGTCGGACGGCCAGGAGAGCGTGATGTTATTCGGTGCCGCCGCAGTCCCGTCGGAGGCGATGATCACCGAAATGCCCTGGGGAACGTTGATGGTGGTGGCGAGCTTCCGGTTGGCGGTGAATTCTCCGAGCCACAGGTCGGACCCTGCCGGGTTTGCCTGCACCGTGACGGGAGCTTCGCCGGTGGCGGAATCGGGAGCAGGCGTGGCCGTCGCCGTTCCCCCGCTGCTCTTGCTGGTGAGCTCGGTCGAGCCGGCGGCGTGGCCGATCTCGGCATAGGCGTCGTCGCCGAGCCAGGCCTTCACATCGGCCGTGCGGCCGTAGGCGAGGTAGACGGCGCCGGGGCCGGTGACGGTGATCCTCTGGCTCCCGGGGAACGCGGTGAGGGTCTTGGAATCGATCACCGCGTACCGCGCGCCGCCTTCGACGGTCGCGCTGAGGCTGGTGGATGCCGGTTCCAGAAAAACCGTTCGCTGCGCGATGCCGAGCATGATCATCACGGCCGCGAGGACGAAAGCCACTATGGCCAGAACGAAACGCACGTAGAACCTTCCTGCGTTGCCGGCCGGCGGGCGCAGGTACGCTCAACCTTGTGGGGTCCGAATGGCAACAGACACAGTCGTTCTACGATACTGGACGCCCCTGAGAGGCACCTAATAGCCCCTCAAAAGGGGATGAGTGCGCGGGCCCGGCGGTACGGCTAAAATTGCACCGGCTCCCCTGCGCCCCTTGTGCCCTGTTCCCGCACGGGGTGGGAGCCCCATTATGAGGAGAACGACGTGCCCACCGACGAGGCTGATTTCACCCAGGTTTTCCGCGGCTACGACAAGGACGAGGTCGACAAGGCCATCCAGGGCCTGCGCCGCGACCTGATCCAGGCCAACAGCCAGGGCGTGGAGGCCGGCAAGGAGATCAAGCGCCTGGCCGCGCGCATCGACGAACTCAGCGCAGAGATCGAGGAAGTTGGCAGCCCCACCTTCTCCGGCCTCGGCACGAAGCTCGAGAACACGCTGCGCGTCGCCGAAGAGCAGTCGACCCGGGTGATCGCCCAGGCCGACATTGACGCCGAGAAGCTGCGCGCGTCGACGGCCGGCGAGGTCGACACGCTGCGCCGCGAAGCCACGGAGCACGCCGAACGAACGCTGTCGGATGCCACGGTGAGGGCCAGACGGCTGCTCGATGACGCGCGCGCCGAGGCCGACGACCTGGTCGCCCGCGCCACGGAGGAACACGCGCTCCTCACCCAGGACGCCGCGCACGAGGCATCCGCCATCCGCGGCGCGGTGGCCACCGAGGCGGCCGAGGTGCGCGCCACGGTCAAACGCGAGGCCGCAGCGATCCGTTCCGAAGCGGAGAGGGAAGCGGCGGAGGTGCGCGTCGTCGCCCAGCGGGAGGCCACGGACGCCCGGGAAATCGCCGCCGGGCTGACCAGGGAAACCGAGCTCACCCGCGCCGAAGTAGCCCACGAACTTGACCAGCAGCGCGCAGACCTGGCCCGGGAGACCGAGCAAGCCAGGATCGACCTCGCTGCGGAGACAGAGCAGGCGCGCCTGGACCTCGCCAGGGAGACCGAGCAGGCCCGCCTCGACCTCGCCCATGAAACCGCGAGAGCGCGCACCGAGCTCGCGACCGAGATCGAGCAGGCTCGAACCGACTTGGCCCGCGAGCTCGAACAGGCCCGCGCCGATCTCCGGATCGAACGGGAGCAGGCGCTCACTGACCTTTCGCGGGAACTGGAGCAGGAACGCGCCGCGGTCGCCCGCAAGCACGAGAAGGCACGGGCCGACCTGGCCGCCGAGCTCGAGCAGGCGCGCGCCGATCTCGCGCGTGAAAACGAACAGGCGGAGGCCGACTTCATCGCCGACGGGGAACAGTCGCGGATCGACCTCGACAACCAGCTGACCGCGGCCCGCAAGAAGGGCGAACGCGAGGCCTGGAAGGTCCGGCGGGAGACCGACCAGACCAGGGCCGACCTCGAGGTGGAGCTGAAGGCCAGGCGGGACGAGGCGGAGCAGAACCACCTGGCCCGGCACCAGGAGGCCGTGTCGCAGACGAAGAAATTCCTCGACGACGCCGCCCGGCAGCTCGCCGAGACCAACCAGCGCACGCTCGAGCTGCGGGTCCTCAACGACCAGCTCGACACGGGAGCCCGGAACGAGGCGAAGGCCGAGAAGAAGCTGGCCGACGACACCGCGGAGCGCGTCGTGCGCGACGCAGAGGAGAAGGCCAGGGCCATCCTCGCCGAATCGGAGCTGCGCACGCGCGCTCTCGTGTCCGACGCAGAGGACCGTCTGTCCCAGATTAGGATTGAGCGCGACGCGGTCGCCGGCTACTTCGAAAGCCTGCGCAGCGTGCTCACACAGGCGGAACGAGTCACGTCGGAGGAATAAACCGGCATGGGGGGAAATATCGTGAAGATCCAGAACGCGTTCCGCGTTGGATTGGTCGGGACGCTCGGCGTCGGCCTCGGCCTGCTGATCATCACCTCCGTGGTCACCCTGCAGACGATCATCACCTACATCGGTGCGGCGCTGTTCATCGCCCTCGGCCTCGACCCGGCCGTCTCCTGGCTGCAGAGGCACAGCTTCCCGCGCTGGGCGGCCATCCTCACGGTTGTCGCGGCCGTCTTGGGCGTGCTGACCGGCATGGTCTTCGCTGTCGTCCCGATCATCGTCGACCAGGTGTCCAAGCTCTCCAAGGCCATTCCCGACCTCGTCAAGGCCGCCAACTCGACCACCTTCCTCACGGACCTCCAGAAACAGTTCCCCGGGCTGGACGTGCAGGCGATCGTGAAGTCGGCGACCGATTTCCTCGGCAAGAACCTGACGACCATCACGTCGACGGTGATCCAGTCCGGAATCGCGGTTATCAGCGGCCTGTTCGGCGCGTTGATCATCCTCATCCTGACCCTCTATTTCACGGCGTCGCTGAACAGCATGAAGCGCGGCAGCTACCAGCTGGTGCCCGCGTCAAAACGCGAACGGTTCACCGACATCAGCGAGCAGATCACGACCGCGGTCGGCCGGTACGTCGTCGGACAGGCCGCCCTCGCCGCTTGCAACGGCGTGCTCAGCTTCATCTTCCTGTCGATCATCGGCGCGCCGTTCCCGGCACTGCTCGCCTTCATTGCCTTCCTGCTCTCCCTCATCCCGCTCGTCGGAACGGTCAGCGGCTCGGTGATCATCGTGCTGACCTGCCTGATCCCCGGCATCGGCAGTTCGCCCCTGACCGCCCTGGTCGCCGGGATCTACTACCTCGTGTACATGCAGGTCGAGGCATACGTGCTGAGCCCGCACATCATGAACCGCGCCGTGGCTGTGCCCGGCGCCCTCGTTGTGATCGCGGCGCTGGCCGGTGGGTCGCTGCTGGGCATCCTCGGCGCGCTGATCGCGATTCCCGTTGCGGCCTCGGCCCTGATGATCATCAAGCAGGTCGTCATTCCGAAGCAGAACGAACTCTAACCGTCGCCCCGCGCCCCGTGAGGGGTCGCATATCGACCTTCCCGGCGCAAACGAAGGTCGATATGCGACCCCTCACGGCGACGCCGGCTGCAGGTCGCCGACCCACTCGGTCGGCAGCGGAGCCGCGGCCGGGTTGACGACGGCCACGATTTCGTTCAGGATCCGGCGGGTCTGGTTCTCCCCCACCCACAGGTGCTTTCCGCCGTCGACGGCGATGAAACGAGTGCCGGGCACGCTGGAGAAGCGCTCCCTGGCCTCTTCCGGCTTCAGGTAGTCGTCGTGTTCGGGGATGATCGCCACCAGCTGCCGCTCATTGCCCGCCCAGGCGGCGAGTTCGGCATCCGTGGCCCGGTGCAAGGGCGGCGAGAGCAGGATGGCGCCCTGGATCGGATGTTCCAGGCCGTACTTGATCGCCAGTTCCGTTCCGAAGGACCAGCCGACCAGCCACGGGTTTGGCAGGCCGCGCTGCGCGACGAAGGCCATGGCCGCCGCGACGTCCTCGCGCTCGGTGACCCCGCTGCCGAAGCTGCCGCCGCTGGTCCCGCGCGGTGACGTCGTGCCCCGGGTGTTGAAGCGCAGCACCGCCAGGTCGGCCAGGGCCGGCAGCCGGGCGGCCGCCTTGCGCAGGATGTGCGAGTCCATGAACCCGCCGCTGGTCGGCAGCGGATGCAGGGTGACCAGCGTCGCGACCGGCGGGCGGTCCACCGGCGTCGCCAGCTCCCCCACCAGGGTCAGTCCGTCGCTGGTGTGCAGCTCGATGTGCTCGCGCACCGCCGGCAGCAGGGTGCCGCCGCGGATATCCACTGGGCTCGTCGTCACGCGTCCTCCTTGGATGGACACCGTCTCTGCGGCATCTTAGTTACTTGATCTTCCAGCAGTGCGTGTGCCAGTGCCGCCGCGCCGCCAGGTCGGCGGCATCCCCGGTGACCCCGTCGCCACGCCACGCCACGAGGTGCGCCACGCCGGGCACGACCGAGAGGCCGCAGCCAGGGCAGACGTACGTCTTCAGGGCCTGGGCGGCCGGCACGGGCTGAACATGCCAGAGACCGTCCCGGCGGACCTCTGAGCGGCGCCAGCCGGAGAGGAGGTGCGACAGGTCACCGTCGTCGTCGTCCGAACCCGGCTTGAAGCCCTTGGGTCGGTTGCTGCGCGGCATACCACCAGTCTAGGCGGGAGGTCTCTGCGGACCCGCGCCTGCTGCGGCTAGTACCAGCCCATCGCCTGTGAGTGACCCCAGGCGCCGCAGGGCGTGCCGTAGCGGTCCGTGACGTAGCCGAGGCCCCATTCGATCTGGGTGCCGGCGTTGGTTGCCCAGTCGGAGCCCGCCGAGCCCATCTTCGATCCGGGGAGCGCCTGAGGGATGCCGTAGGCACCGCTCGACGAGTTCGTCGCGTTGACGCGCCAGCCCGACTCCTTGTTCCAGAGCGAGACGAGGCAGTTGAACTGGTCCTCGCCCCAGCCGCGCTTCATGACCGCGCCCTGGGCGTACGCCTGTGCCGAACCCGGGTTCGGAACCGCGGCGGAGGGGGCGGTGAAGGTCGGGCGGGACAAGGAGGCGGCCGACACGGGCTGCCCGTTCGGCTGGGGTTTCGGCCCTGCGGTCACGGTGAAGCCGTCGCGGGCGACGGTATTCGTGTACGCGCCGTCAATCTGGATCGCCTGGGTTTCCTGGCCGCCGAAGCGATCCCCGGCCCCGGCCATCTGGAAATATGGCGAAGCCGTCGCGCCCGAGTACGGGTCGACGACGTTCACTAGAACGAACGCGGATGCCGCGACGAACGAGAAAAGAAAGAGCGAAAGGTTGCTCCGGGAGGGAGGTCTGACCATCCGGGCCCTGGTCGGCCTGGCGGTCGCCACGAGTTCGATTGCGTTCAGATGTCTACCCACGATTCTTCGACCCTAGCCCACATCGAAGATGACAGCCAGATAACGGTCGGATAACGTCAGACAAATTAGCGAACGGCCAGCATCACGTCGATGACGCTGTCCAGCACGGCGTCGACCTGCGCCTCGCGGTAACCGCGCCGTTCCGGCCGGAAAACGGCGGTCCGCACGCTGTCTACCGCGACGGGTTTGCCGTCCTGGAAGTACTTCATGAGCGTGGTGGCGAGGCGGTCGACATCCGCCCTGCTGTAGCCGACGCTGAGGAAGCTCGTGCGGGCGAAGCGGTGTCCATCGGGGCGGCCCAGCCGGTTGACGAGCACCTGCGCCGTCGTGCGCGCTTCGTCCATCCACGCCTGTTCCCCGCCCTGCCTGGCGCGTTCCCGCTCCCTGGCCGCGAACGCGTCCTCGAGGCGTTCCATCGCGGCGTCAACGCGCGCGGGCACGTAGCCGTCCTTCTGCATGGCGAAGGCGGTGTGTCGGATGCCCTCCGCGGTCAGTTGGGTGCTTCCGTCGTTGGTGTCGTACGCGCGCTTGGCGGAGGCCAGGAACTCCTCGACCTGCTCAGGCTTGTAGCCGAGGATCTTCTTGCCTGTTCGCGGAAAAGTAGGGCTCACTGGATCATTCTCTCCCACGGTGGCTCGCCTGTCGAAAGCGGGGACGCTCAGGCGAAGATCAGGTACAGCGCGTAGGCCGCGGCGGCGGACGGCAGGATCGAATCGAGGCGATCCAGGAATCCGCCGTGGCCCGGCAGCCAGGAGCTCATGTCCTTGATCCCCAGGTCGCGCTTGATGAGCGACTCCGCCAGGTCACCGAATGTGGCGGTGATGAGGATGACCGGGCCGAGGACCAGGCCGAACCACCAGGGCTGTCCGAGCATGAAGACGGCCAGCAGGATGCCGGCGATCACGCAGACGGCGGCGGCGCCGGCAAAGCCTTCCCAGGTCTTCTTCGGGCTGATCGTCGGCACCATGGGGTGCTTGCCGAAGGAGAGGCCGCTCGCGTAGGCCCCCGTGTCGGCCGAGATGACCATCAGGAGGAAGGCGAGGGCCCACCACTGCCCGCCCGGCTGGGCCACCAGCAGCACGGCGAAGCTCCCCAGGAAGACCACGTAGACCTGGATCAGGAATCCGGCCCCGATGTCCCCGAGTACGCGTCGGAGGGGCGCCCGGCGCTTCGGCCAGGCCAGTTCGGCGAGTCTCCACAGTGCGATCAGGACGATCCCACCGAGCGTGGCGAGCCACTGCCCCGTCACGTCCCAATAGAACGCCGCAGGGACGACGGCCACGGCGGAAATGACCACCGGGATGCGCGGAACGTTTCGCCCTGAGTGCCGCAGCGCCTGCGTCAGCTCGAAGGCCGTGGACCCGACGATCAGGGCCGCGAAGATCATGAACAGTTCTTTGATGAAGATCAGGCTGAACAGCATCGTCAGGCCGAGGACGAGCCCGATCAGGATTGCCAGGATCAGGTTGCGACCGGTGCGCGCCTCGATGCGTTCCGTCGTGGCGTCCATTTGGGCGCGTGTCGCCTGCACCTGGCGTTCGATGTCGGCCTTGGTGGCCTCGACCTGCGCCCGGAATTCGGCGCGACCTGCACCCCGACCGCGTTTGGGCGGCTGTTCGCTGTGAGGATCGTGTGTCATGACGACGGCACTCCCCTAGATCTCGAGGAGTTCGGATTCCTTGCGCTTGAGTGCATCATCGATGCTGTCGACGTGGCTCTTCGTGATCTGCTCGAGTTCCTTCTCCGCGCGGGCGACCTCGTCCTCGCCGACGTCGCTCTTCAGCGCGTCGAGTTCGTCCTTGGCCTTGCGACGGATGTTGCGCACGGCGATCTTCGCGTCCTCCGCCTTAGTGCGCACGATCTTGACGTACTCCTTGCGGCGGTCGGCGGTCAGCTCGGGCAGGGTGGCCCGGATGATGTTGCCGTCATTGCCGACGTTGGCGCCGAGGTTGGGGGTGTCGCGGATCGCGACCTCGATGTCGCGCAGGGCACCCTTGTCGTAAGGCGCGATCAGCAGCGTGCGTGCCTCCGGGTTCTGCAGCGAGGCGAGCTGTTCGAGAGGCGTCATGGTGCCGTAGTAGCTGACCAGGATCTTGGCGAACATCTGCGGGTTCGCTCGGCCCGTGCGCACGGTGCCGAAATCGTCTTTGGCGGCTTCGAGAGCCTTGTGCATGCGCGCGGTCGTATCGGACAGAACATCCGCAATCACGGTGACTCCTTTGGTGGTGGCTTGAACAATCCTAGTTGGAGACGAGGGTACCCAGATCGGCACCGAGAATCGCCGCGGTGACGTTGCCGTCCGGCTTCATCCCGAAGACCTGCATGGGCATGCCGTTGTCCATGCACAGGCTGAAGGCGGTCGAGTCGACAACCTTGAGGCCGCGCTGCAACGCATCCTGGTAGGTGATGTGGTCGATCTTGTGGGCGTCGGGGTTCGTGCGGGGGTCGTCAGAGTAGACGCCGTCGACGCCGTTCTTGGCCACGAGCACGATGTCAGCGTCGATCTCGAGTGCCCGCTGCGCGGCGACCGTGTCGGTCGAGAAGTACGGCAGGCCGGCGCCGGCGCCGAAGATGACGACGCGGCCCTTCTCGAGGTGACGCTCGGCGCGGCGCGGGATGTACGGCTCAGCGACCTGCGTCATGGCGATGGCCGACTGTACGCGGGTTTCGGCGCCGGCCTGCTCGAGGAAGTCCTGGAGGGCGAGGGCGTTCATGACGGTGCCGAGCATCCCCATATAGTCGGCACGACCGCGGTCCATGCCGCGCTGGGACAGCTCGGCGCCGCGGAAGAAGTTGCCGCCGCCGACGACGATCGCGATTTCGACCGTCTTGGCAGCTTCGGCGATTTCGCGGGCCAGGGAGCTGACGACGTCGGGGTTCACGCCCAGGGACCCGGCCCCGAACGCTTCTCCGGAAAGTTTGAGGAGGACCCTGCGCTTCTTACCCGTGTCTGACATGCCGTGCGAGTCCTTCCGTTCATACGTGGTTCTAAAACTACTGTGTGCGCGCCTGTGAGGCCGCACAGAAAAGGAGACCGAGGTGCGAAAGCACCTCGGTCTCCTTCATGGTGTGACTAAGCGCCGACCTTGAACCGGGCGAAGCCCGAGATGGTCAGTCCGGCGTCTGCAATGACCTTGCTGACGGACAGCTTGTTGTCCTTGGCGTAGTCCTGCTCGAGCAGGGCAACCTGCTTGAAGAACGCGTTCACGCGGCCATCGACGATCTTGGGCAGTGCCGCTTCCGGCTTGCCCTCGTTCTTCGAGATCTCGGTGACGATCCTGCGCTCGGCCTCGACGGCTTCGGCTGGGACGTCCTCACGCGAGAGGTACTCGGGGTTGGCGAACGAGATGTGCTGGGCGATGCTGCGCGCGGTCTCTGCATCGGTACCGGAGTAGCCGACGACCACGCCGACCTGCGGGGGCAGGTCCTTGCTGGTCTTGTGCAGGTAGATCGCGAACGACTCGCCGGTGACGGCGGCGACGCGGCGCAGCTCGAACTTCTCGCCGATGATGGCGGCCTCATCGCTGATGAGGTCGGCGACGGTCTTGTCGTCGGCCGGGGCGGCCAGGCCCTCCTCGACGGAGGTTGCGCCGGCTGCGGCGACCGCAGCCAGGACCTTCTCCGACAGGGCGACGAACTTGTCACCCTTGGCGACGAAGTCGGTCTCGCAGGCGAGTTCGATCATGTACGCGGTGTTGCCGATTTCCTTGGCGGCCACGAGGCCCTCCGAGGTGGACCGGTCAGCGCGCTTGGCGTTGCCCTTTGCACCCTTGAGACGCAGGATTTCGACGGCCTTCTCCATGTCGCCATCGGCTTCAACGAGGGCGTTCTTGGTGTCGACCATGCCGGTGCCGAGGCGTTCGCGCAGGGCCTTGACTGCTTCGAGTGTGACGGTTGCCATGCCTGGTGTCCTTACTTGGTCTCGTCGGCGGGTGCGTCTTCGGCTGCAACCTCTTCGGCTGCGGCTTCGATGGGTGCTTCTTCGCCGGCAACCTGCTCGGCGGCAACCTTCTCGGCAGCAACCTGTTCGGTCTCGGCGGAGGACTGCGCGGGGGTGGTCTCCGTTGCAGCGGCCTCGGTCTCGGCGGGGGCCTGCAGCAGTTCAGCTTCCCAAGCGGCGAGGGGCTCGACTTCGGCCTCCGGCTTTGCGTGACGCTGGATGAGGCCCTCGGCTGCGGCGTCCGCGATGATGCGGGTCAGCAGGCCGACGGAACGGATGGCGTCGTCGTTGCCCGGGATCGGGTACTGGACGTCGTCCGGGTCGCAGTTGGTGTCGAGGATCGCGATCACGGGGATGCCGAGCTTGCGGGCCTCGTCAATGGCGAGGTGCTCCTTGTTGGTGTCGACAATCCACAGCGCCGACGGCGTCTTCGTGAGGTTGCGGATACCGCCGAGGCTCTTGTGCAGCTTGATGAGCTCGCGCTTCTTGATGAGCATTTCCTTCTTCGTGAAACCGCTCTTGGCGGTGTCTTCGAAGTCGAGTTCCTCGAGTTCCTTCATGCGAGCGAGACGCTTCGACACGGTCTGGAAGTTGGTGAGGAGGCCACCGAGCCAGCGCTGGTTGACGTAGGGCTGGCCGACGCGCTGCGCCTGCTCTGAGATCGATTCCTGCGCCTGCTTCTTGGTGCCGACGAAGAGGATCGTTCCGCCGTGGGCGACGGTCTCCTTGACGAAGTCGTAGGCCTTGTCGACGAAGCCGAGGGACTGCTGAAGGTCGATGATGTAGATGCCGGAACGCTCGGTGAAGATGAAGCGCTTCATCTTCGGGTTCCAACGGCGGGTCTGGTGCCCGAAGTGCACGCCGCTGTCGAGCAGCTGGCGAATGGTTACGACGGCCATGAGCCGTTCTCCTTGTCCGGCGCGCGCTGCGAGGCAGCGAAACGCCAATCGGTTTCTGCGGTGATCGGTCGATCACCTCTCCTGGTGCCCGGCACACGTCCGCCCCTGCTTCCTGCGAAGCGGGGACCGAATGGTCGTGGAGGCCGAATGGGCACGCGTAGTCAGCGCATGAAGCGCTGCTTGGACGAGTTTAGCACCCACCGTGACTCGCCCGGCGCCCAGGTCCGATTCCTCGGCCGGTCCCCCACAGGGCCGGGGCGGCGAGCGGCGCGCACACCTTCGACCGGCCCGGCGACGACGCCGTTCCGCTGGGCTCATGGTTGTCCATGATTCCCTCGCGATTGCTTGCCGCTGCGCTTCTCGCCCCGCTCGGGTTCCTCCCGGAGTCCCCCGTTCCCTTGCGCGCGTGGGGGTGGCCCATCGCTCCCCCGCACACCGTGACCCGGGCGTTCATCGCGCCGGCAAATACCTACGCCCACGGGCATCGGGGCATCGATCTGGCGGCGCGGACGGGAGACCCCGTGTATGCGCCCGCCGACGGCGTTGTCTCCTTCGCCGGCGTCGTCGTCGACCGCCCGGTGCTGTCCGTGGCCCACGCCGGCGACCTCATCTCGAGCGTCGAGCCCGTCGAAGCTCTCGTCACGGCGGGCGAACACGTCACGGCCGGTCAGCGAATCGGGCTGGTCGGTGCCGGCGGGCATTGCGTGGGCGTGTGCGTGCATTTCGGCGTTCGTCTGCACGGCCACTATGTGTCGCCGCTGCTCTACCTGGGCGGCGTTCCGCGTGCCGTGCTGCTCCCGGTCGGTGACGGAGCGTCTCCGCGCTCGCCCGCGTCAGGCCCGCGGGTGGGCGGTTCGGTAGGTCTGTTTGAGTCGCTCGGCGGAGACGTGGGTGTAGATCTGGGTCGTGCCCAGGCTGGCATGGCCGAGTAGCTCCTGCACCGCGCGCAGGTCGGCCCCGCCGTCGAGCAGGTGGGTCGCGGTCGTGTGCCGGAGCGCATGCGGGCCGGCCGGGCCGTTGCCCGGCACGTCGGCGAGCAGGGTCGCGACGATCCGGTAGACCGCGCGGACGCCCAGGTGGGCGCGCTTCGTGCCGAGGAAGAGCGCCGGAGCCGGGGCGGGAGTGGCGTCGCCTTGCACCGGGGCGGCGGCCAGGATCGGCCTGGCCCTGCGCAGGTAGTCCACGATCGCGGAGTGCGCCGGCACGCCGAACGGCACCACCCTCTCCTTGGATCCCTTGCCGGTGACCCTGACGGTGAGCCGGTCGAGGTCGAGATCGGAGACGTCGAGGCCGACGAGTTCGGACACCCGCAGCCCGGAGGCATACAGCAACTCGATGATCGCGAGGTCGCGGAGGGCGCCCGGCTGCCCGTCCGCCGCGAGGAGTTCGAGGTGGCCGAGCATCTCCTGCATCTGGCCGCGGTTGATCACGCGCGGCAGGGTGCGTCCCGGCTTCGGGGAGCGCAGTCGCACGCCCGGATCGCCCGGGCTCCCGCCGGTCCTCGCCAGCCAGGCCGTGAAGCTGCGGGCCGACGCGGAATGGCGGGCGATGGTTGCGCGGGCGAGACCGGTCTGGGTGCCGACCCAGAGCCAGTCGCGGAGAAGGTCGAGCGTCAGGCCTTCGGTCGCCTCGACGCCTCGCCCCTCCGCGAACGAGGCGAGCCCGGCGAGGTCGGTGCGGTAGGCGCGCACGGTGTGCGCGGAGAAGCCGCGCTCGACCGTAAGGTAGAGCACGAAGTCGTCAATGGCCGTATCGAGGTGCACCCTTCCAGCATCCGCCCCCGAGGACGGATATCCCGGGAACGACTCGAATGCGCGTGGCGGCCGGCACCGGTCGACTCAGGTGTGACGGGAGAACGCCTCCCTGCGCTCGCTCTCGGTGAGCGCCTCGAGGCGCTCGAGGAATGCCTCATCGAAGTGCGTCGCGACGTCGAACGCGCCCACCGGCACGTGCGAATGCGTGACCTGGTTTTCGTAGACCCGCACGAGGTTGAACGACTGCCCGCCGTCGACCCCGGTGAGTTCACGCGCGGTTGCGCTCGGGTCGAGGGTGTAGCAGGTGGCCGCCGCCACCGACACGGGGATGCCAGCGAAGAGAGTCGTCGTCGCCGAGTGGAGGTGACCGCCGAGAATCCCCCGGATGTCACTGCCGCCGACGACCGCGGCCAGCCGGTGCTGGTCGCGGAGTTCGAGGATGCTCATCAGCGGCGAGGGAATCGGGACGGGAGGGTGGTGCAGCGCCAGGAGCGTGCCCAGCGGTGCCGGCTCGCTGAGCACGCCCGCGAGCCACTCGAGCTGGGACTCGTCGACCTCGCCGTGGTGGTAGCCGGGCACGCTCGTGTCGAGGGCGATGATGCGCAGGCCCCGGATGTCGAAGACCCCGTCGACGGGCGCCGTGGAGCCGGTTTCGCGGAGCAGCTCGGTGCGGAAGGCTGATCGTTCGTCGTGGTTGCCCATCACCCAGATGACCGCCGCGCCGAGCCGCTCGGCCGCGGACTCGACGATGTCCCTGACCCGGCGGTAGGCATCCGCTTCGCCTCGGTCGACGATGTCCCCGGTGAGCACGAATGCGTCGGGCCGGAGCCCGGAGCGCTCAAGTTGGGCCAGGGCGCGGTGCACGCTGGTGTCGGTGTCGACGGTGCCGTAGAGCTTTCGGGCGCCGCCGAGGAAGTGCGTGTCGCTGATGTGCGCGATGAGGTGGGAGGGGGGCGGATACTGGCCCTGGTGGTGGTCGGACATGGCTCTCTCTTCGTCGGTGCGACCAGACTACGATGAGCTTGCCGCGCTCGCCGATCCGGGACTCATGGCCATGCCGTCCGGCCGGTTCGTCGGCTGGGGCGCGCGGCGGCCGCCGTCCCGCTGGAGCAGTGGGCCTGAGCTGCCATTGTTACCGCGCCCCGCGCACCCACCCGGTCTCCCGCTCGCGCGCTACACCTTCGAGGTCGAGCGCGCCGAGGGCCCCGATCACGGCCGATGTCGACAGCCCGGCACGGCGGGCGATGTCGGGCACCGGGCGCGGCGACCGGGCGCTCAGGGCGTCGAACACGCGCACCTGCTCGCTGGTGCGCCCGCCGAACCAGGCCGTCTCGGTTTCGCCGGCCGGCAGGTCGAGTGCGACCTGGGTCGGGTTCTCCCCCACGAGTTCGGCCATTTCGGCTGCCGTGGTGACGCAGACGGCGTCGTACTCGCGGATGAGGCGGTGGCATCCGGCGGAGGTGGGCGACGTGACCGGCCCCGGCACCGCGCCGAGCGGACGCCCGAGGGCCGCGGCGTGGCCGGCCGTGTTGAGCGAACCGGACCGCCACCCGGCCTCGAGCACGACCGTGGCCGCGCTCGACGCAGCTATTAGTCGATTGCGTTGCAGGAAGCGCCACTTCGTCGGCGCGGCTCCGCACGGCAGTTCCGAGACGACAGCGCCGGCCTCGGTGATGCGGGTGAGCAGCGCGTCGTGGCCGCTCGGGTAGAAACGATCGACTCCCCCGGCGAGGAACGCGACGGTGAGCCCCTCGCTCGCGAGCGCCGACCGGTGAGCCATCCCGTCGATCCCGTAGGCGGCGCCGGACACGATCGCGAACCCGCGGTCGACCAGCCCGGCCGAGGACTCCATGGCCACGTGCTCGCCGTAGCCCGTCGCTGCCCTGGCGCCCACCAGCGCGATCGAGCGCGGGAGCGCGGCGAGGGCGGCCGGGATGCCGCGCCACCAGAGCGCGAGCGGCGCGTGGAGTCCGAGGTCGTCGAGCGAGGCCGGCCACAGTTCATCGCCCGGCAGGAGGAGCCGTGCGGAGACGCGCTGCGCCTGCTGGAGGGAACGGATGACGTCGCCGGACGACAGCCGCGGACGCCACCGCTGTAGCCCGTTGTCGAGGTCCGACTCGAGGTCCTCGTCTGCGCCCGCGCCGCCGCCGGGATCGCTGTCGCGAACCACGGCCGCCAACCTCGCCGGCGCGAGGGTGTCGAGCACCGCGCTCAGGGCCGCGCTCGCGCCGAGACGGGCGACCAGGAGCCCGGCCGTGCCATCGCCCGGCTCGGCGATACCGGTCCAGGCCGCGCGGGCGAACAGGTCGGCTGCCACCGTCGCATCCACCTCTGTGGAACTCACGCCTGTCGCGAGCGTGAGGACCCCCGTCTCATCCAGTCCGAACATGGTCATGATGTCATTCCCTTTCTCAGGTAAAGCGCCTGCCCGACCTGGTCGGCACCCGGCCGGGAGACGCCCTCGAGGTCGGCGATCGACCAGGCAACTCGCAGCACCCGGTCGTAGCCGCGCATCGTGATCCCGCCGCGTTCAAGTGCGCGGTCGAGGCCGGCCGTCGCCGATCCGGCGAGGCGCACGTCCGGGCCGCGCAGCCACGGGCCCGGCACTTCCGAATTCAGTGACCACGGCGTTCCGGCGAGGCGCTCCACCGCAGCCGCCCTGGCCTCGGCCACGCGTTCCCGCGCGAGCGCGCTCGACAGGCGCGGCCCGTCGGCAGCGAGCCGCAGCTGGGCCGCGGTGACGCGTTTCACCCGCAACTTGATGTCGATCCGGTCGAGCAGGGGCCCCGAAATGCGGGCAAGGTAGCGGCGGCGCGCGCTCGGCGGGCAGGTGCAATCGAGGTCCGACGCCCCGTACTGCCCGCAGGGACACGGATTGGCCGCCATGACGAGCTGGAAGCGTCCAGGGAAGTGGGCAACCGCGTTGGCCCGGTGGATGCTGATCACTCCCGACTCGAGGGGCTGCCGGAGCGCGTCGAGCACCGCAGAGGCGAACTCCGGCGCCTCGTCGAGGAAGAGCACGCCGTGGGAGGCGCGCGCCGCCGCGCCGGGGCGGATCTGGCCGCTGCCGCCGCCGACCATGGCCGCCGCCGTCGCCGTGTGGTGCGGGGCCTCCAGCGGTGGGCGGGTCACCAGGGACCGCCCGACGCCGCGGCCACTGAGCGAACGCATGGAACTGACCTCGAGCGAGGCCGCGGCATCCAGGTCGGGCAGCAGTCCGGGCAACCGGGCAGCCAGCATGGTCTTGCCGGCGCCCGGCGGGCCCAGCATGAACACGTGGTGCCCGCCGGCGGCCGCAATCTGCAGGGCCAGGATCGCGTCGTCATTGCCGACGACGTCGATCAAGTCGGGTTCGGCTGAGTCGTCGGCCGCCTCCTCCGGCGGCATGATCGCGTCCACCGCGACCGGCTCCAACTCCGCCCCGTGCCAGATCAGCGCGTCCCGCAGTGAGGCGACGCCGATGACGCGCACGCCGGGGACGAGCGCAGCCTCGTCGGCGTTGCCCGCGGGCACCATGACCGTGCCGTGCCCCAGCCGGGACGCTGCGACGACCGCGGGCAGCATCCCGGGGATCGGCCGCAGCCGACCGTCGAGCGCGAGTTCGCCGATGTGCACGACCTGGCCCACCGACCTCGCCGAGACGACATCGTCTGCCGCGAGGCAAGCCAGCGCGATCGCCAGGTCGAAACCGGAGCCGTGCTTGGGCAGCGCCGCCGGGGAGAGGTTGATCGTGAGCCGGTTGCGGGACACCGGGCATCCGGAATTCTTGGCCGCCATCCGCACCCGCTGGGTTGCCTCGGAGAGCGCGGCGTCGGGCAGCCCGATCAGGATCATCCCCGGCAGCTGCGCGGAGATGTCTGCCTCCACCTCGACCAGCGAGCCGGTGAGGCCGAGGAGGGCGACCGCATGCGTGCGGGCGAGCCCCATCAGAAGACGCCTTCGAGGTGCTCGATGACGGGCTCTTTGCCTGGCTCGGCGATCACCGCGATCGCGTCGATGCGGATTCGGCCCGGCCTGTCCTCCGCCTGCTCGCACCAGGCCGCGGCGAGCCGACGCAACCGGGCCAGCTTGGCGACCGTGATCGCCTCGAACGGATGCCCGAAGCCCGTTCCCGAGCGCGTTTTCACCTCGACGAAGACGACCTCCCCATTCCGTTCGGCGACGACGTCGATCTCGCCCTGAGCGCACCGCCAGTTGCGCTCGATCACGCGGTAGCCGGCGCCGGCCAGGAAAACGGCGGCGCACTCTTCTCCGCGCTTGCCAACGTCGTCTTTGCGTGCCACGAGTGCCTCCGCGACCAGAATCGCGCAGCCCGGGGATCGCGTCGGGCAGCCGGACGGGTTCGGTGCTGTGCGCCAGCCAGCCAGCCGCTGTGGAGGAGCGGAGAGCTGCTACTTCAGCGAGAACAGCCGGCGGACCACCCGGCCCTCGGCCAGCGCGTCCAGACCCTCGTTGATCTCCGTCAGGGGACGCGTGTCCGTGTGCAACAGCTCGACGGGCAGCCTGCCGTCGCGCCACATCTGCAGGTACAACGGCAGGTCCCTGGCTGGAACGGAGTCGCCCATATAGGAGCCGAGCAGCCGCTTGCCCGTGCCGGCGAACTGCAGGGCCGAGGTGGTGATGGTCTGGTCGGGATGCGGCAGGCCGACCGACACGAGGGCTCCTCCCCTCGTGAGCAGCCCCAGGCAGGCCTCCATGACCCTCGCGCTACCGACCGCCTCGATGGCGACATCCACGCCGTCTCCGGCGTACTCGGCCACGAGCGCGGCCGCCTCGTCGGGAGCGCCGACGACATCGGCGCCGCAGCGCAGCGCCAGCGCCCGCTTTTCCGGGAGCGGGTCGATGGCAATGACGGTGGTCCCCTCCACCTGGGCGGCGGCCATGACGGCCATCAGGCCGACGGCACCCAGCCCGAACACGATCACCGATTGCCCCTCGGTCAGCCGGGCGGTGTTGAGCACCGCGCCGATTCCGGTCAGTGCGGCGCAGCCGAACATGGCGGCGACATCGAAGGGGACGTCGTCGTCGATGACGACCACGGATTCGCGGGCGACCACGGCGTACTCAGAGAACGCGGAGATGCCCAGGTGGTGGTTGATCCGCGCTCCGTCGGCCGTCCTCAGCAGGGCGCCACCGTGCAGGAGGTCGCCCGTGCCATTCGACTCCGCGCCGCGGTGGCAGAGCGCCGGCCGCCCGGCCAGGCAGGCGCGGCAGTCTCCACAGCTCGGCACGAAGATCAGCACGACCCGGTCACCCGCGCGCACATCGGTGACCCCGGCTCCCACCTCTGCCACCGTCCCTGCGGCCTCGTGGCCCAACGCCATCGGCAACGGCCGGATCCTGGAACCGTCGATCACGGACAGGTCGGAGTGGCAGAGGCTGGCCCGTTCGATCTTCACGAGCACCTCGCCGGCCCGCGGCGCCGGCACGGCCACCTCCTCCAGCGACAGCGGGCGGCTGGTCGCGTACGGGCGGGCGGATCCCGCATGGTGGAGCACGGAGCTGAGCATCGTTGCTGAAGTCATGGTTCCAACCTAGCTTCAGAGCATCACAGCCCCCAGTGTGATCATCACGATGTCCGGTTTGGCCCTGATCACCTGGTCGACGAGGTCGGGGCCGGATCGGAGGCCCCCGTCCCGAGCGTGTACGAGTCGCCGCCACGGCGAGAGTCGTCAGTGCGATCGCTCCGGCAATGATCATGGTGGTCAGTCGGTGTTTGGTCACGCAAATCATTCGGAGCGCGGGTCCCTTCCGTTTGGTGTCGGCCCAGCCTCGTAGGCTGTGGGAATGAGCCTGCGCAATCAGCTGACGGATCTGCAGATGAAGACGATGAACCTGGCGCACCGGGCGGTGCTCAGGCTGTCGGGCGGCCGGCTGCTGCGCTCGTTCGGCTCCATGCCGGCGGTCGAGCTGCACACGATCGGTCGCTCAACGGGCAAGCGCCGGTCGACGATGCTCACGGCGCCCGTGCACGGCGACGGACGCTACGTCCTGGTCGCTTCCAAGGGCGGCGACGACCGGCATCCCGGGTGGTACCTCAACCTTGTGGCTGACCCGGACGTCGAGCTGACCGTCGATGGCCGGACCATGCGGATGCGCGCTCGCACCGCCACCGCCGCCGAGAAGGCCGACCTGTGGCCGGCGATCGTGGCCGCATACCGCGGGTACGCCGGCTACCAGAAGAAAACGAAGCGGGACATCCCCGTCGTCATCTGCGAGCCGCGGTAACCCGGTAACCGGTAGCTAGACGGTCGGCTGGAGCTCGTCGGCCAGCACCCGCGGGAACGCCGGCGGGTGCACGCCGGCCATCTCCTCGAGCACGCGGATGACCTGGCAGCTGTAGCCGAACTCGTTGTCGTACCAGACGTAGAGGATCGCCTTGTTCCCGGTGCAGATCGTGGCCAGCCCGTCGACGATGCCGGCCCGGCGCGAGCCGAGGAAGTCGGTGGAGACGACCTCGGGCGAGTCGATGTAGTCGATCTGCTTGTGCAGCTCGGAGTTCAGCGACATGGTGCGGAGGTACGCGTTCAGCTCGTCCTTGGTGGCGCCACTGCCCAGGTTGAGGTTGAGGATCGCCATCGACACGTCGGGGGTGGGAACGCGGATGGCGTTGCCGGTGAGCTTGCCGGCCAGCTCGGGCAGCGCCTTCGCAACGGCCTTGGCCGCTCCGGTCTCGGCGATGACCATGTTGAGCACGGCAGAGCGTCCCCGGCGCTCACCCGAGTGGAAGTTGTCGATCAGGTTCTGGTCGTTGGTGAACGAGTGGACCGTCTCGACGTGGCCGTCGACGATGCCGAACCGGTCGTTGACGGCCTTGAGCACGGGCGTGATTGCGTTCGTGGTGCACGACGCGGCCGTGACGATGGCGTCGTCGTCGGTGATCGTGTCGTGGTTGATGCCGTGCACGATGTTCTTCAGGTCGCCCTTGCCCGGCGCGGTGAGCAGCACCCGGGCGACGCCGGGGCAGGCCAGGTGCTGGGACAGGCCTTCGGCATCCCGCCACCGGCCGGTGTTGTCGACGACGATCGCATCGTGGATGCCGTACTGCGTGTAATCGACGCTGGCCGGGTCGCTCGAGTAGATGACCTGGATGAGCGTGCCGTTGGCGAGGATGGTGTTGTTGACCGGATCGACCGAAATGGTGCCCTCGAACGGGCCGTGGACCGAGTCACGGCGCAGCAGGCTCGCCCGCTTGACGATGTCGTCGTCGGACCCCTTGCGCACGACGATGGCCCGCAGGCGCAGGCCCTGGCCGCCGCCGGCGTGTTCGATCAGGATGCGGGCGAGAAGCCGGCCGATCCGGCCGAATCCGTAGAGCACGACGTCGGTGCCGCTCGCATCGCCCTGCCCGCGCCCGTCGACGACATCAGCCAGTTCCCCGCGGAGGAACGCGTCAAGGGACCGGTCGGCACCCTCGAGCCTGTAGGCCATGACGAGCCGGGCGAGGTCGATCGACGCGGCACCCAGGTCGAGGGTGCACAGCGCCTGCAGCAGCGGCAGTGTCTCCTCGAGCGGCAGTTCGACGTCATCGACCTGCCGGGCGAAGCGGTGGGCCTTGAGCAGGCTGACGACCGACTGGTTGATCAGGCTGCGGCCGTGCACCGACGTGACGACGTTGTTTTCGCGGTAGAGACGGCCGATGAGGGGAATCATCGCCTCGGCCAGCGCCTCCCGGTTGATCCAGGTGTCCCGGGCGCGATCGGATTCCAGCTTCAACGAGTACCTTTCTCTCTCGGTCGCAACGGCGCGCCGAGTCAATGCGTGAGAAACAAGCGATGCGGGAGGAGTGAGCGGGTGCTACTCGTCGAGCGCGAGTTCCTTGGGAAGTTCGAAGTCCTTCGAGGCAAGTTCTTCCACGTTGACGTCCTTGAACGTGAGCACGCGCACCGACTTCACAAATCGGTCGGAGCGGTACACGTCCCACACCCAGACGTCTTTCATGGTCAGCTCGAAGTAGAAATCGTGCTCCGTGTCCCGCCGCACGAGTTCGACCTCATTGGCGAGGTAGAAGCGGCGTTCGGTCTCGACGACGTATTGGAACTGGCCAACAACGTCGCGATATTCGCGGTACAGGGCCAACTCGACTTCGCGGTCGTAGTCCTCGAACTCGTCTTCTTCCATGATGAGTCAATCCTACGCTGAGATTTTGAGCCAGGATTTGCGGTGCATGTCGTTGGCGCCGAGCTCCTCGATCGCGTTCATGTGCTCTGCGCTGCCGTAGCCCTTGTTCGTGGCCCAGCCGTAGCCCGGGTACACGGTATCCGCTTCGATCATCAGCGCATCCCGGTGGACCTTGGCGATCACGGATGCCGCGGCCACCGATCCGCAGTCCTGGTCGGCCCTGACCCGGGTGATCACGGTGAGCGGCGTGTTCAGCGCCTTGTTGAGCCAGTCGTCGCCGCCGTCCAGGAGCACGACGCTGCCCTGGATGTCGACGCCGGCCGCGTACAGCTCGGCGAGGGCCCGCTTGCCGGCGAGGCCGAGGGCCGCCATGATGCCGAGCGCGTCGATCTCCTGCGCGGAGGCGAGACCGACGGCGGAGTGCACCGCCCAGGCCACAGCCAACGGGGCGAGGGCCTGGCGGCGCGGTTCGCTGAGGAGCTTTGAATCCCGGAGCCCGACGGGCAGGGCCGCAACGTGCGTGTCGATGACGGCGAACCCGACCGCAACCGGCCCGGCGAGGGCGCCGCGGCCCACCTCGTCACACCCAATGACGCAGGGGACGCCTCCGGCCAGGATGGACCATTCGGTGTCGAGCGTGGGGTCCACGACGGCCATCATCATTTCGCGGCCTGTTCAACCCCGCGGAACACCTCTGGGTAGTCGTCCAGCCACGTCCAGCGTGCGAGCGGCCAGCTGATCACGAGGGCACGTCCGACGACGTTGTCGATCGGCACGAAGCCCCTGCCGGGCGTGTCTCCGTTGTAGCGGGAATCCTTCGAGTTGTAGCGGTTGTCCCCCATCACCCACAGCGACTTGGCCGGGACGACGATGTCGAAGTCGTCTTTGGAGACCTTCGTCTCACCGGCCGGGAGAGACACATACGGCTCGGAGATCGGGATGCCGTTGACGCTCATCTGCCCGAGGGCGTTGCAGCAGACCACGTGGTCGCCCGGCAGCCCGATCACGCGCTTGATGAGGTGGTCGTTGCTGTCCGGCGCGGAGAGCCCGACGACCGACATCACCCAGTCGAGGCCGGCCACGATGGGGTTCTGCTCGATCGCGGCCTGCGGCAGGAGCCATCCGCCCGGATCCCGGAACACGACGACGTCGCCGTGCTCGATCGGGATCAGCTTGGGTTCGAGCTGGTTCACGATGATGCGGTCGTTGATCAGCAAGGTCTGTTCCATCGACCCTGAGGGGATGTAGAACGACCGGATCAGGAACGTCTTGATCAGGAACGAGACGAGCAGCGCCACCACGAAAATAATCAGAAGGTCACGAAGGAAGATTGCAACGCTGCGCTTCTTGCGCTTCGTTTCTGTTGCCAGGCGATCTGATCGCGTGGGCAGAGAATTGTCTGTCATTAAACCGCCTGAGCTCCGCACCCAGTTTAGGGGTGAGGAGCTCAGGGACGAATTCACTCTGGCCTGCGAGTTGGCTCTGAAGCGCTCGCGGCGAGGTAATTGCAGGAAATTAGTTGAAGCGCTTTTCCTTGATCTTGGCCTTCTTGCCACGCAGGTTGCGCAGGTAGTACAGCTTCGCGCGACGCACGGCGCCGCGGGTGACGACCTCGATGTGGTCGATCACGGGCGAGTGCACCGGGAAGGTACGCTCGACGCCGACCTGGAAGCTGACCTTGCGAACGCAGAACGTTTCGCGAACGCCTTCGCCCGAGCGGCCGATGACGACGCCCTGGAAGACCTGCACGCGGGAGCGGGCGCCTTCAATGATGTTGACGTGGACCTTGACGGTGTCGCCGGCGCGGAAGTCGGGGATGTCTTTCCGAAGTGACGGGGCATCCACCATGTCGAGAATATGCATGTTTATTCGCTCTCTGTACCCGCCACAGGTCGAGCACGCGTAATGCTTCGCGACGCGCGATGCGCGCGTTGCGTCAGCAACCGATAAGTCAGTGCGTGCCGCTGAAGGCGAAACTCCCCTGTGGCAGAGTCTTGCCGCGGCACAAACGCTTAGTCTGCCACGAAACAGGGCCAACCACCAAAGCCGTGGCTAGGAGTGCGTCGGCTTCTCCTGGATGACGATCACGGTGGGGTCGGATGCGACGGTTTGGGGTGCGCCGCTGGGGACCGAGCCGAGGCGGGCGGTCTCATCGATGAGGTCGATCACAGCCTTCAGCCGCCGGCGGGCGGCGTCGTAAAGTTCCCACACCGCGAACCAGAAGGCGCCGATCCCAACCAGTATTGCGAGCGCTGACAGCCACGGCGAAGCGGCGGCATAGAACCCGAGGCCGATGATCAGGGCGTGCCAGAGCGCGAGGACACCGACGTCGGGCCAGGACACCGCCCTGGTCTCGCGCACCTCCCTGCGGGCGAAGATCAGCAGGCTCACCGTGAGCAGGCAAACGCCGAGGGCGATGGCCCCGAAGACGACACCGAGAACCCCCCAGCCGCCGGCGCCGAAGATCGGCCAACCGACCAGCAGCCAGAGCGGCAGCAGCACAACGGCGATGAACTGCCAGCGGAAGAAGACCCTGCGGATGAACACGTGACCAGATTATCCGCGCGGGCTGGGCGAATCCTCACTGTTCGCTGCCGGCAGAAGGTCGGGGCGAACGCGCGCGGTGCGCTCGATCTGCTGCTCGCGTCGCCAGGCTGCGATGGCGCCGTGGTTGCCGCTGAGCAGCACCGGCGGCACGTCGAGGCCGCGCCAGCTGGCTGGCTTGGTGTAACTCGGGTACTCGAGCAGGCCGTCTTCGTGGGACTCCTCTACGAGGCTCTCCGGGTTGCCGACGACGCCGGGGATCAGGCGCCCGACGGCCTCGATCATGGCCATCACGGCCACCTCTCCCCCGTTGAGCACGTAGTCGCCCAGGCTGATCAGCCGCACGCGGCCGCGACCGGCGAAGTGGTCGAAGACCCGCTGGTCGATGCCCTCATAGCGGCCGCAGCCGAAGACGAGATTCGGCTCCTCGGCGAGTTCCCGGGCGATGGCCTGGGTGAACTGCTCGCCGGCCGGCGAGGGGAAGATGAGGACCGGGCCGGATGCGGCATCCGTCGTCGCGGCAGCCCTGGTCTCGGCGCCCGTCATGTCGGTGAGGATCGCGTCGAGTGCCTCGCCCCACGGTTCGGGTTTCATGACCATGCCGGCGCCCCCGCCGTACGGGGTGTCGTCGACGGTGCGGTGGCGGTCGTGGGTGTAATCGCGCAGATTGTGCACGCGCAGGTCGATCAGGCCGGACTGGCGGGCCTTGCCGAGCAGCGAAATGTCGAGCACCCCGAAGAACTCGGGAAAGATCGTGACAATGTCGATGCGCATGGCTGCGAGTCTACCGAGGCGCGGCTGTGCGGCCGGGCGTGGGCGGGCGCGTGGGCGGGCGCATGGGCCGGCGCGTGGGCCGGCGCGTGGGCGGCCCTGCCGACGGGCGCACGGGCTGACGCACGGGTCAGCGACGGAACCCAGCTGTGAACCGGCGCATCGTTGCCTACGCGCTGCGCTGCTCCAGTGCTGGGGATAATCGCCGGATGCCGAAGCCACGTCCACGTCCACCTCGACCTCCGTGCCTCCCGCTCTCCCGCTCTCCCGCTCCCTCACCAGCTTCGGGCGACGAAACCCAGCTGGGCGGCCGCGCATCCGCTGGCGCAGGGTGCGCGGTGCCAGGGCTGGGGATGATCGCCGCGGATGCCGCCACCGAGGTTCTCCACAGATTGGCCGGTCGGCCACCGCCGGCCGGCCCGCCCGGCCAGAGTGGACCCATGCCCGAGATTGTGAGCGCGCTGTCCCACTTCGGCGGAGCGGCGCACGCCGTGACCCTCCGCTCCGGTGGGATCACGCAGAAGCAGCTGGAACGATCCGCCCGGCTGGGCCACATTGAGCGGATCCGCGCGGGTTGGTATTGCATCCCTGGGGACCGCAGCGAGACCGTCAAGGCGCTCCGCGTGGGCGGGCGCCTGGGCTGCGCATCGCTGCTCCGTGCTCACGACGTCTGGCTGATGCCGGACAACAAGCTCCACGTTTGCGTGTCCTCACCGCGCAGCGAACTTCGATTCCCGGGCGACCGCGGCCGGGACTTGGCCGCATGGCAGGGGCATCCGCAGGTCGTCACGCACTGGCGGCCGCGCCTGCTCAACCCGCACAGCCCCACCGATTTGCTCGATGACGCGGCCGGTTGCATCGCCACCTGCCTGCCTCGAGATCACGCCATCGTCGCCTTCGACTCGCTGCTCAACCGGGGACTGCTCTCGGCCGACCGCCTCACGGCCGCGTTGGCCGGGCTGCCGGATTCGCACGAGTGGATGATGCGACTGGTCGACGCAGGCTGCGGATCCGGACTCGAAACCCTGACGCGGCTGGGACTCCGCGCCCACAATGTGCCGGTCCGTTGCCAGGTCCACGTGCCGGGGATCGGCTGGGTGGACCTCCTGGTCGGCGACCGGCTGGTAGTCGAACTCGACAGCCGGAAGCACCATGAGAGCCCGGATGCCTACGAGCGGGACCGCGCGCGCGATCTGGCGCTCGTCGAGCTGGGTTACATCGTGGTGCGGGTGACTCATCGCCGGATCATGCAGGACTGGGCCTCGGTGGAGCGGGCGCTGCTGGCCATCGTGCGGAGGCGCGAGCACCGCTGGCAGCCCGTGCACCGGGCCGCGGGGATCGCGGTCAGGCTCGACTGAGTCGTGCTGCGGCGATAGTCCGCAGCCGTGGCTGCATGCATCCTCAATCGCGGTGGGGCTCGACTGAGCCGGGCACTCGATGAGCAGCAGCCGTGGCGGCACGCATCCGTCGTGGAGCGACGCGTGCAGGCAGGGCTCGGGACGATCGACGCGGCTCGCTTCGGTGATGATCACCGCGGCAACCGATTCCTGGGCTGGTCGCCTGCGGGAGGCGGCATCCGTTCTGCGGCAAACGGTCGATGATCCGCAGCTGCGGCTGGACGCATCCGTCGTGGAGCGACGCAGGCGGCCACGGCTGGGGATGATCGACGCGGGCGTCGCGTGGGCGCCGAATACCTCGCCAACCGAGGCCTGGAGCGCAACTCGCAGATGGCCCATCAATCGCGGCGGGGCTCGACTGAGCCGGGCGCGGCGATGAGCAGCAGCAGCTGCGGCACGCATCCGTCGTGGAGCCACGCGAGTGGCACAGGGCTGGGAATGGAAGACCGTGGTGCGCCTGGAGGCCAAAGGTCGCGGCCACGGAAGCTGGGCCCATGAATCGCGGCAGGGCGCGCTGAGCAAGACGCGACGATGATCCGCAGCTGTGGCTGCACGCATCCGTCGTAGAGCGACGCGTGCGGGCAGGGCTCGGAATGATCCACGCGCGGTCCGCTTCAGCGCCGAATACCCCGGCAACCGATTCCTGGGTACGTGACTCGCGGAGGCGTGGTCAGTCGCGGAGGGCGCGACGGAGCAGGACGCGACGATGATCCGCAGCTGTGGCTGCACGCATCCGTCGTAGAGCGACGCGT
>DAIMHX010000001.1:147929-167296 GCA_036723055.1 Microbacteriaceae bacterium
GCGGGCAGGGCTCGGAATGATCGACGCAGGGCGCGCGTGGCGGCCGTGGACACCACCACAGGAGCCGCGACGGGCGGCACGCCGCTGCGGATGCCGCGGCGTGCGATTGCGAGTGGCGAGGTGGTGCTAATCCGTAGCCCGGGCCGCACGCATGCTCCGGGGAGTCACGCGTGCGGCCAGGGCTGGGACTAATCGACCGTGGGTGCCTCGTCGGCGACGGATGCCGCAGCATCCGTCTCCGGGGCCGCTTCCGGAGCCGCTTCGGCTGCCGGTTCGGCTTCCTCGGGCTCGGGGATCTCTTCGAACAGGCCGGGAGGAGGCGTGATCGTGACGATGCCGGCCTTCACGTCGACGGACGGCACGATCGCCTTGACGAACGGCACCATGATCTCGCCGTCCGGCGTCTTCACGATCAGGAGATCCTGGGCCGGCATGTGGTCGAGCCGTGCGATGGTGCCGACTTTGACGCCGTCGCGCATGACGGCGAGTCCGACGAGCTGGTGGTCGTACCAGGCGTCTTCTTCGTCCGACTGCTCGGCGGAATCCTGGTCGATCCACAGGATCGCCTTGGCCAGGGTTTCCGCGGCCTCGCGGTCGGGAACATCCTTGAAGAACCCGACGGCGTGCTGGTTGTACCAGCGCAACTCGACGAGTTCGAGGGTCTTGCCGTGCCAGGGTGAGCCGGAGGGCACCTGGAGGGTGAACACGGCGCCCGGGACGAAACGACGTCCCGGGTCATCCGTGAACAGCTCCAGCTTGATTGCGCCCTTGAGGCCATGGGCCTTCGTCAGGCGCCCCACCCGAAGCTGGGTGCGCGGTGGCGTGCTGTCGTCCACTTTAGAAATCAGTGTCCACGACGTCGACGCGAACGCGCCTGCCATCGGCCAGCGCGGCCACGAGGGTACGCAGCGCCTTGGCGGTACGACCGGCGCGACCGATCACCCGGCCGAGGTCCTCGGGGTTCACACGAACCTCGAGAACATCGCCACGGGGTGAGTTTTTTGCTTCGACGTGCACATCGTCCGGGTGATCAACGATCCCCTTGACGAGGTGCTCAAGCGCGGGAGCGAGCAAGACTACGCCTGGTCCTCTGCGGGAGCCTCAGCGGCGGCCTCGGCCGGAGCCTCTTCCTTCGCGGCGGGCTTTTCGGCCTTCGGCTTCAGGACGGGCTTCTTCTTCTCGTCGGCGACGAAGGCAACCTTGGCTTCCTTCACCTTGACGGTGCTCTTGGCGTTCTTGTCACCCTTGAAGATGCCCCAGTCGCCGGTCAGCTTGAGCAGAGCAGCAACCTGCTCGGTCGGCTGTGCGCCGACGCCGAGCCAGTACTGCGCACGCTCGGACTTGACCTCGATGACGGAGGGCTCCTGCGTGGGGTGGTAGATGCCGATCTCTTCGATGACACGACCGTCGCGCTTGGTGCGCGAGTCGGCAACGACGATGCGGTAGTACGGCGCACGGATCTTGCCCATACGCTTCAGACGGATTTTGACAGCCACAATTCTCCTGTGTTTTCTTTGTGTTTGGCGAACTGACAGCCGTGAGCGTGGGGGCACACTCGGCAAAAGCTCAAGGGGTTTTTCGAACGTCTGATTAGAGGGTCGGACGTAAGAGAACTCGACTGATCATTCTGCCAGACATCGCCCACTTTGTGATAATCGACCGGTGCGGTGTCAGGATTAGTCTCTGGCCGCCGGCACCCGGGCGCGTCTTGCACCAGCGAAGGATGTACACGTGGCAATCGAGTTCGCCCGATCAGCACGCTCGACCGTCGGCATCGAATGGGAACTCGCCCTGGTCGACCGGGCGACCGGCGACCTCGTGTCCATCGCCGGCGAGGTGCTCGAGGCCCTGCAGGGGGCCGACGGGTCAGCCCACCCGCACATCACCGGGGAACTGCTGCTGAACACCGTCGAGCTGGTCTCCGGCGTGCATGAGACGGTGGCCGGGGCTGTGGCGGATGTCGTCGGCCAGGTGGCCGAGGTACGCGCCATCACCGAGCCGCGCGGCGTCGCTCTCATCTGCAGCGGCTCGCATCCGTTCGCGCAGTGGTACGACCAGACTCTCACCGACAAGCCGCGCTACCACCGCCTGATCGACCGCACTCAGTGGTGGGGCCGCAACATGATGATCTGGGGCATCCACGTTCATGTCGGTGTCGAGGACCGGGCCAAGGTGATGCCGATCCTGAACGGCCTGCTCACCTACATCCCGCACCTGCAGGCGCTCTCGGCGTCCAGCCCGTTCTGGGCCGGGGTCGACACCGGCTACGCCTCCAACCGCTCGCTCATGTTCCAGCAGCTGCCCACCGCCGGGCTCCCCTGGATCCTCGCCGACTGGGCCGCCTGGGAGGAGTACGTCGAGGACATGACGGTCACGGGCGTCATCGACGACGTCACCGAGGTGCGATGGGACATCCGCCCGTCTCCGCGCTGGGGCACGATCGAGGTGCGCGTCTGCGACGGCGTGTCCACGGCCGAAGAAATCGGTGCGATCGCCGCTTTCGTGCAGTGCCTGGTCGAGTGGATGTCCACCAGCCTCGACGCCGGCGAGGAGGTCCCCGTGCTGCAGCCGTGGTTCGTGCGCGAGAATAAGTGGCGGGCCGCACGCTACGGGCTCGACGCCGAGATCATCCTGGACTCAGCCGGCGCCGAACGGCTCGTCACCGACGACGTGCGCCGGCTCATCCGCACCCTCACCCCGGTCGCCGAACGGCTCGGCTGCCTGCCGGAGCTCCTGCAGCTCAATCTGATCCTCAACAACGGTGCGAGCTACCAGCGCCAGCGCAGGGTGGCCGAGGAGAACGACGGCAGCCTGCCGGCCGTGGTCGCCGCCCTCAGCCGCGAACTGCTCCACGGGCCTGCCTCCTAGACCTCAGGCGGCGTTCTTGCTGTCGCGCCAGGCGAGCCAGTCCGCGACCGGCGCCAGGTCGTAGCGGGGCCCGGACACCCCGATCGTGAACAGCCGCGTCCCGAGGTCGTAGAGCTCCTCGGCCTGCTCGATCGTGCGGCCCCGAAGCTCCGTCGAGATTTCGATCTCGGTGATGTCCCTGCCCACCCGGTCGCACCACTGGCCGAGCACGCCGAGCTTGTGCTCGAGCACCGCGGGGTTGGAGAACGAGTGCCAGATGTCCGCATGCTTCGCGACGATCCGGAGGGTCTTCTTCTCGCCGCCGCCCCCGATCAGCACGGGGATGTCACGCACCGGCGGCGGGTTGAGCTTGGCCCAGCGCGCCTCGATGCGGGGCAGGTTCGCTTCGAGGGCATCCAGCCTCGTCCCTGGGGTGCCGAACTCGTAGCCGTACTCGTCGTAGTCGCGCTCGAACCAGCCGGACCCGGTGCCGAAGATGAAGCGGCCGCCGCTGATGTGGTCGATGGTGCGGGCCATGTCGGCCTGCAGGTCGGGGTTCCGGTAGCTGTTGCAGTTCACCAGGGCGCCGAACTGGATCGTCGACGTCTGCTCGGCCCAGGCCGCCAGCATCGTCCAGGACTCGAAGTGCAGGCCGTCCGGGTCGCCGGAGAGCGGGAAGAAGTGGTCCCAGTTGAACGCGATGTCGACGCCGAGCGCCTCCACCTCGGCGAGGGTGTCCCTGATCTTGCCGTACGTTGCGTGCTGCGGGGCGAGCTGCGTGCCGAGGCGCACCGGGCGTGAGGCTGAGTTCATGCGCTCAGCCTAAACGCCTACCGGCCGAGCATCTTCTGCAGCGCGGCCATTTCTTCCTCGGTCGGGCCGCCGGCCTTCTTGCCGCCGCCGAACCCGAATCCGGCCCCGCCGCTTCCGGCAGCCTCGCCGCCCGGCTTCTCGCCCGCGGCCAGCGCCGCGTTCTCCGCGGCGCGCCTGGCCGGGTTGCCCGACTTGGAGCCCTTCTTCTTCGGCTGCTGCTTGCCGCGGCCGCCGCCGAGACCGGCGCCGGGCATCGGGCCCATGCCGGGGATGTTCGGCATGCCGCCCTTGGAGACGGTCTTCATCATCTTCGCGGCCTGTTCGAAGCGCTGCACGAGCTGGTTCACCTCGGTCACGGTCGATCCGGCGCCTCGCGCGATGCGCAGGCGGCGTGATCCGTTGAGCAGTTTCGGGGTGGTGCGCTCCGCCTTGGTCATCGACTGGATGATCGCCTCCGTGCGAACGATCTCGCGTTCGTCGAAGTTCTCGAGCTGCTGCTTCATGGCGCCGGCGCCCGGCAGCATGCCCATCATCTTCTTGATCGAACCCATGTTGCGCAGCTGCTGCATCTGGCCGAGGAAGTCGTCGAGGGTGAACGTGTCGGTCGAGAACTTCTCGGCCATCTTGCGGGCTTCGTCCTCGTCGAAGGCACCCTGAGCCTGCTCGATCAGGGTGAGGATGTCACCGAGGTCGAGGATGCGGCTGGCCATGCGGTCGGGGTGGAACGGTTCGAAGTCGTCGAGGCTCTCCCCCGTCGAGGCGAACATGATCGGCCGGCCGGTGAGCGAGGCGATGGACAACGCGGCACCACCGCGTGCGTCACCGTCGAGCTTGGAGAGCACAACGCCGGTGAAGTCGACACCGGCCTGGAACGCCCTGGCCGTGGTCACGGCGTCCTGGCCGATCATGGCGTCGATGACGAAGAGCACCTCGTCGGGGTCGATCGCCTGCCGGATGTCCGAGGCCTGCTTCATCATGTCGGCGTCGATGCCGAGGCGGCCCGCCGTGTCGACGATGACCACGTCGTGCAGTTTCTGCTCGGCGTACTTCACCCCGTCGCGGGCTACCGCGACGGGGTTACCGACGCCGTTGCCGGGCTCCGGCGCGTACACGGGCACGCCGGCCTGCTGCCCGACGACCTGCAGCTGGGTGACGGCGTTCGGGCGCTGGAGGTCGGCCGCGACGAGGATCGGCGTGTGGCCGTCCTTCGCGAGCCACTTCGCCAGCTTGCCGGCAAGGGTCGTCTTACCGGCGCCCTGGAGGCCGGCCAGCATGATGACCGTCGGCGGCTTCTTGGCGAATTCGAGTCGACGCTGCTCCCCGCCGAGAATGCGGACGAGTTCCTCGTTGACGATCTGGACGACCTGCTGCGCCGGGTTCAGCGCCTTGTTGACCTCGTCACCGAGGGCGCGTTCGCGCACGCTGGCGGTGAAATCCTTGACGACCTCGAGCGCGACATCCGCTTCGAGGAGGGCGCGACGGATCTCGCGGACGGTGCCGTCGACATCCGCTGCGGAGAGCTTGCCCTTCGTGCGGAGATTCTTGAAGGTCTCGGCGAGGCGATCTGAGAGGTTTCCAAAAGTAGCCATTGTGGATCCAGTTTAACCGGTACGCGGAGGCGTGGCGGTCGAGCCTCGGTCGTGCCGGCGCTAGTTTTCGATCGCGAGGGCCACCGTGTCGCCGTGCACGTCGATCGTGACAACGAGCAGCGAATCGGTGTCATCGGGGCTGATCGAGTAGTCGAGCAGGGCGAAGTGCTCCTCGCTGGCACTGTGGTGCGGGTGGAAACCCACGTGCTGCAGGCGGAGCGAACGCAGGAAGTCGATCTGCTTGTCGCCCGAATCCCAGATGATGGCGTCGTCGAGCGCCTCCGGGTCCATCTCGTCGAAGTGCTGGTTGATGTACGTCGACGTGAGGCTGGGCTCGGAGCTGAGGTCGGCGACGAGCGACTCGCGGGCCGCGGAGTCGAGCTCCTCGAGGGAGTTGATCATGGCCGCGGCGATGTCCAGGGCCTCGGCGGTGACGGAATCCTCATCGGGCGAGCTGACGTCGATCTCGACAGTCTGGTCGCCGAGTTCGGCCGACTCCGACCAATAGACCTCGCCCAGGTCGTCGCTGCCGAGAATTCCGAAGAAATCGTGTTCGATGGTCATGCCGTCCTCACTGTCTTCATAATCTAATCTTCACTGCCCCCCGGCTATCCGACCAGCTTTTGGGCAAAAACGTGCGGGGTGAAACCGGTGAGGTCGTTGATGCCCTCGCCCTGGCCGACGAGCTTGATCGGGATCCCGGTCTTCTCCTGCACGGCGAGCACGAAGCCGCCCTTCGCCGAGCCGTCCAGCTTGGTGAGCACGAGCCCGGTCACGCCGGCGTGCTCGATGAAGGCCTCCGCCTGGGCGAGTCCGTTCTGGCCGGTCGTCGCGTCCAGCACGAGGAGCACCTCGGCGATGGGAGTCTGCTTCTCGATCACCCGGCGGATCTTAGTGAGCTCGTCCATCAGCCCGCTCTTGGTCTGGAGCCGGCCGGCGGTGTCGATGATGACGATCTCGATGCCTTCGTTCATCGCTTTCTGAACCGTCTGGAAGGCGACGGATGCCGGATCCTGGCCATGCGCCTGCGGCCGCACGATGTCCGCGCCGGCGCGTTCGGCCCAGGTCGCGAGCTGTTCGACGGCGGCGGCCCGGAACGTGTCGGCCGCGCCGATCAGCACGCTGCGATCGTAGGTGCGCAGGAACTTCGCGAACTTGCCGATGGTCGTGGTCTTGCCGACGCCGTTGACGCCGACGACGAGCACGACCGCGGGGCGCGCGCTGAGGGTGAGGGTCGGGTCGAGCCTGGCGAGGCGTTCCTCGATGCCTTCGCGCAGCATCCGCTGCAGGTCGGCCGGGTCGGTCGTGTTGTACCTCGCGACCTTCGCGCGGAGGTCAGAGACGATGGCATCGGTCACGGTGGGGCCGAAGTCGGCCTGGATCAGCGCATCCTCGAGGTCGTTCCAGGTCTCTTCGTCGATCGTGGGCTTCGCGAACATGCCGCGCAGCGCGCCGGAAAGGGACCAGGGGGTGCGTTCTGCCATGCCTCTAGCCTAGGGCGCACGCCGCACGCGCGACCGAGTGCCGGCCTCCGCGGGTGCGGCGTCCCAGCTCCGCGGGAATGATGTTGCTTGCCGGTACAGCGAGCCGCGAGCGGCGAGGGCGGGCGTCTTGCGAGGTAACACTCAGCGTGCGGCCAGCAAGAATGGAGGGGTGACGCCTCCCGTTCCCGCGCTCGTTGGCATTGCCCACGGCACCTCCTCGCCCGCCGGCCAGGCCGCCGTCGAGGCGCTGATGCGCGCGGTCGCCGACGCTCACCCGGAGCTCACGGTCGCGCTCGGCTTCGTCGATGTGCAGCATCCGGACACGCCGGAGACCCTGGCGGCGCTTCCGGAACGGATGCCGGCGGTCGTGGTTCCGCTGCTGCTCTCGGCCGGCTACCACGTGCACGTCGACCTCACCGAAGCGGTCGGCGCCGAAACCGACCGGAAGGTTTCGCTCGCGCCGGCGCTCGGTCCCGACGACCGTCTCGTCGAGCTGCTCCGGCACCGGCTGGACCAGGCCGGACTCCGGCAGGACGACGTGGTCGTGCTCGCCGTCGCCGGCTCGAGCGACGCGCGCGCGGTCGTGGACTGCCGCGTCGTCGCCGAACGCCTCGCCGTCGCATCCGGCCGGGACGTGGCGGTCGGATTCCTCTCGGCCGCCGAGCCCCGGCTCGCCGACGCGGTCTCTGCCGCGCGGTCGGCGAACCCCGGTCGACGGATCGTGGCCAGCAGCTACCTGCTGGCACCCGGATACTTCCAGACGCTCGTCGAGCAGGCCGGCGCGACCGTCGTGACGCGGCCGCTGCTCATTCCGGAGGGTCCTGTTCCCCGGCAGCTCGTCGACGTGGTCGTCGACCGCTACCGGTCCGCAGTCTAGGCCGGGAGCCCTCCGGCCGCACCACTGTGACGCCTTGCTACGGTGCGTGACCGGCCGTGACGCGGCCCAGGTGACATGCGCTCGCATTCCGCCTACATTCGAACCCATCGCACTGCGGGTGAATACTCCCATACGTTCCTCACTCGCTTCGCGTCGATCGAGGAGGAGCCACCGTGTCGCCGACCAATACGTCGCTGAACCAGACCGAGACCGCCAGGGCGGCCCGCCCGCCCCGCCCAGCGACTCGCCCGCACGGGCAGTGGAAGATCGACGGCACCGCGCCGCTCAACGGCAACGAGGAGTGGAAGCAGCAGGACAACGGGCTCAATGTTCGCGAGCGGATCGAACAGATCTACTCCAAGCAGGGTTTCGACTCGATCGATGGCACCGACCTGCACGGCCGGTTCCGCTGGTGGGGCCTGTACACGCAGCGCAAGCCCGGCATCGACGGCGGCAAGACGGCGACCCTTGAACCCCACGAGCTCGAAGACAAGTACTTCATGCTCCGCGTACGCATCGACGGCGGCCAGCTGACCACCGACCAGCTGCGCGTCATCGGCGAGATCTCGGAAGAGTTCGGCCGGGACACCGCCGACCTCACCGACCGCCAGAACATCCAGCTGCACTGGATCCGGGTCGAGGACGTCCCCGAAATCTGGCGCCGCCTCGAAGCAGTCGGCCTGCAGACCACCGAGGCCTGCGGCGACGTGCCGCGCGTCGTGCTCGGCTCCCCCGTCGCCGGCATCGCCGTCGACGAGCTGCTCGACCCGACGGACGTGATCAACGAGATCACGGCGAAGTACATCGGCGTCCCGGAGCTCGCGAACCTCCCCCGCAAATTCAAGACGGCGCTCACCGGCCACCCGAGCCAGGATGTCGTGCACGAGATCAATGACGTTGGCTTCGTGGCCGTCGAGCATCCAGAGCTCGGCCTCGGCTACGACCTGTGGGTCGGCGGCGGCCTCTCCGCCAGCCCCCGCCTCGGCGAGCGCCTCGGCGCCTTCGTCACGCCCGACAAGGTCGCCGACGTCTGGCTCGGCGTCGTCTCGATCTTCCGCGACTACGGTTACCGGCGGCTGCGCAACAAGGCCAGGCTCAAGTTCCTGCTCGCCGACTGGGGGCCGGAGAAGTTCCGCCAGGTGCTCGAGAACGAGTACCTCCACGAGGCGCTGCCCGACGGCCCGCCCGCGCCCACCCCGACGCGTCAGGGCGACCACGTCGGCGTGCACAAGCAGAACGACGGGCGCTTCTACATCGGCGTGACCCCGTTCGTCGGCCGCGTCTCCGGAACCATGCTCACCGGGCTCGCCGACCTGCTCGAGCAGCACGGCTCCACCCGGCTGCGCACGACGCCGCACCAGAAGATCGTGCTGCTCGACATCAGCGAGGAGAACGTCGAACCACTCATCACTGCGCTCGACGCGCTCGGCCTGGCCGCCCGCCCGAGCCTGTTCCGCCGCTCGACCATCGCGTGCACGGGCATCGAGTTCTGCAAGCTCGCCATCGTCGAGACCAAGCAGACCGCCACCGACGCCGTGCTCGAACTGGAGAAACGCCTCGCCGGCCTCGACCTGCCCCAACCGATCAGCCTGCACGTCAACGGATGCCCGAACTCCTGCGCCCGCATCCAGACCGCCGACATCGGCCTCAAGGGCCAGCTCCTCTCCGACGGCGCCGGCGGCCAGGTGCCCGGCTTCCAGGTTCACCTCGGCGGCGGGCTCGCATCCGTCGGCCGCGACGAGGCCGGCCTCGGCCGCACCGTTCGGGGCCTCAAGGTCACCGCCGACGACCTCGCCGACTACGTCGAACGCCTCGTCCGCCGCTTCCTCGCCGAGCGCGGCGACACCGAGACCTTCGCCACCTGGGCACACCGAGCCGACGAGGAGGCACTCCAGTGAGTACAGATACACCGCGGATCGAAACACCGCGTACCGAAACACCGCGTACCGACGCGAACCGCCGCACGAGCGAGCAGCTGCGCGCCCTCGCCGTACGGGGCGCGGCCGAGCTGGGCGAAGCATCCGCCGAGCGGCTGATCGCCTGGGTCGCCGAAAACTTCGAGACCACCACCGTCGCCGTGGCCTGCTCGATGGCGGATGCCGTGCTGCCGCAGCTCGTCGCCCAGCAGCTGCCCGGCGTCGACGTGCTGTTCCTCGACACGGGCTACCACTTCCCGGAGACCTACGCCACGCGCGAGGAGGTCGCCCGCTCCCTCGACGTCACGATCGTCGACGTGCTGCCGGAGCAGACCGTCGCCCAGCAGGACGCCACCTTCGGCAAGGACCTGTTCGCCCGCGATCCCGGCGCGTGCTGCGCGGCACGCAAGGTCGCCCCTCTGCACCGCACCCTCGCCGGCTACGAGCTGTGGTTCACCGGGGTGCGTCGCGATGAGGCACCGACCCGCACGAACACGCCCCTCATCGAATGGGACGAGCGCAACGGCCTGGTCAAGGTGAACCCGCTCGCCGCCTGGACCTTCGACGAACTGCTCGACTACGCCACCGCGCACTCCGTGGTCGTGAACCCGCTGCTCGGCCAGGGCTACCCGTCCATCGGCTGCGCCCCCTGCACCAAACCGGTCGCCGCGGGCGACGACCCCCGTTCCGGCCGCTGGGCCGGGCTCGCGAAGACAGAATGCGGACTCCACCTATGAGCGCGACACAGACCCTCCCCGTGGCACAGCCCGTTTCGGCCGGCCGGCACCGGCTGGCTCAGCTCGATGTGCTCGAGAGCGAGGCCGTTCACATCATCCGTGAGGTCGTCGCCGAGTTCGAGCGTCCGGTGCTGCTCTTCTCCGGCGGCAAGGATTCCGTCGTCATGCTGCACCTCGCCGCGAAGGCGTTCTGGCCGGGGCGCGTGCCCTTCCCGGTGCTGCACGTCGACACCGGCCACAACTTCCCGGAGGTCATCGCCTTCCGGGACGCGACGGTCGAGCGCCTCGGCCTGCGGCTCGAGGTGGCGAGCGTGCAGGACTACGTCGACGACGGCCGCCTGCAGGAACGCCGGGACGGCACCCGCAACCCGTTGCAGACCCTGCCCCTGCTCGACGCGATCGCCGCCGGGCGCCACGACGCCGTCTTCGGCGGTGCCCGACGCGACGAGGACAAGGCCAGGGCCAAGGAGCGGATCCTCTCCCTCCGCGACGAGTTCGGCCAGTGGGACCCTCGCAACCAGCGGCCTGAGCTGTGGAACCTCTACAACGGACGCCACACCGTCGGCCAGCACGTGCGCGCGTTCCCGATCAGCAACTGGACCGAACTGGATGTCTGGCGCTACATCGAACGCGAGGGAATCGAACTCCCCCCGCTGTACTACGCGCACGAGCGCGAGGTCTACCGGCGCGACGGCATGTGGCGTGCCGTAGGCCCGGTCAGCGCCCCGGTGCCGGAGGAAACGGTCGAACTGCGAACGGTGCGCTACCGCACGGTCGGCGACATGAGCTGCACGGGCGCCGTCGAATCCGACGCCGCCACCGTGCACGCCGTCGTACGCGAGGTCGCCCAGTCGACGATCACCGAGCGAGGCGCCACCCGGGCCGACGACCGAATTTCGGAAGCCGCCATGGAAGATCGCAAGAAAGACGGGTATTTCTAATGACCGAAACACTGCTGGCGAACCCGCTCGAGGGCAGCCTGTTCCGGTTCGCCACCGCCGGCTCCGTCGACGACGGCAAGTCGACCCTGGTCGGCCGGCTGCTGCATGACTCGAAGGCGATCCTCGCCGACCAGCTCGACGCCGTCACCCGCACCTCGGCAGAACGCGGCTTCGGCGGCGAAGCCGGCGGCATCGACTTCGCTCTGCTCACCGACGGCCTGCGCGCCGAGCGGGAACAGGGCATCACCATCGACGTCGCCTACCGGTACTTCGCCACCGGTCGCCGGTCCTTCATCCTCGCCGACTGCCCCGGTCACGTGCAGTACACCCGCAATATGGTCACCGGCGCCACGACGGCCGACGCCGTGGTGGTGCTCATCGATGCCCGCAAGGGCGTGCTCGAGCAAACCCGCCGCCACCTGTCCGTGCTGCAGCTGCTGCGCGTTCCGCACATCATCGTCGCGGTCAACAAGATCGATCTACTCGGCTACGACGAGTCGGCGTTCGCGGCGGTCGCGGCCGACGTCCACAACGTCACGAGCGAACTCGGCCTCGGCGCCGTGCACGTCATCCCCGTCTCCGCGCTGGCCGGCGACAACGTCGTCGACCGCTCGGCAAACACCCCCTGGTACGACGGCCCGAGCCTGCTCGAACTGCTGGAAACCCTGCCGCTCGTCGACGAGATCGAAAGTGAGATCGAGGCGTTCCGCCTGCCGGTTCAGCTCGTGCTGCGCCCGCAGGGTGCCGTCGCGGTTGAACCGGAGCAGGCTGACCAGTACCGCGACTACCGCGCATACGCCGGCCAGGTTTCTTCCGGCACCGTGCGCGTCGGCGACACTGTCAGCGTCAGCCCCGGCGGAGCCACCACCGTCGTCACCGGCATCGACTTCGCCGGCGCCGAACTCGACGAGGCCTTCGCGCCGCAGTCGGTGGCGCTGCGACTCCGCGACGATCTCGACATCGCCCGCGGAGCGGTCATCGCGGCCGCCGGCACCCTGCCGGAGCCCGAGAAGGCCCTGCGCGCCGCCCTGTTCTGGCTCGACCCCCGGCCGCTCCAGCCCGGCGCCCGCGTGCTCGTCAAGTTCGGCACGAACACGGTGCAGGCCATCGTCTCGGCCGTGACAGGTCGACTCAACCTGGACACCCTGGGCATCGAAGCCGCGTCGAGCCTCGACGTCAACGACATCGGTCATGCCACCGTGCGCCTCGCATCCGCGCTCCCGATCGAGACGTACGCGGTCAACCGCCGCTCCGGCGCTTTCCTCGTGATCAATGCGCAGGACGGCGCAACGCTCGCCGCCGGCATCGTCATCGAGGCAGGAGAATCGGCATGACCGCCGAAACGCGTCCCGGCGCACTCCGCTCGGTGCTTCGGCGCCCCCTGCTGCGGCTGTCTGCCGCCCTGCTCGGGGCCGTGCTGCTCATTCCAGGGCTGAGCGGATGCGCGGCCAGCGCCGGCGCATCCCCGGCCACCGGACCGTCGAAGGAACTCCGCCTCGGCTACTTCGACACTGTGACGCAGGCACCTGCCCTCGTCGGACTGCAAAAAGGTCTCCTCCAGAAGTCGCTGGGCTCCACGAAGCTGACCAGCCAGGTCTTCGCCGCCGGGCCCGCGGCCATCGAGGCGCTCAGCGCCGGGGCCATCGACGCCGCCTACATCGGCCCGAACCCCGCCGTGAACAGCTTTGTCCAGAGCGCCGGCCAGTCGGTGCGCATCGTCGCCGGCGCGGCCAGCGGCGGCGCCGCCCTCGTGGTGCGCCCCGGCATCGGCAGCGCATCCGACCTCGCCGGAAAGACCCTCGCGACCCCGCAGCTGGGCAACACGCAGGACGTGGCCCTGCGCTCCTGGCTCGCCGGCCAGGGCCTCAAGACCGACACGACGGGCGGCGGCGACGTGCGCATCACGCCGACCGAGAACGCCCAGACGCTCGCCCTGTTCAAATCCGGCAAGATCGACGGTGCCTGGCTCCCGGAGCCCTGGGTGTCCCGCCTCGTGCTCGAGGCCGGCGCAACGGTCCTCGTCGACGAAGCCTCCCTCTGGGAGAAGGGCGCATTCCCCACCACCGTGCTCCTCGTTGGCGCCCAGTTCCTCGCCGAGCACCCGAAAACCGTGCGCGCCCTGGTCGCCGGGAACGCGGCATCCGTCGCCTGGCTCACCGAGCACCCCGACCAGGCGGCCGCCGTCATCAACACGCGCCTCGCCGCCGACACCGGCAAGGCCCTCCCTGACGCCGTGATCGAACGTGCCCTCGGCGCCGTGCGCTTCACGACCGACCCGCTCGCCTCCACCTTCCCGAAGCTGCTGAAAGCAGGCGCCAACGTGGGCACCGCCAAGCGCGGAGACCTGCACGGACTGTTCGACCTGTCGCTGCTGAACGACGTGCTCGCCACCACGGGCCAGAAGCCGGTCTCCGCCGGCGGGCTCGGGACGGAGTAACCATGACCGCACAGGCCGCAATCCGGATCGACGCGCTCAGCAAGCGTTTCGGCGCCGCCGGGCCGCTCGTGCTCGACGACATCACCCTGTCGATCGAGCCGGGAGAGTTCGTCTGCCTGCTCGGGGCGTCCGGCTGCGGTAAGTCGACGCTGCTGAACATCATCGCCGGCCTGGAACGCCCGACCTCCGGCACCGTCACGGTCGCCAGCGGGAGCGCCGCGGTGATGTTCCAGGACGCCGCGCTCTTCCCGTGGCTGACCGCCAGCCGCAACGTGGAAATCGCGCTCAAACTGCGCGGGGTACCCAGGAACCTGCGCCGCGGGCAGGCCCTCGAGCTGCTCGACGTGGTCAACCTCGCGGATGCCGCCCACAAACAACCCCATGAACTCTCCGGCGGCATGCGCCAACGCGTCGCCCTCGCCCGATCGCTCGCCCAGGACCGCAAGGTCCTGCTCATGGACGAACCGTTCGCCGCGCTCGACGCCATCACCCGCGACCTGCTGCACGAGGAACTCGAGCGGGTGTGGCGGGAAACCGGACGCACGATCGTCTTCGTCACCCACAATGTGCGCGAAGCGGCCCGGCTGGGCCAGCGGGTGCTGCTGATGTCCTCCCGTCCCGGCCGCGTCGTCAACGAGTGGCGCCTCGCCGACGACGGGCCCCGGCGAATCGAATCCCCCGAGGTGTCGCGCCTGTCCATCGAGATCACAGAGCAGCTCCGAAGGGAGATCCGCCGAAATGCCGCCTGACATCACCCTCACCCCCCTGCCTCTCGCCCCGCCCGAACGTGCCGGCGCCGCCGATGCGGGAACCGCCGACGACTTCCGCACCCTCGAATCCGGGCTCGACGCACTCCAGACCGTCGCGAGCACGGAGAAGGGCCGCGGTCGGCGCATCCTCGACGGCGTGCTGCCGCCGGTGCTGCTGCTCGTCGGCCTGGTCGCCGCCTGGCAGGTCTACGTGCTCGTCGTCCGGCCACGCCCCGACCTCGTGCCGGGCCCGCTCAACGTGCTCGGCGCGCTCACCGACCTGTGGTCGGACGGCCGCCTCCAGATGGCGGTGCTGACCAGCCTCGAGCGCGGCGGCATCGGCTTCCTCATCGCGGTGGCCGTCGGCACACCGCTCGGCCTGCTGCTCGCGGAGTGCCGGCCGCTGCGCCTGGCCCTCGGCCCACTGCTCTCCGGCCTCCAGGTGCTCCCCTCCGTCGCCTGGGTGCCCGCCGCGATCATCTGGTTCGGCCTCTCCGACGCCACCGTTTACTTCGTCGTGCTGATGGGGGCAGTTCCCTCGATCGCCAACGGCCTGGTCTCCGGCGTCGACCGGGTGCCGCCACAGCTGCGCCGCGTCGGCACCGTGCTCGGGGCATCCCGCCTCCAGCTCGCCACCCTCGTCGTGCTGCCGGCCGCCCTGCCCGGCTACCTCGCAGGGCTCAAGCAGGGCTGGGCGTTCTCGTGGCGCTCGCTGATGGCCGCGGAAATCATCGCCATGGGGGGAACGATCGGCTTCGGCCTCGGTTCCATGCTCCAGCAGAGCCGCGAGCTCGCCGATCTGCCCGGCGTGCTCGCGACGATCCTGCTCATCCTCTTCGTCGGCATCCTCGTCGAGCTCATCGTCTTCGCTCCCGTCGAGCGCCGGCTGCTGCGCCGCCGCGGACTCACCCCTGGAGGCATCCGATGACCGACACCACGCTGTACCCGCTCGGCCTGCGCCTCACCGGCCGCGCGGCCGTCGTCGTCGGCGGCGGTTCCGTCGCCGCTCGGCGGGCCTCCGGCCTGGTCGAGGCCGGCGCCATTGTCACCGTGATCGCCCCGGAGGCCGGCGCCGACCTCCGGGCGCTGCTGCGCACCGGTGCGCTCACCTGGCGCGAACGCGCGTACCAGGCCGGCGACCTCGAGGGTGCCTGGCTCGCCCACACGGCAACCGGGATTCCGGATGTCGACGCGCAGGTTTCCGCCGACGCCGAAGCCGCCCGGGTGTGGTGCGTGAACGCCGCGGCGCTGGGCGACTCTACCGCCTGGGTGCCGGCCGTCACCCGGCGCGACTCCGTGACCATCGCTGTGTCCGCCGGCGGGGACCCGCGCCGCGCGATGGCACTGCGCGACGCGATCGCCGACGGACTCGACTCCGGCTCGCTGCCGTTACGGCACGAGCGCCGGGGCACCGGCGCCGGAACCGTGCACCTCGTCGGCGGCGGGCCGGGCGACCCCGGCCTGATCACCGTCCTCGGGCGCCGCCTGCTCGCCGAGGCCGACGTCGTCATCGCCGATCGGCTCGGGCCCCGCTCTATCCTTCGCGAACTCGACGCGGGCGTGCTCGTGATCGACGTGGGCAAACTCCCCGGCCACCACCCCGTTCCCCAGAACGAAATCAACGCGCTCCTGGTCGAACACGCCAAGGCCGGCCGGCACGTCGTGCGCCTCAAGGGCGGCGATCCGTACGTGCTCGGGCGCGGCGGCGAGGAAGCGGAGTTCTGCCGCAGCCACGGCATCGCGGTCGAGGTCGTTCCCGGCGTGACGAGCGCCATTTCCGTCCCGGCGGCCGCCGGCATCCCGGTCACCCACCGCGGCGTCGCGAACGGCTTCACGGTCGTCACCGGTCACGAGCAGATCCAGTCGCTGCCCGGCGGCAGCGGGCATACCGTCATCCTGCTGATGGGCGTCAGCGCCCTCGCCGGCTCGGCCGGTGCGCTGGCCGGCGGCGCACGCGGCGGCGGATGCCCGGTCGCTATCATCGAGGACGGCTTCGGCCCGAACCAGCGCGTCACGATCGGCACGCTCGACACCATCGCGGCGCAGGCCGAGGCCAGGGGCGTCCGCTCGCCCGCTGTCATCGTCGTCGGCGACGTCGTCAGACTGAGCCCACACGCGGCCCAGTCCTCCGCCCACTCCCAGTCCCTTTCCCAGTCCCCCTCACACGCCGAGCCCGCCCTCAGCACTCCCCGAAAGGCCCACTCATGACCCGGACGCCCCGCGCGCCCCAGACACTGCGCGTCGCCATCATCGGAGCCGGCCCGGCCGGCATCTATGCCGGTAACATCCTGGCCAGGGCCGTGCAGGAGGCCGGCGGCGACGCAAGCATCGACCTGTTCGACTCGCTGCCTGCCCCGTACGGCCTCATCCGCTACGGCGTCGCCCCCGACCACCCGCGGATCAAGGGCATCGTCAACTCGCTGCACGAGATGCTCGACTCCGGGATCATCCGCTTCATCGGCAACGTCAGTTACGGCGACGACCTCAGCCTGGCCGACCTCCAGGCTCACTACCACGCGGTCATCTTCGCGACCGGGGCCATCCGGGACGCCGCGCTTGACATCCCCGGCATCGACCTGCCCGGTTCCTACGGCGCTGCCGACTTCGTCTCCTGGTACGACGGGCACCCGGATGCCCCACGCGACTGGCCGCTCCACGCGACGGACATCGCCGTGATCGGCAACGGCAACGTGGCCCTCGACGTCGCCCGCATGCTCGCCAAGCACCCCGACGACCTGCTGCCCACAGACATTCCCGCCGGGGTATACGCCGGCCTGGCCGGCTCCCCCGTGACCGATGTGCACGTGTTCGGCCGCCGCGGACCGGCGCAGGTGAAGTTCACCCCGATCGAACTGCGCGAACTCGCCGACGTGCCGGATGTCGACGTGCTCGTTTACGAGGACGACTTCGCGACGGGAGACGCCGAGCAGCCTGCCCCGGCGAACAACCAGGTCAAGGTGATGACCCGCACGTTGGAGGGCTGGCTGAAGAAGGAGCCGACCGGCGCATCCCGGCGCCTGCACCTGCACTTCCTGCACTCCCCGGTCGACGTGTACGGCGACGGGCAGGTCGAGGGAATGCGCTTCGAACGCACCGAGCTCACGGCCGACGGCGGCGTGCGTGGCACGGGCGAGATCCTCGACTACCCGGTGCAGGCCGTGTACCGCGCGGTCGGCTACCTCGGCAGCGCGCTCCCCGAGGTTCCCTTCGACGAGGCGCGCGGGGTCATCCCCAACGACGGCGGACGGGTGCTGGATGCCTCCGGCGCGCCGATCCCTGGGCTCTACGCCACGGGCTGGATCAAGCGTGGGCCTGTCGGCCTGATCGGGCACACCAAGGGCGACGCCCTGGAGACCATCGCCCGGCTGATGGCGGACAGCGAGTCGCTGGCCGCACCGGCCGAGGCCGGCGCCGACGCGATCCTCGACGTGCTGGATGGCCGCGGCATCCGTTTCACAACCTGGCCGGGCTGGCTCGCCCTTGACGTCCATGAGCGGGCGCTCGGCGACGCCGACGCGACGCCGGTCGAGCGGGCGCGCGTCAAGGTCGTGCCACGCGACGAGCAGGTCGAGATTGCGCGCTCCGGCGCCCTGGTCGCGTCATGACGTACGTCATCGCGCTGCCCTGCGTCGACGTCAAGGACCGGGCCTGCGTCGACGAATGCCCCGTCGACTGCATTTACGAGGGAGAGCGGTCGCTCTACATCCAGCCGGACGAATGCGTCGACTGCGCGGCCTGCGAACCGGTCTGCCCGGTCGAAGCCATCTACTACGAAGACGACCTCCCGGAGGTCTGGGCCGACTACTACACCGCGAACGTGGCGTTCTTCGACGAGATCGGCTCGCCCGGCGGCGCCGCGAAGACGGGCAAGCTGGACTTCGACCACCCGCTCATCGCGGCGCTCCCTCCGCAGGGGGACGCGAATGAGTGACGGCCACGAACCCTACGATTGCGTCGTCATCGGCGCCGGCCCCGCGGGTCTTTCCGCCGCGCTCAACCTGACGCGGGCCCGCCAGCGGGTGCTCGTCGTCGACAGCGACCGGCCGCGCCACGCGGCCACCATGCTCTCGCACGGCTTCATCACGCGGGACGGCGTGCCGCCGCACGAGCTGCGTCGCATCGCCCGGGAGGAACTCGAGCGCTACCCGGAGACCGAGATCCTGCGGCGCGCTCGGGTGGCCTCTGTTGAGCGGAACGACGGCGCGGACCCTGACGGCGAAGCGGGTGCGGAGCCGTCGCATCCGTTTACCGTGGCGATCGCCGGGTCGACTCCGGCCGCGAGCCGCACCGTGCGGAGCCGTACGGTGCTCGTCGCCACGGGCCTGCGGGAGACGCTGCCTGCCCTGCCGTCGATCCGCGCCTTCTACGGCATGAGCCTGTTCAGCTGCGCGGCGTGCGACGGGTACGAGCAGGGCGACCGTCCCCTCGCGCTGATCGGTGAGACGGACGACCTGTTCGCGCGGGCGCTGCTGGTGGCGCAGTGGAGCAGCACGCTGACCGTGTTCACGAACGGCGCCGCGGCGCTGAGCCCTGACGAGGAGACCCGGCTGACCGACCGGGGCATCCGGGTCGAGCGTCGCGCCATCGACGACCTCGAGGGTGACCGCGGCGCGATCTCGGCCGTGCGGCTGGCCGACGGGTCGCGGGTTGAGGTGACGGGCGGCTTCGTGCGCCCGATCTGGCATCCGGTCGTCGAGTTCCTGGACTCCCTCGGCCTGGACACGGACGCCGCAGGGAACCTGGCCACCGACCGCAGCGGTCGCACCAGTGTGCCCGGAATCTACGCGGCCGGGGATGTCGCGGCGCCGGGACCGCAGCAGCTGATCGTGGCCGCCGGCGCCGGCGCGCGCGCGGCCGCGGTGATCACCCACGACCTGCTGGGCGTGACCACCGCGCACTGAGCGGATGCGGCGACAATCCCCAGCCGTGAGCGCACGCATCCGTCCTGGAGCGATGCGCAGAGCCAGGGCTGGGAGT
>DAIMHX010000002.1:0-29018 GCA_036723055.1 Microbacteriaceae bacterium
GGGCAACCTGTAAAACTTATCCCACCGATCAGACGCTGTCAAATCGAGCAATTCGCGGGTTTCGGTGATGCCGAGGCACACTTCTAACCGGGAAAAGTCGAGCTGCAAAACCGGCTCGGGAGATGGCTTTCATCCGGGGTGTTTACACACGTTCCTACACAGGAACTGATGTGCTTTTAGGCCAGGATTTGGTCCCTCTTGAGGCCGGGAAGCGCTGCGGCTTTCCGCACCTTTGGGGTACGTATAGATACATTACGGTCGTCTGGAGCAGCCGTCAAACGAGACCGCGTCCCGGGCGTGTCCCGCCCGCACCCCACGCAAACAGTGCCTTGGGGGCGGGCTTCGGAGCTACTCCACGAAGACGCCGGCGAGGGTTTTCTTGCCGCGGCGGAGCACGGCGACTCCTCCCGGCAGCACGGCGCCTTCGATCGTGGCCTGGTCGCTGGTCACCTTGGCGTTATTCAGGTACACGCCGCCCTGGGCAATCGCCCGCCTGGCTTCGCTCAGGCTGTCGGTCAGACCGGTGTCGACGAGCAACTGGAGCACGGGCGCGTGCGGCGCGGTCGTGGTGTTCGGGAGTTCGCGCAGGGCAGCCTCGAGGGTCGCCGGGTCGAGGTCGGCCAGCTCCCCCTGCCCGAACAGCGCCTGGGTTGCCTTGATCGCGGCATCCGTCGCCTGTGCGCCGTGCACGAGGCTCGTCACCTCGAAGGCCAGCGTGCGCTGGGCCTCGCGGCGGAACGGCTGAGAGGCCACGGCCTCCTCGAGCCGCTCGATCTCGGTGCGCGTGAGGAACGTGAACACTTTAAGGCGCGCGATCACGTCGGCATCGTCGGTGTTGAGCCAGAACTGGTAGAGCGCGTAGGGGCTGGTGAGCGTGGGGTCCAACCAGACGGCATTGCCCTCGCTCTTGCCGAACTTCGTGCCGTCGGTGTTGGTGACGAGCGGGGTGCCAATGGCGTGCACGCTCCGGCCTTCGGCGCGGTGAATGAGGTCGGTGCCACTGGTGAGGTTGCCCCACTGGTCGCTTCCACCCGTCTGCAGCACACAGCCGTAGTTGCGGTACAGCTCGAGGAAGTCCATCCCCTGGAGGATCTGGTAGCTGAACTCGGTGTAGCTGATGCCGGCGTCGGAGTTGAGCCGCGCGCTCACGGCATCCTTCTTCAGCATGGTGCCGACGCGGTAGTACTTGCCGATGTCGCGGAGGAAGTCGATCGTGCTGAGCGGCGCGGTCCAGTCGAGGTTGTTGACCAGGGTGACGGCGTTGTCGCCTTCGGAGCTGAGGAAGCGGGAGACCTGGGCCTGCAGGTAGCCGACCCACTCCTCGACGACATCCCGAGTGTTCAGGGTGCGCTCGGCCGTGGGCTTGGGGTCGCCGATCAGGCCGGTGGACCCGCCGACCAGCCCGAGCGGGCGATGGCCGGCCAGTTGCAGGCGGCGCATGAGCAGCAGCTGCACGAGGTTTCCGAGGTGCAGGCTGGATGCGGTCGGGTCGAAGCCGCAGTAGTACGTGATCGGCTCCCCCGACAGCAGCGCTGTGAGCTCTGTCTCGTCGGTGGAGACGTGCACGAGGCCGCGCCAGGTGATCTCCTCCCACACATTGTCGAAGGAGGGATCATTGGCCTGCTGGGCGAGGATGGCGGGGTCTGACACTCGCCCAGATTACCAGCGCGTTCGGCCGTCATCGGTGCTCGGACGACAACTGTGACCTCATTCGTTAAGCCTGCAACACTAATTAGCCTTGATTTAGCTTGAAGACTTCATTAGGGTGAGTTCAGGACGGAGACTTAATACGATGTTTGTGATTACCGCTGATCAAGTCGGCAGCCGCACCGACCGGGATCGGGCCGGCGAGATCATCGCCGGGCTCGAGGCAGACTTCGGCGCCGCCTTCGCCCTTCCGCCGGACCAGACCTCCGGCGACGAGATCCAGGTCATGATGACGGATGCCCAGGCGGCGCTCGGCGTGATCCTCGCGCTCCACCGCACCGGCTACTGGAGTGTCGGCCTCGGCGTCGGCGGGGTGCGCGTTCCGCTGCCTGCCTCGACCAGGCAGGCCGCCGGCGGCGCATTCGTTGCGGCACGCGCCGCCGTCACGCGCGCCAAGAAGGCTGACGCCCGCTTCGCGCTCGACGTCGCGCCGGAGGTTCCTGCGACGGCTGCCGGGAGCCCCGACGGTCCCGTGCTCGACGCCGACGAGGTCGAGGCGATCCTGAGCATGCTGCTGCTGGTGCGCCAGCGCCGCTCGGCCGAGGGCTGGCAGGCGGTTGACCTGCTGCAGCGCGGCGTATCCCAGCAGGAGATCGCGGTGAGGCTCGGAATTTCGGCCGCGGCTGTCAGCCAGCGGATCAAGAGCGCCCTGTGGAGAGTCGAGGAGGCGGTTCGGCCCGCGCTGGTTAGGCTGCTGGAGAACCTCGACCGCGCGACAAGCGAAATGGAACCGGCCGCATGATCCTTCCCTCCACATCCGACATCCTGACTTACCTGTACTGGATGCTGCTGTTCCTCGTCACCGGCGGGTCGCTGTTCTTCGCCGTCCTGGCGTTCCGGCTGCAGAAGCAGAGGTACGCGATCATCTCGGCCGGCGCCCTCGCCGCCGCGCTGGTCATCGCCGCCGTGCCGATGCCGGTCGGGCCCAGCGCGTTCTCCATCGTGCTCGGAATGTTCGCCCTCGCGCTGGCCGTGGTCGGCGGCGGCCCCATGGCCGTGCTCGCCCTCAGCCTCGCCACGAAGAACTCGGTCCCGCCCGGAACCCACGGCGGGATCATGGTCGGCGACGGCGACGGCGACGGGCAGGGCGGCACCACCCCGGCCCCGGCCGTGCACGAGGTTCTTCGCGGCGGCCTGACCATCGGCATCCTCGAACGCCTGGCCGTCGCCGGCGCGATCCTCGCCGGGTTCCCGGAGGCCATCGCGGTCGTCGTCGCGATCAAGGGCGTTGGCCGCTTCACCGAGCTGTCGGCGGCCGAGGCGCGGGAGCGGTTCATCATCGGAACCTTCGCCAGCCTGATCTGGGCGTGCGCCTGCGCCGCCCTCGTGCGAATCGCCGTCTCCTAGCCGTTCACTTTCATCCCGCGAGAATGCAGTTGTGGTCGTTATGAGAGCCTCATAACGACCACAAGTGCGTTTTCGCGACGGGATGGCGCGCGCATTCGCGGCACGGGGTGAGGTGGGGTTACGCCTTGGGATGACGGCGGTAGGGCGAGACGGATGCGTCGCCGGGGATCCAGAACCGCCACGGGAACAGCACTCCCCCGCCGGCGCCGCTGACTCCGGTGCGCGGGCCGGCAATGTACTCGACCGGCACATCCGGCAGGGTCAGTCCGAAGGGCGCCGCGTCGAGGTCGGCCCCGTTGTCGCCGAGCGCAATGCCGAGGGCCACGGTGAGCCGGGCCGGGCCGCGGGCCAGGTCCCGGTCGCGCAGGGCGGTCGTGCGCCGCAGCCGCGCCTCTTCGATACCGTCGACGATCTCGCCGCCGCGGAGGAGAACCGCGGAAGCCTCCCCGTCCGGCGAGCAGACGACGTTGGCGCAGACATGCATGCCGTAACTGAAATATGTGTACAGATGGCCGGGCGGCCCGAACATGCTTGCGTTTCGCGGGGTGCGACCGCGGAACGCGTGCGAGCCGGGGTCGACGCCGCCGAGGTACGCCTCCACCTCGGTGATCCGCATCGACACGCCCGCGTGGCTGAGGACCGCGCCCAGCAGCAACGGCGCGACCTGGGTCGCGGGTCGCTCCAGCAGGGCGCGGTCGACGCTCACACCGTCAGCGCGGCCGCGGCCAACCCGGCGGCGAGGCCGCGCACTCTGGCCACGAGCACGGCCCGCTGTTCGGCGACGCGCACGGGAGCCGTGCCACCCTGGCCGTCGCGGCGCTCCACCGACCCGCGGATGGTGAGCACCTCGCGCACGTCCGGGGTGAGGTGCGTCGAAATCGACTGCAGCGCCTTGTCGTCGACCTCGTGCAGGTCGAGGTTGTGGGTTTCGGCGAATTTGACCAGGGCGCCGGTGATCTCGTGGGCGTCGCGGAAGGTGACGTGACGTTTGACGAGCCACTCGGCAACATCCGTGGCCAGGGAGAAGCCCTGCGGCGCGAGTTCGGCCATCCGCTCCGTGTGGAAAGTCAGCGTGGCCATCATGCCGGTGAACGCCGGGAGGAGCACCTCGAGGGTCTCGATCGAGTCGAAGACGGGTTCCTTGTCTTCCTGCAGGTCACGGTTGTAGGCCAGCGGGAGGCCCTTGAGCGTGGTCAGCAGCCCGGTGAGGTTTCCGATCAGGCGGCCCGATTTGCCGCGCGCAAGCTCGGCGATGTCCGGGTTCTTCTTCTGCGGCATGATCGACGACCCGGTCGAATACGAGTCGTCGAGGGTGACGAAGCCGAACTCCCGCGTGTTCCAGAGGATGATCTCCTCCGCCAGCCGCGACAGGTCGATGCCGATCTGGGCGGTGATGTACGCGAACTCGGCGACGAGGTCGCGGCTCGCGGTGCCGTCGATCGAGTTCTCGACCACGGCGCCGAAGCCGAGGTCGGCCGCGACCAGGCGGGCGTCCAGGCCGAGGGTGTTGCCGGCGAGGGCGCCCGAGCCGTACGGCGAGAAGTCGGCGCGCTTGTTCCAGTCGGCGAACCGCTCGAGGTCGCGAACGAGCGGCCAGCAGTGCGCGAACAGGTGGTGAGCCAGGAGCACCGGCTGGGCGTGCTGCAGGTGGGTACGGCCGGGCATGATCGCGCCCTCGTTCGCCTCGGCCTGCGACGCGAGCGCGTCGATGAGGTCGATGAGGAGCAGGGCGATCGATGCCGACCGGTCGCGCAGCAGCATCCGGACGAGCGTGGCGACCTGGTCGTTGCGGCTCCGGCCGGCGCGCAGTTTGCCGCCGAGTTCGGGTCCGGTGATGCGGATCAGTCCACGCTCGAGCGCGGAGTGCACGTCTTCATCGCTCTCGGCCGGCCGGAACCGGCCCTCGGCGACGGCCGAAGCCAGTTCGTCGAGGGCGCCGATCATGGCGTCCAGTTCGTCAGCGGTGAGATAGCCGGCGGCAGCGAGCGCGCGGGCGTGGGCCCGGGAACCACGGATGTCGTAGTCGGCCAGCTGCCAGTCGAAATGCGTCGACTTGCTCAGCCGCGCCAGCTCCGGCGACGGTCCCCCGGCGAAGCGGCCACCCCAGAGGGCGCCGGCTTCACCGGCCCGGTTTGCGCTCGTGTCGCCAGACATCCGTGGCCTACTTGCCCGCGAGGTCGCGGCGGGCCGAGATCTTGCTCGGCAGCGACCATAGCTCGATGAAACCCTTGGCCATGGACTGGTCGAAGGTGTCACCGGTGTCGTAGGTGGCGAGGTTGAAGTCGTAGAGGCTCTGCGTGGACTTGCGCCCGGTGACGACGGCGGTGCCGGCGTGCAGCTTGAGGCGGATGTCGCCGGTGACGTGCTTCTGCGTCTCGTCGATGAACACGTCGAGCGCGCGCTTGAGGCCGGAGAACCAGAGGCCGTCGTAGACGAGCTCCGCCCACTTGGACTCGACACCGCGCTTGTAGCGGGCCAGGTCGCGTTCGATGGTCATGTTCTCGAGCTCTTCGTGCGCGGCGATCAGGGCGATGCCGGCCGGGGCCTCGTAGACCTCGCGGCTCTTGATGCCGACGAGGCGGTCCTCGACGATGTCGATGCGGCCGACGCCCTGGTTTCCGGCGTGCAGGTTCATCAGTTCGATGGCCTGCAGCGGGGTCACGGCGACGCCGTCGATGGCGACGGGGACACCCTGGTCGAAGCTGATGATGACCTCGGTGGGCTCGCGGGTCACGGCCGGGTCCTGCGTGTAGGTGTAGAGGTCTTCGATCGGGGCGTTCCACGGGTCTTCGAGGAAGCCGGTCTCGACCGCACGGCCGTAGACGTTCTGGTCGATCGAGTACGGGCTCTTCTTCGACTGCGCGATCGGCAGGTTGTGCACGGCGGCGTACTCGATGGCCTTGTCGCGGGTGAGGGCGAAGTCGCGCACCGGGGCGAGGGAGGTGAGCTCCGGCGCGAGGGCGGCGACGGCCGCTTCGAACCGGACCTGGTCGTTGCCCTTGCCCGTGCAGCCGTGCGCGACGCTGTTCGCGCCGAGCTCCTTCGCGGTCGAAGCGAGGTACTTGGCGATCAGCGGGCGGCTGAGCGCCGAGACGAGCGGGTAGCGCTTCTGGTAGAGAGCGTTGGCCTTGAGCGCCGGCACGACGTAGTCGCTTGCGAATTCGTCCTTCGCGTCGACAACGATCGACTCAACGGCTCCGCAGTCGAGTGCTCGCTGGCGGATCACGTCCATGTCTTCGCCGCTCTGTCCGACGTCGATCGCGAGGGCGACAACCTCTTTACCGGTCGCATCCTTCAGCCATCCGATGCCAACCGAGGTGTCGAGACCTCCGGAATACGCGAGCACAACACGCTCAGCCATGGTTCTCCTTCATTTGTGATCGGTACAAGTTTATGGTTTTCGCCTACGCGGCGTTCTGGGTGAGCAGCCAGACCAGGAGCGCCTTCTGGGCGTGCAGGCGGTTCTCGGCCTCGTCCCAGATGATGCTCTGCGGTCCGTCGATGACGTCGGCGGTGACCTCGTAGCCGCGGTCGGCCGGCAGGCAGTGCATGAAATGCGCGTCCGGCCTGGCCAGCGCCATCATCTCGCCGTCGACGCGGAAGGCGCCGAAGACGGCCAGGCGCTCGGCCTTTTCCTCTTCCTTACCCATCGACACCCACGTGTCGGTGACCACGACGTCGACGCCGGCGACGGCGGCGCGCGGGTCGGTGAAGAGCTCGACGGACCCGCCGGTGGCGGCCGCGATGGCGGCGGCATCCGTCACCACCTGGGCGTTCGGCGAGTACTCGGCGGGCGACGCGACGCGCACGTGCATGCCGGCGGTCGCCCCGGCGAGCAGGTAGGACTGGGCCATGTTGCTGGCGCCGTCGCCGAGGAAGGCGATGCTGAGGCCGGCGAGCTCGCCGCGGTGTTCGCGGATCGTGAGCAGGTCGGCCAGCAACTGGCAGGGGTGGAAGTCGTCGGAGAGCGCGTTGACGACCGGCACGGTGGTGCCGTTGGCCATTTCTTCGAGGCCGGCCTGGCCGTAGGTGCGCCAGACGATCGCGGCAACCTGGCGTTCGAGCACGCGTGCGGTGTCCGACGCGGTTTCCTTGCCGCCGAGCTGGCTGCTCGCGGTGCTGATGATCAGCGGGTTGCCGCCCAGGTCGGCGATGCCCACCGCGAACGACACCCGGGTGCGCGTGGACGATTTGTCGAAGATGACGGCCACGGTCTGCGGGCCGGCCAGCGATTTTGCCGAGAATCGGTCGCGCTTCAGTTCCAGGGCTCGGTCGAGGATTTCCGCCTGTTCGGCCGGAGAAATGTCGTCGTCGCGCAGGAAATGGCGGGTCACGGTGTCACTTTCGCTGATGGTGCGTCTAGCGGGTGGGAAAGTTCAACTCTAGATGCTGGCCAGTGCCAGCCCGAATCGCCGCTCGAAATCGGCCAGTTCGGCGTCGCCGACGATCAGCGGCGGCGCGATCCGGATGCTCGTCTCGTTGGCGGCGTTCACGATGAGCCCCTCGGCGAGGGCCGCGGCGGACAGGCGCAGAGCGACCGGTTCGCTGAGCCCGAGGCCGAGCAGCAGGCCCCGGCCGCGCACCTCGCTGATGAGCGGCGAGTCGAAGCGCGCGATGATCTCGCGCAGCTCGCTCCCCCGGCGTGCCGCGTTAGCGACCAGGCCGTCGTGTTCGATCACGCCGAGCACGGCGTTGGCCGTCGCCGTGACGAGCGGGTTGCCGCCGAAGGTCGAGCCGTGCTGCCCGCGGGTGAAGAGGTCGGATGCCGCGCCGAAGGTGACGAGCGCGCCGATCGGCACGCCGCCGCCCATCCCCTTGGCCAGGGTGACGGCATCCGGCAGGATGCCCTCGTGCTCGTACGCGAACCAGGCCCCGGTGCGGCCGACGCCGGTTTGGATCTCGTCGAGGATGAGCAGCACGCCGTGCTCCGTGCAGAGGTCGCGGGCGCGGCGGAGGAAGCCCTCCGGCAGTTCGAGCACGCCGGCTTCGCCCTTGATCGGTTCGAGGAAGAGGGCGGCGACCGTGCCGTCGATCGCGGCTTCGAGCGCGTCGATGGTCGTGTCGATGTGTTCGACGCCGCCGGGAACGGGTTCGAACGGTTCGCGCATGTGCGGCTTCCCGGTGAGGGCGAGCGCGCCCATGGTACGGCCGTGGAACGAGTCGTTGAGCGCGAGGATGCGGGGCCGGGGGCGGCCCTTGTGGTTGAGCCTGGCCAGCTTGAACGCGGCCTCGTTGGCTTCGGCGCCAGAGTTGCAGAAGTAGACCCGGCCGGCGTCGCCGGCGCCGGTGAGCCGTTTCAGCCGCCCGGCCAGTTCCAGCTGAGGCGGCGTGGCGAAATAGTTGGACACGTGCGCGAGCGTGGCGACCTGCTCGCTGACCGCGGCGACCATCGCCGGGTGGGCGTGGCCGAGCGAGTTCACGGCGATGCCGGAGAGGAAATCGAGGTACTTCGTGCCCTGGTCATCCCAGACGTAGCACCCCTCACCGCGCACGAGCAGCGCGAGCGGTGAGGCGAGCGTGCGCATCATGGAGTCGCCGAATCGGTCCCGCCAGGTTGGGTCTGAGGGTGTCATGCCGGAACTACCTCCGTGCCGATGCCGCTGGTTGTGAAGACCTCGAGCAGGATCGAATGCGGCACCCGCCCGTCGATGATCGCCGCCTTCGCGACGCCACCCTCGACCGCGTCGAGGCAGGCGGTCATCTTGGGGATCATGCCCGATTCGAGACCGGGGAGCAGTGCCCGCAGCGCGTCGACGTCGATGACCGAGACGAGGGAGTCGCGGTTCGGCCAGTCGCTGTACAGGCCGGCGACGTCGGTGAGGATCACGAGCTTGGCCGCACCGAGCGCGATCGCGAGCGCCGCAGCGGCGGCATCCGCATTCACGTTGAGGGACTGGCCCGGCACGTCCATGTCGGGCGCGATCGACGACACGACCGGGATACGGCCGGCCGCGAGTTGCGCGTGCACGGCCTCCGGGTCGACGCCGACGACGTCGCCGACGAGACCGAGGTCGACGATTTCCCCGTCGATCATCGCGCCCCGACGGCGGCCCTGGAAGAGGCCGGCGTCTTCGCCGGAGAGCCCGGCGGCGAGCGGGCCGTGCTGGTTGATGTGGCTGACCAGGTCGCGGTTGATCTGGCCGGTGAGCACCATGCGCACGACATCCATCGCCTCGGGCGTGGTCACCCGGTAGCCGCCCTTGAATTCGCTCTCGATGCCCAGGCGCTCGAGCATCGCGGAGATCTGCGGGCCGCCGCCGTGCACGACGACCGGGCGGATGCCGGCGTAGCGCAGGTAGACGATGTCCTCGGCGAACGCGCGCTGCAGCTCCTCGCTCACCATGGCGTTGCCGCCGAACTTGACCACGATGATCTGGTCGTGGAACCGCTTGAGCCAGGGCAGCGATTCGATCAGGGTGGCGGCCTTGACGGCGGCCTCCGCCTGGCTGTTGGTCGTGTCGTCGCCGGCGCTCAACTCGAGTACGCGCTGTTCTCTTCGACGTAGTCGTGCGTGAGGTCGTTGGTCCAGATCGTGGCCGTCGCGTCGCCCGCGTGCAGGTCGATCAGCACGGCGACGGCGCGCGGGGTGAGGTCGACGAGCTCGCGCGGCTGGTCCGGCTCCCCCGCCGTGCAGACCTGCACGCCGTTGATGGCGACGTCGATGCCGTACGGGTCGAAGGATGCCTCGACCTCGCTGACCGTGCCGACGGCGGCGAGGACGCGTCCCCAGTTGGGGTCGTTGCCGTAGATCGCGGCCTTGAACAGGTTGCTGCGGGAGACGGCCCTGGCCACGGTGACGGCTTCGGTCTCCGAGGCAGCGTTCACGACCTGGATGGCGACGTCGTGCGACGCGCCCTCCGCGTCGGCCTGCAGCTGCAGCGTGAGGTCCTGGCAGACCGCGGTGAGGGCATCCGTGAATTCGGCCCGGTCTGCCTCCACGCCGCTGGCACCCGAGCCGAGCACGCTGACGGTGTCGTTGGTGGACATGCAGCCGTCGGAGTCGAGCCGGTCGAACGTGACCCTGGTGGCTTGGCGGAGGGCCGCGTCGAGCCCGGCCGAGTCGATGACGGCGTCGGTCGTGATCACGACGAGCATGGTGGCGAGGCCGGGTGCGAGCATGCCGGCGCCCTTGGCCATGCCGCCGATGGTCCAGCCGGCCGGCGAGCGGTGCGCGGCCTGCTTCGGCTTCGTGTCGGTGGTCATGATGGCCTGCGCGGCGGCGAGCCCGGCCTCCGGGGAGGTGGCGTCACCTTCCTGGATTGCGAGGGTCGCATCCCAGACGCCGGCCGTGAGCTTGTCGAGGTCGAGCTGTTCGCCGATCAGGCCGGTCGAACAGACGAGAACGTCGCCGGAGGAGATCTCCAGCCGGGCCGCGACGGCCTCGGCCGTCGCGTGGGTGGTCTGGAAGCCGATCCGGCCGGTGTAGCAGTTCGCGCCGCCGGAGTTGAGCACGATCGCGCTGACGACGCCATCCGTCATCACCTGCTGGCTCCAGATCACCGGGTTGGCCTTACAGCGGTTGCTCGTGAACACCGTCGCCGCGTGCGTGAGCGGGCCGAGGTTCTGCACCACGGCCAGGTCGAGGCCACCGGACTTCTTCAGTCCGGCGGTCACTCCGGCGGCGGCGAATCCGGCTGGGGCGGTCACACTCACGGGGCAACTCCATTCAGGCTGAGGCCTGCCGTTTCGGGCAGGCCGAGGGCGATATTGGCCGATTGGATGGCAGCGCCGGCGGTGCCCTTGACCAGGTTGTCGATGGCGGTCACGACAACGACGCGGCCGACGGCCTCGTCAACGGCGAGGCCGATCAGGGCGGTGTTGGCGCCGAGCACGTCCGCCGTGCGCGGGAACCGGCCCTCCGGCAGCAGCTGCACGAACGGTTCGTCTGCATAGGCCTGCTCCCAGGCGGCACGCACCGCGGCGGCCGAGGTGCCCGGGGCGATCCTGGCGGTGACGGTGGCCAGGATGCCGCGGGACATGGGCACGATGACGGGCGTGAACGAGATGGTGGGGTTCACGGCCCCGGCCCACCGCAGGCTCTGCTGGATCTCGGGGATGTGGCGGTGCACTCCGCCGACCGCATAGGGGTTCGCGGAGCCGAGGATCTCGCTGGCGAGGTTCGGCAGCTTGAGGCTCTTGCCGGCGCCGGACGGTCCGACCGCGAGCACGGCGACGATGTCCTCGGCCTCGACGACACCGGCGCGGATGCCCGGGGCGAGGGCCAGCGCGACCGTACTGGCATTGCAGCCCGGCGCGGCGATGCGGCGCGCACCGACCAGACGGTCCCGCTGGGTTCCGCCGGCGACGGGGAGCTCAGGGACCCCGTAGGCCCAGGCGCCGTAGTAGTCGCCGCCGTAGAACGCGGCCCAGTCCGACTCGCTCTCGAGGCGGTGGTCGGCGCCGCAGTCGACAACGAGCGTGTCGGCAGACAGGTGCGAGGTCAGTTCGCCGGATGCGCCGTGCGGCAGGGCGAGGAAGACCACGTCGTGCCCGGCGAGCGTCTCGGGCGTCGTGTCGACGAGCGTCAGGTGGGCGAGGGAGCGCAGGTGCGGCTGCACGTCGATGAGTCGCTGCCCGGCATTGCTGTGCGCGGTGACCGTGCGCAGCTCGAGGTCGGGGTGCTCGTAAATCAGCCGGAGCAGTTCACCGCCCGCATAGCCGCTCGCGCCCGCCACTGCCACCGAAAAGACCATGTGTTAAACCTAGCGCGACGGCCTGCCCGGCCGCCCCACCCGCCGAGATTGTCCGTTGCGGTCGAGATTGACCGGCACACCGGGCAATCTCGACCGCAAATGTCAATCTCGGCGAAGGGAGCTACTCGCGGATGGTCGCGCCGAAGCGCGCGGCGGCGACCGCGACGCCGGCGAGCTTGGCATCGCTGGCCTCCGCTGCGGTGAGGGTGCGGTCCGGGGCGCGGAAGCGCAGCGCGAAGGTCAGCGACTTGCGGCCGGACGGGACGCCGGTGCCGCGGTAGTCGTCGACGAGCTCGGCGCTCTCGAGGAGCACCCCGCCGCCGGCCGCGACGGAGGCGAGCACGTCGCCGGCCGGCACGCTGGCATCAACCACGAGCGAGAGATCCTGGGTCGCGGCCGGCATGCTGCCGATCGGCGTGGCGGTGATCCCGCGGCCCGCCTGACCGATCACGGCGGACAGGTTGATCTCGGCGACCGCGACGACCGACGGCAGGTCGAAGTCGCGGGCGACGGCCGGGAGCAGTTCGCCGGCGAAACCGACGGGCAGATCCCCGGCATCCGTCGTCACGAACAGTTCGGCCGTGCGGCCGGGGTGCATGGCCTGGTGCGAGCCCTGGCGAACCCGGATGTCGACGCCGGACGCGAGCGCGACCTGGCGCACCGCGGCGAGGGCGTCCTGCCAGCCGGCGGCCACTGCGGGCAGTCCGGGCTGGTGCCGAACGGTGTGCCCGATCAGCACGACGCCCAGCGACACCGGCTGCGGCGGGATTCCCGCGTTGAGGGTCGCCTCGAGCCGGGCGCTCGGGCGCACGGCGCCGGGCGGCACGATGGCGCCGCCGTAGACCACGCCGGCCTCCGGGCGGAACACGAGCCCCTGCTCGAAGATGGCAAGGTCGGTCAGCCCGCGCGAGCGGTTGCGGTGCGCGATCTGCAGCAGTCCGGGCAGGATCGAGGTGCGCAGGAACGGCGCCTCCCCGTCGAGCGGGTTGGCGACCTTGATCTGCGGAACACTCGTGGCGGATGCGAGTCCAAACAGGTTGTTGGCCTTCTCCGACACGAACGGGTAGGCCAGCACCTCCGTGTGGCCGGTGGCGGCCAGGGTGTCGGCGACCGCGCGGCGCAGGGACTGCGCCAGGGTGAGGCCGCGGCCGGGAGGCGCGACGGGCAGCACCGACGGGATGCGGTCGTAGCCGACGATGCGGGCGACCTCCTCGGCGAGGGTCCACTTGTCGGTGAGGTCGGGGCGCCAGCTCGGCGGGGTGGCGGCGAGGCCCGTGGCGGTCTCCGCGAGCGACGCGCCGATCTCGGCGAGGGAGGTGCGCACCTCCTCGCGGGTGTACTCGAGGCCGATCAGGCCGGAGATGAAGCCGGTCGGGAGGTCGATCGGCACGGCGTCGGGGGTCGCGTCGTGGAGCGAGCCGAGGTCGTCGGCGACTCCCCCGGCGAGTTCGACGAGCAGCTGCACCACGCGGGCGGCGGCAACGACGGCCACGGCCGGGTCGACTCCGCGTTCGAAGCGCTTGGATGCCTCGCTCGGCAGCTTGTGCCGGCGGGCGGTGCGCGCGATCGACACCGGGTCGAAGTTCGCGGCCTCGATCAGCACGTTCCTCGTCGTGGCGCCGATCTCGGTGGTCTGGCCGCCCATCACACCGGCCAGGCCGATCGAGGCGGACTCGTCGGTGATCAGCAGGTCCTCCGGGTTGAGGTTGCGAGTCACGTCGTCGAGGGTCGTGAGCTTCTCGCCCCTGTGCGCGCGCCGCACGGTGATGCCGCCGCGAAGCTTGTCGAGGTCGTAGCCGTGGATCGGCTGGCCGAGCTCGAGCATCACGTAGTTGGTCACGTCGACGATCAGCGAGATCGACCGGATGCCGGCGAGCTTGAGCCGGGCGATCAGCCAGGCCGGAGACGGCCGGGTCGGGTCGACGCCGCGCACGGCACGCGTGACGAACACGCTCGCGCCGACGCGCCCGCGGATCGGTGCCTGGTCGTCGATCGTGACCGGGAACTCGGACGCCGTCACGACGGGCGGCACCGACAGGGCCGGGTCGCGGAAGGTGGCGCCGGTCGCGTGCGAGTACTCGCGGGCGATCCCGCGGATCGAGAAGGCATAGCCACGGTCGGGGGTGACGTTGACTTCGACGGCCGCGTCGTCCAGACCGAGCAGGCTGATCGCATCCGTGCCCACCGGTGCGTCGAGCCCCAGCGTGCCGAGGACCAGGATGCCCTCGTGGTCGTCGCCGAGGCCGAGTTCACGTGCGGAGGCGATCATGCCGTCGGAGACGTGGCCGTAGGTCTTGCGGGCCGCGATCGGGAACGGGCCGGGCAGCACGGCGCCGGGCAGGGTCACCACGACCTTGTCGCCGACGACGAAGTTGTGGGCTCCGCAGACGACGCCGTGGATGGCCGGGCCGCCGTCGGCTGCCGTCTCGTCGCCGGGCGCGACGCGCACCTGGCACCAGTTGATGGTCTTGCCGTTCGTCTGGGGCTCGGGCTCGACGGAGAGCACCTCGCCGACGACGATCGGGCCGGTCAGCTCGAAACGGTGGATGTCTTCCTCTTCGAGGCCGACGCTGACGAGGGCGGCGTGCACGTCTTCGGGAGTCGTGCCGGGTTCCAGGTCGACGTACTCGCCGAGCCAGCTCAATGGAACGCGCATCAGACGGTCATCCCGTACTGCTGGCTGAATCGAACATCGCCCTCGACCATGTCGCGCATATCCTTCACATCATTTCGGAACATCAGGGCTCGTTCGACGCCGACTCCGAACGCGAAACCGGAGTACACGTCGGGGTCGATGCCGGCCGAACGCAGCACATTGGCGTTCACCATCCCGCAGCCGCCCCACTCGATCCAGCGTGCGCCGCCCTTGAACGTCGGGTGCCAGAGGTCGAGTTCGGCGCTCGGCTCGGTGAACGGGAAGTAGTTGGGGCGCAGGCGAACCCTGGCCTCTTCGCCGAACATGGCCTTGACGAAGTGGTCGAGCGTTCCGCGCAGGTGCGCCATCGTGAGCCCCTTGTCGATGGCGATGCCCTCGATCTGGTGGAACACGGGCGTGTGTGTGGCGTCGAGCTCGTCGGTGCGGAACACGCGGCCGGGCGCGACGACGTACACCGGAAGCTCGCGGGACAGCAGTGCGCGCAACTGCACGGGCGAGGTGTGGGTGCGAAGCACGAGGTGCGCGTTCGTCGGCTCGATGAAGAAGGTGTCCTGCATGGCACGCGCGGGGTGGTCTTCGTCGAAGTTGAGCGCGTCGAAGTTGAACCATTCGCTTTCGAGCTCAGGACCCTCGGCGACCTCCCAGCCCATCCCGACGAAGACGTCGGCGATGCGCTCCTGCAGGAGGGTGAGCGGATGCCGCGCCCCCGGGTGCCAGGTCGACGCTGCGGCGGTGACATCCACCGTCTCGGCGGCGAGCTGAGCCGTGACCTCGGCCTCGGTGATCGCGGCCTCGCGGGCCGCGAGTGCCTGGGTGACCCTGGCCTTGGCCTGGCCGAGGAGCTTCCCTGCAGCGGCCTTCTGGTCGCCTGGCACACTGCGCATGAGGGCGTTCAGCCGGGCGAGCACGGATGCCTCACCGACGTGCTCTGCGCGCACCTGCTTCAGGGCAGCGGAGTCGCGTGCGGCGGCGATGGCGGCGAGTGCGGCGTCGATGGCCGCGCTCACGACGGATTCGGAGATCTCAGTGGGGTCAGGCACAAGGCACAAGTTTAGTGGGCCTGGACGCCTCCGCCGCCTCCGCCCATCTGGGCGCCCACCGCTCCGGGGAAGACCAGCTCGGGATCCGTGGGCTTCGTCGAGGGCGGCTTGACCGCAGGCGTCACGCCGCCGGCCCTGGACCCGGTGCGGCGAGCGATGAGGCGGGCCAGCCAGGAGAGCAGGAGGTTCATCGTGAGGTAGATCGCGAGCACCACGAAGAAGAACGAGAACGAGTACCGGTTTCCGAAGAAGTCGGACAGGTTCTTGACGCCCGTGCGCAGGAGCTCGCTGTAGCCGACCACGTAGGCGAGCGAGGTGTCCTTGAGGAGAACGACGAGCTGGGCGATGATGATCGGCAGCATCTGGCGGAACGCCTGGGGGAACTCGATCTGGAACCGCGTCGCGATCGGGGTCAGGCCGATCGCCAGGCCCGCCTCGCGCTGGCCCCGCGGCAACGCCTTGATCCCCGCGCGCAGCGCCTCGCCGATGATCGCGCCGTTGTACACCCCGAGTGCGGCGACGCCGGCCCAGTACGAACCGGTCGAGAAGACGAGGAGGATGAAGAGCATCATCAGCAGCACCGGCATGCCGCGGACAAATTCGAGCACGACCGTCGTCGGAATCCGGATCCAGGCGTTGTCCGACGCGCGGCCGAAGGAGAACAGCACGCCCAGCGCGAGGGCGATGACGGCGGCCACACCGGCCATCGACAGGGTCGCGAGCGCCCCCTGCCCCAGCGACCGCCACACCTGCAGGTCCGTGAACACGTCCCAACGCGTCGCATCCCACAGGCCGGGCTGCACGGCCCCGTTGGCGCTCGTCTTGGGGGCACCCAGCGCCAGGATGAGCCAGACCAGGCCGGCAGCGATCAGGACCGCCCCGACGACCGACATGGCGCGGGACCGCGCCCTGGCCTGGGGACCGGGAGCATCGTAGAGGACCGAGGTCATCGGAGAACCGCCACTTTCTGTTCGACTCTGCCGGCGATCAGACCGAGGGAAATCGTGATCAGCAGGTAGAACGCGGCAACGGCGAGCAGGATCGCAAGCACCTCGTCGCCTCTGTCATTGGTGACCTGGCGCGCGGCTCCGAACAGCTCGAAGACGAAGAATGCGCCCGCGACCGAGGTGTTCTTGGTCAGCGCAATGAGCACGTTGATCAGGGGCGGGACGACCATCCGGATCGCCTGCGGCATGATCACCAGGGACAGCGTCTGGCCGAAGGTGAGGCCGATGCTCCGAGCCGCCTCCGCCTGGCCGATGTGCACCCCGTTCACTCCGGAGCGCAGCGCCTCGGCGACGAAGGGCGAGGTATAGACGGTGAGGCCGATCAGGGCCAGCGGGAAGTATCCGGGTGAGAACTGAAGGTACGGCAGGAGAAAGGCGCAGAAGAACAGGATCAGGGTCAGCGGCGTGTTCCGCACGAGTTCGGTGTAGACGGTGGCGGCGCCGCGGAACGATGCCACCGGCGAGATGCGCAACGTGGCGACGATGACGCCGAGCACGAGCGCCCCGGTTCCGGCCAGGCCGAGCAGGGCCAGCGTGTTGCCGAAGCCCCTCAGGAACACGGGCAGGTTGTCGATGACTGCGTCCACAACTCACCTCCTCTTCTTCTGTGATGTCTTGCGTGATGCGAGCGAGGGCGGCCCGTCCGGGTTACGGATGGGCCCCCTCTGCTTCAGCGGTTAGTAACGGTCGACTGCGGGCGGCTTCGGCGTCTCGAGCACCTTGCCGGCGGTCGCCTTCCAGGCCGCGGCCCACGAGCCATCCTTGTACGATGCCTCGAGCACGTCGTTGATGAAGTTGCGGAAAGCGGTGTCGTCCTTCTTGAGGCCGACGCCGTAGGGCTCCTTCGTGAACGGTTTGCCAACGACCTCGAACTCACCCGAGTTCTGGTCGGCCAGGCCGGCCAGGATCACGTTGTCGGTGGTCACGGCCGCGACCTGGCCGCTGCGCAGCGGCCCCAGGCAGTTGGAGTACGTATCGGTGGCGAGAATATTGGTGGTGTACGCCTTGATGTTCTTCTCAGAGGTCGAGCCGCTCACGGTGCAGACGGCCTTACCGGCGAGGTCTTTCGGGCCGGTGATCTTGTCGGGATTCCCGGCGAGCACCAGCAGGTCCTGGCCTGCCTGGTAGTACGGGCCGGCGAAGGAAACGACCTTCTTGCGCTCGTCGTTGATCGTGTAGGTCGCCACGACGAGGTCGACCTGCCCGTTCTGGATGAACGGCTCACGGTTGGCCGACACCGTCTCGGTCCACTCGATGTTCTCGGGCTTGATGCCGAGCTTCGCGGCGATCATCTTGCCGATTTCAACGTCGAAGCCGACCGGCGTGCCTTCGGGTCCCTTGAGACCGAAGAGCGGCTGGTCGAACTTGGTGCCGATCGTGATCTTCCCGGCCTTGCTCAGTTTGGCCATTGTGGTGCCCGGCGCAAACGTGGGTGCCACCGCGACGGGGCCTGAGGGCGATTTCGCGCCCGAGTCGGTGCATGCGCTGAGCGTGAGTACGCTCACGAGCGCAATAGCTGAGATCACTAGACCTTTATTGAGTCTCATGGTTTCCTCCTGGCTGCTGTGTAGTCCTGCTCACCGGTTAGTGGGCAAGTATCTTGGAGAGGAATTCCTTCGCTCTCCCGCTCTGGGGATTAGTGAAGAACTGCTCCGGGGTGGCTTCCTCGACGATTTCGCCCTCGGCCATGAAGATCACCCGGTTGGCGGCCTTGCGGGCGAAGCCCATCTCGTGCGTGACGACGATCATGGTCATCCCCTCGTTGGCGAGGTCGATCATGACCTCGAGCACCTCGTTGATCATCTCCGGGTCGAGCGCGCTGGTCGGCTCGTCGAGAAGGATGAGTTTGGGCTCCATCGCCAGGGCCCGGGCAATGGCGACGCGCTGCTGCTGACCGCCGGAGAGCTGGGCCGGCATCTTTTTCGCCTGGTTCGCCACCCCCACGCGTTCGAGCAGCGCCATCGCGCGCTCCTCGGCCTCGGCCTTCGACATCCCGCGCACTTTGATGGGGCCCAGAGTCACGTTTTCGAGAACCGTCTTGTGCGCGAAGAGGTTGAAGGCCTGGAAGACCATGCCCACGTCGGCGCGAAGGTGGGCGAGGGCCTTCCCCTCGGCCGGCAGCGCCACACCGTCGATCGTGATGACGCCGGAGTCGATTGTCTCGAGCCGGTTGATCGCGCGGCACAGCGTTGACTTGCCGGATCCGCTGGGACCGATGACGACGACGACCTCGCCGCGGTTCACCACCGCGTTGATGTTTTTGAGAACGTGCAGTTCTCCGTAGTGCTTGTTCACGTCTTTCACGACGACGAGCGGCTGGCCGCGGCGCACGGTGATGTTCGACGTAGCCGGCGAGGGATCTGTAGGCTCCATACCCCCCAACCTAGGGCAGGACGCGTGTCCGGTGAACCACCGCGCCGCGAGGTTTACTCATTTGTAACCATCAGCTTGCAACCGTCAGGTGCCCTGCGAGGGCAAGGGAACGGCTAGTAACGGTCGAGGGCCGGGGGAAGGGGCGTTTCGAGCACCGTGCCACCCGTGGCCTTCCAGGCTGCCGCCCAGGAGCCGTCGGCGAACGACTCGTCGAGGACGTCGTTGAGGAAGCCGCGGAACGCGCTGTCGCCCCTGGCGAGCCCGATGCCGTACGGTTCCGTGGTGAACGGCTTGTCGAGCACCTCGAACTCGCCTGAATTCTGGTCGGCGAGCCCGGCCAGCACGACGTTGTCGGTGGTGATGGCGACGACCTCCCCCGAGCGCAGCGGAGCCAGGCAGGCCGAGTACGTGTCGACGGCGAGAACCTTCGTCGTGAAGGCCTCGATGTGTGCCTGCGAGGTCGAACCGCTCACTGTGCAGACCGGTTTGCCGGCGAGGTCGTCGGCGCCGGTGATGTTCGCCGGATTGCCGGCGAGCACCATCAGGTCCTGGTCGGCTTCGTAGTACGGGCCCGCGAAGGAGACCAGCTGCTTGCGCGCGTCGGTGATCGTGTAGGTCGCCACCACGAGGTCGACCGTCCCATCCTCAATGAGCCGTTCCCGGTTGGACGGGATGGCTTCGACCCAGGTGATGTTCCGGGGCTTGATACCGAGCTCGGCCGCCACGCGCTTGGCGATATCCACCTCGAACCCGATCGGAATCCGATCCGGCCCGGCGAGCCCGAAGAACGGCGCGTCGAAGTCCGTTCCGATGGTGATCTTCCCCGCCTTGCTGAGCTTCGTCATCGTGCTGCCGACGGCAAAAGCGGACGCCACTGCGGCGGGCGCGGCTGCCGGCACCCGCGAGCCCGAGTCGGCGCACGCGCTGAGCGCGATCGCACCGACGACAACCATCGCCGAGATGACGAGGATTTTGTTGCGTCGCACGGTCAGCTGCGCTGCGAGAATGCGCTCTCGTAGAGGCAGACGGATGCAGCGGTGGCCAGGTTCATCGATTCGGCGTGGCCGTAGATCGGCACGCTGATGACGCGGTCGGCTCCCTTGAGGTCTTCTTCGGTCAGTCCGCGTGCTTCGTTGCCGAACAGCCACGCGGTCGGGGCCTTCAGGACGCCTTCGTTGCGTGCGGCGAGCAGGTCTTCACCGGCGATGTCGGCGGCGATCACCTGGAGGCCGGCCATCTGCGCGCGGCCGCGAACGTCTTCGAGGGTGGCGCTGACGGCGACCGGGAGGTGGAAGATCGACCCGGTAGACGAACGAACGACCTTGGGGTTGTACAGGTCGACGCTGCGACCCGTGAGGATGACGGCGTCCGCTCCCGCTGCATCCGCTGCCCTGATGATCGTGCCGGCGTTGCCGGGGTCGCGCACCTCTTCGAGGATGGCGATGAGCTTCGGCTTGGCGGCGAAGATGTCCTTGACGGACGTGGGGAACTGGTGGCAGACGGCCACGAAGCCCTGCGGGGTGACCGTGTCGGCCATCGCCTCGAGCACCTGCTCTGAGACGAATTCGACGTCGACGCCGGCGTCAACCGCGGCCTCGGCGATGTTGGTGTAGCGGTCGAGGGCGGTCGGCGTGGCGAACAGCTCCACGACGAGTTCAGACCGGTAAGTCAGTGCCTCTGAAACGGCCTGCGGCCCCTCGAGGAGGAATAGCCCCGATTCATCCCGCGCGCTGCGCTTCGAAAGGTTTGCAACGGCCCGCACGCGCGGAGATCGGGGATTTTCAAGCATGTGTCCAGCTTAGATGCAGAACGGGAGCGGGCGACCAGGTCGCCCGCTCCCGCGGATTGTGCTGTGGAACCTACGCCTTGGCGACGGCCTTCTGCGCAGAGGTGTCGGCGGGAAGGGCGCTCTTGGCGGATTCGACGAGGGCCGCGAAGGTGGCGGGCTCGTTGACGGCCAGGTCGGCCAGGATGCGACGGTCGACTCCAACGCCGGCCAGGGCGAGGCCCTGGATCAGACGGTTGTAGGTCAGGCCGTTCGCGCGGGACGCAGCGTTGATGCGCTGGATCCACAGGCGACGGAAGTCACCCTTGCGTGCACGGCGGTCACGGTAGCTGTAGACGAGGGAGTGAGTGACCTGCTCCTTGGCCTTACGGTACAGACGCGAACGCTGACCGCGGTAACCCGCGGCGCGCTCGAGAATGACGCGACGCTTCTTGTGGGCGTTGACGGCCCTCTTTACTCTTGCCATTTTCCTGGTTCCTTACGGGATACGCGGTCTAGAGACCGAGAAGCTTCTTGATGACCTTGGTGTCCGACTTGGCCAGCACCTGGTCGGTGTTGAGGCGCGACTTGCGCTTGGTCGACTTGACCTCAAGGTTGTGACGCATACCGGCCTGCTGCTTCATGATCTTGCCGGTACCGGTGACCTTGAAGCGCTTCTTCGTCCCGGAGTGGGTCTTCATCTTAGGCATTTTTTTCCTCCTGTTTCGCTGCCTTATCGGCAGCCCGATGTGCATTAGCCTCCGCCTTGGCCTCTGACTTGTTCTTCAGAGGACCAATGACCATGACCATGTTTCGTCCGTCGATTGTCGGGCTCGATTCGACCGAACCGAATTCCGCGACATCCTCGGCAAATCTTTGAAGCAGACGTACGCCCTGGTCGGGACGGGACTGCTCACGACCACGGAACAAAATCATGGCCTTGACCTTGTCGCCGGCCTTCAGGAAGCCTTCGGCGCGCTTGCGCTTGGTCTCGTAGTCGTGCTTATCAATCTTGAGGCGGAAACGAACCTCTTTAAGGATCGTGTTCGCCTGGTTGCGCCTGGCCTCCTTGGCCTTCTGCGCAGCCTCGTACTTGAACTTGCCGTAGTCCATGATCTTGGCAACCGGCGGCTTGGAGTCGGGGGAAACCTCGACAAGGTCCAGGTCTGCATCCTGCGCCAGACGCAGGGCAACATCAATCGCCACGACCCCAACCTGTTCGCCGTTGGGACCAACGAGACGAACTTCGGGGACGCGGATACGGTCATTTGTACGGGGATCGCTGATGCGTCGCTCCTCTTTCTCAAACATCGTGGCTACAGACGGGCGACGGATGCCGCCCGGAGACGAAGAGAGAAAAATCACGTGCGTCGCTCGCGAAATCGTTCACAAACTACGCACCTACACCCTGTCTACCTTCGCAATGCTGGGGACCAGCGCCGCGACGGCGGAGTGCAAACTACCCGGTAACCTTAATGAAGCGGTCAAGCGCGGGTGGGAGATTATCCACTTTCGTACCGAGACTAATGTCTCGGAGCCCGGATGAGTCTAACAGAGGAATGCAGTGAATAACACATACGACCAGGATGACGCCACGCAGGCCACCCGGGACATCGCCGACGTCGCCGCGGTGGAGATCATCACGACCGCAGCGGTGCACCTGATGAGCGCCTCGGCGGTCAAGTGTGGCCTGGCCGACGACCCGGAAACCCAGACGGACCTCGACGAGGCCCGCAAGCTGATCACGGCCCTCGCCGGCCTGGTCACGGCATCCGCCCCCGACATCTCCGACATGCACGCCCGCAGCCTGCGCGACGGCCTCCGCTCCCTGCAACTCGCGTTCCGCGAGGCATCCGCCATCCCCGACCCGATCGGCCAGGGCCCCGGCGAGAAGTACACCGGCCCGGTCAACTAGTACTGCGCGCGTTGTCTTTCCGCGAGTGAGCAGTTTTGGCGGTAAACCACCCGTGGGAACCGCCGAAACTGCTCACTCGCGGCCGTATGCATGCACAAACGGGGGGAATAGATGGATCTGGGGCCCCGCCGCGTAGCTCCACGCGCCCACGTCCTTCCACGAGACTGCACTTGTGGTCACTAAACGCCCTCTTAACGCGCACAACTGCGGTTTCGCGAGGAGGGGGTGAATCCGAGCCGGTAGCCCAAACAGGATGAATGGCACGTGTGTCATCGAGAACAGGACGGAAATGAGGGTCTCCCGACTCGCATCCGGTTTTCGCTACCCGGGCCGCTGCCGGGCTGCTTGCTCAGGTGCTTCAGGGATACACGCCGTAGCGCGTGAGTGCGCCGAGCAGGTCCCGCGTTAGGGGCAGCGCGGCGACCTCGGCCGGAGTGAACCAGCGCGCGTCGGCGGCGTCGTCTCCGGCGACAACCTCGCCGCTGACATACTCGGCGGCGAAATCGTGGATCTCGTAGATGCCGCCTGTGCCGTCGGGCCGGTCGAGCGTGCCGAGCTCCCGCCCGATCCGCACAGTGACGCCGGTTTCCTCCTGGACCTCCCGCTCGGCCGCGGCGGCGAGGGTCTCACCGGGGACCGCCTTCCCGCCCGGGACCGTCCATCGCCCGGCCTCCGGCGGCCTGGCCCGCAGCACCAGGAGGAACCGGCCGTGCTCATCCGTGACGACCGCTGCCGCTGCCAACGTGATGCCCATGCCGACAGCGTAGGCTTCGCCGGCCCTCCCGTTTCCGCCGGGCGACCAAGACCTCGGGGCTACGTCTGGCAGCGTGGGCACCAGAAGGTGTTCCGGAGTTCGAGGTCGTTACGACCGAGGCGGCCGCGCTCGATGCGCGTGCCGCAACGCCGGCAGGCCTGCCCGTCACGCGAGAACACCCAGCTCCGCGCCCCTCGCCGGGTGTTGCCGGTCGTCGTGCGCTCGTTCCGGTCGCGGTTCGCGAGGATGAGCCGGTGCGCGAGGGCGACCAGCGCCGGGACATCCGTCACCTCGGCCACCGGGCGGGTGGGCAGGAGCCCGCGGAGGAAGCACAGTTCGTTCACGTATTCGTTGCCGAGCCCGGCCAGGTTGCTTTGGTCGGCGAGGGCCACGGCGATCGGCCGCTCGGGCTCCGACCGGATGCGCCGCACGGCCTCGTCGGCGTCCCAGTCGGCACCGAGCAGGTCGGGCCCGAGGTAGTCGAGCAGCTCGGCCTCGCCGGCGCGCGGTACCACCTCGAGCAGCCCGAGTTCGAAGCCGACGGCCACCCAGTCGGCCGTCTCGAGCACGGCCCTGGCCTGGAAGGCGGGCCGGCGCCACCGGGTTCCGTGCCGGTAGAGATGCCAGGAACCCTCCATCTTCAGGTGGGAGTGGATGCTCGCGTCGCCCACGCGCATCAGCAGGTGCTTGCCGCGGCTCGCCACCTCGTGCATCCGCTGGCCGGCCAGGTCGACGATCGCGAATGCCGGGACACGGATGTCGCAGACGGTCAGCAGTTCACCGTGCAGAGCCTGGTCGAGGGTGCGCGCGGCGCGGAAGACGGTGTCGCCCTCAGGCACGGAGCCTCAGCCCCTGCGGCGTCACGCCGAACCCGGCGGCCTGCAGCGCGGCGCCCACGGCGGTGCCGACCACGAACTCGCCGTTGACGCTCTGGACGGCGAGCTTCTCGACCTTGCCGCCCGTGACGACCGCGGCCAGGGACTGCGCCGCGGCACGGAGGACCTCGTCGCTGTCGGCGGCCTCGGCTACCGCGGCCACATGTGCGCGGGCAACGGCACCGGACTCAGACTCAGACTCTGTTCTGGACACATCGGCGGGCCCGAATGCGAGCATGCTCTTGCCGCCGCGTTCCACGTACAGCACGAGGGCGCCGTCGACGAGCACGACCAGGGCGCCCGCCTTCCGGCCGGGGCGATGTCCGGTTCCCTCGGGCAGGGGCGGCCACGGCAGCATGGCGCCGTACGGATTGGCCGGGTCGGTCGCGGCGAGGGTGACGACGGTGCGAGCCGCGTGGCCCGAACCGTCGGAGCCGGCCGCGCGGTCACCACCGCCGCCGCTGCCGTCCGCTGCGAATGACGTGAACGAGCGCAGGCGATCGATTGTGCCGGCGGTGGCGAACTGGGCGGCCCCGAGTCCCTCGACGAAATAGCCTCGGCGAGCGTGCCCGGTCTCCTCGAAGCCGCTGAGGGTGCGGTAGACAAGGGCGAAGCCGCCTGGCACGCCCTCGCTCATGACGGATCCCCGGGTCACAACGCCGTAGCGTTCGAGCAGGGTCTCGGCGAGCGCGTGCGCCCGCCGGGTGGGCGAGTCGTCGGCCACCGGAAGAATCGACCAGCGCCCGGACACGGTGGGCGGACCACTCCGGCTGGGCAGCTTGGGCCTGGCGAAGGCGCGGCCCCCGTGCAGCCGGGCCCGGGGCGCCGACCTGGCCGGCTTGTGCGCCGTGCGCCCGCCCGAGATGAGCGAGCGCACGGGCGCGAAGGTGTCGTTGCCGATCAGTCCCGACCAGACCAGGTCCCAGAGGGCAGCGGCGAGTTCGGTGTCGTCCTGGCTGCCGACGGCATCCGCGAGCTGGCGGAAGAAGAACGCTCCCCCGCCGGCCAGCGTCGCCAGGACCTCCCGCTGCAGCGGCGTGGTTTCCCGGTCGATCGGCGGCGGCAGGGTGAGCGGCGCCGTTTCGGCCAGGTGCAGGCTGATCCAGCCGTCATTGCCGGCGAGGGTGCCGGAGCCTGCCCAGAGCACCTCGCCGGTCGCGGTGAGCTCATCGAGCATCGCCGGCGTGTACGCGGCGATCCTGGCCGGGAGGATGAGCGACTCCCAGGCCGAGGCCGGGATCCGCACGCCCTCCAGCTGTTCAATCACGGATGCGACGCCGTCGACTCCGCGCAGCCGGCCGCCCACGTGTTGCCACGCGGGCAGGAAGCGGCCGAGGGTGGTCTGGTCGACCGGTTCGACCTCGTGCCGGAGCGCGGCCAGGGACCGCCGGCGCAGGCGTCGCAGCACCTCGGCGTCGCACCACTCGCTGCCGGTGCCGGCCGGGCGGAACTCGCCCTCGACGAGGCGGCGCGCGTCGGCGAGCCGGCGCAGCGCGACCAGCGCCACCGCGGTGCCGAGGCCGAACCGTGCGGCCACGTCCCCGGCGGTGAACGGTCCGTGGGTGCGCGCATACCGGCTGACGAGGTCGCCCAGCGGGTCGGCGACGGACTCGGTGAAGGCGTCGGGGATGCCCATCGGCAGCGGAACGCCGAGCGCGTCCCGCAGGCGGCTCGCGTCTTCGATGACCGCCCACCACTCGCGCCCGGCATAGCTGGTGCGGATGGCCCGACGGGCGGCGACGAGGGCCGTGAGGTGCGCCTCCGCCGAAGCAGCGGTCGCGATCGTAGGCGCGGGCGCGGGCGCGGGCGCCGCGTCCGGTTCGTGGGTCGCGGTCGCGGCATCCGGTTCCAGGCGCACGGCCACCTCGTCGACCGTCAACGGACCGAGTCCGCGGAGCAGGTCGGCGACGCCCTCGATCCCCCTCGCCTGCCGGCCCTCGGCAAGCCGTTGCAGCTCCAGATCGGTGAGCTCCATCACGGCAGGGTCGAGCAGTTCCCGCAGCTCCACCCGACCGAGCAGTTCGGCCAGCAGGGCCGAATCGATCGAAAGCGCGGTTGCCCGGCGCTCGGCCAGCGGGGAGTCCCCCTCGTACATGAACGCGGCGACGTAGCCGAACAGGAGGGTGCTCGCAAACGGGCTCGCGGCATCCGTCGTCGTTTCGACCAGGCGCACCGACCGGGCGGCGATCTCGCGGGCAAGGGCCGTCAGCGCGGGCAGGTCGTACACGTCCTGGAGGCACTCGCGCACGGTCTCGAGGATGATCGGGAAGGTCGGAAAGGTGCGGGCGACGTCGAGCAGCTGCGAGGCCTTCTGGCGTTGCTGCCACAGCGGCGACCGCCGGCCCGGGTCGTAGCGCGGGAGGAGCAGGGCTCGGGCGGCGCATTCTCGGAACCGGGAGGCGAACAGCGCAGAGCCGCCCACCTCCTCGGTCACCAGCTGCTCGAGCTCCTCCGGGTCGAACACGAACAGCTCGCTGCCCGGCGGCTCTGCCTCGGTGTCGGGGATGCGCACGACGATCCCGTCGTCGCTGGCCAGGCAGGCGCCGTCGAGCCCGTAGCGTTCGCGCACCCGGGCGCCGACGGCGAGCGCCCAGGGCGCGTGCACGGTCATGCCGAACGGGGAATGCAGCACGACGCGCCAGTCCCCCAGTTCGTCGCGGAACCGTTCGACGACGAGGGTACGGTCGGTGGGCAGGTACCGGGTGGCGGCTCGCTGCTCGTCGAGGAAGGCGAGCAGGTTGCTGACCGCGCGTTCGTCGAGCCCGGCGGCGGCGCACCTTGCGCGGGCCTCCACCGGGGATCCGGCCGATACTTCGCGCACGAACGCGCCGATCGCCCGGCCCAGCTCGGCCGGGCGGCCGAGGCCGTCGCCCTTCCAGAACGGCAGCCGCCCGGGCTCGCCGAATGCGGGCGTGACGATCACGCGGTCGTGGGTGATCTCCTGGATGCGCCAGCTGGTCGCGCCGAGCGCGAAGACGTCGCCGACCCGGGACTCGTAGACCATCTCCTCGTCGAGTTCGCCGACGCGCCGGCCGGTGGCCTGGTCGCCGGCCATGAATACGACGAACAGGCCGCGGTCGGGGATCGTGCCGCCGCTCGTCACTGCGAGCCGCTGCGCGCCGGGCCGGCCGGTCAGCGTTCCCTGCGAGCGGTCCCAGACGATGCGCGGGCGCAGCTCGGCGAACTGGTCGGACGGGTACCGGCCGGCGAGCAGGTCGAGGGTCGCCTCGTAGGCCGACCGGGGCAGCGTCTGGAACGGCGCGCTCCGGCGCACGGTGTCGAACCACTCCTCGGCGTCGATGGGTTCGAGCGCGGTCGCCGCCACGGTCTGCTGGGCGAGGATGTCGAGCGGGTTCGTCGGCACGGCGAGCGACTCGATCAGTCCGGCGACCATGCGTTCGGCGGCGACGGCGGCGTGGATGAGGTCGGCGCGGTGCTTGGGGTAGATTACGCCCCGCGAAACCTCGCCGACCTGGTGCCCGGCGCGCCCGACACGCTGCAGCCCGCTCGCGACCGACGGCGGCGACTCCACCTGCACGACCAGGTCGACGGCGCCCATGTCGATGCCGAGTTCCAGGCTGGAGGTGGCGACCACGCAGCGCAGCCGCCCTGACTTCAGGTCGTCCTCGATGATCGCCCGCTGGTCCTTGCTCACCGAGCCGTGGTGGGCGCGCGCGAGCAGCGGCTCCGCACCCTCGCTGCGGCCGCTCGCCCCCATCAGCTCGGCCGGCGGCGCGTGCCGGGCCGCGCCGGCGGATACCGCGGTCGTGACGGATGCCGCAGCCGTGACGGATACTGCCTCCTCGGCGGACGCCATCCGTTCGGCGTAGATCTCGTTGAAGCGCGCGGTCAGCCGCTCGGCCAGACGCCGGGAGTTCGCGAACACGATCGAGGAGGTGTGTGCGAGCACCTGGTCGACGATCGCCTCCTCGACGTGCGGCCAGATCGACCCGGTCTGGGGAACGGATGCCGCCGATCCCTCACGCGGCCCGCCCTCGCTGGCCATGCCCTCGCGGGGCGGCGCGGCGCCGAGCCGGCTCATGTCCTCGACGGGGACCACCACGCGCAGGTCGAATCGTTTGCTCGAGGCCGGCGCGACGATCTCGACCGGTGCGGCGCCGCCGAGGAACCGGGCCACCTCGCTGTGCGGACGCACGGTGGCGGAGAGTCCGATCCGCTGCGCCGGCTTCGCCAGCAGGGCGTCGAGCCGCTCGAGGGAGACGGCCAGGTGTGCCCCGCGTTTGGTGGCGGCCACCGCGTGGATCTCGTCGACGATGACGGTGTCGACATTCCGCAGGGAGTCGCGTGCGGCGGAGGTGAGCATGAGGAAGAGCGACTCGGGCGTGGTGATCAGGATGTCCGGCGGCGTCTTCACGAGCGCCCGCCGGTCGGCCGCCGGGGTATCGCCGGAGCGCACGCCGACGCTCACGTGCGGCGGTTCGGACCCCAGCCGCGCCGCGGCCTGGGTGATCCCGACGAGCGGGGCGCGGAGGTTGCGTTCGACGTCGACGCCGAGGGCCTTGAGCGGGGAGATGTAGAGCACCCGGGTCCTCGGCACGGACGCGGCGGGCGCGGTGGACGCGGCTCCAGCCGCGGGCGGGGCCGGCGTCGCGAGCCGGTCGATGGCCCAGAGGAACGCGGCGAGGGTCTTTCCAGACCCGGTCGGCGCCACGACCAGTGCGTGCGAGCCTCGGGAAATGGCATCCCAGGCCCCCAGCTGCGCCGCGGTGGGCGCGGCAAATGCCTCCCGGAACCACGCCCGGGTGGCCGGGGAGAAGCGCGCGAGCACGTCGTTCATGTGCCCATCTTCCCCGACTCCGCCGACAATCGGCACTGCGGACTTTCAGGCAGAGGCCACGTCAGGCAGAGGACACGTCAGGCAGAGG
>DAIMHX010000002.1:29118-34752 GCA_036723055.1 Microbacteriaceae bacterium
CACGTCAGGCAGAGGACACGTCAGGCAGAGAGCACTCTCACGCCGAGGCGACGAGCTGCACGCGGAGGGAGTCGACCGCGGTCGCGATGACGTCACTCGCCGACCATCGGCTGGCCAGGCGGCCGAGGGTGGCGTCGAGTTCGGCCTGGGTCAGACCGTCGACCAGTTCGAGCCGCACGATCAGCTCCGGCCCGGCAAGTCGCGCGTCGGGGTCTCCGGCGGCGAGTTCCACGCCGAGCACGGAGAGTTCCGTCGCGATGGAGTCGGCGAAGGCCTGGGCGACCTGCCGGCTCGCGTAGCTGGGCGTCCACGGTGTCGACTGGGCGATCGCCCAGAGCGCCGGGCGGCGGATCACGTATTCGGTGTCAGCGGTCGGGTCGAGTACCACGAGGTCGGTGTTCTCCTGGGCTGCGGCGAGGGCGACCCTGATCGCGTCGGACGGCACCGGGCGGGCGGAGGGGTTCCACGACGACATGGCTGCGGCGGAGGAGAACACGGGGAGCACGTTCCGGCCGTCCGGCCCGGCCACGGTGATGATCGAGAGTTCCTGGCTCTTGTCGATCGTGACGCCGTGCTCGTTCTCACCCGCGTCCCCGAGGAGCGTCACGAGCGGGATGAGCAGGCGCGCCGAACGGATGGCGTCAACAACGCTCTCCTCGCCGACCTCACGGGCGCGGAACCGGCGAAGCGCCTCGATCAGTTCGGGCGGCGCCGAGCCGTCGTCACCGGCGCTCGCGTTCGCGAGGAATTCCCGCCCGGCCCACGGCTGCCCGGCCGAGTCGCCCGGACCGGAGGAGCCGGTCGAGCCGGCCGAGTCGCCCGGGCCGGAGGAACCGGTCGGGCCGGAGGAACCGGTCGGGCCGGAGGAGCCGGTCGGGCCGCTCGGCTCGCCGGTGGATCCGAGGTTACGCGCCCGAGACATCCAGGGCCTCGGCGAGGGTGAACGCACCGGCGTAGAGGGCCTTGCCCACGATTGCGCCTTCGAGCCCCAGGGGAACGAGCTCACGGAGTGCGGCGATGTCGGCGAGGCTGGAGATGCCGCCGGATGCGACCACCGGGCGGTTGGTGCGCTCCATGACCTGGCGGAGCAGGTCGATGTTGGGTCCCTGGAGGGTGCCGTCCTTGGTGACGTCTGTGACCACGTAGCGGGCGCAGCCGGCGTCTTCGAGGCGCTCGAGGACCTGCCAGAGGTCGCCGCCCTCTTTGGTCCAGCCGCGTGCGGCGAGCGTGGTGCCGCGCACGTCGAGGCCGACGGCAATGGCGTCTCCGTGCTGCGCGATCACGCTGGCCGCCCACTCGGGGTTTTCCAGCGCCGCGGTGCCGAGGTTGATCCGCCGCACGCCGGCGCCCAGGGCAGCCTCGAGCGACGCGTCGTCGCGGATGCCGCCGGACAGTTCGATGTTCACGTCGCCCACGTGGCGGATGACGTTGCGGATCACCTCCGTGTTGTTGCCGCGCCCGAAGGCGGCGTCGAGGTCGACGAGGTGGATCCACTCGGCGCCCTGGCTGGCCCAGTCGGCGGCCGCGTCGACCGGGTCGCCGTAGTTGGTCTCGGTGCCGGCCTCGCCCTGCGTGAGGCGCACGGCCTTACCGTCAGCGACGTCGACGGCCGGCAGGAGAATGAGACGCGGGGTGGTGGTGAGCTCGCTCATGGGTGTCCTCGGGTTGGGGTCGGCCGCTAAAAGCGGCGGAAATGAACAGAAAAATCTACTCGCGGAGCGAGCCGAGCCAGTTGGTCAGCAGACGGATGCCGGCCTCGCCGGACTTCTCCGGGTGGAACTGGGTGGCCGAGAGAGGCCCGTTCTCGACAGCGGCCAGGAACGGCACGCCGTGTTCGGCCCAGGTGAGCCGCGGCCGCGGGAACGGCGGCATGACGTCCAGGGTCCATTCCTGCGCGGCGTAGGAGTGCACGAAGTAGAACCGCTCCTCCTCCAGGCCGCGGAACAGCACGGAGTTCTCGTCGGGAGTGACGGTGTTCCAACCCATGTGCGGCAGCACGGGCGCCCGGAGCTCGGTGACGGTCCCCGGCCACTCGCCCAGGCCTTCGGTGTCGATGCCGCGCTCGACGCCGTGTTCGAACATGATCTGCATGCCGACGCAGATGCCGAGCACCGGCCGGCCGCCGGCGAGGCGGTGGTCGATGATGTCGTCGCCGCGCACGGCCTTCAGGGCGTCCATCACCGCGCTGAACGCGCCGACGCCCGGCACGACGAGGCCGTCGGCCTCCAGCGCCGTCTTGCGGTCGTTGGTCAGCGTCACGTCAGCGCCGGCCAGTTCGAGGGCCTTCACCGCGGAGTGAACGTTGCCCGATCCGTAGTCGAAGACGACGACCGAGGTCATAGGGCTCCCTTGGTCGACGGGATGCCGGACACCAGCGGGTCGAACGCCTTCGCCTGGCGGAACGCACGGGCGAACGCCTTGAACTCGGCTTCGGCGATGTGGTGCGGGTCACGTCCGCCCATCACGGTGACGTGCACGGTCAGGCCGGCGTTGAACGTGATCGCCTCGAAGACGTGCCGCACCATCGATCCGGTGAAGTGGCCGCCGATGAGGTGGTACTCGAAGCCCTCCGGCTCCCCCTGGTGCACGAGGTACGGGCGTCCCGAAATGTCGACGACGGCCTGCACGAGCGCCTCGTCGAGCGGCACGAGGGCGTCGCCGTAGCGGGAGATGCCGGACTTGTCGCCGAGCGCCTGCTTGATCGCCTGGCCGAGCACGATGCCGATGTCTTCGACCGTGTGGTGCACGTCGATCTCGACGTCGCCCTTCGCGCGCACGGTGAGGTCGGTGAGCGAGTGCTTCGCGAACGCGGTGAGCAGGTGGTCGTAGAACGGCACGGATGTCTGGATGTCGCTCACGCCGGTGCCGTCGAGGTTGAGGGAGAGGTCGATGCTCGATTCGCTCGTCTCCCGCTGCAGCTGGGCGACGCGAGGGGAGGTAACCGGTGAAAGGGAGCTCATACCGCTAGTTTATTGGCCTCGGCGAGCCGTGGCGTCCGAGGGCGTCAAGGAACGCCGTCGTCTCGGCCTCTGTGCCCGCGGTGACACGCAGGTGGCCGGGGATGCCGACATCGCGGATCAGGACGCCCTCGACGAGGAGCACTTCGAAGGTAATGTGCGGGTTGGCTACCCCGCCGAAGAGCACGAAGTTGCTCGAACTCCGGTGCGGCGTGTAGCCGAGCCGGGTGAGTTCGGTGACGAGGCGGTCGCGCTGGCCACGGATGTCGTCGACCATCGCGAGCATCTCGGGCGTGTGTGCGAGGGCGGCGCACGCCGCCGCCTGGGTGAGCGCGGACAGGTGGTATGGGAGGCGGACCAGGCGCAGCGCATCCGTCACGGCCGGGTCGGCGGCGAGGTAGCCGACTCGCGCGCCGGCGAAGGCGAAGGCCTTGCTCATCGTGCGGGAGACGAGGAGTCGCTCCCGCCCGGGCAGCAGCGTGAGCGCGGTCGGCTCGCCGACCGGGGCGAATTCGGCGTACGCCTCGTCGACGACGACGATTCCGTCGGTGGCGTCGTAGACGGCCGCGATCGTCTCCAGCGACAGGGGCGTGCCGGTGGGGTTGTTCGGCGCGCAGAGGAAGACGATGTCGGGTGCGGTGCGTTTCACCCAGTCGACGGCGGTGGCCGCGGAGAGTTCGTAGTCGGCGTCCCGGTCGCCGGAGATCCAGCGGGTGCCGGTGCCTGCGGCGAGGATCGAGTACATCGAGTAGGTGGGGGCGAAGCCGAGCACCGAGCGTCCCGGACCGCCGAAGGCCTGCAGCACCTGCTGGAGCACCTCGTTGGAGCCGTTGGCGGCCCAGATGTTGTCGCGGGTGAGTCCGTGGCCGAGGTACCCGGCCAGTGCCTCACGGAGTTCGGTGAACTCGCGGTCGGGGTAGCGGTTGACCGTCTCGATCGCCCTGGCCAGCGCGGCGACGATGTCGCGGGCGACCGGCTCCGGGATGGGGTGCGTGTTCTCGTTCACGTTGAGGGCGACCGGAACATGCAGTTGCGGTGCCCCGTAGGGAGTGAGACCGCGGAGGTCATCGCGAAGAGGGAGGTCCTGGAGACTGGTCACTCGTTCGATCTTACCCGGCCTCCGTATGACGCCCGGTTGCGGGCATCCACGCGCTCAGGCGCTAGTACTCCGTGGGAAGCGCGAGCCGCTGGCCCGGCTGCACGTTCTCGGAGGAGAGCTGGTTGAGGCTGACGATTGCGGCGATCACGTCGCGCGGGTCGGCGCTCGGCGCGACGGTCTCGGCCAGCCTCCAGAGGGACTGCCCGGCCTGCACGGTGACGTAGCGGAAGGAGTCGCTGACGGCATGCCCGGCGCCTGCCCCCTCGGCGACGGCGGATGCCGTGCCGCCGGCGAACGCGAGGAGGAGCGCCCCGACGACGAGCGGGGCCGCGGCGAGCGTGGTGAACACGACGCGACCGCGCCGGGTGAGGTGCAGGTGGGTGGTGCCCTGGGCACGTGCTACTGCCGCAACTGGTGCTACTGCGCTCATGTCGAACCTCCTGTGTATAACGCATCCGGCTCTCGGCCGGGAGGGCCGGATGCGAACCTATGTTCCGAATGTATCTTCGAATGTTCGAACAATCAAGCACATTTGCGGTTGTTATCCAATCGAAACCCGCGACACACTCGAATGGATCTTTGTTATTGGCTGCTGTGCCGGATACAGTTTCGAGTGTTGGATTGTTCGTTTCGAACTCAACCAGACACCACCGACATTCCCCGGCGACGCGGTCCCCCCGCTCTCGAGAGGAACCAAAACGAGGAGCGACGAACGTGACGCAGGACACCAGCGGCTCGCGCGACAAGCCGAGCACCAGGCGCCGCAAGAGCCTGAGCGAGAAGCAGCTCGCCATCCTCGACGTCATCCAGCGCTCGGTGAGCCAGCGCGGCTATCCGCCGAGCATGCGCGAGATCGGCGATGCCGTCGGCCTCTCCTCCCTGTCGAGCGTCACCCACCAGCTCAACCAGCTGGAACTGAGCGGCTACCTGCGCCGCGACCCCAATCGACCGCGCGCCATCGAGGTGCTCATCGAGCTTCCCCGGTCGCCGGAGGACACCACCGCGGGCGCCGCGGAGAACTACCAGTCCGGCATCCAGGTCGGGGACGCCGCGATGGTGCCGCTCGTCGGCCGCATCGCCGCCGGCGTGCCGATCATGGCCGACCAGCAAATCGACGAGATCTTCCCGCTGCCCCGCCAGCTCGTTGGCAAGGGCGAACTATTCATGCTCAAGGTCGTCGGCGAATCGATGATCGACGCCGCAATCTGCGACGGCGACTGGGTCGTCGTGCGCCAGCAGAAGACGGCGGAGAACGGCGAGATCGTCGCCGCCATGCTCGACAGCGAGGCGACCGTCAAGGTGTTCAGGCAGCGCGACGGACACACCTGGCTGCTCCCCCGCAACAGCAACTTCGAGCCGATCGTCGGCGACCACGCCGAGATCCTCGGCAAGGTCGTCGCGGTCCTCCGCTCGATCTAGCGCCCCAGCCCTACCGGCGGCCCAGCTCCCCCGCGCCGGCTCCCCGATCTCACCTCCGTCGCCCCCAACGAATTCGACGGAGATTTTGCCCCAAACAGGCTCTGAGCATCGCTCAGGGGCGTTTGGAACGAAAATCTCCGTCGAATTCGGCAGGCGCGG
>DAIMHX010000002.1:34852-42562 GCA_036723055.1 Microbacteriaceae bacterium
CGGGCTAGGCGGGCTGGGAGGCGCCGACCTTCGCGCGCACGGTGCGCGTGGCCTCGATCATGTTGCGCAGCGACGCGACGGTCTCGGCGTAGCCGCGGGTCTTGAGCCCGCAGTCCGGGTTCACCCACAGCTGGCGCACCGGGATGCCGGCGACGGCACGCTCGAGGAGCTCCGTCAGCTCGGCGACACTCGGCACGCGCGGCGAGTGGATGTCCCACACGCCCGGCCCGATGCCGTGGTCGAAGCCGTGGGCCTGGATGTCGCCGACGACCTCCATGCGCGAACGCGCCGCCTCGATGCTCGTCACGTCGGCGTCCAGGTTGCGGATGGCGTCGATCACCACGCCGAACTCCGAGTAGCAGAGGTGCGTGTGGATCTGGGTCTCCTCCGCGACGCCGGCCGTGGCCAGGCGGAAGGAACCGACCGACCAGTCGAGGTAGTCGGCGTGGTCCTTCTTTTTCAGCGGGAGCAACTCGCGCAGCGCCGGCTCGTCGACCTGCACGACGCCGATGCCGGCGGCCTCGAGGTCGGCGATCTCGTCGCGGAGCGCGAGGGCAACCTGGCGCGCGGTGTCCCCGAGCGGCTGGTCGTCACGCACGAACGACCAGGCGAGGATCGTCACCGGGCCGGTGAGCATGCCCTTGACCGGCTTCGCGGTGAGGCCCTGCGTGTACGTCGACCACTCGACGGTAATCGGCTTCGGCCGGGACACGTCGCCCCACAGGATCGACGGCCGCGTGCAGCGGCTGCCGTAGGACTGCACCCAGCCGTTCTCGGTCACCGCGAAACCGTCGAGGTTCTCGGCGAAGTACTGCACCATGTCGTTGCGCTCCGGCTCGCCGTGCACGATGACGTCCAGGCCGATCTCCTCCTGCAGCTCGACCACGCGGGCGATCTCGTCGCGCATGAGGTCGCGGTACTGCTCCGCCGTCAGCACGCCCTTGAGGAACTGGGCGCGGGCGCGACGGATGTCCCCGGTCTGCGGGAAGGATCCGATCGTCGTCGTCGGCAGCAGCGGCAGCCCGAGGGCCGCGTCCTGCGCTGCCAGCCGGGCGGCGTAGTCGCCGCGCGTGAAATCGGCTTCGGTGAGGGAAGCCGCGCGGGCACGCACGGCGCCGTCACGCACCCCGGGGGCGACCCGGCGGGCGTCGAGCGCGGCGGAGGCGGCATCCAGCTCGGCCTGGATGGCTTCCCGGCCCTCCGACAGGCCGCGGGCGAGGGTGGCGACCTGGCCGACCTTCTGGTCGGCGAACGCCAGCCAGCTCTTGAGGTCTGCGCCGAGGGACGACTCGTCGTCGACGTCGTGCGGAACGTGCAGGAGCGAGGTCGAGGTGGACACCGATACGCGCGGCGAGAGGGTGCTCAGCGCCGCGGCGGTCTCAAAGGCGCGCGTGAGGTCGCCGCGCCAGATGTTGTGTCCGTCGATGACGCCGGCGACGAGGGTTTTCTCGGACAGCCCTGGCACGGCAGCCGGAACCTGGCCGCGCACGAGGTCGAGGCCGATGGCCTCCACCGCGGTGTCGGCGAGCACCGGGAGGGCATCGTCGAGGCTGCCATACGGGGCGGCGACGAAGATCGCGGGGCGCTGGGTGAGGCGGCCGAGGGTGGCGTACGCGAACTCGAGGGCGCCGAGCGCCTCCGTGCGGGGTGCCTCGACGCTCTCGCTGACCAGGCCCGGCTCGTCCAGCTGAACCCAGTCGGCGCCGGCGTCGGCGAGGCGGTGCAGGAGCGCGGCGTACACGGGCAGCAGGTCGTCGAGGCGGTCCAGCGGCTGGAAGCCCTCCGGCGCTTCGTCGCTCGGCTTGCTGAGCAGCAGGAAGGTGACCGGGCCGACGATGACCGGCCGGGTCACGAACCCGGCCGCCTTGGCCTCCTCGAACTCCCGCACGATGCGGTCGCTGGAGAGTGAGAACACCGTCTCCGGGCCGATCTCGGGCACGAGGTAGTGATAGTTGGAGTCGAACCACTTGGTCATCTCGAGCGGCAGGTTCTCGCCCTCGCCGCGGGCGAGCGTGAAGTAACCGGCGAGGTCGATCCGGCCGTCGGCGCCGACGAGGGAGGCGAAACGCGTGGGCAGCGCGCCGACCGCGACCGCGGCATCCAGCACCTGGTCGTAGTAGGAGAAACTCTCCGGGATGGACGAGTCGGTGCGGCCGAGCCCTTGGAGCGCCAGGCGTTCGCGAGTGGCCTGGCGGAGCCCGGCGGATGTCGCTTCCAGCTCCTCTGCGCTGATCGAACCGGCCCAGAACGCCTCGACCGCCTTCTTCAGTTCGCGGCGGCGACCGATGCGCGGGTAGCCGAGGATGGTGCCGGTGGGGAACACGGGAGTGGTGGTCATGCTGACTCCTTGACGGGGTAGGTGGCTCGTGTGGACGTGGGTCGGGTGGAGGTGTGTCGGGTGGAGGTGGAAGACAGGTAGCTCGGAGAAGCCGACGCGGGCGACGCCGAAGCGGGAGACCCTGACTCGGGAAGCGCGCCGCAGCCCTCGAGGACGGCAAGCACCGTCTCGTGCTGGTTGAACGCGTAGAGGTGCAGGCCGGGGGCCCCGCCGGCGATCAGTTCCCGGCCGAGCGCGACGGCATGCTGGATGCCGATCTCCCGCTGCCCCTGTTCGGTCGGCTCGACCTCCAGCTGGATCGACAGCTCCGACGGGAGGTCCTCGCCGGACAGCTCGAGGATGCGGCGCAGCCTGGCCGGGCTGGTCACCGGCATGATGCCGGGCAGGATCGGGAACTCGACGCCGGCCGCCTTGGCCCGCTGCGCGAAGCTGAAGTAGTGGTCGGCGTGGAAGAACAGCTGCGTGATCGCGAGGTTCGCGCCGGCTGCCTGCTTGGCGAGCAGCGTGTCGATGTCCTGCGACGTCGAGCGCGACCGCGGGTGGCCGTTCGGGAACGCGGCCACGGCGATGCGCACCTTCTCCCGCTGCCGCTTCACGGCGCGGGCGCCGGGCAGGCCGGGGATCACCGTTTCGCGATAGGGCACGCGTTCGGCCTGCACCCGGTGGATCAGCTGCACGAGCTCGCCGGCGCTGCCCAGGTCGCCGAGGAAGGCTTCGCCCTCCTGCACGCCCTGCGGCGGGTCGCCGCGCAGGGCGAGGAAGCTGCGCACGCCGGCGTCGAGGAACTCACGGATCAGCCGGCTCGCCTCCGCGTGGGAGGATCCGACGCAGGTGAGGTGCGCCATCGGGTCGACGGTGGTCGTGCGGAGGATGTGGGTGAGCACGTCGAGCGACGACCGGCGCGACGAACCGTTCGCGCCGTAGGTGACCGAGATGAAGTCGGGGCCGGCGGCGGCGAGCTTGTCGATCGTGCCCGCCAGGGCGGATGCCGCGGCATCCGATTTCGGCGGATACAGCTCAAACGAAAACGGAATGCGCGGCGTGCACGCGGGTTCCTTCGTCGTTGTCATTGTCCCTCACTCGGCTGAAGTCCAGCGGCCGGGTGGCCGCGGACCGCCAGGCAGGCCTGGCGGTTGCTCGCGGGCGGGTGCCGGGCTCGGCTGTCGCTCCATGCCGACCGGGATGGACCCGGCGGCAACGATTGAAGGAGACTCTAACAACGCCGCCTTGGGCCACGCTGGTCTATTACAGAATAAGACTGGTGCCGCGCCCGACGCCAGAGCGCGAGATCAGCCGGCGATGGCGGGGGCGTGCAGGAACGGGGCGAACTGCGGCTGGATCTCGGGCGTCACCATCGCCTTGACCTGGCTCCCAGTCTCGTCGTACCGGGTCGTCAGCACGCGTCCCTGCTCGTGCAGCAGCGCGATCAGGTCGCCGCGCTCGTACGGGATGAGCAGGTCGAGTTCGATCTGCGGGCTCGGCAGCAGCTCCGCGACGGCGGCCAGCAGCTCCTCGATGCCCTCGCCGCTTCGCGCGGAGACGAAGATGGCGCGCGGTTCAAGGCCGCGCAGCAGGAGGCGGTCGTCGTCGGCGACCAGGTCGCTCTTGTTGAACACGACGATTTCGGGGATGTCCCTGGCGCCCACTTCCCCAATGACCTCGCGCACGGTGGCCAGCTGGCTCGCCGGGTCGGGGTGCGAGCCGTCGACGACGTGCACGATGATATCGGCGTCGGCGACCTCCTCGAGCGTCGAGCGAAACGCTTCGACGAGGTGGTGCGGCAGGTTGCGCACGAAGCCGACGGTGTCGGCCAGCGTGTACAGCCGGCCGTCGGTGGTCGTCGACTTGCGAACCGTGGCGTCCAGGGTGGCGAAGAGGGAGTTCTCGACGAGCACGCCGGCGCGGGTGATCCGGTTGAGCAGGCTCGACTTGCCGGCGTTGGTGTAGCCGACGATGGCCACGGATGGCACGGCGTTGCGCTTGCGGTTGGCCCGCTTGGCCTCGCGGGCCGGCTTCATGGCGAGGATCTGCTTGCGGAGCCTGGACATCCGGGTGTGGATGCGGCGGCGGTCGAGTTCGATCTTCGTCTCACCTGGACCGCGCGACCCCATGCCGGCGCCGGCGCCGCCGACCTGGCCACCGGCCTGGCGGGACATGGAGTCACCCCAGCCGCGCAGGCGCGGCAGGAGGTATTCGAGCTGGGCCAGTTCGACCTGCGCCTTGCCCTCCCGGCTCTTGGCGTGCTGGCTGAAAATGTCGAGGATGACGGCGGTGCGGTCGATGACCTTGACCTTGACGACGTCCTCGAGCGCGCGCCGCTGGCTCGGCGCCAGTTCGGTGTCGGCGATGACGGTGTCGGCGCCCAGCGCCTTGACGATGTCGGCCAGTTCCTGCGCCTTGCCCTTGCCGAGGTAGGTGCTGGGGTCGGGGGTGGCCCGGCGCTGCATGAGGCCGTCGAGCACGGTCGCTCCGGCGGTCTCGGCCAGTGCGGCGAGTTCGCGCATGGAGTTCTCGGCGTCGACGATGCTGCCCTGGGTGTAGAGGCCGATCAGGATGACGTTTTCGAGGCGCAGCTGCCGGTACTCGACCTCGGTGACGTCCTCGAGTTCGGTGGAGAGCCCGCCGACGCGCCGGAGCGCGTTACGGTCGGCACGGTCCTGCTGCTCGCCGTCGCGCTCGGTGTCGAGATCCGTGTCCGCGGCGCCCGTATGTAGGGCCTGCGCGGACCCGCTCCGGAACAGCGAGTAGCCGGCGGCCTTGGTTTCGGCACTGGCCAGCACCCGCGCTACTACGTCGTTGTCGTCGTGTGGAGCGGTTGGTTCAATCATCCCTTTAACCCTAGTTCCTCTAACTCCGATAGGTTCCCTCTATGTCTGACCACTATTTCTCCCCCGCGCCGGACAGCGAACTGAAACTGCGACAGATCACGGTGAAGCTTGCTGGTCTCGTGCGCGAGGTGACGACCGCGAACGCGGTCTTCAGCCCCGACCACATTGACACCGGCACGCAGGTCCTGCTGAACAACGCCCCACCGCCCCCGCCCAGCGGCGACTTCCTCGACCTCGGCTGCGGCTGGGGCCCGATCAGCCTGCACCTCGCGTTGACCTCCCCGCATGCGACCGTGTGGGCGGTCGACGTGAATGAGCGTGCGCTCGAGCTGGTGCGGATGAACGCCGCCAAGCTCGGGCTCACCAATGTCAACGCGGTGCTGCCGGCGGATGTTCCCGCCGACCTGCAGTTCCGCGGCATCTGGTCGAACCCGCCGATCCGGGTGGGCAAAGACGAGCTGCACAACCTGCTGCAGACCTGGCTGCCGCGCCTGCAGCCGGACGCCGATGCGTGGCTCGTCGTGCAGCGCAACCTCGGCTCCGACTCGCTGCACCGCTGGCTGGATGGCACGCTGACCGACGACTTCACGGTGTCCCGAACGGCCACGAGCACGGGCTTCCGCGTGCTGCACGTGAAGCGCCGCGGGCTGCCGGAGGACTAACCGAGCCGGAAGACCCCGTCGAAGACGAGCACGGCCGGCCCGGAGAGTGAGACGTGCTCGCCGTCCTCGGCCGGGAAGATTCGCACGCCGAGCACGCCGCCTGGCACCTCGACACGCCACTGGTTGGGGGCGCCGGCCCCGGCCCAGTGCCGGGTGGCCAGTGCGGCGGCCACGGCCCCCGTGCCGCAGGAGAGGGTTTCCCCGCTGCCGCGCTCGTGCACGCGCATCCGGATCCGGCCCACCCCGTCGACGACGAGCGGGTCGTGCGGGACGACGAATTCGACGTTGGTGCCGCCGACCGGTTCTGGATCGAGCTGCGGGATGAAACCGAGGTCGGCGGCGTCGAGTTCGTCGTCGTCGGCGAGGGCGACCACGACGTGCGGGTTGCCGACGTTGATGCCGAGGCCCGGGCGGGCCACGGCCAGGTTTTTCGCGCGTACGAGGGGTTCGCCGCCGTCGAGCCTCCAGCGTCCGAGGTCGACCTGGAAACCGGTCTGGTTGCGCTGCACGTCGCGCACTCCCCCGCGGGTGCCGATAGCGAGGGTCTCGCCGGGGGCCAGCTGCGCGAGTCCCTGCTCGATCAGATAGCGCGCGTAGACCCGGATGCCGTTGCCGCACATCTCCGACACCGTGCCGTCGGCGTTCCAGTAGTCCATGAACCATTCGGCCTGGTCGTCTTCGGCCAGCGCCGTCGCGCCGGCGGTGAGGCTGCGGGACCGCACGGCGCGGATGATGCCGTCGCCGCCGATGCCGAACTTGCGGTCGCAGACCGCGCGGATCTGCTCGGGGGTGAGCTCGATCCGGCCGTCGGGGTCGGCGAACAGGACGAAGTCGTTGCCGGTGCCCTGGCCCTTGGTGAAGTCGAGGTCGATGCTCATGGGGATCAGTTTAGGAGACGGCGGGGATCTCACTGGTGATGTGACGCAGCGCCTGCTCGACCCGGTCGCCGGCCTGGGATTCGATCCAGTGTGTGTGCGCGGAGCGCTTGAACCAGCTCACCTGCCGCCTGGCGTACTTGCGGGTGAGCTGCTGCGTCTGTTCGATGGCCTCGGCTTGGCTGAGCGTGCCGTGCAGCTGCCGCAGCGCCTGGGCGTAGCCGATGGCGCGGCCGGCCGTCACTCCGGTCTCGATGCCCGCCGGGATGAGGCTCTCCACCTCGTCCAGGAGACCCTGGGCCCACATGCCCTCGACCCGGGCGTCAAGGCGCGGGGTGAGTTCCTCGCGCGGCGCCCGGAGGCCCAGCGTGAGGGCCGGCATCCAGTAGACCGGTTCGTCGGGCAGCGCCGCGGTGTGCGGGGCACCCGTGATCTCGATCACTTCGAGTGCGCGCACGAGGCGCCGAGCGTTGCTCGCGCCGATCCTTGCCGCGGCCCCGGGGTCCAGGGCCTTCAGTCGCGCGTACAGCGCCCCTGGACCCTGCTCGGCGAGGTCGGCCTCGAGGCCGGCGCGGAGTTCCGGGTCGGTGCCGGGGAAGTTGAAGTCGTAGACGACGGAGGAGACGTAGAGCCCGGAGCCGCCGACGAGGATCGGCACGGCGCCGCGCCGGACGATGTCTCTGATCGCGGCTCGCGCATCCCGCTGGTAGTTGGCGACCGTCGCCTCGTCGGTGACGGCCAGCACGTCGAGCAGGTGGTGCGGGATGCCGCGCCGGTCACCGACGGGCAACTTGGCAGTTCCGATGTCCATGCCCCGGTAGAGCTGCATCGCGTCGGCGTTGACGATCTCGACCGGCTGCCCGCGCTCGGCGAGGCGCTCGGCGACGTCGAGCGACAGTTCGGATTTCCCGGTGCCGGTGGGACCGACGATGGCGACGAGCACGGGGTCTAGCGCTCTCCGTCTGTGACGTCGTAGATCGGGATGGTGGTCGAACCGCTCTGCAGGC
>DAIMHX010000002.1:42662-44878 GCA_036723055.1 Microbacteriaceae bacterium
GCTCGGGGTTGACAAGCGCAGGGTCGGCAGGCCGAGCGAGACCGGTGCGGCCGCACCGGATGCGCGGGATACGCCGGCCGGAGCGGGAACCCCGCAGGACTCGGCGTCCGCGCGGTCCCAGGCGTCGCCGGCGATCGTGCGGCGGATGCGCAGCGGGGCGCCGTCGCTCGAGTCGGCGATCAGGTGGAAGGGCTTGGCCTCGGTGACCGTGACGGTGACCATGTCGCCGGGGCGCGGCCGGGGCGACCCGTCGGGCACGTCGAAGTGCACGAGACGGCTGTCGGGGGCACGCCCGCTCAGCCGGTGCGTGTCTGAGTCCTTGCGGCCCTCCCCGTTGGCGACGAGGAGTTCCACCTCGCGGCCGACGACCGCCTGGTTCTCCTCCCAGGAGATGTGTTCCTGCAGCGCCGCGAGGCGCTCGTAACGGTCCTGCACGACCTCCTTGGGAACCTGGTCCGGCAGGGTGGCGGCCGGGGTTCCGGGGCGGATGGAGTACTGGAAGGTGTACGCGGTGGCGAACCGGGCCCGCTCGACGACCCGCAGCGTCTCCTGGAAGTCTTCTTCGGTCTCGCCGGGGAAGCCGACGATGATGTCGGTGCTGATGGCGGCCTGCGGCATCTGCGCGCGCACCCGGTCGAGGATCCCGAGGAACTTCGCCGAGCGGTAGGAGCGCCGCATGGCCTTGAGGATGCGGTCGGAGCCGGACTGCAACGGCATGTGCAGCTGCGGCATGACGGACGGGGTCTCGGCCATGGCGTCGATCACGTCGTCGGTGAACGCGGCCGGGTGCGGGCTGGTGAAGCGGATGCGCTCCAGTCCCTCGATCTTCCCGGCGGCCCGGAGCAGCTTGCCGAAGGCGAAGCGGTCGCCGAACTCGACGCCGTAGGAGTTGACGTTCTGGCCGAGCAGCGTGACCTCGATTGCGCCGTCGTCGACGAGGGCCTGGATTTCGGCGAGGATTTCGCCGGGGCGGCGATCCTTCTCCTTGCCGCGCAGCGCCGGCACGATGCAGAACGTGCAGGTGTTGTTGCAGCCGACCGAGATGGAGACCCAGCCGCTGTAGCTGGAGTCGCGTTTGGTGGGCAGGGTGGAGGGGAACGTTTCGAGGGATTCGAGGATTTCGAGCTGCGCCTCGCCGTTGTGCCGGGCGCGCTCGAGCAGGCTCGGCAGGGAGCCCATGTTGTGCGTGCCGAAGACCACGTCGACCCAGGGGGCCTTCGTGAGGATCGTGTTCTTGTCCTTCTGGGCCAGGCAGCCGCCGACGGCGATCTGCATGCCCTCGTGGCGACGCTTCACGGAGGCGAGGTGGCCGAGGTTGCCGTACAGCTTGTTGTCGGCGTTCTCCCGCACGGCACAGGTGTTGATCACGACGATGTCGGCTTCGGCGCCGTTCGCCGGTCGGTAGCCCGCCGCTTCCATCGACCCGCTGAGTCGCTCGGAGTCGTGCACGTTCATCTGGCAGCCGAACGTGCGCACCTCGTAGGTGCGGGCGCGGCCGTCGACGTCGAACGCCGCCGTCGACGGGGCGATCACGGTTTGGGCGGTTGCGGTCAGGCTGCTCATAATGAGGTCTAGTTTACGTTTGCCGAGCGGAACCGCCGAACGGATGCTCAGCGGAACCGCACGCCGGAGCCGCCGCCGGATCGGGAGGCCAGTGCCGCCTTCACCGCGAGCCGCACGGCGTTGGAGGCGTAGCCCTTGCGCATGAGGAAGCCGGTGAGCCGGCGGTCGATCGTCTGGTCGTCCAGGCGATCGAGTTGCCTCACTCGCTTGCAGGCCAGCTCGATGGCTCGCTCCGCTTCGTCGTCCGGCAGCTCCTCGAGCTTGTCGAGGATCACGGAGGCGTCGAGCCCGCGGCGGCGCATCTCCGCCTCGACGCCGGCGCGGCCGAGGCCCTTGCGCTCGTGGTGGCTGTGGATGATCTGCTCGGCGAGCTTCTCTTCGTCGATGTAGTGGAGTTCGGCGAAACGTTCGATGATCGCGTCAGCTTCCTCCGGGGCGATGTCGGTCGCCTTGAGCACCTTGTACGCCTCGCTGGTGGAGAGCGAACGGCCGCGGAGCCGCTGCATCAGCACCTTCTCGGCGTGCTCACGCTCGGCCGCGGCGTCCGCGTCGAGCTCGGCCGCCGTCGGGGCGGCCCCGGCATCCGCCGGAACCACCCCCGGGAGGTAGGTCACCGGAGCCAGCGTGCCGTTAGCCACCTTGTCGTTGTGTGC
>DAIMHX010000002.1:44978-75005 GCA_036723055.1 Microbacteriaceae bacterium
TGTCGTTGTGTGCATTGTCGGCCGGCTCGAAGTGGACCATGGGGGCTAGGCGCCCTTCCGGGCGCTGAGCTTCGTCTGGATGGATTCGACCTTCGCGCCGCCCTCGGCCTTCAGCGCGGCCTCAGCGGCTTCCTTTGCGGCCTTCGCCGCGGCGATGCCCTCCGGCCCGACGCCGAGCTTGATGAGGATCTTCTTCTCGATCTCGTTGGCCATGTCCGGGTTCTTGAGCAGGAAGTTACGCGAGTTCTCCTTGCCCTGGCCCAGCTGGTCGCCGTCGTAGGTGTACCAGGCGCCCGACTTCTTGACGATGCCCTGGTCGACGCCGAAGTCGATCAGGCTGCCCTCGCGGGAGATGCCGATGCCGTAGATGATGTCGAATTCGGCCTGCTTGAACGGCGGGGCCATCTTGTTCTTGACGACCTTGACCCTGGTGCGGTTACCGACGGCCTCTGTACCGTCCTTGAGCGTTTCGATGCGACGGATGTCGAGGCGCACGGAGGCGTAGAACTTGAGCGCCTTGCCGCCGGCGGTGGTCTCCGGGCTGCCGAAGAACACGCCGATCTTCTCGCGCAGCTGGTTGATGAAGATCATGGTGGTGTTGGTCTGGCTGAGCCCACCGGTGAGCTTGCGGAGCGCCTGCGACATGAGGCGGGCCTGCAGGCCGACGTGGGAGTCACCCATCTCGCCCTCGATCTCGGCGCGCGGCACGAGGGCCGCGACGGAGTCGATGACGATGAGGTCGATGGACCCGCTTCGCACGAGCATGTCGGCGATTTCGAGCGCCTGCTCACCCGTGTCGGGCTGGGAAACGAGCAGGGCGTCGATGTCGACGCCGAGCTTCCGGGCGTATTCGGGGTCGAGCGCGTGCTCCGCGTCGATGAACGCGGCGATTCCGCCGCCCTTCTGCGCGTTGGCGATGGCGTGCAGGGTCAGTGTGGTCTTACCGGAGGACTCCGGACCATAGATCTCGACGATCCGGCCGCGGGGCAGGCCGCCTATGCCGAGGGCCACATCCAGCGCGATGGACCCGGTGGAGATGGTCTCGACGGGTGCGCGTTCGTCGCTGCCGAGGCGCATGACGGAGCCCTTGCCGAACTGGCGGTCGATCTGGGCGAGTGCGGCTTCGAGGGCCTTCTCGCGGTCTGCTGCTGAAGCCATGGGGTTCTCCTTCGGTCATGCGTTCCGTCGCCTATAGGCTGTCGCTTCGTGCGGCGGGAGGACCCCGCTGCACGCTCTCGACAAGGCATTCGCTGTCTGTCTCTGACGAATCAGACTGTACGCCGGACCTCCGACACTGGCCGGAATGCTCGGCGGAAGTGGACGATTCGTCTTCGACTTCTGCTGTTGAGGAGCCTACCAAGTTCCGAACAGGTATTCGATGATTGTGCGACGGTGCAGCGGGCGTGTCGGCCTGTGTGTGGGCGCGCCCTATTTGTGCACGGCGGGCAGGCCGGCGCCGTACCAGCGGTTCTTCGGGACATCCGTCTCGACGCAGAGCGCAAGCCAGACCTCGCGGGCGGGGATGCCGCCGGCGAGGGCCTGGTCGGCCGTGCGGCCGCCGAGCGGGGTCAGCACGAGATCGCGCGTCAGTACCCGCCCGTAGGCGTCGCCAAATTCGTCTTTCAACGCTTGGCGGAATTCACTCAGCCTCATGCACTCAGCCTGACAGGTTCGGGCAGGTTAGCGCGCCATCATCGTGGTGTCGAAGGTGCTGACGAACTCGTCCGGAACGGTGTCCGGGAACGGTTCGAGGCCTTCAATCACGGCAAGACGATCGCCCACTTCACGCATGATCACCGAGATCGGGGTGTCCAGCGCATCTGCGACGGACGCCAGGATCTCAGAAGAAGCTTCCTTCTGACCACGCTCTACCTCACTGAGGTACCCGAGGGCCACACTGGCCTTACTTGCAACCTGACGAAGGGTGCGACCTTTCTGCAGGCGGAAGTCCCTGAGCACATCGCCGATTTCTTGACGTACAAGAATCATCGGAACCTCCTTCTCTTGCCATTCCACGCCGGGTCGTGTTATTGATGGCCAATCTACTACAACCATCCGACACCACCAGACTACCGACGGCGACTGGACTTTCCTTGTGAATATGCTCTCTGTAACCACCGTGTCGGGGCATCTATTCCGTCGGATTCCGTGCGATTAATTCGCGCACGGCTTCGATCGCCAGCGCGACGGTTTCCGACCGGATCGCGTCACGGTCGCCGCTGAGCTGGAGCGGGATCGCCCACGATCCGGTGCCCTGTGAAACACCGATGAAAACGGTGCCCGGTTCCAGGCCGCCCTGCGGGTCGGGGCCGGCGACGCCGGTCGTCGAGACGCCGATGTCGGCCCGCTCGCCGCCGACCGCGAGGTGGGTGCGCGCGCCGATCGCCATCTGCTTGGCGACATCCGGATGCACCGGCCCGTGCACGTTGAGGATGCTGCTGTCCACGCCGAGCAGGCGCTGCTTGAGTTCGGCCTGGTACGCGACCACTCCCCCGTTGACGACGACGGATGCACCGGGGATGCGCACGAGTTCGGCGACCAGCAGGCCGCCGGTGAGGGACTCGGCGACGGCGATGGTCAGGTGCCTGGCCGTGAGTTCGGCGATGAGCAGGGCCGTGGGGTCCGCGGCGTCAGTCGGCTCGGTCAGCGCCGGGTCAGGCAGCGCCGGGTCAGGCAGCGCCGGGTCAGGCACCGCCGGGTCAGGCACCGCCGGGTCAGGCAGCGCCGGGTCAGGCACCGCCGGGTCAGGCATTGCTGCGCTTCTGCCGGTTCTCCCGCCGGGCGGAGAGCAGGTAGTCGATCCCGGTGACGACGGTGAGCACGAAGGCGAGGGTCATGGCGGCGGCGTTCAGCCAGCGCACCCAGTCGCCGAGCACCAGCCACAGCGGCAGGAGCGCCAGGGAGATCGCCACGGACTGCAGGACGGTCTTCAGCTTCCCGCCGCGGGAGGCCGGGATGACGCGGTCCCTGAGCATCGCGAATCGGAAGACCGTGATGCCGATCTCGCGCACGAGGATGACGATGGTGACCCACCACGGCAACTCGCCGAGGATGGAGAGGCACACGAGCGCCCCGCCGGTGAGCACCTTGTCGGCGATCGGGTCGAGCAGTTTGCCGAGGTCGGTGACCAGATTGTGGCGGCGGGCGATGGCACCGTCGATCCCGTCGGTGGCGATCGCGACGATGAACAGGGCGGCCGCGGCCCAGCGGAGCGCGCCGTCGTGCCCGGCGTCGGCCAGGAGCATCCAGATGAACAGGGGCGCCAGCAGGATGCGCACGACCGTGATCAGGTTCGGCAGGTTCCAGTTACTCGGCGGTGCGACCGGGGTGTTGGGTGTTGCCATCGGTTCAGTCCCTGTCGGTCAGTTGCCAGGCATCCTCGTCGGAGCCCGCGTTCTCCTCAGGGTACCCGTCCGACATCTTCGCCACCGGGTCGTCGGCGTAGCGCGGGTCCGGCGGCGAGTACGTCGGCGCGGCTGCCGCTGCCGCGTGCTGCTCGGCGTCCGAGCCGCGCAGCTTGGCGAGCACGCCGGGCAGCTGCTCGGCGCTGACGAGCACGTCGCGCGCCTTCGACCCCTCGGAGGGGCCGACGATTTCGCGGGATTCGAGCAGGTCCATCAGGCGGCCGGCCTTGGCGAAACCGACCCGGAGCTTGCGCTGCAGCATCGAGGTCGACCCGAACTGGGTCGAGACCACGAGCTCGGCCGCGGCGAGGAGCACTTCGAGGTCGTCGCCGATGTCGGAGTCGATCTCCTTGCGGGAGGCGACCATGGCGACATCCGGCCGGTAGTCGGGGCGAGCCTGGCGGGTGACGTGCTTGACGACTTTTTCGATCTCGGCCTCGTTGACCCAGGCACCCTGCACGCGGATCGCCTTGGAGGCGCCCATCGGCAGGAACAGGGCGTCGCCCTGGCCAATGAGCTTGTCGGCGCCCGGCTGGTCGAGGATGACCCGGGAGTCGGTGACGCTCGTCACGGCGAAGGCGAGGCGCGACGGGACGTTCGCCTTGATCAGGCCGGTGACGACGTCGACGCTGGGGCGCTGGGTGGCCAGCACGAGGTGGATTCCGGATGCGCGGGCCAGTTGGGTGATCCGCACGATCGAGTCCTCGACGTCGCGCGGTGCGACCATCATCAGGTCGGCGAGCTCGTCGACGACGACAAGCAGGTACGGGTACGGCTTGAGCTTGCGGGCGCTGCCGGCCGGCAACACGATCTCGTTGCCGACGACGGCCTTGTTGAAGTCGTCGATGTGACGAAAGCCGAAGCTGGCCAGGTCGTCGTACCGCATGTCCATCTCTTTGACGACCCACTGGAGCGCCTCTGCGGCCTTCTTGGCGTTCGTGATGATGGGCGTGATCAGGTGCGGGACGCCGGCGTACGCCGCGAGCTCGACCCGCTTCGGGTCGATCAGCACCATCCGCACCTCGCTCGGCTTGGCGCGCATGAGCAGGCTCGTGATCATCGAGTTCACGAAGCTCGACTTGCCCGACCCGGTCGAGCCGGCGACAAGGAGGTGGGGCATCTTGGCGAGGTTGGCGATGACGAAGCCGCCGCCGACGTCCTTGCCGACGCCGATGGTCATCGGGTGGGTGCTGTTCGTCGCCGTCGCCGAACGCAGCACGTCGCCGAGCGTGACGATCTCGCGGTCGGTGTTCGGGATCTCGATGCCGATGGCGCTCTTGCCCGGAATGGGCGAGAGGATGCGCACCTCGTTCGACGCGACCGCGTAGGACAGGTTCTTGCTCAGCGCGGTGACCCGCTCCACCTTGACGCCGGGGCCGAGCTCGATCTCGTACTGGGTGACGGTCGGGCCGCGGGAGAACCCGGTGACCTTCGCGTCGACCTGGAACTGGCGCAGCACCTCGGTGATGGACTTGACGACCTCGTCGTTGGCCGCGGAGCGGGCCTTGGCGGGCGGGCCCGCGATGAGGGTCGAGGCCGAGGGGAGCACGTAGGGGACGGACGGCTGCGGCGCGGTGGCCTCTGCCGGGGGCCGGACGGCGCCCGCGGCGACATCCAGCTCGTCGAAGCCGGGGAGCACCTCGGTGAGACCCTCGGGGTCGTCGGCGTGCAAGCCGATCGCGGAGGTGCCGTGCAGGTCGACCTCGCCGGTGAAGCGCTTGATCGCGTCTTCGGCCTTGAGCAGGTCTTCGAGCACCTCTGTGCCGTAGTGGTCCTTGCCGTCCTTCGGGTCGTCGACGGGTTCGAGCGCGGTGTCGAATCCGCCGCGCGCCGCGTCGCCGCCGCCGCCGAGCAGCGTGCTGAGCGGATCTGCGCCAGGCGCGTCCTCGATGAGGGCTCCGCCGAAGTCGGGATCTTCCTCCCGGTTGCTGCTGTTGCGGCGCCACCAGGGCAGGGCTCCCGCGTCGCCGTCGACGCCGTCGAGTTCGACCTGGACCGTTTTCTCCAGCTTCGCGGCCTTCGTCGCCTGGCGTTCCTCGGCATCCGGCAGTTGCGCGCCGAAGAGCCACGCGTACAGTTCGCGGCTGCGTGCATCGATCTTGTTCGGTGGGGTCTTGGTGATGATGAAGAGGCTGAGCACGAGCAGAAGGATGACGATGATCGATGCGCCGACCGAGGTGGTGAGCAGGATCAGCGGTGCGGCGATCATCCAGCCGATGACGCCGCCGGAGAGGGCCAGGGTGTCCATGCCCGCGCTGGGCGCCGGCTGGCCGCCGAAGATGTGGCAGAGGCCGGAAACCGACACGAGCAGCAGGGACAGGCCGATGCCGATGCGGCCGTTGTCGTGGATCGAGCTGGGTTTGCGGAAGAGCCAGATCGCGAAGAGCAGCATGATCACCGGGAGCGCGAACGCGACGCGGCCGAACAGGCCGCCGAAGGTCCACGCGTCGAGGGTTTGCGCGACCGGGCTGTTGATCAGGAACCATTCGACGACCGCGCCGGCGATGGAGAGGAGCACGAGGAAGAAGGGCAGGCCGTCGCGGCGTTCTTCCTTCGACAGCTGCTCCGGGCCGAGCGCGCGGGCGGCGGCGCCGGTCAGGTGGGCGAGCGCCATCCAGGCGCGTGCGGGCAGGCCGGGTTTCGCCTCCGCGGTGGGGAACTTGACGGTCTTCTGTGTCGCGGTCCTTGTGACGGGCTTCCGCGCCGTGCTGCCGCGCGCGGGCGCGCTGCGGGCGCGACCGGTCGACTTAGTGCTCGTAGCCATGAATCCACGCTACCGCCGCCCTGCCCGTTCCTCGCGACCCACGCCGATTCCGGTCCGCGAGTGAGCAGTTTCAGCGCTTCCGCAGGGTGTTTTGGCGCGGAAACTGCTCACTCGCGGGAAGTGGGGAGCGATCGGGCGGAGCGGATGCGAAGGGGTTAGGCCTCGATGACGAGCGGGACGATCATGGGGCGGCGGCGGAAGGACACGTTCACCCAGCGGCCGACCGTGCGGCGCACGATCTGCTGGAGCGCGTACGGGTCGCGCACGCCGTTGTGGGCGGCCTCCTCGAGGGCGGACGCGATCTTCGGCAGGACCGCGTCGAACACTGCAGCGTCCTCGGCGAATCCCTTCGCGTGGATCTCGGGTCCGACGATGACCTTGCCGGTGGACGCGTCGACCACGATGATGATCGAGATGAAGCCCTCTTCGGCGAGGGTGCGGCGATCCTTGAGGTCGGCCTCCGTGATCTCCCCGACGGTGGAGCCGTCGACGTACACGTAGCCGAGGTCGAGCTGGCCGACCTTGCGCACGATGCCGTCCCGGAGGTCGAGGACGGTGCCGTCCTCGGCGAGGATCACGTTCGCATCCGGCACGCCGGTTTCGACGGCGAGCTTGGCGTTGGCGACCAGGTGCCGGTACTCGCCGTGCACGGGCAGCACGTTCCGGGGCTTGAGGATGTTGTAGCAGTACGTCAGTTCCCCGGCGGCCGCGTGCCCTGAGACGTGCACCTTGGCGTTGCCCTTGTGCACGACGGTGGCGCCGAGCTTGGTCAGGCCGTCGATGATCCGGTAGACGGCGTTCTCGTTGCCGGGGATGAGGCTGGAGGCGAGGATGACGGTGTCGCCCAGCCCCACCTCGACCTGGTGGTCCCGGTTGACCATGCGGGCGAGCACGGCCATCGGCTCGCCCTGCGAACCGGTGGACATGTACACGATCTTGTTGTCCGGGATGTTGCCGGCCTTCTTGAAGTCGATCAGCACACCCTCGGGAACCTTGAGGTACCCGAGATCGGCGGCGATCGTCATGTTGCGCACCATCGAGCGGCCGAGGAGCGCGACCCGGCGCCCGTTCGCATGCGCCGCGTCGAGCACCTGCTGCACCCGGTGCACGTGGCTGGAGAAGCTGGCGACGATGACGCGGCGGGGCGCACGGGCGATGACGTCGTCGAGCACGGGGCCGATCAGCCGTTCGCTCGGCGTGAAGCCGGGGATGTCCGCGTTGGTGGAGTCGACGAGGAACAGGTCGACGCCCTCCGTGCCGAGGCGAGCGAATTCGCGCAGGTCGGTCAGACGGTTGTCGAGCGGGAGCTGGTCCATCTTGAAGTCGCCGGTGTGCAGCACGGTGCCGCCCGCGGTCTTGATGGCCACGGCGAGGGCGTCGGGGATGGAGTGGTTGACGGCGACGAATTCGAGGTTGAACGGGCCGAGCCGTTCGGTCTGCCCCTCCTTCACCCGGAGGGTGTACGGGGTGATGCGGTGTTCCTTGAGCTTCGCCTCGATGAACGCGAGGGTGAGGCCCGACCCGATCAGCGGGATGTCCTGGCGCAGTTTGAGGAGGTACGGGACGGCGCCGATGTGGTCTTCGTGGCCGTGCGTGAGCACGACGCCGAGGATGTCGTCGAGGCGGTCACGGATGGGGCTGAAGTCCGGCAGGATCAGGTCGACGCCCGGCTGGTGCTCCTCTGGAAACAACACCCCGCAGTCCACGATGAGGATCTTGCCGTCGATCTCGAACGACGTCATGTTGCGGCCGATTTCGCCGAGCCCGCCGATCGGGATGATCCGGAGCGTCCCGGCTTCGAGCGCAGCTGGTTCGTATACGTCGTTGGGCATATGCCCTCCTAGGGGATGAGTGCGTGAACTTCTAGCGTGTTGTGCCGGCGATCTTCGGCAGCGCGCCACCGGCTGCTGCGTTGCGGTCGGGCCGGAAGTTGGAGAAGTCGACGCCCGGGATGCCCGTGACCAGGTCGATCTCGTCTTCGATCTGGGCGGCCTCCCATTCCTCCGGGCCGACGAGCGGAAGGCGCACGCGGGGGCTGCCGATGCGGCCGAGCCCGTGCAGGATGTACTTGGTCGCGACCGTGCCGGGCACGTGGGTCATCACGGCGCGCACGAGCGGTTCGAGCTGCTTGTGCGCGGCGGTTGCCGTCTTGAGGTCGCCGGCGTTGACCGCGTCGACCATCTGGCGATACGGCGTCGCCGCGATGTTCGCCGTCACGCCGATGAGCCCGGTCGCCCCGATCGACAGGTGCGGCAGCACGTTGGGGTCGTCGCCGGAGAAGTACATCAGGTCGGTCTGGTTGAGCACCCGGCTGACCTGGGCAAGGTCGCCCTTGGCGTCCTTGACGGCGAGGATGTTGGGATGCTTCGCCGCGCGGAGGAGCGTCGCATATTCGATCGGGATGCCGGTGCGCCCGGGGATGTCATAGAGGATCACCGGGAGGTCGGTGGCATCCGCGATCATGCGGAAGTGGGTGAGCACGCCGGCCTGAGTCGGCTTGTTGTAATACGGCGTCACAATCATGTTGCCGTCGGCGCCGGCCTTCTCGCTTTGCTTGGCGAGTTGCATGGCGTGCGCGGTCTCGTTGGACCCGCCGCCGGTGATGATCTTGGCGCGTCCGCCCGCGACGGACTTGCCCACTTCGACCAGGCGGATCTTCTCCGGGTCGGTGAGGGTGGACGTCTCGCCCGTGGTTCCGGTGACGACGATGCCGTCGGCTCCGGCGTTGATCACATCGTCGATGTGCTTTTCCACCGCGGGCCAGTCGACTTCGCCGTCGGTGGTGAACGGAGTCACCAGCGCAACAAGCACCTGACCAAAGGGATTCGAAGAGTTAGACACGATTACAGGCTAGCGTCTCGCCGTGATCAGCGGCATCCCCGGCATCCTCGCCGAATTCGACGGACATTCTGGTCCCAAGAGCGGCAGGAAGCCGTAAATCGGGCGAAAACGCCAAAATCTCCGTCGAATTCGCGGGGCCGGCGCGGGTTAGGGCGCGACGCGTCCGTTCGCGTTGAAGGCGGCGTAGGTGAGCGGCATGAGCTCGGCGAAGACGTCTTCCATCTTCTCCGCGCACATCTCGATCTCCCGCTGCGGGAACGACGGGAAGTGCGTGCCCTCTCGCTTCGTGCGCAGGCTGAGGAAGTTCATCAGCGAGCGAGCATTCATGGTCACGTACATCGAGGAGTAGATGTTCAGCGGCAGGATGATGCGCGCGACCTCGCGGGCGACGCCGGCCTCGAGCATCCGCTGGTATGCCGTGTAGGCGTGTAGGGAGACGTCGCGGGTCTGCTGCTCGACCAGGGCGGTCTGCTCGGCGGAACCGGGGAGGAAGTCGTAGGCCCCCGGCTTGCCCATTTGGAGGAGGTTCCGGTCGGCTGCCGGCACGTAGAAGACCGGGTTCAGCTCGCGGTAGCGGCCGGATTCCTCGTTGTAGGAGGCGATGCGGTGACGCATGAACTCGCGGAAGACGAAGATCGGCGCCTGCACGTAGAACGTCATCGAGTTGTGCTCGAACGGGGAACCGTGGCGGTCGCGCATCAGGTAATTGATCAGCCCGCGGTCGCGCTTCTGGTCGACTTCGGTCTCCGTGCCCTCCAGGCGGCTCTCCTCGAGGGTGTGTTCACCCTGCGTCGACACCCGTGCGGCGAACAGCACGTCGGAGTCGTGGGCGCTGGAGCGAACCAGTTCTACGGTCACATCGGAACGAAATTGAATCTCAGGCACGGCCTAAACGATACCCGGTGGCGCGCTCCCGCCGAGCCGTGGCTCGCCGCCACCTCCCTGCGTAACCTGTCGTCACACACCGGAATCGCAGCGTCGCGCGGGTAGCGTTACGCTCATGAACCCCCTCACCGCGCTCGCCGTCGTCCTGGCGCTCGTGGCGGGAGCGACCGCCCTCGGCGTGGCCTGGCGTTCGCGTCAGGGCCGAATCGCGCCGGTCGCCGGTGTGGTGCTCACGCCGACGGATGTCGCCAGCGACGTCCCGTTCGGTGACACCGCGACGCTGCTCCAGTTCTCCACCGAACTCTGCGCGCGCTGCCCCGGCACGGCCAGGCTGCTCTCCAGCGTGGCCGGTTCCCGCCCCGGCGTCGCCCACCTCGACGTGAACCTGACGCACCGGGCCGACCTCGCCAACCGGTTCGCGATCCTGCAGACGCCGACCACGCTCATCCTCGACGGCTCCGGCCGGGTGCGCGCCCGCATCGGCGGGGTCCCGCACCGCGCCGGGATCGCCAGGCACCTCGACGACCTCACCGGGAGCAGCAATGTCCACCACGCCCGCTAGGCCACGCATCGACCCTCGCGGCCCCCGCTTCGGCGCAGCAATCACGGCCGTGCTGCTTCTGGTCGTGGTGTTCCTGGCGCTGACCGGGACATCCGTCGCCGCTGTGCTGCTGCTCGCCGTACTCGCTGCCCTGTTCGCCTGGGGCGCGTTCGCCGGCGCCGGGCGGCACCCGTACGGGCTGCTGTTCAAGAAGTTCGTGCGCCCCCGGCTGGCCCCGCCCGCCGAACTGGAGGACCCGGCCCCGCCGACCTTCGCGCAGGGCGTCGGGCTGTTCGTCAGCCTCGTCGGCGTCATCCTGGGCCTCGTGGGACTGCCCTACGGCCTCGCAGCCGCCGCGGCCGCCGCGTTCATCGCCGCGTTCCTCAATGCAGCGTTCGACTACTGCCTCGGCTGCCAGATCTACCTGCTGCTCGTGCGCGCCGGCGTTCTCGGCCGCGCCGGGAAGACCGCCGGCGCCGCGTAGCCGAGACGCGCGCTGTTCGGCGGTCCGGCCGAGGCAATACAGACGCGGCAATCTGGACGCAGCAAAGACGCGGGAATGCGGACCCCACAATCGAGCTGCGCGGGAGCTGCGCGCATGGCGCGCGCCTCCCGCGAAGCGGCGCAGCCCCCGCGTTTCGCGTTTCCGGCGCATCGCGGCCGACGTTGTTCGGCGGAATCGCGCTACGAGAGAACATCACTGGACGTGACGGACCCGGCGATTAGGCTGGAGTTCCACTTCCAGGAGGTATCACCATGGCACTGACCAGCGAAGCAACAACCGTGTGGACCGGCGATCTGTTGTCCGGCCGCGGCCACGTCACCCTCGACTCGTCCCACACCGCCGAGTTCGCCGTCACCTGGACGGCCCGGGCCCAGGGCACGCCCAACACGACCAACCCCGAGGAGCTCCTCGGAGCGGCCCACTCCGCCTGCTTCTCGATGGCCCTGGCGGGCGCTCTGGCCGGGGCCGGTCACACGCCGGAAAACATCCAGACCACCGCGGCCGTCACCTTCCAGCCCGGAACCGGCGTCGTCGGCAGCCACCTCCTGGTGAGCGCCCGGATTCCCGGCCTCACCGAGGAAGAATTCCAGGCCTTCGCCGAGGACGCGAAGGCCAACTGCCCGATCTCGCAGGCTCTGGCCGGCATCCCAATCACCATCGAGGCCGAACTCGCGTAAGCGACGGGAATCGCGGTCATGCGAGTCCTGATTGCCGGAGCCTCCGGACTGATCGGCACGGAACTGTGCGCTCAGCTGGAGTCGGCCGGCCACACGGTGGCGCGCCTCGTGCGCGCGGAACCGCGCTCGTCACAGGAGCACCGGTGGGACCCGGCGGCCCTGTCGCTCGACCCGGCCCTGCTCGACCAGGCCGACGCTGTCGTCAACCTGTCCGGCGCATCGCTGGCCCGGCTCCCCTGGACGCCCGGGTACCGGAAGGAGATCCTCCGGTCCCGGGTGCACGCGACACGCACGCTGACGGATGCCATGCGGCGGAGCGCCAGCCCGCCCGCCGCGCTGCTCAACGCGTCAGCGGCAGGCATCTACGGCAACCGTCCGGGTGAAGAGCTCACCGAGGAGTCGGCGCTCGGCACCGATTTCCTGGCCACGGTCGTCGCTGCCTGGGAGGCCGAGGCCGCCCTCGCTCCCCCGGCGACCAGGGTCGTCACCTTCCGCACCGGGCTCGTGATCGCGCGCGGCGGAGCGCTTCGCCCGCTGTTCCCGCTCGTGCGGCTCGGCCTGGCCGGTCCACTCGGCCCCGGCAGCCAGCACTGGCCATGGATCAGCCTGCACGACGAGGCCGCCGCCATCCGTCATCTGCTCGGGTCTTCGCTGACCGGCCCGGTGAACCTGGTCGGGCCTACCCCGGCCACCTCGAACCAGGTGATCAAGGCCCTCGCCGATGCGCTGCACCGTCCGTTCGTGCTGCCCGTTCCGGCGAAGATCCTCACGCTGGCCCTGCAGGACGCCGCCCGTCAGCTTCTGCTGGCCGACCAGCAGGTGAGCTCGGCAAAACTGCAGTCGGACGGGTTCGTATTCACCCACCGCACGCCGATCGAGGCCATCGATTGGATGCTGCGCCGACCCTGACCCTGCTCCCGCGGCCCGGCCCCGATGCCGCGAAAACGCAGTCGTGGTCGTTATGCGCGGGTTATAACGCGCACAACTGCAGGTTCGCGAGGTTACGCTCCCGCGAAACTGCAGTCGTGGTCGTTATGGGGCCGTGTGAGGTCGCACAACTGCGGGTTCGCGAGAGGCGCGTTCGAGGGCGACGGCGGTGCGGATGGCGCCGCGCGCGCGGCGTCGGTCGCCGGAGGCGTCGTACGCGAGGCCCAACCGGAACCAGGCGCGCCAATCCTCCGGGGCGGCATCCACCGCGGCGCGGAACTGCGGGAATTCGGCGTCGGCCGCGTCGCGGACCGGCCGACCACTCGGGCGGATCGGGAGTTGCTCAACGGGCAGTTCGCCCTCGTCTTCGAGCAGCCCGACGAGTCGCCCTGAGCGGAATCCGAAGAGCAGCTCGCGCCCGAGCGCCCACGCCCCGATCGCGGGCAGCACGATGAGCGCTGCGCCGATCACGATGCCGACGGGCTCGCCGCTGAGGATGAACAACACGGCGCGCCAGCCGACCAGCGCCAGGTAGAACAGCAGCAGCAGCGCCATCAGGACGACGGCCAGCCGCCCCTTCATCGCGCGCCGCCCGTGGTGGTGTCGAGCACAGCGTCGTCGAGGCCGGGCGCATCGGTGCGAGCCTCGTCGGTGCCAGCCTCGTCGGTGCCAGCCTCATCGATGCCGGCTTCTTCGTTGACGTCGTCCTTGGGGGGCGCGTCGCCCAGGCCCAGGTCGACGATCCGGTCAAGCCCAACCGTCACCCCCCGGGCATCCAGTGTCGCCGCGAGCGCCAGCAGGATGCCGCGCTCGTAGGAGGCCGTCGATACGGTGTTGTGGCTGATGGTCAGCGTCTCGCCTGCCCCGCCGAAGATGACGTCCTGGCGGGCGATCAGCCCGTTGAGCCGCAGGCTGTGCACGGGAATGCTGGCTACCTGCTGGCCGCGCGCGCGCTGGTCGGTGTGCGGCGCCGAAACGGGGCCGAGCCCCGCGCGTGCCCGGCCGATCAGCTCGGCGGTGCGAACCGCGGTCCCGGAGGGCGAGTCGACCTTGCTGGCCTGGTGCGCCTCGACGATTTCGATCGAGTCGAAGAAGCGGGCGGCAAGCGCGGCGAACGCGGAGCCGAGCACCGAGCCGATGGAGAAATTGGGGATGATCACGACGCCCACGTCGTCGCGCCCGACCAGCCGATGGGCGAGCGCGTCGATGCGTTCCTGTGACCAGCCGGAGGTTCCGACCAGCACCCGCAGGCCGTTGTCGACGGCGAAGTCGACCACGCTCTGGCTGACGCCGGGCACGGTGAGGTCGACCGCGACATCCGCCCCGAGCATGTCGGAGAGCGGGCTCTTCGAATCGAGCCTGGCGACGACCTCGTAGCCGTCGGTCTCCTCGATCAGTCCGGAGACCAGGCGGCCCATTTTGCCCGTTGCGCCGATGACGGCCACCCGTGTTGTCATGCTGCCAATCTACCAAAGGCGCCCGGCCCCGGGCGGCGCCTCCCCGACGTAGCCTAGGGGCATGCCTGAATTCAGAGACGTGTCGGTGACGGATGCCGGGGCGCTGACCCTGCTCACCCAGTACTTCAGCGACCGGCGGTCGTCGTTCCCGCCGGTGCAGGGCAGCTACCGCACCAGGATGCCCGCACCGGAGCAGTTCCTGCCGCCGCGCGGCGTGTTCCTGCTGCTCAGCGAAGACGGCGAAGGCCGGGCCGGGGTCTTCGTGGGCTGCGGCGGCATCAGTCGCATCGAGGATGCCCCCGACGGCTCCGTGCGGTTCGAGATCAAGCACCTGTGGCTGCAGGAACACGTGCGCGGCCGCGGCTGGGGTCGCGCGCTGCTCGAGGAGCTCGAGCGGCGGGCCGTCGGGCTCGGCGCCGACGAGGTCGTGCTGGACACGAACGCAAGCCTCGAGGCCGCCGGGTCGCTCTACCGGAGCGCCGGCTACGAGTCCATCCCGCCGTACAACGACAATCCGAACGCCACGAACTGGTACCGCAAGCGGCTCGTCTCGCCGGCCCACTCGCCTGCGTGACTCAATACAGGAAGAATCGCACGGCTGGCAGCGAATACAGGACGAATTGGGGCTTCCCATCCGCCGTTTCCTGTATTCGCGCCACCTCGACCACGGCAGAGCGGTGAGCCGCAAGCGGCTCGTCTCGAGCGGCAGCTTGAGATCAACAACAACTTTAGATCAACAGCAGCTTTAGAACAGCAGCGGCTCGGGCAGCCCGGTGCGCAGCTCGACCGGCAGGTGCCCGAGGTCGTTGTGGGTGACCAGCGTCCACGGGCGCCCTGGCTTCTGCTGCAGCACGGTGAGCCCGCAGTTCGCCTGGTTGATGCTGATCCAGCGCCAGTCAGGTGCTCCGAGCACCTCGCGCACGAACCAGCCGATCACGACATTGTGGGTGATCAGCAGGTCGTGCCGTTCGCCGCGGCGGGCGCGGAGGAACTCCGTGGCCGCGTCTTCCATCTGGGCGCGTCCGGCGTCGATCTGCTCCTCGGTGACCGCGCCGAAGAACGGGGCGTAGGCCGACGGCATCTCCAGGGCCTTGCCCGACGGGATGCAGTCCATCAGCAGCGGCGATGGCTCGGACACCAGCGCCGGCAGTCGTTCCGCGATGATCCTGGCCGTCTCGGCGGCGCGCTGCAGCGGGGAGTGCCAGGCGTTTGTGAACGGCACCCCGCCGAGGCGCTCGGCGATCAGGTGCGCCTGGCGCTTGCCGCGGGCCGACAGTGGGCCGTCCGGCATGCCGTGCTCGGCATCCTGCTGCTCGCCGTGGCGCACGAGGTAGATGTACTGGGGCATCGGTGTCCGATTTCGTTGGGGTGCGATGGGGCCGGCGGGAACCGGCTCAGGGCCGGACTGTGCTCGGGAGGACGGCTGTGAAGACATCCTCCTCGAGGGCACCGACGGCGACGGCGGAGACCGGGCGGGCGACCAGTTCGGCGGCGAGCGCCTGCACGTCGTCGGCCGAGACCAGCGCCAGGCGCCGGAGCGCCTCGTCGAGGTCGACGAACTCGCCGAGCGTGATCTCGGAGCGGCCGAGCCGGGACATGCGGGTGTCGGAGTCTTCGAGCGCGAGCGCGGATGCCCCCGACAGCTGCCCCGAGGCGCGCTTCATCTCATCGGCGGTGACGCCGTGCTCGGCGAGCCGGTGCAGTTCGCTCATCATGAGCTCGACCACCTGCCCGGCCTTCACCGGGGTGCAGCCCGCGTACATTCCGAACAGGCCGGCGTCCGAGTATCCGGGCGCGAAGGAGTAGACCGAGTAGGCCAGGCCGCGCTTCTCGCGCACCTCCTGGAACAGGCGCGACGACATCCCGCCGCCGAAGATCGAGTTGAGCACGCTCATGGTGACGCGGCGGTCGTCCGCGGCGACGAGGCCGGGAACGCCGATGAGGAGGTTCGCTTGTTCGAGCGGCCGGCGCACGATCGTGACCGGCTTGCCCTGGCTGATGACCGCCGGGTGGCCGGTGCGGCGCTCGACCGGTGCCGCGTACTCGCTGAGGTCCCAGCCGGCCAGGGCCAGGGCGCGCGTCACGGCGGCGACGAGCACGTCGTGGTCCACAGCTCCGGCGACGGTGACGACGAGGTCCTGCGGGCGGTAGTTCGCCCGGTAGTGCTCCAGGACCGCGCCGCGCGTCGCGGCCTGGATAGTCTCCGGGCTACCGCCGATCGGGCGGCCGAGGGGATGCTCGCCCAGCACGGCCTCGAAGAAGCGCTCGTTGGCGACATCCGCCGGGTCGTCGTCGGCCATCGCCAGCTCTTCGAGGATGACGCCGCGCTCATTCTCGAACTCGACCGGGTCGAGCAGCGATGAGGTGAGCATATCGGTCAGCACTTCGACCGCCATGGACAGGTCGCGGTCCTGCACTTTCGCGTAGTAGCAGGTGTATTCCTTGGCGGTCATGGCGTTGTGTTCGCCGCCGACCGAGTCGAACGCCACCGCGATGTCGAGCGCCGTGCGCTTCTGCGTGCCCTTGAAGAGCAGGTGCTCGAGGAAGTGCGTCGAGCCGAAGTGGCCGGGCTGCTCGTCGCGGGAGCCGACAGCCACCCAGTAGCCGATCGTCAGGCTGCGACTGCCGGGAACGTGTTCGCTGAGGATGCGCACTCCGCTGGGCAGCACGGTGCGTCGCACGAGGGACTCACCAGCGGCCCGAAACGAGAGTTCGGCCAGGTCTAGGGGGAACTCAACTGCACCGTTCATATCACCCACAACCTTACGTCACCCCCTCCGACCTGCCGACGGCACATTTCAGGACAAACAGACTGGTCTGTCTGTCGATTCGTGATATCGTCTTGGCATCCGGCGACACCCCCGCACCGCCGCGTCTTTATTGGGCCTCACGCGGTTTCGAGCGCGAAAGGAGTTGGCCGATGGCCGAAGTGACAGAGGCGCCAGCACGCCCGACCACGCACGCGAAAGTGCGCATCCTGGCCACCGCCGACGGCCTGTTCTACAGCGAGGGCGTGCACACGGTCGGCGTCGACCGCATCATCAGCGAGGCCAAGGTCACCAAGGCCACGTTCTACAAGTATTTCCGCTCCAAGGACACGTTGATCGTCGCGTACCTCCAGGGCCGGGACAAGCGCGCACGCGACCTCGTCGCCGGGGTCGACGCGCGCTTCGATACCCCGGAGCAGCGCCTCAGGGGAATCGTCGCCGAGATCGCCGAGGAGATCATGCGCCCCGGCTTCCACGGGTGCCCGTTCATCAACGCCGCCGCGCAGTTCGCCGACCCGAGGCATCCGGTGCGCGAAGCAGTCATCGCGCACCGCGAATGGTACGCCGCGACGATCGAAGACCTGTTCCGCGGGATGGGACATCCGCACCCCGGCGACGCGGCCGACGACTACTTCCTCGCCAGGGACGGGGCGTTCGCCGGCGCGAACCTTGGCGACCCGATCGCCGCCCACGCGGCGCTCCTCCGCTCCGTCCAGCGCGTCATCGCCGAGATCGCGTAGCCGATCCCGCCGGGTTCCACTCCGACACCCGGTCGAGGTGCACCATGTCTCCACGACCGAGACGGATGCCGGCGGCAGCCACCAGCGCGTCCACCTGCTCCGGCCGGCTGGCTCCGGCCACCGGGGCGACGACCCCGTCCCTGGCGAGCAGCCAGGCGAGCACGATGGTCGCCGGCGGCACGTCGTGCTCGGCAGCGATCCGGTCGAGCATGTCCAGCACGCGAAGGCCGGCGCGATTCAGGTACGCGCCCGCGCGGGCGCCCCTCACGTTTGCGGTGAGGTCTGACTTGCTGCGGTAGTTGCCGGCCAGGAACCCGTGGGCGAGGGCGAAGTAGGGCAGAACCGACATCCCCTGCGCGTGCGCCGCGAGGGCGAGCGACGATTCGAACGCCTGCCGGTGCACGAGGTTGTAGTGAGTCTCTAGGGCGACGAACCGGGGCAGGCCGTTGGCGGAGAGGACCCTCGCCTCCATCAGGCGTTCGGCGGAGAAGTTGGACGCCGCGAGGTACCGCACCTGGCCGCGGCGGATGAGCGCGTCGACGGCGCCCAGGCTCTCCTCGAGGGGCACCGTCACGTCGTCGAAGTGGAAGTACAGCAGGTCGATGTAGTCGGTTCCGAGGCGCTCGAGTGAGGCGTGCACGGCGCCGGTGATGCTCTTCGGGCTGAGCCCCGGGTTGTCGCGGTTGCGGCCGATCTTGGTGGCGATCACCGTGCTGTCGCGGGCACCACGGGTGCGCAGCCAGGAACCGATCAGCACCTCACTGCGGCCGGCCGCGTAGCTGTCGGCCGTGTCGATGAAGTTGCCGCCGAACTCCCGGTGCCGGTCGAGGATGCGAATGCTGGTGGGCCCGTCGACGGTCCACCCGAACACGCTGGCGCCGAGGGCGAGCGGATGCACGCTCAGGTCGGTGTCCGCGATCGTGCGGCGGAAGCCGGTGGACTGCGGCGCGTGCGTGGCCGTCAGGGCGGTGTCTAGGGACTGCACGGGGACGGACCGGGAGATCGGCGGCGGCCCCGACATGGCGTGTGCTGCCCGTGGGGCTGATAACCGGCTCATGCTCGCCTCCCTCCGGTTTTGCCCCGAGAATAGCGCCGGGCCGGGACGTTTCCGAGGGGGTAGCGAAAAAGTTATCGAGCCGTGTGCGCAGCGTTCGCCGAGGGTGCCGGCGTAGCCCGCAGCATGGAAGTACAAGGACGACGGGTTCGTGGTGCTCGGCCTCCCCCGCAACCAGTTCATGGGCCAGGAGCCCGGCGCCGAGGCCGAGATCCAGGCGTTCTGCCAGATGAACTATGGCGTGACGTTCCCGCTGACGACGAAGGTCGACGTGCGGGGGAACCGATCCGTTTCGCCCCCGCTTCCCCTCCGCGAAACTGCACTTGTGGTCACTAAAACGCGCTCATAACGACCACGACTGCAGTTTCGCGGGAAAGGGGCAGGGGCAGGGACAGGGCAGGGGCAGGGGCAGGGATCAGGGTTCGGCGCGGCGCAGCACGGCTTCGGCGTGGCGCAGCAGCGGGCCGTCGATCATCCGTCCCTGGTACTGGAAGACCCCGTTCTCGGTGGCGGCGGCCTCCAGGATCGCCCAGGCATGCGCGATCTCGGCGGCTGTCGGCCGGTACGCGTCACGGATGACGGCAACCTGGCTGGGGTGGATGCAGGCGGTGGCCTTGAATCCGCTGGCGACGGCGTCCTCGGCCTCGGCGGCGAGGCCGGTCATGTCGGCGATCGCCAGGAACACGCTGTCGATGGCGGCCTTGTCGTGCGCGCCGGCGGCGAGCAGCACGCGCGAGCGGGCATGCCGGGCGACCGCGCGGTAGCGTCCGTCGGCGAAGCGGCTCGAGCTGCCGCCGAGCGAGGCAATCAGGTCTTCGGCTCCCCACATCAGCGCCACCACGTTGGGTGCGGCGGCGATCTCCGGCGCGGCCAGGATACCGGCGGCCGTTTCGCAGAGCGCGACCACGTCGTACCCGGAAACCGCCTCCAGCTGCGCGGCGCTCACCGCCTTGGGGAGCATGATGGTGCGGTACGCGGTCTGCGCAAGGGCCGCGAGGTCGAGCTCGAAGTCCGGGGTGTCGACCGGGTTGACGCGCACGATCGAGCGCGTGGGATCGAGCGGATGCCCGATCAGCGCGGCGCGCGCCCCGGCCCGCTCCATCGGTGCGACGGCGTCCTCGAGGTCGATGATGACGGCATCCGCGCGGTCGGCGGCCTTCTGGTACCGCTCAGGCCGGTCGGCCGGGCAGAACAGGATGGCCGGGCCCAGCTCGAACGTCATGGCGCCGAGTCCTTGCACCAGACCATGACCGTGCGCACCGCCGTCGCCACGACGATGCCGTCCTGGTTGCGGGCGGTGTGCTCGAGCGTGAGGATGCCCTGGCCCGGGCGGGAGCCGGAGAGCCGTTTGTCGGTCACGATGGTCTCGGAGTACATGGTGTCGCCATGATAAAGCGGGTGCGGGAATTTCACCTCGGCGAAGCCGAGGTTAGCGACGATGGTGCCCTGGGTGAGTTGGGCGACGGAGCTGCCGACGAGGGTCGACAGCGTGAACATCGAGTTCATCAGCCGCTGGCCGAACGGCTGGGTGGCCGACCAGGCCGCGTCGAGGTGCAGCGACTGGGTGTTCATGGTCATGGTCGTGAACAAGACGTTGTCGGCCTCGGTCACGGTGCGACCTGGGCGGTGCAGGTAGCGTGCGTCGAGGTCGAATTCCTCGAAGTACAGGCCGCGCTGTTCGATGGACGTGCGCTCGTCGCTCACACGAGCACCTCATGCTCCTCGACCAGCAGTTCGGCGCCGGTCGCGGCGACGACCTGATCGATCGTGACGCCCGGTGCGAGTTCGCGCAGCACCAGGCCGGCCGGCGTGACGTCGATCACGGCGAGGTCGGTGATGATGCGGTCGACGCAGCCGCGGCCGGTCAGCGGCAGGCTGCAGTGCTCGACGATCTTGGGGTTCCCGTTGCGGTCGGTGTGCTCCATCATCACGATGAGGCGTTTGGCGCCGAAGACGAGGTCCATGGCGCCGCCCATGCCCTTGACCATCTTGCCCGGCACCATCCAGTTGGCGAGGTCACCGTTGGCGGCGACCTCCATCGCACCGAGCACGGCGACGTCGACGTGACCGCCGCGCACCATGCCGAAGGATGCCGCCGAGTCGAAGAACGCGGCCCCCTGCTTGACCGTGACGGTTTCCTTGCCCGCGTTGATCAGGTCAGGGTCGACGTTGGCGTCGGTGGGGTACGGTCCGACGCCCAGGATTCCGTTCTCGGCGTGGAGAACGACCTCGATGTCATCCGGAATGTAGTTCGGAATGAGCGTCGGCATGCCGATGCCGAGGTTGACGTACTGGCCGTTTTCGAGTTCCTGGGCGACGCGCGCCGCGAGCTCCTCGCGGGTGAGGCTCATGCGGCAGCCTCCTTGGTGGTTGGCGTGACCGGGGCCGCGGTGACGGTTCGTTTTTCGATGCGTTTCTCGACCTTGCCGACGACGACGACGCGCTGCACGAAGATGCCGGGGGTGTGGATGTTCGCCGGGTCGAGTTCGCCCGGTTCGACGAGTTCCTCGACCTGCGCGATCGTGATCCGGCCGGCCATCGCGGCGAGCGGGTTGAAGTTCTGCGCCGCGGCGTGGAAGACGAGGTTGCCGTAGCGGTCGCCCTTGGCGGCGTGCACGAGCGCAAAGTCGGGCGTGACCGAGCGTTCCATCACGTAGTCGGCGCCGTCGAAGCTGCGCACCTCCTTGGGCGCGGAGGCCTTCGCGACGGTCCCGTCGGTGTTGTAGCGCTGCGGCAGACCGCCCTCGCTGACCTGCGTGCCGACCCCGGCCGGCGTGAAGAACGCCGGGATGCCGGCGCCGCCGGCGCGGAGTTTCTCGGCGAGTGTGCCCTGCGGGGTGAGCTCGACCTCGAGTTCGCCGGAGAGGAACTGGCGTGCGAACTCCTTGTTCTCGCCCACGTAGGAACTGATCGTGCGCCGGATGCGGTGGTCGTCGAGCAGCCGCCCGAGCCCCCACCCATCGACACCACAGTTGTTGCTGATGGTCTCGAGATCCGTCGTGCCCTGCGCGTGGACCGCATCGATGAGCGCCTCGGGGATGCCGCACAGTCCGAATCCGCCAACGGCGAGGGATGCCCCGTCCGGAATGTCGGCGACGGCCTCCGCCGCACTCGCCACAACCTTGTCAATCATCTCGATCTCCAGTTCTGCATGCAATCACGATAGTGCCGAGTTCGTTCGCAGGTCACGACGTGGCGCCATCAGCCGGCGCGGCGACATCCGTTGCGACGACTTCCGATGAAGCGATGGTGGCGACGATCTGGTCGAGTTTGACGAGGTCGCCGGGCTTGAAGGTGACGCTGACGACGCCGGCGGTGGCGGCGACGAGCTTGTGCTCCATCTTCATGGCCTCGACGGTGAGGATGGTCTGGCCGATCTCGACGAGGTCACCGGAGGCGGCGTGCACGGCGATGACGGTGCCCGGCATGGGCGAGCGCACGTCGGGGCTGGCCGCGCCCTCGACCCGGTCGCGGCCGGCGAGCTGCTCGGCCAGCTGCTCGGCGCGGGAGCGGTGCAGCAGGTCGACCGAGAAGCCGGCGCTGCCGATCCACAGCCGGTGGCCGTCCTGGGCGATGTCGAGCACACGGGTGGTGCCGCCGAGCTCGATCACGAACGATCCGGGCTTACCGGACACTTCGCTCAGGCTCGCCGGGGCCGGCGTGCCGGCGCCGACGGCGACGGATGCCTGCTGCGGGCCTCCCTCGACGCGCACGTCGACCGACTCGGTCGCGCTCACGGCCAGGTTGTAGCGCACCGGGCGGTGCGGCCCCATCCGCCAGCCGCTCGGGCGCGACCAGACCGGGTTCTCCCCCGACCACGCCTGGGCGTGCAGGAACAGTGCGGCGGCGGCGAAGACGTGGTCGTCGGCCGCTCGGAAGCTGAGCCCGGGGAGCTTGCGCTCGATCAGGCCGGTGTCGAGGTGGCCGGCGCGCACGTCGGCATCCTGCACCAGGAGCCGGAGGTACTCGATGTTGGTGCGTACCCCGAGCACGACGGTGTCGGCGAGGGCGCGGTCGAGGCGTGCGAGCGCCGCGGCGCGGGTGGGCGCCCAGGCGATGACCTTGGCGAGCATCGGGTCGTAGTCGGAGGAGATCACGAGGCCCGGGCTCAGCGCGCTGTCGACGCGGATGCCGTCTCCGTGCGCCTCGTCGAGCCGGAGCACGGTTCCCGTGGTCGGCAGGAAGCCGCGTTCGGGGTTCTCCGCGTAGACGCGGGCTTCGACGGCGTGCCCGGTGAGCACGACGTCGGCCTGGGCCAGGGGCAGGGTCTCCCCCGCAGCCACGCGCACCTGCCACTCGACGAGGTCGAGCCCGGTGACCACCTCGGTGACCGGGTGTTCCACCTGCAGCCGGGTGTTCATCTCCATGAAGAAGAACTCGTCCGGCGCGGCATCCGAGACCAGGAACTCGACGGTTCCCGCCCCGGTGTAGCCGACGCTGCGGGCGGCGGCGCAGGCGGCCTCGCCGATGCGCGCGCGGGTGTCGGCGTCGAGCAGCGGCGACGGTGCCTCTTCGATGACCTTCTGGTGCCGGCGCTGCAGCGAGCATTCGCGTTCGCCGAGGTGGATGACGTTTCCGTCGTTGTCGGCGAGGACCTGCACCTCGATGTGCCGGGGCGCGCTGACGAAGCGTTCGATCAGGAGGGTGTCGTCGCCGAACGCGTTGGCCGCGACGCGGCGGGCGGTGACGAGCGCGCCGGCGAGGTCCTCTGCACGTTCGACGAGGTGCATGCCCTTGCCGCCGCCGCCGGCGGATGGCTTGATCAGCATCGGGTAGCCGACCCCGGCCGACGCGGCGATGAGCTGCTCGTCGCTCTGGTCGGGCAGGGAGACGCCGGGGACGACCGGCACGCCGGACTCTGCGACGTGGTTCTTCGAGCGGATCTTGTCGCCCATCACGTTGAGCGCGTGCACGCTCGGCCCGATGAAGACGATGCCGGCTTCGGCGCAGGCCTGCGCGAACGCCTGGTTCTCGGACAGGAAGCCGTAGCCGGGGTGGATCGCCTGGGCGCCGGTCCGGGCGGCCGCGGCGAGGATGGCGTCGATGCTCAGGTAGCTCAGCTGCGGCTTGGCCGGGCCGATCCGCACCGCGACATCCGCCAGCGCCACGTGGCGGGCACCGCGGTCGGCTTCGCTGTAGACGGCGACCGAGCGGATGCCGAGCTCCCGCAGCGTGCGGATGATGCGGCAGGCGATCTCGCCGCGGTTGGCGACGAGGACGGTGTCGAACGTTGTCATGGTCTCGCTCACATCCGGAAGAGACCGAAGGCGGTCTCGGGTAGCGGCGCTGTGGCGACAACGTCGAGCGCGAGGCCCAGCACGGTCCGGGTGTCCATCGGGTCGATGACGCCGTCGTCCCAGAGGCGCGCGGTCGAGTAGTAGGGACTGCCCTGGTGCTCGTACTGCTCCTTGATCGGGGCCTTGAATTCGGCCTCGGCGTCGGCGGACCACTCCTCGCCCCGGCCCTCGAACTGCTCCCGCTTCACGGTCGCGAGCACGGAGGAGGCCTGCGCCCCGCCCATCACGGAGATGCGGCTGGCCGGCCACATCCAGAGGAACCGCGGCGAGTAGGCGCGGCCGCACATCGAGTAGTTGCCGGCGCCGAAGGACCCGCCGATGACGACGGTGAGCTTGGGCACGCGGGCCGTCGCGACGGCGGTGACCATCTTCGCGCCGTGCTTGGCGATGCCGCCGGCCTCGTAGTCCCTGCCGACCATGAAGCCGGAGATGTTCTGCAGGAAGACCAGCGGGATGCCGCGCTGGTCGCACAACTCGATGAAGTGCGCGCCCTTCATCGCTGACTCGCCGAACAGCACGCCGTTGTTGGCGACGATGCCGATCGGGTGGCCGTGCAGCCGGGCGAAGCCGGTGATCAGCGTGGTGCCGTATTCCCTCTTGAACTCGTGGAACTCGCTGCCGTCGACGAGCCGGGCGATGACCTCGTGCACGTCGTACTGGCCCTGCACGTCGGTGGGGACGACGCCGTACAGTTCCGTTTCGTCGGCGACGGGTTCGACCGTCGGGAGGATGTCCCAGGCCGGCGCGGCCGGACGGGGCAGGGCCCCGACGATGTCACGCACGATCTGCAGCGCGTGCTGGTCGTTCTCGGCGAGGTGGTCGGTGACGCCGGAGGTGCGGGCGTGGAGGTCGCCGCCGCCGAGCTCCTCCGCGGTGACGATCTCGCCGATCGCGGCCTTCACCAGCGGCGGGCCGCCGAGGAAGATCGTGCCCTGGTTGCGCACGATCACGGTCTCGTCGCTCATCGCCGGCACGTAGGCGCCGCCGGCGGTGCAGGATCCCATGACCGAGGCGATCTGCGGGATCTTGGCCGCGGACATCCGGGCCTGGTTGAAGAAGATGCGGCCGAAGTGCTCTTTGTCGGGGAAGACGTCGTCCTGCATCGGCAGAAACGCCCCGCCGGAGTCGACGAGGTATACGCAGGGCAGGCGGTTCTCGAGGGCGATTTCCTGGGCGCGGAGGTGCTTCTTGACCGTCATCGGGTAATAGGTGCCGCCCTTGACGGTGGCGTCGTTGGAAATGACGAGCACCTGGCGGCCGTGGATCAGGCCGATGCCGGCGATGATCCCGGCGCCGGGGCAGGCGTCGTGGTACATGCCGTTGGCGGCGAGCGGCGCGATCTCGAGGAACGGGCTGCCCTCGTCGAGCAGCTGGTCGATGCGCTCGCGCGGGAGCAGCTTGCCGCGACCGATGTGGCGCTGCCGGGATTTCTCCGGGCCGCCGAGGGCGGCCGTTGCGAGCCGCTGCTGGAGGTCTTCGACGAGTTCGCGCTGGGCGGCGTCGTTCTCGGTGAACGTCTGGCTGCTGGAGTCGATCCGACTCTCGAGTGTCTCCATTGACATCTTCCCGTTGCTGCGTGCATCAAGTACAGTTAATGATCACTAACCGAAATTAGGCTAGCCGCTCGCAGCCGAGATGTCCAGACGGGAAGCACGATGGCCGATCCGGCAGCCGCCGCGCCAACGCCGCGCAGCCTGGCCAAGGCGGACCGGCGGCAGGCGCTCCTCGCCGCCGCCGCATCCCTCTTCGCCCGGTCGGGTTTCAACGGCGTCTCGATCGAAGACCTCGGCGCGGCCGTCGGCGTGAGCGGCCCGGCCGTGTACCGGCACTTCAGCGGCAAGCAGGCCGTGCTCGCCGCGCTGCTGGTCGGGGCCAGCGAGGACCTCGTCGCCGGCGGACGGGCCGTCGCCCGGAAGACCCCGGATGCCGCGGCGGCGCTCGGCGCGCTGGTGCGCTTCCACGTGGACTTCGCACTGTCCAACCCCGACGTCATCCGGGTGCAGGACCGGGATCTCGACAACCTCGCCGAGGCCGACCGGCACCGGGTGCGCGTCCTCCAGCGCGAGTATGTCGAGCTGTGGGTGGAGGTGCTCAGCCGCGTGCATCCGAATGTGGACACCGCGCTGCTGCGCACCCGCGCCCATGCCACCTTCGGCCTGATCAACTCGACCCCGCACAGCGCGGCGCTCTCCCCCCGCGGCGCCGTGCGCGCCCTGCTCGAGGAGATGGCCCTCGCCGCCCTCACCCCCTCCGCCCCCCGCCCCACGCCGCGAGTGAGCAGAAACGGCGCCAAACCCCACCCGGGAACCGCCGAAACTGCTCACTCGCGGGATGGGAGCGCTCGAGGGGATGGGGAGCCGGACTAGGTGCGGGGCTCGAAGTCGTGGACGTCGCCGCGGAGCCAGGCGATGTAGCGCTCGAGCGCGCGGTGCACGGTGTCCCGGGCATCCGTCGCCACGACCTGGCCGAAGGATCCGTACATCCGGTCGTAGGAGAGCGGATGCAGCCGGTCGAGGATCGTGCGCACGGCGCGCTCCGGCAGCGGGATGAGGTTCGGGTACGAGCGCATCGCGGTCACGGTCTTGTTGTCCGGCCCGATGAAGATCGTGTCGCCGGTGAACAGCACCCCGCGGCCGGACGCGCCGTGCTCCCAGAGCAGCACGCTGCTGCCGGGGAAGTGGCCGCCGCACTGCACGAGCGAGATGCCGGGCAGGGGGCCTGCCGCTCCGCTCCAAAGCCTGATCACCGGATCCGGCCGTTGCGTCCAGCCCGCGTCTGCGGCGGCGACGTAGACCGGAGCGTCGCCGAACGCATGGCTCCAGCTCACGGCGGCTCCCATCAGGTGCGGATGGCTGCCGGTGATCGCGGCCACGACGCCGAGCTCCCGCACCGCATCGACGGCGGCGGCGCTGATGAATCCGGGCGGCTCCCAGAGCAGGTTCCCGGCCGAGGTCCGCACGAGGAGCGCCTGGTGGCCGATCCCGACGCGCGGCGACACCGTGAGCCGGAACAGCCCCGGCTCGACCTCGGCGATGCTCGCCGTGGTCCCGGCGCGTTCCAGCCGCTCCGCTGTGGTCCAATCCTGGCCCGTGATCGGCACGAACTGCCGCTCGTCCATGCAGATCGCGCAGAGCGGCGGCGGCAGGGGCGACTCCGGATGCTCAAGTCCGCAGGCCGTGCAGATCCAGACGGTCATCGGCGAAAGCCGCTCAGGTGGGCGCCGTGCAGACGCACAGCTCGTTGCCTTCCTCGTCGGCGAGCACCCACCATTCGGGCGCGTGCTCGTCGGTGAGGAGGATGCCGCCCACGTCGACGATCAGCTGCACGCGCGACTCGGCGTCGACGGTCGGCACGTACACGTCGATGTGGATGCGATTGCGATCCGTGCGGGCGATTTCCATGTGCTGGAACCAGACCCGGGGCCCCACTCCATGCGGGTCGATCAGCTCGATCTCGCCCTCGGTGACGACCTCCTTGTAGCCGAGGCCGACCATCCAGAACGGCCGGATGGTGTCGGCATCCATGCAGTCGATGGCGATGTCGTAGCGGGCCGGCGCGACGTGCGCGTTCTTCGCGCCGAGTGAATCGGCCAGCTCCTGGATCTCGCGCGCCAGCCGCACGTCGCGGGCGGTCACCCCGCCGGCGTCGTGCGAGTTCAGCCGGAAGGTGACCGTGCCATAGCCGAGCCGCACGTCTGGGTGGTGGTCCATCGTCTCCGCCGCGTCGCCGACCCGGTCGACGAGGTGGAGCGCCGAGGCGAAATCCGCCGTCGTATACGTGGCGTGCAGGGCGCCGTCGAGGTGCACGAACGCGCCGCCCGAGAGCGGGACGGCCGTCTCTTCGGGGCTGAGGAGACCGTGGGTGTGGCTCATGCCCCCACTCTGCTCCGCCTGCGCAGGCTGGTCAAGCCTCCGGCATCCGCCGCCCCCGGTAGCCGAAACGGGACGCACGGTGGAACACTGGGGCGTGGACACTTCCGGAGCGACGATCCTGTGCGACCTCGACGGCACCATCTACTCCTCCGGCGCGACCGTCGACGGGGCGGCGAGGGCGCTCAGCGAGCTCCGGGAGCTGGGCTGCGTCATCCGTTTCCTCACGAACACCGACTCGAAGCCCGAGGCGCTGATCGAGTCCGACCTGCGCGCCCGCGGGGTGGATGTTCGTGCCGACGAGCTCTTCACTCCGGTCACGGCCGCGCGCCGATACCTCGCGACCGCCGGGCGGGTGAATGTGCTGCCGGTTGTCTCGAGCGTGCTCCTGGATACGTTCGCCCCCTTCGTCGGGCGGGCCGGCGAGCCGGTCACCCACGTGATCGCGGGGGATGCGCGGGACACGCTCAGCTACCCGCTGCTCGATGGGGCGTTCCGCGCGTTGCGGGCGGGCGCGCAGCTCATCGCCCTGCAGCGCGGACGCTACTTCAAGCGGGCCGACGGCGACCACATCGACACCGGCGCGATCGTGGCGGCCCTCGAGTACGCGAGCGGGTCGACCGCCATCGTGCTGGGCAAGCCGTCACAGGACTTCCTCAAGCTCGCCGCGCAGTCGGCCGGTGCCGAACCGCGTGAGGTGTGGATCGTCGGCGACGATGCCACCACCGACATCGCGATGGGCAATGCGGCCGGCGCGACGACGGTGCAGGTGAGGACGGGCAAGTACCCGGATCAGGCCGCCGAGCGGGCCACGATCCGGGCCGTGCACGAAATCGACTCGATCGCGTCGCTCCCGGCCCTGGTCGCGGCGGCACTCGGCGGCACGCCGGTCTAGTCCCGCGCCCGCCTGCCTGCCGCGCCCGCCCTTTGCGAATTCGACGGAGATTCTGCCCGAAACTCGCGTTTTTGGGCAAATTCCGAGCATTCTGGCGAAAATCTCCGTCGAATTCGACAGACAGGGGCAGGCACAGGGGCAGGCACAGGGCAGGGGCAGGGGCAGGCGCAGGGGCGGGCGGGAACGCTAGACCATTGTCAGGACCATGCCGGGCTCGGCCAGGATGCTGCCGATGTCGGCCAGGAACCGGGAGCCCTGTTCGCCGTCGACCAGGCGGTGATCGAAGGACAGGCTGAGCGTCATCACCTGACGCAAGGCGATCTCGGCCTTGTACTCCCACGGCATCCGTCGGATCGCTCCCATCGCGAGGATGGCCGCCTCCCCCGGGTTCAGGATCGGCGTGCCGGCATCGATGCCGAAGACGCCGATGTTGGTGATCGTAATCGTGCCGCCGCCGAGCGCGGCCGGGCTGGTCGTGCCGGCCCTGGCTGCCTCGGTGAGCCCCGCGAGCGCCGCGGAGAGCCCGGTCAGGGTGAGCGCATCCGCGTCCTTGATGTTCGGAACAAGCAATCCGCGCGGTGTCGCGGCGGCGATGCCGAGGTTCACGTAGTGATACTGCACGATCTCGCCGGCCTCATCATCCCAGCGGGTGTTCACCGAGGGTTGGCGTGAGACCGCAATGCATAGCGCCTTCGCGACGACCGTGAGGATGTTGATCCGCTGGTCGGCGAAGGCCCGGTTGCGCTTGAGCGCGTCGAGAAGTTCGACCGTCGGCGTGACGTCAATGGTGAGGAATTCGGTGACGTGCGGCGCTGTGAACGCGCTCCGCACCATGGCGGCCGCGGTGTGCTTGCGCACGCTCTTGATCGGCGTGCGGCTCTCCCGCTCGCCGGGAACGGATGCCGGGGCGGCGACCGCCGCAACGGGCGCGGCCGGCGAGGGGCCGGTCAGGGCTCCCGCCCGCACGTCGTCCCTGGTGATCAGGCCGTCCGGCCCGGTGCCCGTGAGACGGGCCAGGTCGACGCCCAGGTCGCGGGCGAGGGCGCGCACCGGCGGGGTGGACCGAGGGCGTTCGCCGGTCGTGACCGTGGGAGCCGCCGGGGCGGCCGGGGCGGCCGGGGCGGCCGGGGCGGCCGGGGCCGCGATCGGAGCAAGGATCGGTGCGGTGGCTTCGGTGCCGGCCGTGGCAGTGCTCCCCCGACGTGCCCGACGCTGCGGGCGTCCGCCGCGTTCGACGGCGGCGCCGTAACCGACGAGCATGGCCTCACGCTCCTGAACCGGCTCGGCCGGGGCGGCAACAGACGGCCCAGCAGAGACAGCAGCAGCAGGCGCACCGGCGGCAGGCGCGGCAGCAGCAGGCGCACCGGCGGCAGGCGCGGCAGCAGCAGGCGCACCGGCGGCAG
>DAIMHX010000002.1:75105-94105 GCA_036723055.1 Microbacteriaceae bacterium
GCGCGGCACCCTCAACGTCGAACGACACGATCGGCTCTCCGACGTGCACGACAACACCGGTGGGCTGGTAGAGCTCGGAGACGGTGCCCGCGAACGGCGACGGCAGTTCGACGACGGCCTTGGCCGTCTCGACGTCGGCAATGTGCTGGTTGAGGGTGACTTTGTCGCCGGGGGCGATGTGCCAGGCCACGATTTCCGACTCGGTGAGTCCTTCACCAAGGTCGGGCAGCTTGAATACCTTGATCATGGTCAGCGTCCCATCACGCGGTCGATGCCGGCGAGCATGCGGTCGAGGTCTGGCAGGTGGTGGCTCTCGAGCTTCGCGGGCGGGTACGGGATGTCCCAGCCGGTCACGCGCACCGGCGCGGCCTCGAGGTAGTTGAAGCAGCTTTCGGTGAGGCTGGCGATGATCTCCCCGCCGAGTCCGCCCGAGCGAACGGCCTCGTGGGTGACGACGAGCCGGCCGGTCTTGCGAACGGATGCCTCGAGGGTCGCGTAGTCGACCGGCGCGAGCGAGCGCAGGTCGATGACCTCGACCGAGACGCCTTCGTCGGCGGCGGCGAGCGCGGCATCCCGTGCGGTAGCCACAAGCGGGCCGTAGGCCACGAGCGTGACGTCCGTGCCGGGCGTGACGATGACTGCCTTCTCCATCGACTCACCGAGCACCGGGGCAACCTGGCCCTTGACGTGGTAGCGGCGCTTCGGCTCGAAGTAGAGCACAGGGTCGTCGGAGGAGATGGCCTGACGGAGCATGCTGTAGGCATCCTGCGGGTTGGACACGGCGATCACGCGCAGCCCGGACGTGTGGGTGAAGTAGGCCTCGGGCGATTCGGAGTGGTGTTCGGCTGCGCCGATGCCGCCGCCGAACGGAACCCGGATGGTGATCGGCATCTTGACGGCGCCCTGGGTGCGGTAGTGCAGCTTGGCGACCTGGCTGACGATCTGGTCGAAGCCCGGGTAGATGAAGCCGTCGAACTGGATCTCGCAGACCGGGCGGTAGCCGCGGTAGGCAAGGCCGACCGCGGTGCCGATGATGGCGGATTCGGCGAGCGGGGTGTCGATGACGCGGTTCGCGCCGAACTCGGCGAGCAGGCCCTCGGTAACGCGGAAGACGCCGCCGAGCGCGCCGATGTCCTCGCCGAGCAGCACCACCTTAGGGTCGTCCAGCATGGACTGGCGGAGTGCCGCGGTGATGGATTTGGCCAGGGTCAGGGTCGTCGGCGTTGTCAAGGCGGTCGTCGTCCTCACGACGTTCGGGGTCATCGACTCCTGGGCCTTCAGCGTGGTCGTGCTCATGAGCTGCTCCCGTCCGCGGCGTCGAAGCTCGCGAGGTAGTCGGCGTACCCGGCCCGCTGGCGGTCCAGGGTCTTGTGTGGCGTGGAATAGACGTTGTCGAACACCGAGAGCGGTGCGGGGTCGGGCATCTCGATGCAGCCGGCGCGCAGTTCGGCGGCGACGGCATCCGCCTTCGCCTGGGTCTTCGCCTGCAGTTCGGGCGTGAAGAGTCCCATGGAGTCGAGCAGACGCTGCAGGCGGAGGATGGGGTCCTTCGCCTTCCACGACTCGAGCTCGGCGGCGTCACGGTACTTGGTGGGATCATCCGCTGTGGTGTGCGGGCCCATCCGGTAGGTGACGGCCTCGATGAAGGTCGGCCCGCCGCCGGTGCGCGCGCGGTCGAGGGCGACGCGGGTCGCTGCCATCACCGCGAGCACGTCGTTGCCGTCGACCCGGATGCTGGGGATGCCGAACCCGGGCGCGCGGTCGGCGATGGCGCGGTGGGCCTGCAGCCCGACCGGCTCGGAGATGGCCCACTGGTTGTTCTGGCAGAAGAAGACGACCGGCACCTGGAAGCTGGCCGCGAAGACCATGGCCTCGTTGACGTCGCCCTCGCTGGTGGCACCGTCGCCGAAGTAGGTGATCGCGACGGAGTCAGAGCCGTCGAACTTGGCGCCCATCGCCCAACCGGTGGCGTGCAGGGTCTGCGCGCCGATGATGATCGCGGGCGAGGCCATGCCGATGTGGTAGGGGTTCCAGCCGGACTGGGCGTTGCCGCGCCAGACGCGCACGATGTCGGCGTAGTTGACCCCGCGGCAGTAGGCGACCGCGTTCTCGCGGTAGCTGCTGAAGATGAAGTCGTCGGAACGGAGCGTGCGCGCTGAGCCAATCTGCGCGGCCTCCTGGCCGAAAAGGGGCGGCCACAGGCCGAGTTCGCCCTGGCGCTGGAGCGCTGTCGCCTCCGTGTCGATGCGGCGAACGAGGATCATGTCTTCGTAGAGCGCTGCGAGTTGTTCGCCGGTGACGTCTGCCACCCACGAATCGAAGTGTGGGTTCGGCACCCGTTCGCCGTTGGGCGTAACGAGTTGCACGAGTTCTGCGGGGAAATCAACCACTGAGCCGCTCCTAGCGTCCTTGCTAAAGTTGATATGAGCGTAAGCCGATGCGACACAAAGCACAACCGCCCTCAATTTGATTGCGCATAGTGCCCTATCCAGACGCGACGTCTCCTGCTATCGTGTTGCACTATGCACAACCTGGACAAAACCGACACCCAGCTGTTGCGCGCCCTCTGCGATGACCCCCACAGTACCTTCGTTGCCCTCGCCCAGAAACTCGGCCTTTCGCGCAACACGGTGCAGGCCAGGATGGCCAGGCTGGAGGAGTCGAACGCGTTCCTGGCCTTCGATCGGCGCATCAATCCGGTCGCCCTCGGCTACCAGCTGACGGCGTTCATCACGGTTCATGTGCAGCAGAAACGACTCGCGCAGATCGTCGCCGAGCTCGCCCACATCCCGGAGATCGTGCAGGCGCACGGCATGAGCGGACCGGCCGACCTGCTGGTGCACGTGGTGTGCCGGGATGCCGATGACCTGTTCCGCATCGACGGCACGATCCTGGCCTGCGAGGGCGTCGAGCGCACCGAAACCTCGCTCGCGATGGGTGAGCTGATCCCGTTCCGGATCACCCCCCTGCTCGAACGCGGCCTCCGCCCCAACGCGTAGGCGGTTCCCGCCACCACCCCGGCATGGAAACGGCGGACGGGCTGGCGGCGTGGGAATCTTGTGCTCATGACCCCGACATCGGCGCGACTCACCCTGCACCTGATCGCCCCGGCCGAAGCTCGACGCATCGTCTCCGGAAGCCCGAACCCGAGCGATCGGTGGCATCCGGCCTACCCGCTTGAAGACGAACTCGACCCGCTGCGCAGCCTGGCAGACGACAGCGATCCCGACCCGGTGTTCGGTCTCTACCGGATCCAGCTCCTGGCGAGCGGTCTCGCGATCGGCGGGATCGGCTTCTTCGGGCCGCCGGACGAGGACGGCAGCGTCGAGCTGGGCTTCGGGCTCGTCGCCCCGGCCCGCGGGCACGGCTACGCCACGGAGGCGCTCCAAGCCGCTGTCCGGATCGCCGCAGCGCACGGCGCTCAACGCGTGAAAGCAGACACGGCGCCGGGCAACGCGGCCTCACAGAGAGTGCTGGAGAACGGTGGCTTCCGGCAGGTCTCCCGCTCCCCCGGCCTCGTGTATTACATGCGAGAACTGAGGCGATAGCGCGACGGGGAGAATCCGAGTCGCCGATAGGCTCGGGGCCATGTCTGATCGTCATCAGCTCAGAATGAGCTGGCAGGAACTGCCCGTCTCGATTCATCGAGCCGTCGAAGACGTCATCGACGGACCTGTCGTCGAGGCGACGAGCCAGGCGAACGGCTACTCGCCCGGAAGCGCTGACCGGGTGCGCTCAGCAAACGGCAACCGTGCGTTCGTGAAGGCCGTCAGCCTCGAACGGAACGTGGACACCTACGACCTCCACCGGCGCGAGCTCACGGTGATGCGGATGCTGCCAGGTTCCGTCTCGGCGCCCCGCCTTCTCGGTGCCTTCGAAGACCGCGATTGGGTCGCGCTCATCATCGAGGACATCGACGGTGCGCATCCCAATGAGACGCCGACCGAATCCGACATCGCAGCAGCCCTGTCGGCCCTCGAGGCCATGCCGGTCATCCGCGGTTACGACGCGTGGGCCGGGTTGCCGGATGCGCGGACGGAACTGGGCCAGGCCTTCACCGGATGGAGCAATATCCGAGACGACGGCCAGACGGAGACCCTCCCCTCCAGTGCCCGCCAGCATCTCGACGAACTCGAGCAGCTCGCTGAGGGCGCGGCCATGGCAGTCGACGGGGATTACCTGGTTCATCTGGACCTCCGAAGTGACAACATCCTTTTCGATGCGACCGGCCGGGCCTGGCTAATCGACTGGCCCTGGGCCTGCGTCGGCGCGAGGTGGCTCGACGCACTGACGTTTCTTCTCGACGCGCGGATGCACGGAAGCGACATCGATGCGGAGAAGATCTTCGCCACCGACACGCTCTTCGCGGACGCGACCGATCACGACATCAACGCAGCTCTGTCCGGGCTGACCGCCTACTTCTTTGACGCGGCGCGACAACCGGCACCCACCAATATGCCCACGCTCCGGGCGTTCCAGCATGCCGAAGGCCTGGCGGGTCTGGCCTGGCTGGGACAACGACTCCGATGGAGGCTGGCGTGAGATTCGCGATCTGCGCCTGGAAATGATCCGCGATACGCCGACCGCGTACGTCGACTCTCGAGGAAGCGCTGAGCCGGGATGAGGCCGAGTGGGATGCGCGGCCGGCGCGGCACGGCCGACCACGGCATTGCGGTCGTCGCGATCGACGGTTCGGGGTGCTGGGTAGGGACGATGGCTGGATTCGTGCCCGATCAGACCGCCGGCCCCCTCCTCGTCGGCGTGTATGTCACCCCGGAGTACCGAGGCAACAAGGCGGGCGTGACGGATGCCCTCTTGACGGCCATCGAGACCTGGGCCCTCAGCGAGGGCGACGGGTTGACCCTTCACGTGCACGAGGACAACGCTCGCGCCCGCACTGCCTATGAACGACGGGGCTTCGCGTCCACGGGCCACACCTTCCCGTACAACCCTCGACCCCAGCAAGAACGAACTGGAAATGGTCAAACAGCTCTAACGCCGGACGGTGGAACGTCTCATTGGTGTGCGAATCGCCCGGCGGCTTCCGCCCGACTCCGCAGCCTACCGACCCCCGGGTCCGGCACAGGGCGGAGGCCGCAAGAGCGGCTACGGCTTGCGAGCCGCCAGAAGGGTGCGAGCGTAGGCGATCGCATCCGGCGTGTCGGCGAAGACGCGGCCGAGGGTGCGCAGGTGAGGCGCAACGCCGAGGCGCCGGAGCACCATCCGGTGGTTGTCCGCGATGCCCGAGACGAGCACGACGATACCCTTGGCCTCCAGCCGGGTGATCACGTCGTCGAGCATGAGGCCGCCGGTTGCGTCGAGCGTGGTGACCCGGCTCATCCTCAGGATCACGACGGACACCGCGCTCACCTCGGTGAGTTCGAGCAGGAAGCGATGGGCGGCCCCGAAGAACAGCGGGCCGTCGAACCGGTAGGCGACGATGTGTTCTGCGAGGAGTCCGCGCTCCTCGGCACCGTGGTCGCCGGCGTCCAGCGCGACGCGTTCGACGCTGGAGCTTCGCGCAACGGCGCGCAGCGCGAGGAGGGCCGCGACGCCCAACCCGATGACGACGGCCGTGACGAGGTCGATCGCCACCGTGACCGCGAACGTGATGAACAAGACGGCGGCGTCGCCCCGGGTGGCGCGCGAGATTGCGCGAATCGCGCCGACCTGCACCATCTGGATGGTCGTGGCCAGGAGTACCCCGGCGAGGGCTGCGAGGGGCACGAAGCCGACCAGCGGAGCCGCGACCAGCACGACGACCAGCAGCACGACCGAATGCGACACCGCGGCCAGCCTGGACCTGGCGCCGCTGCGCACGTTGACGGCGGTGCGTGCAATGGCGGCAGTGGCCGGCACGCCGCCGAAGAACGGCACGACCAGGTTGGCGATGCCCTGCCCGAAGAGCTCACGGTCGGGGTTGTGACGCTCCCCCACGCTCATGCCGTCGGCGACCGTTGCCGACAGCAGGCTCTCCAGGGCGGCGAGGGCCGCGATCGCCAGGGCCGACGGGAGCAGGAACCCCAGCTGGGTCAGGTCGAGGAAGCCGGCCGATGGCGCTGGAAGGCCGCTCGGCAGGGCCCCGATGACCGGGAGGTCGGTGTGGCCGAACGCGGCGATCACGGTCACGATGACGACGGCGAGCAGCGACAGCGGCAGCGACGGTTTCCACCGGGAGCCGATGAGGATCACGGCGGCGACCCCGATGGCGATCAGCGGTGCGGTCGGATCAGGCGCCTGAACGAAGCGCACCACGGCATCCCAGGCGAGCGCCCAGACCTTCTCCTGCTTGCCGGGTGCCAGGCCGAGCATGTTCGGAACCTGCTGCAGCGCGATGACGACGGCGATGCCGGCGGTGAAGCCCTCGACGAGCGAGGCAGGCAGGTAGCGCACATAACGGCCGAGGCCGCTGAGGGCGAGGGCCAGCAGGATCACGCCGGCCATCACGGTCACCTGCAGCACGCCGGTCGTGCCGAACTCGTGCACGACCGGCACGAGCACGACCGTCATCGCGCCGGTCGGCCCGGACACCTGGATGTTGCTGCCGCCGAACACGGCGGCGAGGATCCCGGCAATGACAGCCGTGGTCAGTCCAGCCTCCGCACCCAGCCCGGATGCGACGCCGAAGGCGAGCGCGAGGGGCAGGGCGACGATCGCGACCGTCAGCCCTGCGAGCAGGTCGCGCCCCGGCGAGCGGCGCATGGCAGTGAAGTCCGCGCGCTGCGGGAGCAGTCCGCGCAGGAAGACGAGCCCGTGACGCGCCTTGGTTCTCATTTCGCGTCCTGCTCGATCGTGCGGAGCAGCGCGTGCGAAACCTGGAGGTTGGCGACGAGCATCCGTTTGGCGATGTCGAGAATTTCGACCATGCCGGGGTCGCGGAGCGCGTAGTAGATGGTGTTGCCCTCGCGCCGCGTGCTGACGACGCCGGCCCGGCGCAGAACGCCGAGCTGCTGCGAGAGGCTGGACAGTTCGGAGCCGAGGGCCTCCGCGAGGCTGCCGACGGATTGTTCGCCGCCGACGAGCTGTTCGAGCACCTGCACGCGCACGGGGTGTCCGAGGGCCTTGAACAGTTCGGCCTTCAGCTGGGCGACGGGGAGTTCGGTTGACATCACAATTCGACTATATCTCTACTTAACAAATCCTTCAAGTAGATTCCAAGCGAAGGGGCCCGTCCTGCCGAAGCAGTACGGGCCCCCCGTCCCACCGATCCACCCGGCGAGAGGTGATCGGGAGAACTTTTTGACTAGCCTTCGGCCGGAGCCTCAGCGTGCTCGGATGTTGCGCCACGGCCTTCCGTGTCAGCGCCCTCCTCGAGCACCGGTGCGAGCGACAGCTTACCCCGGTCGTCAATCTTGGTGATCTCAACGAGGACCTTCTGGCCCACGCCCAGCACGTCTTCGACGTTCTCGACACGCTTGCCACCGGCGAGCTTGCGCACCTCAGAGATGTGCAGCAGGCCGTCCTTGCCCGGGAGCAGCGAGACGAAGGCGCCGAACGCGGCGAGCTTGACGACGGTTCCGAGGAACTGCTCGCCAACCTCGGGGTTGGTCGGGTTCGCGATCGCGTTGACCTGGGCACGAGCGGCCTCGGCCGACGGTCCGTCGACAGCGCCGATGTACACGGTGCCGTCCTCCTCGATGGAGATGTCGGCGCCGGTCTCGTCCTGGATCGCGTTGATCGTCTTGCCCTTCGGGCCGATCAGCTCGCCGATCTTGTCGACGGGGATCTGGACCGAGATCACGCGGGGCGCGGTCGGGGCCATCTCGTCCGGGCGGTCGATCGCGGCGTTCAGCACGGCGAGGATGGTCGTACGAGCATCCTTGGCCTGCGTGAGCGCCCCGGCGAGCACCGAGGCGGGGATGCCGTCGAGCTTGGTGTCGAGCTGGATCGCGGTGACGAACTCGGCCGTGCCGGCAACCTTGAAGTCCATGTCGCCGAGTGCGTCTTCGGCGCCGAGGATGTCGGTCAGGGCCGCGTAGCGGGTCTTACCGTCAACGGTGTCGGAGATGAGGCCCATGGCGATACCGGCGACGGGTGCGCGCAGCGGCACACCGGCGTTCAGCAGCGACAGGGTCGAGGCGCAAACGGAACCCATCGAGGTCGAGCCGTTGGAGCTGAGAGCCTCAGACACCTGGCGGATCGCGTAGGGGAACTCCTCGCGCGTGGGCAGCACGGGAACCAGGGCACGCTCGGCGAGCGCTCCGTGGCCGATCTCGCGGCGCTTCGGCGTTCCGACCCGGCCGGTTTCACCGGTCGAGTAGGGCGGGAAGTTGTAGTTGTGCATGTAACGCTTCTTGGTGACCGGGCTCAGGGAGTCGATCGTCTGCTCGAGCTTGAGCATGTTCAGCGTGGTGACACCCAGGATCTGGGTCTCGCCGCGCTGGAAGATCGCCGAACCGTGCACGCGCGGGATGACAGCAACCTCGGCGTCGAGCGGACGGATGTCGGCGAGGCCGCGGCCGTCCATGCGAACGCCCTCGTTGAGCACGCGCGAGCGCACGACGAGCTTGGTGACCGACTTGTACGCGGCGGAAACCTGCGCGTTGGCGCCGGCCTCGAGCTCGCCAGCGTCGACCTTGGCCGCGATGGCGTCCTTGACGCGAGCCTTGAGTGCGTCATCCGCATCCTGGCGCTCGACCTTGCCGGCGATCTGGTAGACGCCCTTGAGCTCTTCGTAGGCGAAGGCTGCGACGGCGTCGTAGGTCTCCGGCTGGTACGCCGGGAACACCGGGTAGTTGCCGGTCGGCTTGGCGGCGGCGGAGGCCACCTTCTGCTGGGCTTCGATGAGCTGCTTGATGAACGGCTTCGAGGCTTCGATACCCTCGGCGATGACCTCTTCGTTCGGCTTGATGGCGCCGCCCTTGATGAGGTTCCACGAGTTGTCGGTGGCTTCGGCCTCGATCATCATGATCGCGACGTCCTGGCTGCCGTCGGCATCCGTCACAACGCGGCCGGCGACGACCATGCTGAACACGGCGTCGGCGATCTGCGAGTACTTCGGGAAGGCAACCCACTGGCCGGAGCCGTGCTCATCGGGGATGAGGGCGACGCGGACGCCACCGATCGGGCCCGAGAAGGGGAGGCCGGCGAGCTGGGTCGACATCGACGCCGCGTTGATCGCGAGCACGTCGTAGTATTCGTCCGGCGCGATGGCCAGAACGGTGACGACAACCTGGATCTCGTTGCGAAGACCATCGACGAACGACGGGCGCAGCGGCCGGTCGATCAGACGGCAGGTGAGGATCGCCTCGGTCGACGGGCGACCTTCGCGACGGAAGAAGCTTCCCGGGATGCGGCCGGCAGCGTACATACGCTCCTCGACATCGATGGTCAGCGGGAAGAAGTCGAAGTTTTCCTTCGGCTGCTTGCTGGCGCTGGTGGCGGAGAGAAGCATCGTCTCTTCGTCAATGTATGCGGCGGCAGAACCCTGCGCCTGCTGGGCAAGGCGCCCGGTTTCGAAACGGATGGTGCGCTTGCCGTACTTGCCGTTATCGATAACGGTTTCGGCGAACGTGATTTCTGGACCCTCCATGTGGGGGTTCTCTCCTTTGTTTAGACTCGCATGCCCGTGTGGCGCGCGAGTGGGACAAGGAGCAGGGAACAGGCAGAACTAAGCCGCTCATGAGACGTGCTCGTGAGACCGTGCTTGTGCTGGCCACCAGTAGAAATTCACCAACCGCGTTCGAATATCCGGTTGGGAAACCACCACCGAGGACCAGCTTCCTGCCAGCCTGCTCCAGTTGCTCGGCCAATCCGGAGATTGGCCTCGGCAATTCTAACCCTCCCCCGCCACGAAAACGCAGTTGTGGTCACCAAAACGCGCTCATTACGCGCACAACTGCAGTCTCGCGGAGGGGAGAAGGGCGGGAAGGGCAGGGAAGGGGTTAGGGGGCGTCGAAGCCGCCGCCGGGGGTGAAGCCGGACTCGAGGGCGAACGGGTCCCGCACGAGGCCGGAACGGTCCGACCTGGCCACGAGCGCCGCCAGCTCGCCGGCGGCCCGCTCGATGCGGTCGGGCAGGGTGCGCACCTGGCGGTTCCCGCTCCCCCAGTCCTCCGAGGCGGCGAACACCGCCGTCGGAACGACCACGGCGTGCAGGTAGGTGAGCATCGGCCGGAGCGCGTAGTCGAGGGCCAGCGAGTGGCGCGCTGTGCCGGCCGTCGCCCCGATCAGCACCGGCATGTCAGTGAGCGAGCGGCTGTCGATCACGTCGAAGAACGATTTGAACAGGCCGCTGTAGCTGGAGGTGAAGATCGGGGTCACGGCGATGAGGCCGTCCGCGCCGGTGACGGCCTCGATCACCGCGTCCAGCCTGGGGCTCGGGAATCCGGTCAGCATGTTGTTCATCACGTCCTGGGCGACGTCACGCAGCTCGAACGTTTCGACGGTCGTTTCGATGCCCTCGTCGGCGAGCCGGGCCACTGTTGCGGCAGCCAGCTTGTCGGCGAGCATTCGGCTGGATGACGGCTGGCTGAGGCCGGCCGTCACGACGGCAAGTCGGCGCGCGGTCACCTCAGGCACCCTTCGTCGTGGCGCTGAGACCGAAGGCTGCGCCGGGAGCGGCCTTGACCTGGGCGAATTCGGCGGCAGTCGCAGCGTCGGCCGCGGCCTTGAGGGAGGCGTGCGTCGGGGCATCCGGCACGGTCGCCGGGCGGTTCTTCGCGAACTCCTTGCGGAGCACCGGCACGACCTCCTCGCCGAGGATGTCGAGCTGCTCGAGCACGGTCTTCAGCGGCAGTCCGGCGTGGTCCATCAGGAACAGCTGGCGCTGGTAGTCGCCGAAGTGGTCGCGCATGCCGGCGTACCGGTCGATGACCTCCTGCGGGCTGCCCACCGTGAGCGGGGTCTGCGCCGTGAAGTCCTCCAGGCTCGGCCCGTGGCCGTAGACCGGGGCGTTGTCGAAGTACGGGCGGAACTCATTGACGGCATCCTGCGAGTTCTTGCGCATGAAGGCCTGGCCGCCGAGGCCGACGATCGCCTGCTCGGCGGTGCCGTGGCCGTAGTGTTCGAAGCGCTGGCGGTAATAGCCGATGAGCTTCATGTAGTGCTCTTTCGGCCAGAAGATGTTGTTGGCGAAGAAGCCGTCGCCGTAGAAGGCGGCCTGTTCGGCGATTTCCGGGCTGCGGATGCTGCCGTGCCAGACGAAGGGCGGCACGCCGTCGAGCGGGCGCGGCGTCGACTGGAAGCCCTGCAACGGGGTGCGGAACTGGCCCTCCCAGTCCACGAAGTCTTCGCGCCAGAGCCGGCGGAGCAGGGCGTAGTTCTCGAGTGCGAGCGGGATGCCCTGGCGGATGTCCTGGCCGAACCAGGGGTAGACCGGGCCGGTGTTGCCGCGGCCGAGCGTGAGGTCGACGCGGCCCTCGGCGAGGTGCTGCAGCATGGCGAAGTCTTCGGCGATCTTGACCGGGTCGTTGGTCGTGATCAGCGTGGTGGCCGTGGAGAGGATGAGCTTCTCGGTCTTGGCCGCGATGTAGCCGAGCAGGGTCGTCGGCGACGACGGCACGAACGGCGGGTTGTGGTGCTCGCCGGTCGCGAAGACCTCCATGCCCACTTCTTCGACCTTCTGCGCGATGGTCACCATGGCCTTGATGCGCTCGTGCTCGGTGGGGGTGCGACCCGTCGTGGGGTCGGTCGTCGTGTCGCCGACCGTGAAGATTCCGAACTGCATTTCCAGCCTCTCAATCTCAATGCGTTTGCATGTACATCTTAGCCAACCGAGGGTGAGCCGCTCCTATTCCCGCACACGGAGGATGCCTCGCGCCACCGCCGATTGGGCGTCGATCGTGGAAGAATCGGTCGAATGAAGGATGCTGCTGCGCCCTGGTGGACCAAAGCCGTCGTGTACCAGGTGTACCCGCGGAGTTTTGCGGATTCGAACGGCGACGGAGTCGGCGATCTCGGCGGCATCCGTTCGAAGCTCGACTATCTCGCCGAGCTTGGTGTGGACGCCGTCTGGCTCTCCCCCGTCTACCCGTCGCCGCAGCATGACAACGGCTACGACATCCGTGATTACCAGGACATCGACCCGGTGTTCGGCAGCCTCGCGGAGTTCGACGCGCTGCTGGCGGAGGCGCACGAGCGTGGGATCAAGATCGTGATGGACCTCGTCGTCAACCACACGAGCGACGAGCACGCGTGGTTCGAGGAATCACGCTCCTCGCTGACGCACCCGAAGCGCGACTGGTACTGGTGGCGCAAGCCGCAGGCCGACGGCGGCCCGCCGAACGGCTGGCGGAGCGCATTCAGCGGCCCGGCCTGGACCCTCGACCCAGCCACCGGCGAGTACTACCTTCACCTGTTCGCCAGGCAGCAGCCCGACCTCAACTGGGAGAACCCCGAGGTGCGGCAGGCGGTCTACGCGATGATGAACTGGTGGCTCGACCGCGGGGTGGATGGCTTCCGGATGGACGTCATCAACTTCATCGCGAAGCAGGTCGACCTGATCGACGGTCCGTCGCCCAGCACCGGCGACGGCTCCCCGATGGGCCCGCAGATCCACGACTACCTGCAGGAAATGCATCGAGCGGTCTTCGCCGGGCGCGAGGGCGAACACCTCACCGTCGGCGAAATGCCGAACGTCAGCGTCGAGGATGCCGTGCTGTTCACCGACCCCGCGCGCGCCGAGGTCGACATGATATTCCAGTTCGAGCATGTCTCCCTGGACCAGGGCCAGCACAAGTTCGACGCGCTCCCCCGGAGCCTTCCCCGGCTCAAGGAGAGCCTCGCCCGCTGGCAGGACGGCCTCGCCGCGAGCGGCTGGAACAGCCTCTATCTCAACAACCACGACCAGCCACGGCTCGTCTCCCGCTTCGGCAACGACGGCGAGTACCGCTACGAGTCGGCCACGCTCTGGGCCCTGGTGCTGCACCTGCACCGCGGCACGCCCTACATCTACCAGGGCGAAGAGATCGGCATGACGAACGTGCGGTTCGACTCCATCGAGGACTACCGCGACATCGAGTCGCTCAACCACTACCGCGAGGCCGTGCAGGAGTTCGACGAGTCGCCGGCCGCGGTGCTCGCCGGCGTGCACACGATGGGCCGCGACAACGCCCGGACGCCCATGCAGTGGGATGGGTCGGCAAACGCCGGCTTCACGACCGGCACACCGTGGATCGCGGCCAACCCGAACTTTCCGGAGATCAACGCCGACGCCGACCGGGCGGCGGAGCGCAGCGTGTTCCGCTTCTACCAGCGCCTGATCGCCCTGCGGCACGAGAACCCCGTTGTCGCGCTGGGCGCGTTCCACCTGCTCGAGCCGGACCACGAGCAGCTGTACGCCTTCACCCGCACGCTCGGCGAGGAGACTCTCCTCGTCGTCGCGAATGCGGCGGATGCCCCGCTGGGCGGTCCGCTCCCGGTCGATGTGTCGACCGCGGAGCTGGTGCTCGGCAACTACCCCGCCGGTGGGGCCGACGGACTGCGCCCGTGGGAGGCGCGTCTGTACCGCCTGTAGGCGCACCGCCTGTAGGCCCCCGCTCAGGCCAGCGCGAGCACCGCCCGGGCCGCCGCGTGCAACGCGTCGCCGTAGGCAGGGCCGTGGCCGGCGGCGTGTACGGCGAGCGGATGCAACTGGTGCAGCGCAATCCGCTCGCGCCAGCCCGCACGAAGCGGGAACTCGGACTCGTACGCCTCCAGCACATCGCCGAGGAACGGGCAGCCGAAGAGGGCGAGCATCGCCAGGTCGGTTTCGCGGTGCCCGCCGTGCGCGGCTGGGTCGATCAGCACGACGCCGCCCCGCGACCACAGCACGTTGCCCGTCCAGAGGTCGCCGTGCAGCCGGGCGGGCGGCTCGTCGTCGTCGAAGTCCCCGGCTGCGACGGCATCGCAGGCCTCGCGCACAACCTGGGCGGCGGCATCCGTCACGTTGCCGACCCTCTGGGCGATCTCGAGGTAGGGCAGCACCCGGTCGCGGGCGTAGAAGCGTCCCCAGGCGCCCTCGTGCGCGGCAGGCAGCGGGCGGTTGCCGATGTAGAGCGGCCCGTCGTACCCGTCTGGCGGAGCGCCGAACGCGGCGGCGCCGGCCCGGTGGGTTACCGCGAGTCCGGCACCAAACCGCCGGGCGGCCTCGCTCGTCGGCGGCTCCTCCTCGACGTGCTCGACGACGAGGTGGCCCGGTTTGACGTCAATGACGGATACGACCGGCACGCCGTGCGCGTCGGCCAGCCAGGACAGTCCGGCGGCTTCGGCCTCGAAGAATCGGGGCGGCGCATCGGTGCGCCTTTTCACGAAATCGAGCGGCTTGTTCACGTCTCTACCCTTGTGCGGACAGGCTCGCGGCGCACGATCCTCCACGCGGTGAGGACGAGGGCGAACACCACCCCGAGGACCGTGCCGCTCGAATTCGCGATGAGATCACGCACATCGGGATACCGAGTCGGCAGGAACTGCTGGGTGAACTCGATCGAGCACGTGAGCACGACGCCGATGACGATGGCCAGCCACCAGAACCGGCGTCCGAAGAGCAGGAGCAGGAACACCCCGATCGGAATGAACATGGCGATATTCGCGGCGAATTCGACCCGCCCGTAGGTGATCCAGTCGGTCGCGTCGTGCCGGGCGAAGAATCCGAGCGCGCGCAGGAGCCAGCCGTTGTTTGCGCTGTCGAGCGGCTGCGGCCCGAGGGTCACCCAACCGACGAACGCCAGGTAAGCGAGCGTGACCAGGGAGAGGACCGGATGGCGGTGCAGCATGCACTCCATCGTGCCCGATCGGGGCTGAGTGTCTACCCCGCGATGGCACTAACCGGAATCGAGCCCGTCGAGATCAGGGTCTCGACGGGCTCGACTACCGGTGAGTGCTCCCAGGTGCGTGCTACTTGCGGAGGGCGTCTTCCTCGCGGATGGCTTCTTCCCGAATCGTCTCGTCGAAGACGCGCTTCGCCTCGATGCCGACCAGCGAGTGGCGGCGACCGTAGACGAAGTACACGATGAGGCCGACGGCCAGCCAGACCAGGAACCGCACCCAGGTGAGCGTGGTCAGGTTCAGCATCAGCCAGAGGCACAGCCCGGCGGAGAGGATCGGCAGGTACGGCGAGAACGGAACCTTGAACGCACGCTTCAGGTCCGGGCGCTTCTTGCGGAGCACGACGACGCCAATGCTCACGAGCACGAATGCCGAGAGCGTGCCGATGTTGATCATTTCCTCGAGGATGCCGACATCCGTCAGGCCGGCGATGAGCGCCACGGCCGCACCGGTGACGATCTGGATGCGCACCGGCGTGCCCCGCTTGGCCGAGGTCTTGCTCAGCGACCGCGGCAGCAGTCCGTCGCGGCTCATCGCGAAGAGCACGCGGGAGAGGCCGAGCAGCAGCACCATGATCACGGTGGTCAGCCCGATCAGGATGCCGACCGAGATGACCTGGGCGGCCCAGCCGGCACCGACGGCCATGAACGCCGTCGCGAGCGAGGCGTTGGGGTCCTTGGCGAGCACGGTGTACGGCACCATTCCGGTGAGCACAAGGCTGACGGCCACGTAGAGCACCGTGACGACGGCGAGGCCGGCGAAGATGCCGCGCGGCACGTTCTTCTGCGGGTTCTTGACCTCTTCGGCGGATGTCGCGACGACGTCGAACCCGATGAACGCGAAGAAGACCAGCGAAGCCCCGGCGAGCAGGCCGAACAAGCCGTAGTGGGCCGGCTGAGCTCCGCTCATGAAGGAGAACAGGGACTGCATCCACACGTCACCGGCGCCGCCGGTGGTCGGCACGGACTTGGGGATGAACGGCGAGTAGTTCGCCGGGTTGATGAAGAACGCGCCGACAATGATCACGAACAACACGATGGCGATCTTGATGATCGTGAAGAAGCTCGCGACCCGCGCGGACAGCTTGGTGCCCAGCACGAGCAGCGTGGTGAAGATGGCGACGATGACGAACGCGCCCCAGCTCACCTCGAGCCCCAACACGTTGATCGTGGCCGGGATGTTCCAGTGCCAGAGGGCGAAGACGTTGCTGAGGTAAATGCCCCAGTACTTCGCGATGACCGCCGCGGCGGTGAGCATCTCGAGGATGAGGTCCCAGCCGATGATCCACGCGAGCAGCTCACCGAGCGTCGCGTAGGTGAAGGTGTAGGCGGATCCGGCGACGGGCACCGCCGACGCGAACTCGGCGTAACACATGATGGCGAGCGCGCAGGTGACTGCCGCGAGGATGAATGCCAGGGTGACGGATGGCCCGGCGTAACTGCCCGCCGCCTTCGCGCCGACCGAGAAGATACCGGCGCCGACGGCGACCGCGACACCCATGATCATCAGATCCCACGTGCCCAGGGTGCGTTTGAGGCTGTGTCCCTTCTCACGGGAGTCGGCCATGGAAGCTTCAATGCTTTTCGTACGCCACAGGCTCATAGCGGGGTAATGTCCGTTCCGTTGGTGACCAGGCTCCGTTGCCGGCCAAACCTCAATCGTAAGGCCCGGACGGCCTCTGGTTGAATTGGGCACCGGAATTCCCACGGCAACAACCGATACGGAGACTCCCATGACGGCACCCCTCATCTCGCTCAACAACGGCCGCAGCATCCCCCAGGTCGGGCTCGGAACCTGGCCGCTGACCGACGCCGAGGTGGCGCCGAATATCGTGACCGCCGTCGGGGCCGGCTACCGGCACATCGACACGGCCGTCAAGTACGGCAACGAGATCGGGGTCGGCCAGGGCATCAGGGACAGCGGGATCGCCCGCGAGGAACTGTTCGTCACGACCAAGCTCAACGGCCAATACCAGGGCAACGACCTGGCCATCGCGGGCCTCGACGCCTCACTCAAGCGCCTCGGCCTCGACTACGTCGACCTGCTCCTGATTCATTGGCCGGTGCCGAAGCGCGACCTCTACGTGTCCACCTGGAAGACCTTCGAGAAGCTGCTCGAGTCCGGCAAGGCCCGGTCGATCGGAGTGTCGAACTTCAAGCCGGCCCATCTCGACCGGCTGCTCGCCGAGACGGATGTCGTGCCGGCCGTGAACCAGATCGAGCTGAACCCGTATGTGACCCGCGCCGAACAGCGCGAGTACGGCACCCGGCACGGCATTGTCACCGAATCGTGGAGTCCGCTCGGGCAGGGCAACGAACTCCTCGCCGAGCCCCTGCTGGCGCGCCTCGCCGACAAGTACGGCAAGACGCCCGGCCAGGTCGTGCTGCGCTGGCACATCGAACTCGGGCTGGTCGTCATCCCGAAGTCAGCGCGGCCGGAACGAATCCGCCAGAACATCGACCTGTTCGACTTCACCCTCGACCCGGTCGATGTCGCCGCGATCTCCGCGCTCGACCAGGGACCGGAGGCCGGCGTCGACTCGGATGTGATCGGGCACTGACCCGCGCGGGCCAGGCACGTCGCGGGTAGTGTGAACGGTGCCTCGGCACCGGGCCCGGGCTTTTCACCTCGAGGAGATGAACCATGCCCAACATCGATCTCTCCGGCACGCGCGTCGCATTCCTGCTGACGAATGGGTTCGAAGACAGCGAGCTGACGAGCCCGTGGCGGGCGGTGACGGATGCCGGCGCGACCGCCGTGCTGGTGTCCCCCGTCTCTGGGCCCATCGTGGGGAAGAAAGGCCACACGCAGGCGGTCGACCTCGACGTGGCGCACGCCGACGCCGGCGACTTCGACGGGCTCGTGTTGCCCGGCGGTGTGGTGAACGCAGACCACTTGCGGATGGACGCGCACGCGGTCGCCTTCACGAAGGCCTTCTTCGATCGGGGCAAGCCCGTCGCCGCGATCTGCCACGCACCCTGGATCCTGATCGAGGCAGGCATCGCCGGTGGGCGACGCCTCACGTCCTACCCGAGCCTGAAGACCGACCTGCGCAATGCGGGCGCTACCTGGGTCGACGAGGAGGTCGTCTCGGGCCAGGGGCTCGTGACGAGCCGCACGCCGGCCGACCTTCCCGCCTTCAACGCGACAATGCTCGAGGTCTTCGCGGGGGCGCACCGAGGCGCGCCGCGCTAGTCACGCAGCCTCCTGTCACCTCGCCGCTGAGCCGGATTTCCGAGTCGGCCCGGAACCGGTTCGCCGCCTGGTCGATGTCCGCCAGCACGGCATCCGCGATCGCGCGCGCCTCATCGATCCGGTCCGCGTCCGTCACGACCAGGCGTGCGGTGTTGCTCCACAGCGGCCAGTCCTGCGTCGCGGTGGCCATGTCAGGAGCCGCTCGTCGTTGCCTGTGACGGCCCGCCGTTGCTTGGGCTCACGAGGGGACTCTGCACGCTGTTGACCGACGAGGACGACGAACCGTCGTCGTCGGAGCCCTGCTCGTCCGAGACCTCGTTCCCCGAGTCGGTGTTGGAACTCCCGTCATCCGTGCTCGGGGACACGACGGTCGTTGCGGCCGAGTTCTGGCTCGCCGCCTTCGTGGCCTGCACGTCGGCCCAGGTGTGGAGCCCCAGCGCCGATGCGGTGACGATCGCGATCAGGCCGATCGCGCCGGTGACGGCCTTGCTGAGCTTCTTGCCTCGTTCGTGGAGATTCATGTCGCGTTCCGCCTTCCCTGGTCTCTATGCAGACGAGGTTGACAGCGCTCTCTCTGTGTTCCCTATGGAACGGATGCGAGCCAACCTCGTATGACAGGTCGCAGTTGGCCATCCGTTCAGAAGCCGACAATCACTTGCCGCAGCATGATCTCGATGCTTGAGTGAGACCAAAGGAGAGATGAGAGGACATGGCCGAGATACGGAGCGCTCAGCGGGCGGCATTGACAGCGGCGATCAGTTCCGTCGCGCGGAATCTGGCGAGCAAGGACGGCGAGAACACGGAGTACGACCGTGCGCTGGTCGACCTGACGGCAGCCATCCTGGGGCTCCACAAGTCCGAAGTGGCGGGAAAGATCCTTTCGCCGAAGTCCCCGCTCGAGTTCGAGTGATCGAAGGGCAGCACCGCGTCCACCGACTCACGTCGGTCTAGAGCCCGAATCCGCCGTCCGACGTCAGGACCTGACCGACGATCCATCGGCCTTCGCACCTAGGCAGACAGCCGTTCGCGCAGGAGACTTGACGCATGTCGCCGACTCGAAA
>DAIMHX010000003.1:0-81777 GCA_036723055.1 Microbacteriaceae bacterium
TGAAGGTGTTCTGTCCGCAACTCGACGGGCAGCGCGGGGGTCAGGACGCCGTCACGGAGATCTCGTGCAGGCCGGTGGCACCGTCGGGGGCGACGTCCCGCACGACGGATGTCTGCACGAGGCCCTTGGCGTCCGTGGCGCGCACCCGCAGGGTGTGCCGGCCGGCGGTCGCCGCCCAGGTCCAGGCCCACTGGCGCCAGGTGTCGGCCGAGATCGCGTCGGCCATCGAAGCGTCGTTCCAGGGGCCGTCGTCGACCTGCACCTGCACGGCGGTCACGCCCACGTGCTGCGACCAGGCGACGCCCGCGACGACGACCTGGCCGGCCGTGACGCCGGCATCCGTCCTGGGCACGTCGATGCGGGAGGAGAGCTTGACCGGGCCGCGCTCAGACCAGCCCCTCGTTGTCCAGTAGCCGGTTTCCTGGTCGAAGCGGGTGAGCTTCAACTCGACCACCCATTTGGTCGCCGAGACGTAGCCGTAGAGGCCGGGCACGACCATTCGCACCGGGTAGCCGTGTTCGTCGGGGAGCGGCTCGCCGTTCATGCCGACGGCGAGGATGGCGTTGCGCCCGTCGATCAGCGCCTCGAGCGGGGTGCTCGCCGTCCAGCCGTCCTCGCTGCGGGAGAGCACCATGTCGGCGCCGGCCTTCGGTTTCGCCTTGGCGAGCAGCGTGCGGATCGGGTAGCCGAGCCAGGTGGCGTTGCCGATCAGGTCGCCGCCGATGTAGTTGGACACGCAGGCCAAGGTGGTCGTGCTCTCCTCGAGCGGCAGTGCGAGCAGCTCCTCGTAGCCGACCTCGATCTCGTTCTCCACCATGCCGGTGATCTTCAGGGTCCACGTGCGCGGGTCGATTCGCGGCACCTGGAGCGCGGTGTCGATGCGGTAGAAGTCGGCGTTCGGCGTGATCACGGGCGTCAGGCCGGCGATGCCGAGCGACGCCCCGGCCGGGATCGGGGCTTCCGGGACGGCCGGCGCGGGCAGGGTGAACAGGGAGCGGGCGGCATCCGCTGCCCGGATGCCGGCCTGGATCAGCTGGCCGCCGATGGCCGCCAGGATGCCGAGACCCGCGCTGGCGCCCGTGAGCACGAGGAAGCGCCGCCGGTCGAGGGCGGGGGTGAGGGGGTCCAGGGCGGCGCGCTCCCGCGCCGGGCGTCGCCGGAGCATGTTCACGGACACCGTGAGCAGCACGGCGGTGACAACCATCGCGACCACCGACGGCAGGGCGTCGGCCGGACTCGCGTGCGCCCGGGTGACGGCCGCGATGACCGCCAGGCTGCCGAACGCGATGGCGATGACGCGGCCGGTGGGCGGTCGCCGGAGCTCCAACACGCCGGCTATGGCGGAGAGCACGACGACGGCCAGCGCGATGCTGGCGATGAGAAAGGCCTTGTCGCCCGTGCCGAACAGGGCGATCACGGTCTCCTTGACCCAGCCGGGCGCGAGGTCGATGATCAGGGCGCCGACGACGAGGACGGGGCTGCCGTCGGGGGCGAACAGGCCGGCGACCAGCTCGGCGGCGCCGAGCCCGGCGACCGCGGAGGCCACACCGGCGAGGGCAGGCGGCCACAGCCGGGACAGTCTCGAGCCGGGCGGACTCGAGCGGGTTTCGCTGGTGGCCATGCGCCCAGCATAGGTTCCCGCGCTGATTTTTTCCGAGTCGCGCGGGGAGAATCAGCGCGGAGACTGCGCCGCGCTACTTGCGGGCCAGCGCGATCGCCGCTTCCGGCGTCGCCACGCGGAAGTTGAACGTCTGCTCGAGGTAGAGGTGAACGTGGTCGTCGTCGTAATGGTCATAGCCGACGGAAATGTCCTGGCCCGATTCGAACAGGAAGTCGCCGCCCCGAATGCTCAGCACGACCCCGCCGTGTACGCCCGGCGCCCAGACGATCGGGCCGCCCAGGATCAGCCGAATGTGGTCGACGAGGGGATTTCCGTCGTCGTCCGCCTCGACAATGGCGGTGTAGTCGGCCGGTCCGACCGCCAGCGCGTACGGCCCCTGCACGCCGCCCCGCATCAGGATTTCGACGGCGTCGGCGATCCGGCCTGGGTAGTCCTCGAAGTCCTCCACCCGCGGGACCGCCGGATGCGGGGTGGCCTCCGTGATGCCCCTGATGCCCATGGCCTCCCAGCCGTGGAACACGGCCGTGTTCTCCAGCCTGGCCATGCGGGCCGCCGCGTTGTCGATGCTCGTGAGGTCCGTGTCGACGGCACCGCGGTCGTAGTCCAGCAGCTGTTCGCGGGAGATGGCGAACTCGGTGCGCGCCTCGACCAGCGGGAGCACGCGGCGACGGAGGCCGGTGACCCCGCCGACCGGGGAATCCGCTGCCGGTTCGACCCCGCCGAGGCTGGTCGCCGAATACGTCCAGCCGTGCGGGCCGTCGTAGTCGACGAGCTTGCGGGCGCCGAGCGGCACCCTGAGCCTGTCCTTTGCTTCCGAGTCGATGAGCTTCCAGCCTCGGTTGGAGATGGGCGCGAGGCGCCGCATCAGGTGGTCCATGCTCATGATTCCGATCCCTTCAGGCTTCCGATTCCGAGCGACGGGTCCGGAGCCGTCCGGCTCGCTTCTGGGGCACTCGCGTCTCCCGCGGTGGCCGCAGCCTCCGCGGCCTCGCCGTTTTCCACGATGTCGCCGTCCCGGAACAGGATGCCGCGGGCAATCTCCCGCCACAGCGGCTTCCGGCGCAGGAGGAACTCCAGGTCCATGCTGAAGTGCTTGAACTCCTCGCCCATGGAGTCGCTCATGATCGCGCGGGCGCTCGCATCCGGCTCGAGCGAAATGCGCTGCTCGTACCAGCCGATCGCCTCGGCCTCTTCGGTGAGGTTCGCGCACATGCGGGCGAAGGTTCGAGTCTCGGCGGACAACTCCCCGGCCGGCTCGTGGTACTGGTCGAAACCCATCTGGACTCCTCATTCAGTCGCGAATCAGGCGCGGCCGCGCGCTCGCGATGTCGGTGTTGAGGATACGCTCGGGCGGCTTCCCTGCAATGGGCGCAGGGAAGGCCGGCGGAGACAGTGCCCCGGAAGCACCTCACCGAGCGAGCCGGTCAGCAGCTCCAGGTCGGCCGCGCCATGCCGGCGCTCGGTGCGGAGACGTCCTTCGAAGGGCGCCAGCTCGGCATCCGGCAACGGTGTTTCAGGCATGAGGCATCCTCCCACCGGTTCGGCGTACAGGTGGGATAGGGCAGGATCGAAGGATCATGGCAACCCTCACCAGCCTCCCGCACGTCACCGACCCCGACGTTTTGTTCGAGGCGTTCGAACTGTGGGCGGGGGAGCAGGGCCTCGCGCTGTACCCGGCGCAGGAGGAGGCGCTGATCGAGATCGTCTCAGGGGTCAACCTCATCCTGAGCACGCCCACCGGCACCGGAAAGTCGCTCGTGGCCGTCGGCGCCCACTTCGCGGCCCTCTCCGCCGGCAAGCGCAGCTTCTACACGGCTCCGATCAAGGCGCTGGTGAGCGAGAAGTTCTTCGCGCTGGTCGAGATCTTCGGCGCCGAAAACGTGGGCATGATGACGGGAGACTCCTCGGTCAACTCGGATGCCCCGATCATCTGCTGCACCGCGGAGATCCTCGCGAACCTGGCCCTGCGCGGCGGCGAAGACACCCAGGTCGACCAGGTCGTGATGGACGAATTCCACTTCTACGCCGACCCGGAGCGCGGCTGGGCCTGGCAGGTGCCGCTGCTGCTGCTGCCGCGCGTGCAGTTCATCCTCATGTCGGCCACGCTCGGCGACGTGACTCAGATCGCCGATGACCTCAGCCGGCGCACCGGGCGCGACACCGCGGTCGTCACCGGCGTCGAACGGCCCGTGCCGCTGCACTTCTACTACGAGACCACGCCCGTGCACGAGACGGTCGAGGACCTGCTCAAGACCGGCCAGGCGCCCGTCTACATCGTGCACTTCTCCCAGGCTGCCGCCCTCGAACGCGCGCAGGCGCTGAGCAGCGTCAAGGTGGCCACGAAGGAGCAGAAGGATGCGATCGCCGAGCTGATCGGCGAGTTCCGGTTCACGACGAGCTTCGGCAAGACCCTGTCCCGGTTCATCCGGATGGGCATCGGCGTGCACCACGCCGGCATGCTGCCCAAGTACCGCCGTCTGGTCGAGCAGCTCGCCCAGCGGGGGCTGCTGCGGGTGATCTGCGGCACCGACACGCTCGGCGTCGGCATCAACGTGCCCATCCGCACCGTGCTGTTCACCGCGCTGACCAAGTACGACGGCACCCGGATGCGCCAGCTCAACGCGCGGGAATTCCACCAGATTGCCGGCCGCGCCGGCCGGGCCGGCTACGACACGGCCGGAACCGTGGTCGTGCAGGCGCCCGACCACGAGAGCGAGAACCTCAAGGCCATCGAGAAGGCCGGCGACGACCCGAAGAAGCGCCGCAAGATCGTGCGGAAGAAGGCGCCGGAGGGCTTCGTCTCCTGGGGCGAACCGTCGTTCCGGCGCCTCGTCGACGCGGAACCGGAGACGCTCACCTCGAGCATGCAGATGACCGCGGCCATGCTGATCAACGTGATCGCGCGCGGCGGAGACGCGTTCGCGAACGTGTACGCGCTCGTGTTCGACAACCACGAACCGTGGAAACGCCAGCTGGCCCTCGCCCGGCGTGCCCTGGGGATGTACAAGACGCTGCGGCAGGCCGGAATCGTGGAGCAGAGCGCGGAGGGGGACATCCGTCTGACCGTCGACCTGCAGGCGAACTTCGCGCTCAATCAGCCCCTGTCACCGTTCGCGCTCGCCGCGTTCGACCTGCTCGACCAGGAGGCGCCGACCTACTCCCTCGACATGATTTCGATCGTCGAAGCAACCCTCGACGACCCGCGCCCGGTGCTCAGCGGCCAGCAGTTCGCCGCGCGCGGCGAGGCGGTGGCCGCAATGAAGCGGGAGGGCATCGACTACGACGAGCGGATGGCGCTGCTCGAGGAGATCACCTACCCGAAGCCGCTCGAGGAGCTTCTCGGCTACGCGTTCGAGACGTATAAGCAGTCCCAGCCGTGGATCGCCGACTTCGCGCTCAGCCCCAAGACGGTCGTGCGTGACATGTACGAGCGGGCCATGTCGTTCGGCGAACTCATCGCCTTCTACAAGCTCGCCCGCAGCGAGGGCGTTGTGCTGCGCTACCTCTCCGACGCTTATCGTGCAGCCAGGCAGACCATTCCGGACGAGGCGAAGACCGAGGACCTGCTCGACCTCATCGAATGGCTCGGCGAGCTCGTGCGCCAGGTCGACTCGAGCCTGCTCGACGAGTGGGAGGAGCTCATCCACCCCGACCTCGCCGCGCATGAGGCTGGTGCGCACGCGGTCGTGCCGCCGGCGCCGCACCGCCTCACCACGAACGTGCGGGCGTTCCGCATCCTCGTGCGCAACGAACTGTTCCGACGGGTGCAACTGGCCGCGCTCGAGCACTACGACGAGCTGGGCGAGCTGGACGGCGTGCACGGCTTCTCCGCCGAGCGCTGGGCCGACGCCCTGGACGGCTACTTCGCCGAGCACGACGAGGTGCTCACCGGCGCCAACGCGCGTGGCTCAGGGCTGCTCATCCTCGACGAGGGTGCCACGGTGTGGACGGCCAGGCAGATCCTCGACGACCCGGCCGGCGACCACGACTGGGGGATCAGCGCGACGGTCGACCTCGGCGACTCAGACGAGCAGGGCTTCGCTGTCGTGCGCGTCACCGGGGTCGACCGGCTCTAGCGACCTACGCGCCGATCGGGGCATCCGTCTCCGGCGCGACGGATGTCTCGAGCTCGGTCGGCAGCGTGCGCATCCCGGTGAGCGGGGAGAAGAGCACGAAGGCGGTGCCGAGCAGCGAGCCGACGACCCCGATCCACATGGTGGGGACAATGCCGATCGTGCCGCCGAGCGCCCCGCTCGCGAGCGAGGCGATGGGCATGACGCCCCACACCACGAACCGGATGGATGCGTTCATCCGCCCGAGCAGTCGGGGCGGGCAGAGCCGCTGCCGCAGGGTCACCTGGGTGATGTTGTAGACGAGCACAGCGAACGAGATGAGCACCTCGGCGACGACGAGAACGACGAGTGAGGCCGGCGCGGGGACGAGCGCGGCGAGCGGCATGAGGGCGAGCGCCGCAGCGGACAGGATCGCCGACAGCGTGATCACCCGGCCCTCGCCCACCCACCGGGACAGGTGAGGCGTCGCCAGGGCGCCGAGCAGGCCGCCGGCAGCCCCGAACGAGTAGATGATCCCCAGACCAGCCGCGCCGAGGTGCAGGTCGCGCAGCACGTAGAGCGGGAGCAGCGTGCCCGGGAGGGTGGCGAAGAAGTTGGCGCTCGCCGTTGTGCCCGCGATGCTGCGGATGAGCGGCTGGCTCCAGACGAACCGCACACCCTCCTTGATCTCCCGGGCCAGTGGCTGGCGCTGGGCGCGGTCGGCTGGGGGCTCGCCATCGCGGATGCGCCCCAGCATGATCGCGGACACGAGGTAGGAGACGGCATCCGCTATCAGCAGAACGGGTGCGGTGACCACGGTGAGAAGGGCGCCGGCCAGGCCGGGGCCGGCCACGCGGGAGACCTGGGATGTCGCCTCGAGCGTCGAGTTCGCCTGGCCGACCTGCCCGGAGGTGACGAGGATCGGAATGTAGCTCTGGTAGGAGACATCGAAGAAAACCGTGGCAGCGCCGATGATGACGGCGACGACGTACAGATGCCAGATTTCGAGTGCCCCGGCGAACCAGAGAACCGGGACGGCGGCGAGGGCAACGGCACGCACGAGGTCGGCCACGACCATGACGCGGCGTTTGAGCCACCGGTCGACCCAGGCGCCGGCCGGCAGGCCCACCACGAGGAAGGCGGCCGTGCTCGCGGCGTTCAGCACGCCCATCTGCCACTCGGCCGCGCCGAGCAGGGTGACGGCGAGCACCGGCAGGGCGAGGGAGGTGAATTGCGCGCCGAGGACGCTGATGCCCTCCGCCCCCCACAGCCAAAGGAACCTGCGGTCGCGGTGCACGTTCGGCGGCGTCATGCACCGAGTGTCCCACTCACCTGGCGCGATCCGGGGAGCCGAGGAGTACGTTTGAGAAATGATTGAGCCTGAGATCCAGTCGGCCCCGATCCGAACCGGAGTGATCGGGTTCGGCACGTCGGGGCGGGTTTTCCACTCGCCGTTCATCGCGGCCAATCCCGAGTTCTCCCTCGATGTCATCGTGACCGCGAACCCGGCCAGGCGCGAGACGGCGAGCCAGCTGCATCCGGGAACGCAGTTGCTGTCGACCGTGGACGACCTGTTCGAGCGGGCCGGCGACCTCGACCTCGTGGTGATCGGATCGCCGTCGGGCACCCACGTCACGCTGGCCCACGCCGCGCTTGACGCGGGGCTGGCCGTGGTCGTTGACAAGCCGTTCGCGGTCACCGAAGCCGAGGGGCGCGGCGTGATCGAGAAGGCCGAGCGGCTGGGGCTGCTCCTGACCGTGTTCCAGAACCGACGCTGGGACGGCGACTTCCTCACGCTCAAGAAGCTCGTGAACGCAGGTGCGCTGGGCGAGGTGCGCCGCTACGAATCGCGGTTCGAAACGTGGAAACCGGACCAGGCGAAGGCCTGGAAGGCTAAAGCGACCGCGGCGGAGGGCGGCGGCGTCCTCTACGATCTGGGTTCGCACCTGATCGACCAGGCGATCCGGCTGTTTGGCCCGATCGACGACGTCTATGCGGAGGTCCTCACCCGCCGCGAGGACGGGGCGGCGGACGATGACGCCTTCGTCTCGCTCCACCACGGATCCGGCGTGCGCTCGCACCTCTGGATGAACTACCTCGCCGCGCAGGTCGGGCCGCGCTTCCGTGTGTTGGGCTCAGCGGCCGGGTACACGAAGTGGGGCCTCGACGGGCAGGAGGAGGCGCTGAAGGCCGGGATGCTGCCGGTCGACGACGACTTCGGCGTCGAGCCCGAATTGGGGTGGGGAGCGCTGGGTATCGACGGCTTCCTGAAGCCGGTGCCCGCCGAGCCTGGCAACTATGGCGCGTTCTACGCCGGCCTCGCCGATGCGATGCTGCGCGGGGCATCCGTGCCGGTGGACCCGTGGGACTCGCTGCGGGTCGTCGAGATCATCGAACAGATCCACCGCGCGACCTCCTGAGCGGCATCCGGGCGGGGAACGAAGGGGTCTCGTGCCCCGCCCGGATCCGCCGAGCCGGCGGCTGTGCCGGCGCCCGTGAGGGCCTACCGCCCGGTCTCGGTCGAGGTGACCGCGAAGGAGGCGTTCAGCTTGACGGTCGCCTGGCTGCCGTCGGCCTGGGTGACGTGCGCCTCATAGGTGGCACCCTCCGCGTCGTTCTCGACCCGCAGGATGGTGGCCTTCGGGTACTTGGCGAGCACGGCGGCCTTGACCTTCGTGGCCTTGTCACCGGTGAGCAGGGTCTCCACCGTGCCGTTGGGGCCGACGTGGCCACCCTTCGATGGGTCGTGCTGGCCGCCGCCGAACGGCGGCCCCGTGCGGTCGTGCACGCCGTCAGCGTCGCCGGTGCTCGGGGCGGACGTCGAGGTGGCGCTCGGCGCGTTGGTCGCGGCCGATGCCGCCCCGATCATCGTCACGCCGAACGCGCCGGCCCCGATCACGGACCCGACGATGGACGTGCCGACCAGTGCCTTCTGCAACTTGTTCATTAGCTGTCTCCTCATCTCGGCTCCGACGGGATCGGAGCGTGACTTCACTCTGGAGGGACAAGTTATCGAGCGCGTATGGCGAGGCTTGGTGTTGCCTGTGCATCCCGGCGCGGGATCCTGGCGCGGGACGGCGGTCTTACGGGGCCGTCACCGCGAGCGGCGCGGACTCATCGGCCGCCCACTCGTTGAGCGAACCGTCGTAGATCGCGACGGCATCGTGCCCGGCCAGGGTGAGCGCGAGGGCGCTCGCCGCGGCCGCGATGCCTGCGCCGCAGTAGGTCACGACCCGGGCAGCCGAGCCTGCCGCCGGGGCGACCCGGGCGCGCAGCGCCTCGTCGCGCAGGAACGCGTTCGTCGCGCGGTCGACCAGGCGTCCGGCCGGGAGGCTCACGCTGCCCGGGATGTGGCCGGGGCGGGTGCGCGAACTGGCCTCGCCGGAGAACTCGGCGGGCGGGGCGGAGCAGACCAGTGCGGCATCCGTGTCGCCGGCGACGATCGATTCGACGAAGGCCTTGTCGACCCAGAGCTCGGCGCGGGGCGCGGCAGTGAATCCGACGGAGGTGCTCGGCGTGACGTGCCCGGTCGCGGACGGGCGCGCCTCGGCCCTCCACTTGGTGAGGCCGCCGTCGAGCACGGCCACGTTGTCGTAGCCGAAGGAGCGGAACAACCACCAGATGCGGGCCGCCCACTGGCCGACCGAGGAGTCGTAGACGACGACCCTTGTGTGGTTGTCGATGCCGACGGATGCCGCGGCGCGTTCGAACAGCTCGGCGCTCGGCCGGGCGAAGCCGAAGTCACCGTCGGGGTCGGAGAACACCTCGAGCAGGTCGGCGAAGACCGCGCCGGGCACGTGGCCGCCGATCAAGTACTCGTCGTGGCCGCTCAACCAGCGCTGCCGTCCGTCGGCAGCCTTGACGACGAGCACCGTCGCGTCGAGCACGACGAGCGTGTCTGAGCCGAGGTGGTCCGCCAGCCACTGGGTGGAGACGAGGGGCGAGGAGAGCGCGAGAGTGGACATACGTCAACGCTAGCCCGCGGCCGCAGACGGGCGCGAGGACGGTCGCAACACTGGGTAACGGCGGATGCAACACGGCGTCATGCGCGGCCCCAGCCGTCTACTTCTTCTCTCCGTGCGCCGAGATTGACAGGTGCGGTCGAGATTGCCCGGTACGCCGGTCAATCTCGACCGGAACGGTCAATCTCGGCGCACGGTCACTCGACGGAGGGTCAGCACTCGATGACGTTGACCGCGAGACCGCCTTCGCTGGTCTCCTTGTACTTCGTCATCATGTCGAGGCCGGTCTGGCGCATGGTCTCGATCACCGTGTCGAGCGAGACGAGGTGGGTTCCGTCGCCATGCAGCGCGAGTCGGGCGGCCGACACCGCGGTCGACGAGGCGATCGCGTTGCGCTCGATGCAGGGCACCTGAACGAGTCCGCCGACCGGGTCGCAGGTGAGCCCGAGATGGTGCTCCATCGCGATCTCGGCCGCATTCTCGACCTGGCGCGGGGTGCCGCCGAGAACGGCGCACAGGGCGCCGGACGCCATGGCGCACGCGGAGCCGACCTCGGCCTGGCATCCACCCTCTGCCCCGGAGATCGACGCGTTCGCCTTGACCAGCGAGCCGATCGCAACGGCCGTGAGCAGGAAGCGCCGGATGCCTTCGGCGTTGGCTCCCGGAACGAAGCGCAGGTAGTAGTGGCCGACGGCGGGGATGATCCCGGCCGCGCCGTTGGTGGGCGCCGTGACGACACGACCGCCGGCGGCGTTCTCCTCGTTCACGGCGAGCGCGAATGCGTGCAGCCACTCGGTCGACGTGTCGCGTTCGCGCTGCGGGAGGCTGTCATATTCCTCCAGGCGCATACGAACCTTGGCGGCCCGTCGTTTCACGCCGAGGCCGCCGGGGAGCGTGCCGTCTCCCTGCAATCCTGCCTCCACGCAGGTGTGCATGGCGTCCCAGATGGCGTCGAGTCCGGCGTTGAGTCCGTCGGCACCATGGATGGCTTCCTCGTTGGCACGGGCGACATCGCAGATGTTGATCGCGTTGGTGTCGCAGAGGGAGAGGAGTTCGTCGCTCGACGAGTACGGCATCGGCTGCGCCACGGTCGAGGTGGGGCGGATCGGGTCACCGTCGCGACGGATGAAGCCGCCACCGATCGAGTAATACGTCTCCTCGAACAGCGGCAGGGCATCCGACTCGCCCCACGCCCCGATGGTCAGCGCGTTCGGGTGGCCGGGCAGTCGGGTGCGCGGCTCGAAGGTCACGTCGGTCTTGCTGATCGGGATCTCGTGGGTTCCGAGCAGACGCAGGGTCGCCCCGTCCGGCAGTTTCGACCAGGCGAACCGCACGTCGTCGGGGTCGCAGGTTTCGGGCCGGAAGCCGGCGAGGCCGGCCAGGACGGCGTCGGGCGTGCCATGGCCGAGTCCGGTGGCGCCGAGCGAACCGTAGAGGGAGCAGCTGATCCGCCGGACCTCCGGCAGATGCCCGCTCTCGGCGAGGTTGTTAGCGAATGTACGTGCGGCCCGCAGGGGGCCGACCGTGTGGGAACTGGATGGACCGATGCCGATGGAGAAAAGGTCGAGAGCCGAGACGTACGCTGTCACGTTCCCCATGCTACGGGGGTGCTTGCGCACAAATCGTGCGCAAATCGGCGCTTTGCCGCTCGAAATCCGCCCCGATTCCCGTGAGGGGTCGGAAATCGACCTTCCCGCGCCCAACGAAGGTCGATGTGCGACCCCTCAGGGCCTCAGCGAATGGTTTTACGTGCGGTGATCTGACCGGTGTCGAAGCCGAGCAGGTGCAGGCCGCCGTTGAAGCGGGCGTGCTCGATCTTGACGCAACGGTCCATCACGACCGTGAGCCCCGCCGCCTCGCCGTACTCCGCGGCATCCTGGTTCCAGATGCCCAGCTGCACCCAGATCGTGGGCGCGCCGACCGCGACGACGTCGTCGATGACCGACGGGATGTCGCTTCCCCGGCGGAACACCACGACGATGTCGGGCACCTCGGGCAGCGAGGCAAGGTCGGGATAGGCCTTCTCGCCGAGGATGCTGTCGGCGTTCGGGTTGACGAAGTAGACGAGGTAGTCGCTCGACTGCTGCAGGTAGGTGCCGACGAAGTAGCTCGAGCGCGCGGGGTTGGGGGAGGCCCCGACGATCGCCACGGACTTCGCCGCGCGGAGGATCTTCAGGCGGGCCTTGGCGTCGGGTCCGATCCAGGTGCGCTGGGAATGCAACAGCTTCGCGAGCGGCGAGTCGGCCGGCACGTCACAGCTCAGGCCGTTGGCCAGCTGCACGGTCTCCGAGGCGGCGGACGCGGCATCCGTCGTCGGCTCGGTGTTGGCGTCCGGCTCGGCGATGTCGCTCGGCTCGGTGACCGTCGTTACGGTGCTCATTTGCTTCCTCCCACGGCCTGCGCGAGTGCCTGGTCGAGATCGTAGATGATGTCTTCAACGTCTTCGATGCCCACGCTAATCCGCACTCCGCCCGGCTGAACGCCGGCGGCGGCGAGCTGCTGCTCGGTGAGCTGTGCGTGCGTGGTGGACGCCGGGTGGATCACCAGCGTCTTCGCGTCGCCGATGTTGGCGAGGTGGCTGGCCAGGTTGACCGATTCGATGAAGGTGCGTCCGGCGTCGCGGCCGCCCGTCACGCCGAAGCTGAACACCGACCCCGGCCCCTGGGGCAGGTACTTGAGCCCGCGCTCGTAGTGCGGGTGGCTCGGCAGTCCGGCCCAGTTGACGTAGTCGACGCGCGGGTCGGCGTCGAGCCATTCGGCGACGGTGCGTGCGTTGTCGATGTGCGCCTGCATGCGGAACGGCAGCGTCTCGACGCCCTGCGCGAGCAGGAACGCGGAGTGCGGGGCGAGGGTCGGCCCGATGTCGCGCAGCTGCTCGGCGCGCAGGCGGGTGAGGAACGCATACTCGCCGAAGTTGCCCGACCACTGCAGGCCGCCATAGCTCGGCACCGGCTCGCCGAACAGCGGGAACTTGTCGCTGTGCCAGTGGAAACGGCCGCTCTCGACGACCACGCCGCCGAGGGTTGTCCCGTGCCCGCCGAGGAACTTCGTCGCCGAGTGGATGACGATGTCGGCGCCCCATTCGAACGGGCGGGACAGGTACGGGGTCGCGATCGTCGAGTCGATGATCAGCGGGATGCCGGCGGCGTGCGCCACCTCGGCGAGCCCCTCGATGTCGGCGACCTCGCCCGACGGGTTCGCGACGGTTTCGGCGAAGATGAGCTTGGTCTTGTCGGTGATCGCGGCCGCGTAGTCGGCGGGATCGGCGCCTTGCACGAACGTCGTGTCGATGCCGAACCGGCGGAGCGTCACGTCGAGCTGGGTGATCGACCCGCCGTAGAGGTTGGCGCTCGAGACGATGTGGTCTCCGGCGCCGGCGAGGCTGGCGAAGGTGATGTACTGCGCGGACAGGCCGCTCGCGGTGGCGACGGCACCCAGTCCGCCCTCAAGGCTGGCGATGCGTTCCTCGAACGCCGCGACCGTTGGGTTGGCCAGGCGCGAGTAGACGTTGCCGTACTTCTGCAGGGCGAAGCGGGCCGCGGCATCCGAGGTGTCATCGAAGACGAACGCGCTCGTCTGGTAGATCGGCAGCGCACGGGCGCCGGTCACCGCATCGGGGATGTTACCGGCGTGGATTGCCCGGGTCTTGAAGCCGTACTCGCGATCTGCCATGGTCTCACGGTACAGAAACGCATGCGCCGGGGCGCGATCTCGTGTAACAGGGCGAAACGGATGCGCCCCGGCGACAGGTCAGGCAGCGAGCACCTCCGCGGTGGTCACGACCTGGGCGAAACCGCCGCCGTGCAGGTTGACGGCGGTCGCCCGCGCGAGCTCGTCGGCCGTGAGCGTGTCGCCGAGCGGGCCCTCCAGGTCGAAGGTGCGCGTGGCGTCGAGCGGGACGATCACGTCGTAGCCGAGATTGCCGGCCATGCGGGCGGTCGTCTCCACGCACATGTTCGTCTGGATGCCGCACACCACGAGCTGGCGGATGCCGCGTTCCTGCAGCCACGCGTGCAGGTCCGGCTTGCCATAGAACGCCGAGTTGACCTGCTTGCTGACGAGCAGCTCGTGCGGCGCATCGGCGACGAACAGTTTCAGCGCGTTGCCGGCCGTCGACGGATGCAGCGGCGAGTATTCACCCTGGGAGTCGTGCCGCACGAGGACGACGGGCCGGGCGGCGGCGGTCCAGGCCTGGAGCAGCGCGCCGATTTTCGACTCGCAGTCGGGGTTGTTGCTCGGCCCCCAGTACGGGTCGTCGAAGCCGTTCTGCACGTCGATCACGATGAGGGCTGTGTGGGGTTCGAGTTGCATGGAGTCCATCATGCCGCGCCAAGGGCGGTCGCCGCTGCGCGCGAGCTGCGCCGCTGCGCGGGAGTTCGGCCTCCCGCGAAGCGGCGCAGCTCCCCGCTCAACGCGGCCAAGGCCCGCGTGGCACGTGTCGAGACCAGACTGCGGCAGGATGAACCTATGACGCAGGAAGTCGAGACAGTCGTAGTCGGTGGCGGGGCGATGGGGTCGGCCACGGCCTGGCAGCTCGCGCGGTGCGGTCGCTCGGTCCTGCTGCTGGAGCGGTTCGAGCCCGGACACGTGAACGGGGCCTCGCACGGGGCCTCCCGCAACTTCAACACCGCCTACGCCGACCCCACGTACGTGGCGATGCTGGCCGAGGCGCTGCCGCTCTGGCGCGAGCTGGAGGCGGAGTCGGGCACCCGGGTGCTCGAGCAGGTGGGGATCGTGAACCACGGGCCGAATCCGAGCTTCGACGCGGTCGCCGCGGCACTGCACGGCGTCGGGCTCGGGGCCGAGTTCCTGGCGCCGGAGGCCGCGGGGGAGCGCTGGCCCGGCATCCGTTTCGACGGCCGAGTGCTGCACACGCCCGACGCCGGACGGCTGAACGCGGATGCCGCCGTCACCGCGCTGCAGGCAGCCGCCGTCGCCGCGGGAGCGGAGATCCGTCATGGCACCCGCGCGCTGCGGCTCGAGGTGCTCGGCGACGACCACGTGCGCATCACGACCGAGTCCGGGGTGGTGGACGCGCGCCGCGCCGTCGTGACGGTCGGCGCCTGGACCACCGGGCTGCTTGCCGGGGTTCTCCCCGTGCCGCGCCTCGTCGTCACGCAGGAGCAGCCCGCGCACTTCGCCCTGCGCGACCGCTCGCCGGACGCCGCAGCCCGCGCCGCCGTCGAGTGGCCCGGGTTCAACCATGCCTTCGACCCCGCCGACCCACGGTACGAACACTGGTACTCGCCGATCTACGGCATGTACACGCCCGGCCAGGGCGTCAAGGCCGGCTGGCACGGCGTCGGCCCGGTCACCGACCCCGATGCGCGCACGTTCATGCCGGAACCGGTGCAGCTTGTTGCCCTGCAGCGCTACGTGCGAGACTGGCTGCCCGGCGCAGACCCCGACGCGCTCGAACCGGTCAGCTGCACGTACACGAGCACCGCCGACGAGGACTTCGTGCTCGACCGGGTCGGCCCGGTCGTCGTCGGCGCGGGGTTCAGCGGGCACGGGTTCAAGTTCACGCCCTCGGTCGGCCGCATCCTCGCCGATCTCGCGACGGATGCCGCGGCCGCCCCGGCCCTGTTCGCCCTGGCCCGGCGCCCCAACCCCGGCCCCGGCGGCTGGCTCGCCCCGCGATAGGTTCTCCCTATTCGTCCCGGCGAGTGCGGTGCGCGGGACGATTCATCCTGCCGATGCGGTCGCGCGGGAAGTACGCCGTTTCGCTGGTGGCGCGCGCCCTCCGCGAAACGGCGCACTTCCCGCGCCGCTCGAACCGTGCCGCTCCGGGCGCGCGCCGCTCGAACCGTGCCGCTCCGGGCGCGCGTCGCTCCGCGCGCCGCAGCCGCACCATCCTCGCGAGTGAGCAGTTTCGGCGGTTCCCGGGCCGTCCTTTCCGCCGAAACTGCTCACTCGCGAGGTGATGTGCGTGGGGGAGCAGAGGAGCGAGGGAGAGGCTAGGCCAGGTGGGTGGCGGCCAGGGCGAGCGCGGCGATCAGGGTCCAGGACAGGAGGCCGACGACGAGCGCGCGGCCGCCGGTGCGGAGCAGCGCGCCCAACCGCACCGAAGCACCGAGGGCGAAGAGGGCCATGGCGAGCACGGCAGTCTGGAGCGTGTCGGCGCCGTCCAGCACGGCGGCGGGGAGCGGCAGGAACGTGCGGACGAGCACGGCGACGAGGAACCCGGCCACGAACAGGGGAATGATCGGCGGCCGGGCGGATGCGGCATCCGCTGCGGCGACGCCTGCGCCGCCGCCCGCGGTGCTGTCGCTCGCGAGCTCGTTGAGGGGTCGCAAATCGACCTTCCGGGCACCAACGAAGGTCGATATGCGACCCCTCACGGTGGCGGTGGCGGTGGCGGGGCCGGTGGCAGTGGCGGGGGCGGGGCCGGCGACGGGGCTGGTGCGGGTGGCAGGGCCGCGGCCGGAGCCGGCGGCTTGCGTGCGGCGCTCCGCGACCGACACGACGGCCACGATCGGCGCGAGCATGAGCACCCGGGTGAGCTTGACGACGACGGCCAGGGCGAGGGCGGTCGGTCCCGCGATCTGGGCGGTCGCCACGACCTGGCCGACGTCGTGCACGCCGGCGCCCACCCAGTGGCCGAATTGCAGGTTGGTCAGGCCCAGCGGATGCCACAGGGCCGGCAGAACCGCGATCGCCAGGGTGCCGCAGAGGGTGACGAGCGCGATCGGCGTGGCACTGTCCTCGTCCTTGGCCCTGACCACGCCGCTCATGGCGCCGATTGCGGAGGCGCCGCAGATGGAGAATCCGGTGGCGATGAGCAGCGGCTGATGCCCGGGTAAGCGAAACCACCGGCCGAGCCAGAACGTGCCGATGAAGCTCAGCAGCACCACGGCGACGGTGGTCGCGATGGCGGCCCAGCCGAGCGCGACGATGTCGACGAGGCTGAGTTTGAGTCCGAGCAGCACAATGCCGATGCGCATCATGCTGCTCGCCGCCACCGCGATACCCGGGGCAAGGGGGCCAATGAGCGCGGGGCGCGCGAGTGGAAGCTGGGCGACGATGATGCCGAGACCGACCGCGATCGTCAGGAGCGGCAGAGCCGGCGCGAGCGTGTGGATTCCCCAGGCGGCGAACGCAGCGGCCGCCGCGACGAGCACACCCGGCAGCCACATGGGTTTCAGCCTACGGGCTCTGCCGCGAGCGGGAATCCGCCCGCGGGGCCGGGGCCGACGAACCGGACGGGCGCGACGAGCGAGCGGGGCGAATGAGCCGGTCGAACCGCCCGGGCGCAACAGCGCGCAATCCACCCGGGCGCACAAAAAGAGCCGCCTCCCCAACGCGGGGAAGCGGCTCTCCTTCGGGTGTTGCTAGATGTTACCGGTGGTGGAAACGGGCGATCATGGGGCAGTCGAACGGGTCGCGCGCCGCCAGGCCGACCTTGTTGAGGTAGGCGATGACGATGCCGTAGGACTCGAGGATCGAGGTCTCCGTGTACAGGATGTTGTGCGATTCGCAGTATTCCTTGGTGATTTCCTGCGCCTTGCGAAGGTGCGGCCTGGCCATGTTCGGGAACAGGTGGTGCTCTACCTGGTAGTTGAGCCCGCCCATGAACGTGTCCATCGCGGTGCCGCCGCGGATGTTGCGCGAGGTGAGTACCTGGCGACGGAGGAAGTCGACCTTGCTGTCGTGCGGCAGCATCGGCATGCCCTTGTGGTTGGGGGCGAAGGAGGCACCCATGTACACGCCGAAGACGGCCAGCTGCACGCCGATGAAGGCGAACGCCATGCCGACGGGCAGGAAGTAGAAGATCACGGCGACGTAGAGCACGATGCGGGTGGTCAGCATCGAAATTTCGAGCCAGCGCTTGTCGACCTTCTGGCGGCCGAAGACCGTCTTGAAGCCGTGCATGTGCAGGTTGAAACCCTCGAGCATCAGCAGCGGGAAGAACAGGTAGCCCTGCTTGCGGGTGAGGAACGAGGTGATCCAGTTGACCTTGGCGGCGTCCTCCTCGAGGAAGACGATGACGTCCGGATCGATGTCCGGGTCCTTGCCGATGACGTTCGGGTTCGCGTGGTGGCGGCTGTGCTTGGTCATCCACCAGGCGTAGCTGATGCCCACGAACAGGTTCGCGAGGATGCGGCCGGCGCGGTCGTTGGCGGGGCCTGATTCGAACACCTGACGGTGCGAGGCCTCATGCGCCAGGAACGCGAACTGGGTGAGGATGATGCCGAGGGTGCCGGCGATGATCAGCTGGAACCAGCTGTCGCCGAGCAGGATGAAACCGGTCGCGGCGCCGGACAGCGCGACGACAAGGATCGAGAAGACCATCCAGTAGAAGCCGGTCGTGCGCTTCAGCAGGCCCAGGTTGCGCACGGTGTGCAACAGCGCTGAGTACTCGGTGGTGGGGTTCTTCGAATCGCCACCCTGGCGGGTCTTGATGATCCGGACCGTGGGTGCGGCAGTTGCTTCCGACATATGGCCTTTGTTTGTTTCTTGACTTCTCAGCCGCGGATTGAGCAGTTACTCGCCGAACAGATACCGATCATTCTACGGGCGAGGGCCGGGCGAACGGGGGGAATTCACACGTGTTTCCCAGTCGCCATATGTCTCAAGCGGCATATGTCACCGCCAGGTCGGCAGCCAAATGTGCAGCTGCCAGAACAGGAACGGGGTCTGCATTCCGGTCCACAGTGGGTAGAAATATGCGCTGACGAGAGCCGCCACGACGAGGAAGACCACGACGAGGCGGATGCCTCCCGGCCGCCACCCATGAGCATCCGTCGGCTCGTCCTCGGCATCCGTCGCCTCGACCGGATGCGGCCGGCGCATGATCAACCCGACCACGAACGTCAGCCCGAGCAGCATGTACGGCTCGAAAGCGATCGTGTAGAACTGGAAAACCGTCCGGTTCAGGTACATCAGCCAGGGCACGTATCCGGCGACCATGCCCATCAGGATGAGCCCCACCCGCCACTCGCGGTACCGCACCAGGCGATAGACCAGGTAGAGGATGGCCGCGGTCGCCGCCCACCAGATGAGCGGGTTGGCGATCCCCGTGATCGCTTCGGCGCAACTGGCGACGCCGCAGCCGTCCTCGCCCAGGCTCGTGCCGCGGTAGTACATGCTCGTTGGGCGGATCATCAACAGCCAGGTGAGCGGGTTGGCCTGGTACGGGTGCGGCGTGTCGAGGTTCACGTGGTACGTGTAGGCGGCCACCTGATAGTGCCAGAAGCTCTGCAGGGAGTGCGGCAGCCAGGCGAATGCGCCGGTCCAGGCTGCCCCCGGCGACTCGGCCCACTCCCGGTAGAACCCCCCGCGGGTGACGAACCACCCGGTCCAGGATGCGAGGAACGTGGCGAGCGCGACGGGCACCATCAGCAGGAACGTCGCGGGTGCCTGCTTGAGCAGGGCGGCGCTCACCCAGAACGACACCCCGGCGCGGCGCCGGGCCAGCGCGTCGACGACAACGACGTAGACGCCGAAGGCGGCGAGGAAGTAGAGGCCCGACCACTTGACGGAGCTGGTCAGGCCGAAGGCCAGGCCTGCCGCGAGCAGCCACGGGCGCCACCAGAGCACCGGTCCCCAGCCGGGGTCGTTCCCGGCCGAGCGGCTCTCGGCCAGCCGCGCGGCGAGCCGGGTCGCATGCCAGTCCCGGTCGAGCAGCACCGCCCCGAAGCCCAGCAGCGCGAAGAACATGACCGAGTTGTCGAGCAGGGCTACCCGGCTCATCACGATCGCGTTCCCGTCGATCGCGAACAGGAACCCGGCGATGGTCGCCAGCAGCGTCGACCCGAACAGTTTCTTCGCGATCAGCATGAGCAGCACGACGGCGAGGATGCCGATCAGCGCCGTCGCGATGCGCCAGCCCCAGCTGCTTGCCGGGCCCACGGCCGCCATGCCGAGGGCGATCAGCCATTTCCCGAGCGGCGGATGCACCACGAACGACGGATCCGTCGTGAAGATGTTGGTGTGGCCGGCGGCGAAGAGTGCGTCGGCGTTGTCCGGCCAGGCGGACTCATAGCCGTTGGTGAAGAGGGTCCAGGCATCCTTCACATAGAAGGTCTCGTCGAAGACGAGCGAGTGCGGGCTGCCGAGGTTCCACAGGCGAAGCGCCGCGGCCAGCACGGTTACGGCGAGGGGGCCAAGCAGTCGGAACCAGCGGCTGGTGAGGAGCACCTGACCATCGTAGTGATCCGGCTCCGCCGCACCGTCTGCAACACCGAGCCGCGGCTGCGAGACTGGGACCATGATCATCCTCGCTGCCACGCCGATCGGAAACCTGGGGGATGCGTCGAAGCGTCTGGTCGAGGCTCTGAGCACCGCCACCGTCGTCGCCGCCGAGGACACCAGGGTCACCGTGCACCTGCTCAAGGCCCTCGGGATCGAAAACCGCCCGAAGCTGATCAGCCTGCACGACCACAACGAGCGCGTCAAAGCGGCCGAACTCGTCGAACTTGCCAGGGACAGCGACATCCTCGTGCTCAGCGACGCGGGGATGCCCACGGTGTCCGACCCGGGCTTCCACCTCGTCGATGCAGCGGTCGCGGCCGGCGTCGTCGTGTCCGCTCTGCCCGGCCCCTCCGCAGTGCTCACCGCGCTCGCCGTGTCCGGGTTGCCGACCGACCGGTTCACCTTCGAGGGATTCCTGCCGCGCAAGCACGGCGAACGCACGGCCGCGCTGCGCGAACTCGCCGCCGAGCGGCGCACGATGGTCTTCTTCGAATCGGCCAAGCGCCTGGCCGCATCCCTGACGGATGTCGCCGCCACCCTCGGCGCCGACCGTCGCGTCGTCGTCTGCCGCGAACTCACGAAGTACTACGAAGAGGTCAGACGGGGGACCGCCACCGAGCTGGCCGAGTGGGCGAAGGCCGGGGTCAAGGGGGAGATCTGCATCGTCGTTGCCGGCGCAGAGCGCCGCGTCCTCGACCTGGACACCGGGGTCGCGGAGGTGCTCGCGCTCGTGGCCGGCGGCATCCGGTTGAAGGATGCCGCGGCCGACGTGTCCGCCGCCTCCGGCCTCGGCAAACGCGACCTTTACGAGGCCGCGCTGCTGCTGAAAAAGGAATATCCGAAGCCTCCTCAGGGTAAACTCCAATAAAGACGGATCCTCAGGATTAACTCCAGTAAAGACGGAGGTGTGTGGTGGCACACGCGGTGATGTTCTCCAGCTACGGGGGTCCGGACGTGCTCGACGTTGTCGAGACCTCCATCCCCGCTCCGGGCGCCGGCGAAGTGGTCGTCCGAGTTGTGGCCGCGGGGCTGAACCCGGTCGAGACCAGCATTCGGGAAGGCCGCTTCGAAAACGAGTGGCCTGCTCGCTTCCCTGCGGGGCAGGGCAGCGATTTCGCCGGCTTCGTTCATACCGTCGGCGGCGGCGTCACCGACTGGAGCCCCGGTGACGAGGTCATGGGTCACACCGTGCGCGGATCCCAGGCCGAGTACGTCGTTGTCCCGGCCGAGCACATCATCCGCAAACCCGAACGTCTCTCCTGGGAGGTCGCCGGCAGCCTGTACATTGCCGCCGCGAACGCCTGGGCCGCCGTTCAGAATGCGAACCCGAAGCCGGGCATGACCGTGCTCGTGCACGCCGCAGCCGGAGGGGTGGGCGGGATCGCCGCCCAACTCGCGAAGCTTCGTGGTGCCACCGTGATCGGAACGGCCAGCCCAGAGCACTTCGACCACCTGCGCCAGATCGGCGTCATCCCGGTCGCCTACGGCCCAGGCCTCGAGGAACGCCTCGCCCGCGTTGCCCCCCACGGCATCGATGCCGAACTCAACCACCTGGGCGACGATTCCCTCGCCAACGTCCCATCAACGGACACGACCGACACGACCGTGCTCCAGAAGGTCGCCGGGATGGTCGCCGACCGGCAGATCGTGGTGCCGGTCGCGGCGATCTACCCACTGGCGAAGGTGCGGGAGGCCTACCGGGAACTCGAGACCGGCCACGCCCACGGCAAGATCGTGCTGGGCATGGATCCCGTCGAGTACCCGCACCAGAAGGTGCACGGCGTCGACATCCGGGAGAGCGATGCGCTCAAGGACAAGCCGGACCGCAAGCCCGCGCCGGCCGCGCACGAAGTGCTCCCGCCGGTCTTCGGCCACGTGCATCACCACGCCGCGCCGCCAGCCGAACAGGACAGCGCAGAGTAACAGGCCCGGCAACATCCGCTGCTCCCCGTAGGATGTCAGCATGTCCGACGGCTCTTCCTTCTACATCACCACGCCCATTTTCTACGTGAATGATGTCCCCCACATCGGGCACGCATACACCGAGGTGGCCGCCGACGTGCTCGCCCGCTGGCACCGCCAGTCCGGCGACGACACCTGGCTGCTCACCGGCACCGACGAACACGGCCAGAAGATCCTGCGCACCGCGACCGCCAACGGCACCACGCCCAAGGCGTGGGCCGACCGGCTCGTCGAGACCGCGTGGAAGCCGCTGCTGCACACCGTCGACATCGAAAACGACGACTTCATCCGCACGACCGACGAGCGCCACGAGGTCAACGCGCAGAAGTTCCTGCAGCACCTCTTCGACGCCGGACACATCTACACCGGCGAGTACGAGGGCTACTACTGCGTCGGCTGCGAGGAGTACAAGCAGCCCAGCGACCTCGTCGACGGCACGGGCGAGTTCGAGGGGCAGCCCGTCTGCGCCATCCACTCCAAGCCGGTCGAGCTGCTGCACGAGAAGAACTACTTCTTCCGAATGAGCACCTTCACCGAGCAGCTCCTCGACCTCTACGAAAGCAACCCGCACTTCGTGCAGCCGGAATCGGCGCGCAACGAGGTCATCTCCTTCGTCAAGCAGGGCCTGAGCGACCTGTCGATCTCCCGCTCCAGCTTCGACTGGGGCATCAAGGTCCCGTGGGACGACACCCACGTCGTGTACGTGTGGTTCGACGCCCTGCTCAACTACATCACCGCCGTCGGCTACGGGCAGGACGACGAGAATTTCGCCCGCCGCTGGCCGGCCACCCACGTCGTCGGCAAGGACATCCTCCGCTTCCACGCCGTCATCTGGCCCGCCATGCTGATGGCCGCCGGGATCCCGGTGCCCAGGCAGGTCTTCGGCCACGGCTGGCTGCTCGTCGGCGGCGAGAAGATGAGCAAGTCCAAGCTCACCGGCATCGCGCCGAGCCAGATCACCGACACGTTCGGCTCCGACGCGTTCCGCTACTACTTCATGCGCGCCATCAGCTTCGGCCAGGACGGCTCGTTCTCGTGGGAAGACCTCTCCGCGCGCTACCAGTCGGAACTCGCGAACGGCTTCGGAAACCTTGCCTCCCGCGTGATCGCCATGGTTGTGCGGTACTGCGACGGGGAGATCCCCGCCGGCAGTGCGTTCACCCAGGCCGACGAGTTGATCCGCGGCACCGAACGGCGAGCGACGAATGCCGCGTCCGAGGCCATCGGACGCCTCGCCATCCACGAAGCCATCGCCGCCGTCTGGGAGCTCGTCGACGAGCTCAATGGGTACATCACCAGCCAGGAACCATGGGCCCTCGCCAAGGATCCCGCGAACCGGGACCGGCTCGAAACCGTGCTCCACACCGCCGTCCGCGGACTCGGCACGCTCGCCGTGCTGCTGTCGCCGGTCGTGCCCCGGGCCACCGTCAGGCTCTGGGCGGCCCTCGGCGGAGACGGCGAGGTCACCGACCAGCGCATCGACCTTGCCTGGGAGTGGACCGGCGGCTCGCACGTGCTGCCGCTGGAGGCGCTGTTCCCGCGCATCGAGGCCACGGTTGGTTAGCGACCACGCCAGCCACGTGCGCAAGCGCGAAGAGACGGCCGGGCGCGACCTGAATTACCCGCCGCTGCCCGAGCCGCTCACCGTGCCGGTGTACGACAACCACACGCACCTGGAGATCGCCGACGGCAGGGATGCGATCGGTTTCGCCGAGCACCTCGACCGCGCGTCGAGCGTCGGCGTGCGCGGCGTCGTGCAGGTCGGCGGCGACCTGGAAACCTCGCGCTGGTCGGCCGAAATGGCCCTCTCCGAGCCGCGCATGCTCGCGGCCGTCGCCATCCACCCCAATGAGGCGCCGGCCTACGAGGCGGCGGGCACCCTCGACGACGCCCTCGCCGAGATCGCCGAACTCGCCGGTCGCCCCCGCGTCGTCGCCGTGGGGGAGACCGGGCTCGACTTCTTCCGCACCGGCACCGACGGCCGCGCGAGCCAGTATCGGTCGTTCGAGGCGCACATCCAGATCGCCAAAGAGAACAACCTCGCGCTGCAGATCCACGACCGGGACGCCCACGCCGAGGTCATCGCGACTCTGCTCCGGGTCGGCGCCCCAGAACGCACGGTCTTCCACTGCTTCTCCGGCGACGCCGAGATGGCGGAGCTCTGCGCCGCAAACGGCTGGTACATGTCCTTCTCCGGCACCGTCACGTTCAAGAACGCGAAGACACTGCGCGAGGCGCTCTCCGTCGCCCCCCGCCAGCTGCTGCTGGCCGAGACGGACGCCCCCTTCCTCACGCCTGAGCCCTACCGCGGTCGCCCGAACGCGCCCTACCTGTTGCCCCATACGCTGCGCGCGATGGCCGAGCACCTCGAAACGGATGTCTCCCTGCTCTCTGCGCAGATCGCCTCCAACACCGAGCTCGTCTACGGCCGCTGGGACGCCGAACCGGTGACCGCCGCGCACGACGCGCTCCGCTCGGATTCCGGCCCCCGCGGAGGCATCGCATGAGTGAGCCCCGTCAGCCGGGCAGGCACAGCAACGGCCTCGAGGCCGAGCCCGCCGGGGCCAGCGGTGCCGAGCCCGGCACGGGAGCCGAGACCTCGGCGCGCGAACCCGGTCGCCACTCGGCGCCCGCAGAAGCAGAAGCAGAAGCACCCGAGACCAGGGTGCAGCGCACCCTGCTCGGACCGGCCGAGATCCGCGACCTGGCCGAGATGCTCGGCGTCAACCCCACGAAGAAGCTCGGCCAGAACTTCGTCATCGACGCCAACACGGTCAGGCGCATCGTCAAGGTCGCCCGGGTTGCCTCCGGCGACACCGTGCTCGAGGTTGGCCCCGGCCTCGGCTCGCTCACCCTCGGCCTCCTCGAGGTCGGCGCCCGTGTCGTTGCCGTCGAGATCGACGCCCGACTGGCCGAACAACTGCCCATCACGGTCGAACTCTCGCAGCCGGGCGCCCCGCTCACCGTCATCCGTGACGACGCGCTGAAGATCATGGCCCTGCCGGGCGACCCGTCGCGCCTGGTCGCCAACCTGCCCTACAACGTGTCAGTGCCCGTGCTGCTGCACCTGCTCGAGCACTTTCCATCGATCCGCGCCGGCGTCGTCATGGTGCAGGCCGAGGTCGGCGAGCGCCTCGCGGCCCCGCCCGGCTCCAAGGTGTACGGCAGCCCGAGCGTCAAGGCCGCCTGGTACGGGGCCTTCCGCACCGCCGGCAAGGTGAGCCGGCAGGTGTTCTGGCCGGTGCCCGGCGTCGACTCGATCCTCGTCGCCTTCGAACGCCGTCCCGAACCGCTGGAGTCGGAGGAGCTGCGCCTGGCCACGTTCTCCCTCGTGGACGCCGCGTTCCAGCAGCGCCGCAAGATGCTGCGCCAGTCGCTGTCGACCGTGCTCGGCGACTCCGCCACGGCCTCCGCGCGCATCGCGGCGGCCGGCGTCGACCCGACCAAACGCGGCGAGCAGCTCACCGTGGACGACTTCCTCGCCATCGCCCGCACGATCGGCTAGCGTCGATTCATGTCCGACTCCCCGGTGAACGCCGGCCTCGGCACGGCGCCCACGAGCGAGAGCCGTGCCGCCACCTACGCCACCGCGCGCTGGACGCTCGAGGGGCGCGGGTCGCTCCTGGCCACCGCGAACCCGACGAAAGCCGGTCGGACATCCGTTTCCCTCACCCACCAGCGGCTCGAAGGCGCCCAGGCGGTCGGCCCGGCGAAAGAGGCCATGCGGGAGTGGCTGGCGGCGGTCTCGTCGGGAGCCCCGAGCGGGCTGGGCTAGGTTAGGAGCATGGGTAACGCGGGGATCTCTCAGGTTGTACATGCGAGAGCGCCGGGCAAGATCAACGTCTTCCTCAAGGTCGGCAAGGTCATGCCCGACGGCTACCACGACCTCGCCACCGCCTTCCAGGCCGTGTCGCTCTGCGAGGACGTTCGGGCCTACCCGGCCGACGACTTCTCGGTCGAGTTCAGCGGCCCGATCGACACCTCCGGACTCCCCACCGACGGCAGCAACCTCGCCATCAAGGCCGCGCGCGCCCTGGCCCGCAAGTCCGGGTTCCGCGGGGGAGTGCGCCTCGAAATCGAAAAGCACGTCCCGATCTCCGGCGGCATGGGCGGCGGGTCGGCGGATGCCGCGGCCACCCTGCTGGCCTGCGACGCCCTCTGGGGAACCGAGGCAACCAAGGACGAGCTGCTCGGCCTCGCCGCGAAGCTGGGCGCCGACGTCCCGTTCGCCGTCACCGGCGGCACCGCCATCGGCACCGGCCGCGGCGACCAGCTGAGTCCAGCCCTGGCCAAGGGGCAGTTCCAGTGGGTGCTCGCCCTCGCCGAATTCGGCATGTCGACGCCCGATGTCTACCGCGAGCTCGACCGCCACCGCGACCGCCACGCGCAGGACATCTTCCCGGCCGAGGAACAGCCGACCGTCGACCCGAACGTGCTCCAGGCGCTCCGCGCCGGCGACCCGCGCATGCTCGCCGAATCGCTGCACAACGACCTCCAGGCCCCGGCGCTGCACCTCGCGCCCGGACTCGGGCGGGTGCTCGAACTCGGCGAGGCGAACGGCGCCCTCGCCGGCATCCTCTCCGGCTCCGGCCCGACGGTCGCGTTCCTGGTCGCGGATGCCGACAGCGCCCTCGAGCTGCAGGTCGCGCTCAGCGCGTCCCGCCTGCACGTGGTGCGCGCCGTCGGCCCCGTGCACGGCGCCCGCCTCGTCCACGACTAGCCGCGCCGCCTTCCCGCGCCGCCTTCTCGCGCCGCCTTCTCGCGCCGCCTTCCCGCGAACAAGCAGTTGTGGTCGTTATGAGTGCGTTTTAGTGACCACAACTGCAGTTTCGCGAGCGGAAAGCGCGGGGCAGGCTCTCAGGCGCGGCCGGTAAGCTGGGCAGCCTATGGCACATTTGCTCGGGGCTGAAGCCCTGCACCTCGAATTTCCCACTCGCGTCATCTTTGACAGCGTCACCGCCGGACTCAACGAAGGCGACCGTATCGGCGTCGTCGGCCGAAACGGCGACGGCAAGTCCACCTTGCTCAACCTGCTGGCCGGGCGCATGGAGCCCGACTCCGGGCGCGTGACCCGCCGGCGCGGCGTCACCATCGGCATTCTCGACCAGTCAGACGAGCTCGTCTCCGGACAGACGGTCGGTCACACCATCGTCGGCGGCATCGAGGAGCACGTCTGGGCCGGCGACTCCAAGGTGCGCGACGTCATCGGCGGACTCGTGCGCGACATCCCGTGGGACGCCCTCGTCGACGACCTCTCCGGAGGCCAGCGCCGACGGATCGCCCTCGCCGCCGTGCTGATCGGCGACCACGACGTCATCTTCCTCGATGAGCCCACTAACCACCTCGACGTCGAAGGCATCTCCTGGCTCGCCGGGCACCTGAAGACCCGCTGGGCCACGAATTCCGGCGGCCTTGTGGTCGTCACTCACGACCGGTGGTTCCTCGACGAGGTCTGCAACCAGACCTGGGAGGTGCACGACCGCATCATCGAACCCTTCGAGGGCGGCTACGCGGCGTACATCCTGCAGCGCGTCGAACGCGACCGGATGTCGGCCGCCTCCGAATCGAAGCGCCAGAACCTGATGAAGAAGGAACTCGCCTGGCTGCGCCGCGGTGCTCCCGCCCGCACCGCCAAGCCCAAGTTCCGCATCGACGCGGCCAACGTGCTGATCGAGAATGAGCCGCCGCCCCGCGACACGGTCTCGATGCAGTCGATGGCCATGCAGCGCCTGGGCAAGGACGTCGTCGACCTGCTCGACGTCACCGTCACCTTCGGCGAGAAGACCGTGCTCAACGACATCACCTGGCGCATCGCGCCGGGCGAGCGCACCGGCATCATGGGCGTCAACGGCGCCGGCAAGTCGACACTGCTCAACCTGGTCGCCGGCACCCTCCTGCCCACCAGCGGCAAGGTCAAGCGCGGCAAGACCATCAAGGTCGCCGTGCTCACCCAGCAGCTCTTCGAGCTGGAGGACATCCAGAACGACCGCGTCAGCGAGGTCATCGGCCGCCAGAAGACGTCGTACATCGCCGGCGGCAAGGAGATCACCCCCGGGCAGATGCTCGAGCGGATGGGCTTCATGAGCGCGCAGCTGACCACCCAGGTCAAGGACCTCTCCGGTGGCCAGAAGCGCCGCCTGCAGCTGCTGCTGATCGTGCTCGACGAGCCGAACGTGCTCATCCTCGACGAGCCCACAAACGACCTCGACACCGACATGCTCGCCGCGATGGAGGACCTGCTCGACTCGTTCCCCGGCACCCTCCTCGTCGTCTCGCACGACCGGTACCTGATCGAGCGCGTCACCGACAACCAGTACGCCGTGACGGACGGCGCCTTCCGCCACCTGCCCGGCGGGGTCGACCAGTACCTCGAGCTGCGCAAGAAGCAGGTCTCCGGCGGATCCAACGGTTCCAACGGCTCCCCGACCGAAGCCTCCGGGAGCGCCACCTCCGGCCCCCGGAAGCTCGCCATCGGCGGCGCAGACCTCCGCAACGCGCAGAAGGAACTCGCATCCACCGGCCGCAAGGTCGTCAAGATGCAGGACCGCATCGCCGGGCTGCACGAGACGCTCGCCGCGCACGACCAGTCGGACTACACCGGCCTCGGCGCGCTGTCCACGGAGATGCAGGAGCTCGAGTCATCCGTCGTCGGCCTGGAAACCCGCTGGCTCGAACTCTCCGAGCTGATCGGAAGCTGATCTCGCAGGTGCTGTGACGCAGTGTTACCCCTGGGGGCCCTGCGTCGCAGCATCGGTCGTTAGCGTGGAGTTGTGCCTCGCAGAGTTGCGGCACAGACCCCCACTCGACAGTCCCGTGGGTTTGCTGTGCCCGCCTCGCCCTTTCGGGCGAACCTCGCCAGGCGCACACAGCGAAAGGGAAACACAGTGAAGAAGACGATTCTGGCCGTTCTCGCGGTCGTACCGCTCGTGGCGTTGCTGGCCGGATGCGCCGGCGCGGCCGGCTCCGGGGCCAGCGCGGACAAGGTGGTCAAGATCGGCGTCGTCGGCGCCAGCGACCCGTACTGGGCGGACTACAAGCAGGCCGCGGCCGACGCCGGGATCAAGGTCGACATCGTCGACTTCTCCGACTACGCGCAGCCGAACCCGGCGCTGGCCGAGGGCGAGATCGACCTCAACCAGTTCCAGCACATCGTCTACCTCGCCGACTACAACGTGTCGAGCAAGCAGAACCTCGTGCCGATCGGCGCAACGGCGATCTACCCACTGGCCCTGTACTCGAGCAAGGTGAAGAGCGTCGCCGCCATCAAGAAGGGCGACACCGTCGCCGTGCCGAACGATGCCAGCAACCTGGCCCGCGCCCTGCTCGTGCTGCAGTCGGCCAAGCTGGTCGTGCTCAAGGACGGCGGCAGCATCTTCTCCGGGCTCAACGACATCGACACCCGCAAGTCGAAGGTCCACGTGAAGGCGCTCGAGGCTGCCCTCACCGCGACGTCGCTCCCGGACGTCGCCGCCGCGGTCATCAACAACGACTTCGTGGCGAAGGCCGGCCTCAAGCTCAAGGATGCCATCGCCCAGGATGACCCCACCGACCCCAAGGCCCTGCCGTACGTGAACGTCTTCGCGGCCCGCGCCAAGGACAAGAACAACGCCACCTACCTGAAGCTCGTCCAGATCTACCAGGACAGCAAGAAGGTGCGGGATGGTGTCCTCGCAGTTTCCGGAGGCAACGCGGTGCTCCTGAAGACCCCGGTCTCCGACCTCGAGAAGTCGCTCGAGACCGTCGAGAAGGACACCGCAGCCCAGAAGTAAACCCGTGGGCGCCGCCCGCGCCCGCCCTTCCCCTTCCCGCGAGTGAGCAGTTTCGGCTGCTCCCACCAGGGTTATGCAGCCGAAACTGCTCACTCGCGGACTCTTTCAGTGAGGATCCCGTATGCCCGTCGTGAGTTTGCGTGACGTGTCCAAGGTGTACCCGGCCACCACGAAGGCGGGCGAGCCCGTCGTGGCCATCGACAACGTCAGCCTGGATGTCGAAGCCGGCGACGTGTACGGCATCATCGGCTACTCCGGGGCCGGCAAAAGCACGCTCGTTCGCCTGGTCAACGCGCTCGAGCGCTCGACGAGTGGCGCGATCGTGGTCAACGGCCAGGACATCGCGAGGCTTCCCGAGCGGGAGCTTCGCAGGGTGCGGCTCGGCATCGGGATGATCTTCCAGCAGTTCAACCTGCTGAACTCCCGCACCGTCGCCCGGAACGTGGCCTATCCGCTCGAGGTGGCCGGCATGCCGAAGGCCGAACGGGCGGCCAGGGTCGCCAAACTGCTCGAGTTCGTCGGGCTCTCCGACAAGGCGCGCGCCTATCCAGACCAGCTCTCCGGCGGTCAGAAGCAGCGCGTCGGGATCGCCAGGGCGCTGGCGACCCAACCCAGCATCCTGCTGGCCGACGAGGCGACCAGCGCGCTCGACCCGGAAACCACGCACGAGGTGCTCGCCCTCCTCAAACGGGTCAACCGGGAATTCGGGGTCACGATCATCGTGATCACCCACGAGATGGACGTCATCCAGACCATCGCAACGAAGGTGGCCGTCATGGACCAGGGCCGGGTCATCGAGCGCGGCCCCGTGTTCGATGTGTTCTCGAACCCGCAGCATCCGGCATCCGCCGGCTTCGTCGGCACGGTCGTCAAGGGCGTGCCGTCCGCCGCCGAACTCCAGGTGCTGCGCGAGCGGCACACCGGCCGGATCGTGACGCTGGCGTTCCGCGACGCCGACGTCGACCAGGCCGCGGTGTTTGGCGAGTTCGCCCGCGCCGGGGTGTCCTTCGAGGTCATTTACGGCGGCATCAACGAAATCCAGGGCCGGCCGTTCGGGCACCTGACGCTGTCCCTGGCGGCGGATGACGCGGTGATCGACGCCGCGCTCGACCGGGTTCGACGACTGACCACTGTGACGGAGGTGCGCTGATGGATTCACTGATTGACCTGCTGCCCGAGCTCGGGACGGCGACCGTCGAAACCCTGTACATCGTCGCGCTGACCCTCTTCTTCGGCGGACTCGGCGGTCTCATCGTCGGGCTCGGCCTGTACCTGACCCGGGCCGGCAGCATCCTGGAGAACCGCCCGGTGTTCCTCGTCCTGAACGTGCTCGTCAACATCATCCGGCCGATCCCGTTCATCATCTTCCTGGCCGCGGCCCAGCCGCTGGCCCGGCTCGTGGTCGGAACCGGGATCGGGAATGCCGCGATCATCTTCACGATCTCGCTCGCCGCATCCTTCGCCGTGGGCCGCATCGTCGAACAGAACCTGCTCACCGTGACGCCGGGGGTGATCGAGGCGGCCAGGTCGGTGGGAGCCGGCCCGGTGCGCATCGTCTTCACGGTCCTGCTGCCGGAGGCGCTCGGCCCGCTCATTCTCGGCTACACGTTCATCTTCGTTGCGCTCGTGGACATGTCGGCGGTCGCCGGCTACGTCGGCGGCGGCGGCCTCGGAAACTTCGCGCTGCTCTACGGCTACCGCCAGTTCAACCCGGTCGTCACGTGGGCCGCCGTGCTGCTGATCATCGTGCTGGTGCAGCTGGTGCAGTTCCTCGGCAACCGGCTGGCCCGCGCGGCGCTCCGCCGGTAGACCCGCTCGGCCGCCCGGCAGGCTAGTCGAAGTCGAGCGAGAGCTTGCGGAGCAGGCCGGCGAGGCGCTCCTGGTCGCCCGCGGAGAGCGTGTCGAGCATGTCGGCCTCGGCGTCGACGAGGCGGGTGATCGCGGCGTCCACACGGATCAGCCCGGCAGCGGTCATCCCGACCAGGATGCCGCGGCCGTCGTTGGGGTCGGTACGGCGCGTGACCAGGGCACGGTCGACGAGCCGGTCGATGCGGTTGGTCATCGTGCCGCTGGAGACGAGGGTCTGCTGGAGGAGCGACTTCGGGCTCAGCTCGTAGGGGGCGCCGGCTCGGCGGAGGGCGGAGAGCACGTCGAACTCCCACGACTCCAGCTCTGAGCGGGAGAACGCGGTGCGGCGGGCCCGGTCGAGGTGTTTGGACAGACGCGCGACCCTGGAGAGCACCTGCAGCGGCGAAAAATCGAGGTCCGGTCGTTCGCGCAGCCACGCGTCAACGATCCGGTCGACTTCGTCATTCGCAGGCATCCCTCCATTATCCGGCCTCGTACGGCACCGCACGGAACCGGTGACACGAGTCGGGCCCGGACATCTGGCAGACTTGACTGCGATGCCCGGCCCCAGGTCGACGCATTCCGCCGTGGTGTAATGGCAGCACGACAGCCTTTGGAGCTGTTAGGTCCAGGTTCGAGTCCTGGCGGCGGAGCCGTTCGATTCACCGATCGACGTCCACCTCGAGACGACCAGGGGCACCGTATGACCGACAATCGACTCGCTATCGTCGTGCTGGCCGCCGGCCAGGGCACCCGCATGCGCTCCAGCCTTCCCAAGCTGCTGCATCCGCTCGCCGGGATGCCAATGATCAGCCACGTGCTCGCCACGGCGCGCGCGCTCGACGCCGCGCACCTCGTCACGGTCGTGCGCCACGAACGCGACCGGCTCGCCGAGGTCGTCGCCGCGGTGGTGCCGGAGAGCCTCATCGTCGACCAGGACGACGTGCCGGGCACCGGCCGGGCCGTCGAGCAGGCCATCGCCGCGCTGCCCGCCGATTTCGAGGGCGACGTGCTCGTCATCAACGGCGACGTCCCGCTGCTCGACGCAGACACCCTCACCGCCTTCCTCGCCGCGCACCGCGCGAGCGCCGCCGCCGCCACCGTGCTGTCCGCGATCCCGGATGACTCCACCGGCTACGGCCGCATCATCCGTTCTGAGCACGGCGCGTTCGACCGCATCGTCGAGCAGAAGGATGCCGACGCCCTCGAGCTTGCCGTCGACGAGATCAACGCCGGCGTGTACGTGTTCGGCCTGTCGGAGCTCCGCGACCAACTCGCGCGGCTCACCACCGACAACGTGCAGGGCGAGAAGTACCTCACCGATGTGATCGGGCTGCTTCGCCAGGCGGGCTCCGAGGTCACCGCTGTCGCGGTCGCGGAGCCCTGGCTCGTTGCCGGGGTCAACGACCGGGCCCAGCTCAGCGACACCGCGCAGAAGCTGAACGCGCTCATCGTGCGCGGCTGGCAGCTGGCCGGCGTGACCGTGCAGGACCCGGCGACCACCTGGATCGACGTCACCGCCACGCTGGCCCCCGACGTCACGATCCTCCCCGGCACGCAGATCCAGGGCGCGACGGTGATCGCCACCGGCGCCGTGATCGGCCCGGACACCACCCTCCGCGACTGCGAGGTCGGCGAGAACGCGGTCGTGAAGCGCACCGACGCGACGCTCGCGGTGATCGGCGCCGGAGCATCCGTTGGCCCGTTCTCCTACCTGCGTCCCGGAACCGTGCTGGGCGCCGACGGGAAGATCGGCACCTTCGTCGAGACGAAGAACGCAAAGATCGGCGCCGGCAGCAAGGTGCCGCACCTCAGCTACGTCGGCGACGCCACGATTGGCGTGGGCTCGAACATCGGCGCCGGCACGATCTTCGCCAACTACGACGGCGTGAAGAAGCACAGCTCCGTGATCGGGTCGCATGTGCGCACCGGGTCGCACAACGTGTTCGTCGCGCCGATTAGGATTGGTGACGGAGCGTACACGGGAGCCGGAACGGTCGTCCGCAAGGATGTCGCGGCCGGATCCCTGGCCATCAACGTGGCTCCGCAGCGCAACATGGACGGCTGGGTTCAGGCCAACCGTCCGGGAACCGACGCGGCGCAGGCTGCGGAAACGAGCGGAGACTAAGTGCCCGGAATCACAGCCAAAGGCGAGAAGAAACTGGTACTGGTTTCGGGGCGCGCACACCCGCAGCTCGCACTGGACATCGCCACTGAGCTGGGTTCGGAGCTTGTCCACACGGATGCGCGCACCTTCGCGAACGGTGAGATCTACGCGCGCTTCGACGAGAGCGTGCGCGGAAGCGACGCCTTCGTGATCCAGTCGCACACCGCCCCGATCAACGAATGGCTGATGGAACAGCTGATCATGGTCGACGCCCTCAAGCGTGCCTCGGCCAAGCGGATCACCGTTGTCGCCCCGTTCTATCCCTACTCCCGGCAGGACAAGAAGGGCCGCGGCCGCGAACCGATCTCGGCTCGCCTCGTCGCCGACCTGTTCAAGGTGGCCGGCGCCGACCGGATCATGTCGGTCGACCTGCACGCCGCGCAGATCCAGGGCTTCTTCGACGGCCCCGTCGACCACCTCTTCGCCATGCCGGTGCTGCTCGAGCACTTCACAGAGAAGCTCGACCCGTCCACCCTCACCGTCGTCTCGCCCGACATGGGCCGCGTTCGCGTGGCCGACATCTGGAGCGACAAGCTCGGGGCGCCGCTGGCCATCATCCACAAGCGCCGCGACCCGCTCGTGCCCAACCGGGTCACCGTGCACGAAATCGTCGGCGAGGTCGCCGGCCGGGTGTGCCTGATCGTCGACGACATGATCGACACCGGCCGCACCATCGCCCTGGCCGCAGAGGCGCTGCGCGAGGCCGGAGCGATCGGCGTCGTCGTCGCTGCCACGCACGCCGTGTTCAGCCACCCGGCGATCGAGATGCTGCAGAACGCCGCGATCTCGGCCGTCGTCGTCACCGACACCCTGCCGGTGCCGGAGGAGAAGCGCTTCCCGACCCTCACGGTGCTGCCCATCGCCCCGCTGCTGGCCCGCGCCATCCACGAGGTCTTCGACGAGGGCTCCGTCACGTCGATGTTCGAAGGCGCCGCCTAACCACACGTCGGTGCGTCGAGATGGACAGTTCCGGTCGAGATTGCCCCGCGTACCGGGTCAGCTCGACCGCAACGGGCAATCTCGACGGAGATGCGGAGATGCGGGGACGCGGCGGCCTAGGAACGGATGCTCGGCGCTTCCAGCCCCGGTGCCGCCGGGATGATCCCGAGCGGGGTGACGAAGGTCTCGCGCTCATTGATGTCGATCGCGTAGCACTGCCAGCCGAACCCACCGGGTCCGGTGAACTCGAAACGCGCGTCGTGCGACTGCGAGTGCGGGTAGTAGCGCGCCACGGCAACCAGGCAGGCGTTCGACGCCGTCGTCGACGCGACCTGCATGGTCGTGAGGATGCCCGGCACGATGAGGGCGACCAGGCCGAGCACGACCACGACGCGCATCGCCGTCGTCACGCGCTTGCCGCGCAGCGGGCGCGACGCGTCGTGCGGCTCGTAGCCGGACAGTTCAGGGTGGTCGTCCGTCATGGTTGCTCGCTCCCGTCCTCGCCTCGTCGCGCGCTTTCCCCCAGTATCCCAGACGCCGAGATTGACTGTCGCGGTCGAGATTGTCCGGCGTACCTGGCCAGTTCGACCGCAACGGGCACTCTCGGCGCAGGGCGAGAGGCGCAGGGCGAGGCGGCGAGCATCCGGGCGGGAACAGTGCGGGCACGGGCGGGCGCGCGCATCGCTAGGGTTCTTCCATGATCACGCTGCAGCGCCACCTCGGCGTCGGCCGGGCGATCGTCGTCGGCCTCGCCGCGATGATCGGCGCCGGCGTCTTCTTCGTCTGGGCTCCCGCCGCTGCCGCGGCCGGCACCGGCCTCCTGATCGGGCTGGTCATCGCCGGGGTCATCGCCTCCCTCAACGCGATCAGCTCCACCCAGCTCGCGATGGCCTACCCCCTCTCGGGCGGCGCATACCTGTGGGGCCGCTCGACCCTGGGCTCGTGGTGGGGATTCGCCGCCGGCTGGCTGTTCATGGCCGGCAAGACCGCGTCGGCGGGCGCCATCGCCTTGATCGCGGGCAGTTACCTGTGGCCCGACCAGGCCAGATCGGTCGCGGTTGCCGCCGTCGTGGTGCTCGGCGCCATCAACATGGCCGGCATCCGCACCACCGCCGGCGTCAGCGCCGCGATCGTGTTCACGGTGATCGGCGGGCTCCTGGTCGTATTCGCGGCGATCGGCTTCGGCGGCGGAGCATCCCGGGCGCACCTCGACCTGACCACGATCACGGATGCCGGCTGGTACGGCATCCTGCAATCGGCCGGTCTGCTCTTCTTCTGCTTCGCCGGCTACGCGAGGATGGCGACGCTCGGCGAGGAGGTCAGGGACCCCCGGCGCACGCTGCCGCGAGCGATCATCATCGCGCTGGGCATCACCCTCGTGATCTACGCCGTGGTCGGGGTGCTCTGCGTGACGATCCTCGGTCCGGCCGCCCTCGCGGCGTCCCGGTCGCCCCTGGCCGACGTGGTCGGCGGCGACGAGCCGTGGACCGGCCTCGCCCGCGCCGTGGCCGCGATCGCCTCCCTCGGTTCGCTGCTCGGCATCCTCGCCGGGCTCAGCCGCACCGGCCTCGCGATGGCGCGCGAGCGCGACCTGCCCGGCCCGCTCAGCCGGATCTCCGCGCGCACGCACGCCCCCGTCGTCGCCGAGGCGACCGTGGGGCTGGCCGCGATCGCCGGCATCCTGCTGCTCGACCCGGCGCGACTGGTCGGCTTCTCGGCCTGCTCCGTGCTCGTCTACTACGCGATCGCGCACCTGAGCGCGCTGCGGCAGCGGGCGGAGGACCGCTGGCTCCCGCGGGCGATCCAATACGTGGGCGTGGTCGGATGCCTGGTGCTCGCGGTCACGCTGCCCTGGCAGGGCGTGCTGGCCGCGGCCGGCTGGCTCGCCGTCGGCCTCGCCGTGCGAGCCATCCGCCTCGCCCTGGCCGCCCGCTCCCGCCCCTCCTAACGCCCGCCGCTCCGAACGCCCGTCCCTCCGAACGCCCGCCCTTAACGAATTCGACGGAGATTCTTGGCCGAAAGCGGCTTTCCGGGCGGGAAAGCGGCAGTTTCGGGCAGAATCTCCGTCGAATTCGGTGGAGCGTGGCGCGCGCGATGTGCGCGGGTGGCTAGTGCGAGGAGCCGGCCGACTCGACCTCGCTGCGGTCGCCCGACCAGAGCGTGTGGAACGTGCCGGGCATGTCGACGCGCTTGTAGGTGTGCGCGCCGAAGAAGTCGCGCTGGCCCTGCACGAGCGCGGCCGGGAGACGTTCGCTGGCGAGCGAGTCGAAGTAGCTCAGCGCCGACGCGAATCCGGGAACCGGGATGCCCGACAGGGCAGCGGTCGAGACGATCCGGCGCCACGCGGCTTCACCGTCGGCGACGGCCTTCGCGAAGTACGGGTCGACGAGGAGCGTCGGGATCGACGGGTCGTTCGCGTAGGCATCCACGATGCGGTTGAGGAACTGGGCCCGGATGATGCAGCCGCCGCGCCAGATCGTGGCGATGGCACCCTTGTCGATTTCCCAGCCGTACTTCTCGGCCCCGGCGATGATCGCGTCGAAGCCCTGCGCGTAGGCGACGACCTTCGAGGCGTAGAGCGCCTGGCGCACGTCGTCCTGGAAGGTGTGGCCGATGACGGCGATCTCCGGGCGGGCATCGATCCGGGCGCGGAACGGCGCACGCTGCTCCGGGTGGCTCGACACTGCGCGGGCGAAGACGGCCTCGGCGATCCCGCCGACGGGCACGCCCAGGTCGAGTGCGTTCTGCACGGTCCAGACGCCGGTGCCCTTCGAGCCGGCCTCGTCGAGCACGATGTCGATGAACGGTTGGCCGGTCTTCGCGTCAACCTGGCGCAACACCTCGGCGGTGATCTCGATCAGGTAGCTCTCGAGGTCGCCCGAGTTCCACTCGGTGAACACGTCGGCGATGGCGGCGGGCGAGTGCCCGCCGACCTTGCGGAGGAGGTCGTAGGCCTCGGCGATGAGCTGCATGTCGGCGTACTCAATGCCGTTGTGGATCATCTTGACGAAGTGGCCGGCGCCGTCGGTGCCGACGTGCGTCACGCACGGCACGCCGTCGACGACGGCCGCGATCGATTCGAGGATGGGGCCGAGGGTCTTGTACGCCTCCACCGAGCCGCCGGGCATGATGCTCGGGCCCTTCAGGGCGCCCTCTTCGCCGCCGGAGATGCCGGCGCCGACGAAGTTCACGCCGGTGGCGCTGACGGCCTTCTCCCGGCGGATGGTGTCGTGGAAGTCGGCGTTGCCGCCGTCGACGATGATGTCGCCGGGCTCGAACAGCTCGGTGAGCTGGCTGATCACGGCATCCGTGCCCTTTCCGGCCTGCACCATGATGATCGCGGTGCGCGGCGTGCTGAGCGACGCGACGAAATCTTCGATGGTCTCGGATGCCACGAAGCCGGCTTCCGGGTGCTCGGTCGTGAGCAGGCGCGTGCGCTCGGGGGAGCGGTTGTACACGGCCACCGTGTTTCCCGTGCGGCTGGCGAGGTTGCGGGCGAGGTTCGAGCCCATCACCGCCAGTCCCACTACGCCGATGTTTGCAGTGCGCTGTTGCGCCATTATTGCCTCCTCGATCACCCGCTTGTCGGGCCAAATTACAGAATATCCATTCGGAGCGGCCTCAAGTCACATGTGTCGCCGCTGGTCGGACTGGATTCGAGGATCTACTCCGCGGACTCGTGCTCCCAAACCGAGCTCATCTCGCTGAACGTGCGCTGCATAATCCGCAGCATCGCGTCGTGGGCGGCATCGGCGTTTCCACGCTGGATAGCGCTGGCGACATCGACATGCAATTGCAGGGCTTCGGTGTGCGGATGCTGCGGCATGAGTCCGTAGTGCGTTCGCCCGGTGAGCACTTCGGCGACGAGCGTGTTTAGCTTCGCGAACATCTCGTTGCCCGAGCTCGCGAGCACCAGACGGTGGAATTCGATATCGAGAGCGAGGAATTTTTCGGCTTCGTCGTCGGCGTGCCCGGCCGCCCAGAGCTTGCCGGCGAGTCCCATGAGCTCGCTCGCATCGGCCAACGGTGCGCGCACCGCCGCCAGCCGCGCCGCTTCGGGCTCAATGGCCGTGCGCAATTCGGTCAGGGAGCGCAACTGCGCGATCCGCCCCGGTGAGGCGAGCCGCCAGCGGATGATCTGCGGATCGTAAAGGTTCCAGTCCGCTGCCGGCTGAATCTGCACCCCGACCCGACGCCGCGACGCCACCATGCCCATCGAAGCCAGGACCCTGATCGCTTCGCGCACGACAGAGCGCGAGACGCCGTAGCGCCCTTCCAGCTCCTCGATCCGGAAAACGGAGCCGCTGGCGATCTCGCCGCCGCAGATGGCGAGACCAAGAAGGTCGAGAACGCGCGCATGCAGGCCGGTAGGAGGTGCGCCGACGTCTGCCGGGGCCAGAGCGGCGGTTGAGGTGAGCTCCGTCGCGTTCGTCATGCGACATATCATATCGTTTTGATCACAAGGTTGAATAAGTATGTTTTAATCTGTAATCTCTGAGCTTGAGACAGATGTAAAGACGCATCGGTCCGAGCCTGCGTACTTGTAACGCGGCTCACCTGATTGGAGACACAGTGAAGCGTCATTCAGTTATTCGAGTCGCCGCTATTGCGGCAGCGGCATTGCTGGCCGTGGGGGCCTTGACCTCCTGCAGCTCCGGAACCGGCGGCGTCGCATCCGCGGCATCCGCGGGTTCCAAGACCATCCGGGTCACCCTGGCCAACCACGTATGGACCGACAGCATCAAGAGCAAACTGCCGGAGTTCGAGAAGGCCACGGGCCTGAAGGTCGAACTGAGCCAGTACGGCGAAGACCAGCTGTCCGACCAGTACAACGTCAAGTTGAACGCGGGCACCGATGAGATCGACGTCATGATGTACCGCCCCCTGCAGGAGGGCAAGCTCTTCGCCAAGAACGGCTACCTGGCGGACCTGAGCAAGGACGTCACCAGCAACAAGGACTGGGCCTGGACAGACTTCCAGCCCGGACCGGTCGGCGCGACCACCTACAAGGACAAGACCGTCGGGGTCCCGATCATCACCGAGCAGGAAGTGCTCTACTACCGCAAGGACCTGCTGGCGAAGGCCGGACTCGCGGTCCCCAAGACCATGGACGAACTCGCGGCGGCTGCCAAGGCCATCAAGGAGCAGAACCCGGGCCTCGCAGGGTTCGTCGCGCGCACCGGCAAATCGGCTGCGGTCACCCAGTTCTCGAGCTTCCTCTACAGTTTCGGTGGCGACTTCATCGACAAGAGCGGCAAGTCCGGCATTGCGAGCGACGCCGCGAAGAAGGCGTATGCGTTCTACGGCGGACTCATCCGCAACTACGGTCCGGACAACGTCAGCACCGACATGAGCTGGCCGGAGGCTATGGCCGTCTTCACGCAGGGCAAGGCCGGCCTCTACACCGAGGCGGACAGCCTCTACAAGAACGCCACCGACCCGGCCACGTCGAAGGTATCCGACACCGTCGGCTTCGCGTCAATGCCCTCCGGCGCGGACGACTCGAAAGCGTACAACGTTCCGTCCTGGGCGCTGGGCGTGAACGAAGCCTCGACCAACAAGGCCAACGCCTGGAAGTTCATCGAGTGGGCCACGAGCAAGGCGCTCACGCTCGAGGTGCAGAAGGCCGGCGTTCCCGGAGCACGCCAGTCGGTCTGGGAAGACCCGGCAGGCACGGCGACCTACCCGGCTGACCTCGCTGCAGCAATCGCCGTCAGCACCAAGAACGGCGTCGGTCACGACCGTCCGCTCGTCATCAAGGTGCCGGAGTCACGCGAAATAGTCGGAGACCCGATCGTTGTCGCGATCACCGGTGGCGACTCTGACGCCGCCGCCGACGCCGCGAGCAAGGCCTTCCAGGCTCTCCTGAACGACGAGTAAGAACCCCGCACGGGACGGGTGGATGATCGGCGGCAAGGGCTTCGGCCCGCGTCGGTCGTCCGCCTCGCCCCCGCACCCCCCCGACTCTGATGCTGCATTACCAAGTGTGAGGTGAACGATGACCGCTGTGGTCACCACCAAGCCCTCCGTGTGGGAAAGTTATTCCGCCTGGGCAAACCGTCACCGGAAGTGGCTCTTCGCCGCTCCCGCGATGATCTTCGTCGGTCTTTTGATCGCGGTCCCTTTGGGCTGGACCGTGTACCTGAGCCTCACCAACGCGGAGGGATCCGTGCGGGCCGCGTCGGACTTCGTGGGCCTGGGCAACTACGTGCAGGTTCTCGGTGATACGAACCGATTCTGGCCCGCGGTGCTCCGCACCTTCACCTTCACCGGCGGCGCACTTGCGGCCGAACTGATCCTGGGCATGGGCATCGCCCTGCTGCTCTGGCGTCCGTTCAGGGGCGAGAAGTGGGTGCGCGTCGCGATCCTGCTGCCGCTGGTTGCCACGCCGGTCGCGGTCGGCATGATGTGGCGTCTTATCTTCGACCCCAACATCGGGTTCGCCAACCAGCTGCTCGGCTGGATCGGCATACCCGCACAGCCCTGGCTCTCCGGCCAGGACACGGCCCTGCCGACTCTTATGTTCGTCGACATCTGGCAGTGGACCCCGATGGTTGTGCTCATGCTGCTCGCGGGCCTCACCTCCCTCTCTGAGGAACCGGACGAAGCGGCCCGCATCGACGGCGCCAACTCCTGGCAACGATTCTGGTACGTCACCCTGCCGTTGCTGCGCGCGACTGTCATCGTCACCGTCGTACTCCGCGGAATCGACGCACTGAAGACGTTCGACATCCTGTATGCGACCAAGGGCAAGGGCGGCGGTTCATTCCACGAGGTGGAAACCCTGAACGTCTACGCCTTCGGCCTGAGCTTCGACTACAACGATTACGGGATCGCCTCCACCGTGCTGATCCTGTTCTTCCTCCTCATCATCGCCATCATGTGGATGGTCACGTACCGTAGAAAGGGACAGCGGTCATGACCACCACCCTGGCAGCCCGACCCGTCACCGACACCGCCACAGCCCCGCGCTCCGAAAGATCGCGGCGTCGACGCAAGCCGCGCGCCTACCCGATCTTCCGGGTGGTCGCCCTGACCGTGACGGTCCTCTTGTTCATCGCCCCTCTGGCCTGGATGTTCATCGCCTCGCTCAAGACCAACGTCGACATCTATGACGCGAGCAAGACCGTGTTCTTCACGCCCACCCTCGAGAACTACGACAACGTTCTTAGCCGCAACAACTACTTCGGATTCATCTTCAACAGTTTCTGGGTGGCGCTGTGGTCGACGGTCTTCTCGTTGATCATCGGGGTTCCGGCGGCGTACGCGATGAGCCGGTTCACCATGCACCGGTCCGCGATGGTCGTTCTCATGGCCCGGATCATCCCCGGGGTCAGCCTGCTCGTCCCGTGGTACTTCATCTTCGCGAACATGCGCCTCGTCGGCGGCTTCGGCGTGCTCATCCTGTCCCACATGTTCGTCGCACTGCCGCTCATCGTGTACATCATGATCAGCTTCTTCGACTCGACCCCGCTCGAACTCGAGGAGCAGGCGCAAGTCGACGGGCTCACCCACATCGGGGCATTCCTTCGCATCACGCTCCCACTGTCCGTGCCGGGCCTGGCGACTGCCGGCATCCTTTCCTTCATCTTCTCCTGGAACAATTTCATGTTCGCCCTCGTGCTCTCGGGCGCGAATACGAAGACGCTGCCGGTGGCGATCTTCAACTTCGTCTCCTACGCGAGCATCGACTGGGGGAGCCTGATGGCCGCGGCCGTCGTCGTCACGGTCCCCATCATGGTGATCGCCCTGTTCACGCAAAAGTACATCGTGTCCGGCCTCACCGCCGGTGCGACGAAGGGGTGACCGTGGCCGCGATCATCCCGCCCATCGTCGTCATGGGTGTGCAGGGATCCGGCAAGACCACCATCGGCGCACTGCTCGCCGGTCGGCTGGGCCTTCCCTTCATCGATGGGGACAGCCTGCATTCGGCTGAGAACCGGGTCTGGATGGCGTCCGGGCGCCCACTCTCCGATGCGCAGCGCCTCCCGTGGCTCCACACGGTTGGCGAGCGTTTGGCGCTTGACCCGCGATCAGGCGCCGTCGTGGCGTGTTCCGCGCTCAAGTATCGGTACCGCCAATTGCTGCGAGGGTACGTTCCGACGCTGTTCACGGTCTTCGCCCGTGGCGACATCGAGCTTATCCACGCCAGGATCGCGGCCAGGGCGCACGAGTTCATGCCTTCGTCGCTTCTGGGAACGCAATTCGATGATCTCGAGGAGCGACGAGACGACGAACCAGGCTTGACCCTCGACATCCGGCTGAGTCCCGAACGCCTTGTGGAGAACGTCCTAACGGCCATCAATGCAGGAAGAGCAAACGATGAGAATTAGCAGGGTAGAAACGTTTCTTGTGGCGCCCCGGTGGTTGTTCGTGCGCATCGAGACCGACGCCGGCGTCGTCGGCTGGGGCGAAGCGAGCCTCGAAGGACATTCGGATGCCGTACGCACCGTCGTCGAGCAGTTCGCGGAATATCTCGTCGGAGCCGATCCCGGCCGGATCGAGGACCACTGGCAGGTGCTCACCAAGAGCGGCTTCTACCGCGGCGGTCCGGTCTTGGGCAGCGCCGTGGCCGGCATTGACCAGGCGCTGTGGGACCTGAAGGGCAAAACACTGGGCGTCCCGGTGCACGAGCTGCTCGGCGGAGCGGTCCGTGACCGCATCCGGATGTACGGCTGGGTCGGCGGCGACGATCCGAGCGGGATCACCGACGCCATCCAGGCACAGCTCGATGTCGGACTGACCGCGGTCAAGATGAATGCCTCAGGGAAGATGGGCCCGCTTGGCACTGTGGCCGAGATCGACGGCGTACTCGAACGGGTCGCGGCTGCGCGCGAGGTGCTGGGCACGGATCGGGATGTGGCCGTGGACTTCCACGGGAGACTGACCCTCGCCAATGCACGGCGCATCGCGCCACTGCTGGAGCCGCTGCGCCCGTTTTTCATCGAGGAACCCGTCGTCCCAGAGAACTCGCACCTGATTGGGCAACTCGCCCAGGCGACGTCCATCCCGATTGCGACGGGGGAGCGCCTCTACAACCGCCAGGACTTCCTGCCGGTCCTCCAGGCCGGCATCGCCGTAGCCCAACCCGACCTTTCCCATGCCGGCGGCATCTCGGAGGTGCGCCGCATCGCGGCGCTCGCCGAAGTGTATGACGTGCAGCTGGCACCGCATTGCCCACTCGGCCCGATAGCCCTGGCCGCGTGCCTGCAGGTCGGATTCGCGACCCCGAACTTCCTGATCCAGGAGCAGAGCATCGGCATCCATTACAACCAGGGCGCCGAAGTGCTCGACTATGTTCTCGACAAAGCGCCGCTGCGGTTCGTCGACGGAAGCATCGAGCGGCTCACCGGGCCGGGCCTCGGCATTGAGGTCGACGAAGCGGCGGTACGCGCGGCGGACGCACGAGGCCACAGCTGGCGCACCCCGCTGTGGCGCCATTCCGATGGCTCCGTGGCGGAGTGGTGACCGCGATGCCCACCGAGTTCCTCACCGCTCTCACCCGGGAACGCCTGCTCGCCATCGTCCGCGGCACCGACCCGGAGGCCGCGATCCGGGCGTCGCTCACCTTGCTCGAATCGGGCATCCGGTTCCTCGAAGTGTCGCTCGTGACGACGGATGCGCTGCGGGTCATCGGCGAGGTCGCCCGTCTGGCCCCCGCCGGCTGCGCGATCGGCGCCGGCACCGTGCTCACCCCGGGTGACGTCGCCCGCGCCGCCGACGCCGGCGCCCGGTTCATGGTGACCCCAGCGGTGACCGACGCCGTGGCCGAATCGGCCGCGCGCGGGATCCCCGTGCTCGCCGGCGCGCTCACACCGACCGAGGCAGTCACGGCCCTGGGTATGGGGGCGACCGCCGTCAAGCTGTTCCCCTCGTCGATCGGCGGCCCGGCGTACCTGCGGGCGCTCCGCGACCCGCTGCCCGACGTGCCGTTCGTGCCCGTCGGAGGCGTCGACGCCGTGCTCGCCGCAGAGTACCTTGCGGCCGGCGCGGTGGCCGTTGGAATCGGCAGCCCGCTGGTCGGCGACGCCGTCCGTGGCGGTGACTTCGATGCGCTCCGCGCGCGCGCCGCCTCGTTCCTCGCCGTGGCCCGGGCCTCCCGCGTGTCCGCATGACCGGGCCCGACGTCACCACCCTCGGCGAAACCATGGTCAGCCTCCGGACCGGCACCCCGCTGCGGCTCGGCGGAACCCTGGCCATGACCATGGCCGGCGCCGAATCGAACGTTGCCATCGGCCTCGCCCGCCTTGGCCACATCGTGCGCTGGGGCGGACGAGTGGGCGCCGACGAGGTCGGCGCCTTCATCCTGCGCACCCTCAGGGCCGAGAGCGTCGGCGTGGACACGGTAGTGGTCGACCCGGAGCGGCCCACCGGTCTCATGCTCGCCGAACGCCGCATCGCCGATGTCTCCCGGGTCAGCTACTACCGGGTCGGGTCCGCCGGGTCGGCCCTCGCGTTGGCGGATGCCTCGGCGTGCCTCGCCGACGCCCCCCGGATCCTGCACGTCACGGGCATCACGCCCGCGCTCTCCGCCTCCGCGGCGGAGGCCGTCGCCGCGGCCGCCCGCCTTGCCCGCGCGGCCGGGGCGCTCGTGAGCGTCGACGTCAACTACCGCTCCCGGTTGTGGACGCCCCAGCAGGCGCGCCCCGTGCTCTCCGAACTCGTCCGGAACGCGGACATCGTGATCTCCTCGGAGGACGAGCTCGGGCTCGTCGTGGCGACACCCGAGGACGAGGCGGCGTCGGCCGGGCAGCTCGCGGCCAGCGGTGTCAGCCAGCTCGTGATCAAGCGCGGCGCCAGCGGCGCGACCGTCTGGCACGACGGACGGGCGCACCACGCCCCGGCCATCCCCGTCACCGTGCGTGACACGATCGGCGCGGGCGACGCTTTCACCGCCGGCTACCTCTCCGGTGTGCTCGACGGGCTGACCCCCGACCTGGCGCTCCACCGCGGCACCGTCACCGGCGCATTCGCCGTGGCGGCCGTGGGCGACTGGGAGGGGCTGCCCACCCGCGACGAACTCGCCCTCCTCGACTCCGAGGCCGGCGCCACGCTGCGCTGACCGTGCGGCGCGTTGAATTCCCACCCATTCGAACACCCGCACCATGGCAAGGAGAGCCCCAATGAGGATCGATAAGGCCGAAGTCATCGTCACGAGCCCTGACCGCAATTTCGTCACACTGCGGCTTACCACCGACGACGGGCTCGTTGGACTTGGGGACGCGACGCTCAACGGTCGGGAACTCGCCGTCGTTGCGTACTTGCAGGAGCACGTCGTGCCGCTGCTGCTTGGCGCCGATGCCCACCGCATTGAGGACACCTGGCAGTTCCTTTACCGCAGCGCGTACTGGCGTCGCGGGCCCGTCACGATGGCCGCGATCGCCGCGGTCGACGTCGCCCTCTGGGACCTCAAGGCGAAGGCCGCCGGGATGCCGCTCTACCAACTTCTCGGCGGCGCGAGCCGCGACCGTCTCCTCGCCTACGGCCACGCCTCGGGCCGCGACCTGCCCGAACTGTTCGATTCGATCCATAAGCACCAGGCCCTGGGATACCGTGCCATCCGGATCCAGACCGCCGTTCCAGGCTTGAAGGCAATCTACGGCGTCGCGTCGCAGGAGCAATCGAGCGGCAAACGCTACGACTACGAGCCGGCCCAGCGCGCCGACCTGCCCACGGAAGAGGACTGGGACACCCGCGCCTACCTGCGCCATCTGCCGACCGTGTTCGAGGCCGTCCGTGCCGAGTTCGGCCCCGAGCTGCCTCTGCTGCACGACGGGCACCACCGGATGACGCCCATCCAGGCGGCGAAGCTCGGCAAGTCGCTCGAACCGTACGACCTCTTCTGGCTCGAGGACTGCACTCCGGCTGAGAACCAGGACGCACTGCGCCTCGTCCGCCAGCACACCACCACGCCGCTCGCGATCGGCGAGGTCTTCAACACAGTCTGGGACTACCAGACCCTGATTAAGGACCAGCTCATCGACTACGTGCGCTCGGCCGTCACCCACACCGGTGGGATCTCGCCGATGAAGAAGATCATGGACTACGCGGCTCAGTACCAGATCAAATCCGGCATCCACGGCCCGACCGACATCTCACCCGTCGGCATGGCGGCGGCCCTGCACCTCGACCTCGCGATTCATAACTTCGGCATCCAGGAGTACATGCAGCACGGCGAGTTCACGAACCGCGTCTTCGAACAGTCATTCAGCTTCGTAGACGGCTATCTGCACCCGGGGGAGAAACCGGGCATCGGCGTCGACCTCGATGTCGACGAAGCCGGGCGTTACCCGTACCAGACCGCCTATCTGCCGTTCAACCGACTGCACGACGGGACCGTGCACGACTGGTAGGACGCTGCTGCTAGGCTTGGCAGTTGAACTTCGGCGAGGGCTGACGCTTCGTCCGGGCAACCGGGCAGGCGGCATCCGTAATCGACGCGGCGGATGAGACCTACGGCCTTTCCTCACGCTGACATGCGTTCGAGTTGAACCAGAACACACTCACTCCCGGGCCCTGCCCGCGAGACATCGATCTGGGCCGGACAGGCCCGCAAGGAGACACATCATGGCTGAAGACAACAAGATTGCCGCCGACCTGCGCGTGAAGTTCGGCAAGGGTGCGGCCCGCAAGCTGCGCGTGCTGGGCAAGATCCCCGCCGTCATCTATGGTCACGGCACCGACCCGGTGCACGTCGCCCTCCCGGCGCACACCATCGGCCTGATGCTGCGCCGTGCCAACGCCGTGCTCGAACTGGAGATCGACGGCAAGACGCACCTCACGCTCGTCAAGGACGTGCAGAAGGACCCGGTTCGCCAGATCATCGAGCACCTCGACCTCCTCGTCATCCGCAAGGGTGAAAAGGTGCAGGTTGAGGTCGCCGTGCACGTGACGGGCGAGCCCGTCTCCGGCACCATCGCCGACCTGGACGCCAAGACCCTGCTGCTCGAGGTCGAAGCCACCCACATCCCGCAGAACGTTGTCGTCGACATCGAAGGCCTCGACGACGGCGCCCAGATCCACGCCAAGGACGTCACGCTGCCCACGGGCGCGACGCTCGTCTCCGACCCCGAGCTTCTCGTCATCGCCGTGCACCTGCCGGCCGCCGAAGCGGCCGAAGAAGAAGCCGCTGCCGAGGCCGTCACCACCGAGGCTGCCGAGTAGTCATTCCCACCTGGTTTCGTCGTAAGCGAAGGAATTCCCTGGACGAGAATCTCTGGCTCGTAGTCGGGCTCGGTAACCCCGGGCCCGGCTACGCCGGCAACCGACACAACGTAGGCCAGATGGTTTTGGCCGAACTCGCCGACCGCATGTCGGCGCGATTCAAGACCCACAAAACGAACTCAGCGGTCGCCGAGGGGCGCAGCTTTCCCGGCGGCCCCAAGCTCATCCTGGCCAAGCCGAACACGTTCATGAACGTGTCAGGCCCCTCGGTCGCGGCGCTCCTGCGCTTCTACTCGCTGGAGCCGTCGCACCTGATCGTCGTGCACGACGACCTCGACATTCCGTTCGACACGATCAAGCTCAAGGCCGGCGGGGGCCACGGCGGCCACAACGGCCTGCGCGACATCATCGTGACCACCGGCACCGGCGATTTCATCCGGGTGCGGGTCGGCATCGGGCGTCCGCCCGGACGCCAGCCGGCAGCCGACTTCGTGCTCAAGGACTTCGCGTCGACCGAACGGGCGAACCTGCCCAACCTGCTGACGGATGCCGCCGACGCGATCGAACTCGTCGCCGCAGAGGGCCTCACGGCCGCCCAGCTCAAGGTCCACACCGCCTGAGAGCCTGTCATCTTCCGAGCCTGGCCACCGCGTTCGGCACCCTCTCACCTGGCACGCCTAGACTTGCCTTGTGATCCTCTCGGGCTTAATCGCAGCGCTTTCGCGCGCCTCCACCTTCGATAACGCCCTCGTGTACGCGGCCAGGGACGCCGATTTCTCGCTCGTCGAGGGGCTCCGCGCTCCGCTGCTCGCGGCACTTCTGGAGCGGCGCCCGGCCGAGGCGCGGGCCCTGCTCGTGATCACGGCCACCGGCCGCGAGTCGGAGGCGCTCCGCGAGAACCTCGCCTGCTTCGACTCCGAGGCCGAAATCATCGACTTCCCGGCCTGGGAGACGCTCCCGCACGAACGGCTGAGCCCGAGCGCCGAGATCGTCGGCAAGCGGCTCTACGCCCTCCGCCGGATGCGCGACTGGGAGGAAGCCGACCCCTCCACCCGGCGCCCGCTCATCGTCGCGGCCTCCGTGCGCGCCGCGCTGCAGCCGGTGGCCGACAACCTCACCGACTACGAACCCATCGACCTCATTGCCGGCCAGCGGGGCCACGACCTGTCGGCCATCGCCCTCCGGCTGGTCGACGTCGCATACTCCCGCGTGGACATGGTCACCAGGCGCGGCGAATTCGCCGTGCGCGGCGGCATCCTCGACGTCTTCCCGCCCGTCGCACCGCACCCGTACCGGATCGAATTCTTCGGCGACGAGGTCGAACAGATCCGCGCGTTCTCGGTCGCCGACCAGCGATCCCTGCCAGAGCCGGTCGCCGCCGTCAGCCTGCCGCCGAGCCGCGAGATGCTGCTCAGCCCCGCCGTGCGCCAGCGGGCCAGGGAGATGCAGCATGAGTTCCCGAGCCTGGCCGGCATGCTCGCGAAAATCGCCGAGGGCATCCCGGTCGACGGCATGGAAAGCCTGGCGCCGGCGCTCGTCGACCGGCTCGTGCCGATCACGCACTACCTTCCCGGCGACACGTCAATCGCCGTCATCTCGCCGGAGCGGGTCGCGTCGCGCGCCATCAGCCTGGGCGAAACGAACCGGGAGTTCCTCTCCGCGGCCTGGAGCGCCGCCACCGCCGGCGCTGAGGCGCCGATCGACCTCGAATCCGGCGAGTTCCTCACCCTCGGCGCCCTGCGGGACTCCGTGAAGTTCAGCGCTCCGGGCGCCCCGGCGTCCCGACACGTGTGGTGGACCCTGAGCTCCTTCCAGGCCGCGCCGACCGACGAACAGGTGCTCCCCGAACACCGGGAGATGGACGAACTGCTCACGGTGCGCATCGACGCGCATGCCGTGCCCAGCTTCCACGGCAACGTCGACGGAGCCGTCGGCCACCTCGCCGAGCGGCTGAAGGACGGCTGGACCGTGGCCATCGTCGCCCAGGGTGCAGGCCTGGTCGAACGCGCCGCCGACGTGCTCGCCGAACACGAGCTGCCGGCGCGCATCGTCACCGAGTTCCCGGCCGATCCAGAGCCCGGGATCGCGTACCTGCTCAAGGCATCCGTCGACCACGGGTTCGAAATTCCGGAGACGAAGCTCACCCTCGTCAGCGAGTCGGAGTTCTACGGTCGCACGGTCGGTTACGACGCCCGGCAGGTGAAGAAGCTCGCCAGCCGGCGGAAGAACGTCGTCGACCCGCTGCAGCTCAAGGCCGGCGACCACGTCGTGCACCAGACTCACGGCATCGGACGGTTCGTCGAGCTCACCCAGCGCGAGGTGTCCAGCGGGGGCCGCAACCCGGTCAAGACCAAGCGCGAGTACCTCGTGCTCGAGTACGCCCCGTCCAAGCGGGGGCACCCAGGCGACAAGCTGTTCGTGCCGACAGACCAGCTCGACCTGGTCACCCGCTACGTCGGCGGCGAAGCGCCGACGCTGAGCAAGATGGGCGGCAGCGACTGGTCGGCCGCCAAGACCAAGGCCCGCCGCGCGGTCCGCGACATCGCGGTCGAACTCGTCAAGCTGTACTCGGCGCGGATGGCCAGCAAGGGCCACGCCTTCGGCCCGGACACGCCCTGGCAGCGCGAGCTGGAGGAGTCGTTCCCGTTCGCGGAGACGCCCGACCAGCTCACCACCATCGACGAGGTCAAGGCCGACATGGAACGGCCCATTCCGATGGACCGCCTGCTCTCCGGCGACGTCGGCTTCGGCAAGACCGAGGTCGCCGTGCGCGCCGCGTTCAAGGCGATCCAGGACGGCAAGCAGGTCGCGATGCTCGTGCCCACGACGCTGCTCGTGCGCCAGCACATGGAGACCTTCCAGGAACGCTTCGCCGGTTTCCCGATCCACCTGCGCGCCCTGTCGCGCTTCCAGACCGAGAAGGAATCCAAGGAGACCATCACCGGGATGCTCGACGGCACGGTCGACCTGGTCATCGGCACGCACCGTCTGCTCTCCGAGTCGATCGTCTTCAAGGACCTCGGCCTCGTCATCATCGACGAGGAACAGCGTTTCGGTGTCGAGCACAAGGACGCGCTGAAGAAGCTCAAGACCAACGTGGACATCCTGGCGATGAGTGCGACGCCCATCCCGCGCACGCTCGAGATGGCGGTCACCGGCATCCGGGAGATGTCGACCCTGGCCACCCCGCCGGAGGACCGCCACCCGATCCTCACCTTCGTCGGCCCGTACTCCGAGCGCCAGGTCTCGGCGGCCATCCGCCGCGAGCTGCTGCGCGAGGGCCAGATCTTCGTCGTGCACAACCGGGTGTCGAGCATCAACCGGGTCGCCGCGACGCTCGCGGAGCTCGTGCCGGAGGCGCGGATCGCCGTCGCCCACGGCCAGCTGCCGGAGGCCCAGCTCGAGCAGGTCGTCGTCGACTTCTGGGAGCGCAAGTTCGATGTGCTCGTCTCGACGACCATCATCGAGACCGGCCTCGACATCGCCAACGCGAACACGATCATCATCGACCGCGCCGACAAGTTCGGCCTCAGCCAGCTGCACCAGCTGCGCGGGCGGGTCGGCCGCGGGCGGGAGCGGGCCTACGCCTACTTCCTCTACGACGAGAACAAGCCGCTCACCGAGATCGCCCACGACCGCCTGTCGACGATCGCGGCGAACAACGAGCTCGGCGCCGGCATGCAGGTGGCGCTCAAGGACCTCGAGATCCGCGGCGCGGGCAACCTGCTCGGCGGCGAGCAGGCCGGCCACATCGCGGGGGTGGGGTTCGACCTCTACCTGCGGATGATCGGCGAGGCCGTGAGCACATTCCGCGGCGACGTCGCTGAGGGGCAGACCGAGCTGCGGCTGGAGCTGCCCGTCGACGCGCACATCCCCGAGGACTACGTCGACAGCGAGCGGCTGCGCCTCGAGGCCTACCAGAAGCTCTCCAGCGCGAGTTCGCCGACGGCGGGACCGGACCAGATCGACCTCGTCCTCGAGGAACTCACCGACCGGTACGGCGAACCGCCGCAGCCCGTGAAGAACCTCATCGCCGTGTCCCGGCTGCGCTGGCTGGCCCAGCAGATCGGGCTCAGCGAGGTCGTCGCGATGGGTTCGAACCTGCGGGTCGCCCCTGCCGACCTGGCCGATTCCATCCAGGTGCGGCTGCAACGGATGTACCCCGGGTCGCGCTACTTCACCCAGAACGCGTCGCTCACCGTGCCGATGCCCCGCGTCAGCGTCGGCATGGGCGCGGACGAGCCGCTCGAGGACTCGGCGCTGATCGAGTGGGCCGGCACGCTGCTGGCGACGATCTTCCCGCGACCGGTGGCCGCCGACAAGCCTGCCGCCGACCCCACGCTCGAGACCAAAACCAGGAGCACACCGTGACCGATCCGGACACCGCCCAGGCATTCCCAGCCCAGCCGAGCCAGCTCGACATCCTGATCGAAACGGTCGCGCGGCTGCGCGCGCCGGGTGGCTGCCCGTGGGACGCCGACCAAACCCACGAGTCCCTCGTGCAGTACCTGGTCGAGGAGAGCCACGAACTCATCGACGCGATCGAGGCCGGCAGCCGCGAGGAGATGATCGAGGAGCTCGGCGACGTGCTCTACCAGGTGATCTTCCACGCCGACATCGCCGCGCACACGAGCGGCGAGGATTTCGACATCCAGGATGTCGCCGCGCAGATGACCGCGAAAATGGTCGGGCGGCATCCGCACGTCTTCGGCGACATGACGCTCGACACGGCCGACGACGTCGTGGCTGCGTGGGACGACTTCAAGGCCGCCGAGAAGCCCCACCGCACGAGCGTGCTCGACGGAATCCCGCAGGGCATGCCCGCGCTCGCGCTGGCCGACAAGGTGCTCGGCCGGGCGCAGAAGATCGGACTGCTCGAAGAGGATGCCTCGTCGCCGCTGCCGATCGACAGCGAAGACGAACTCGGCCCGATCCTGCTGGCCATCGTCTCCGCGGCGAAGGCCCAGGGGCTGGACTCCGAGCGGGCGCTCCGCAGCGCGCTCCGCGACCTGCAGGACGAGATCCGCGCCGCGGAGGCCGAGCTCGCCCAGCCCGCCGCCGATTCTGCCGACGCCGGCATCATCGGCCTCCCGACCCCCGGCTAGCCTTTTCCTCCCGCTTCCTCCCCGCTTCCTCCCCGCTTCCTCCCCGCGAGACTGCAGTTGTGGTCGCTAAAACGCGCTCATAACGACCACAAGTGCGTTTTCGCGGGGGAGTCGCGGTGCCGGCGCCGGTCAGGCGACGCGGCGGCCAGCGGGAAGGCGGCGCGCCGGGGTCATCGTGCGGCGCCAGGCCCAGAGCAGCGCCCCGGCGCCCAGCGCCAGATGGATGCCAAGCCCCACGAACCAGGACGGCACCGCTTTGTCGTAGATGTCGCGCGCTGTCGGGGGCTGCCCCTCCCCGCCGCTGTAGACATCCGTGGACGTGCAGTAGTCGGATTCGATCTGCAGGGAGGGCGCCTCCTGCGCCTGGCGCACCCCGACCGTGATCCAGCCGAACAGGTCCTTGGGGTTGCCTGAGGCGTCGAATGTACGGGGGGAGGCATCCGCCACGACGACGTAGGGGTTCGCGGCGAGCACCCACCAGTAGTGGTCGAAGCGGGGGATGTCCATCGTGGTGGGCGCGTCAGAGCACCCGGCCCTCGGCGTCACGGTCGCCTCCGCCTTCGTGGCCGTGCCGAGCAGGGCGAACGCGATGGGCGTGCCGACGCTCAGCGCCGCCACGACGAGGTAGGTGACCACGATCGAGAACAGCGGGCGGGTGACGATGCCGGACAGCCCGACGCCGACCGCCGCGATGACCCCGAGCTCGGCGGCGAGCACGAGCACGGAGACGGCGACCGTGGCGAGCGAGACCTGGCCGAGGGTGACCGCGAAGAGCAGGAATGGAACGGCGGCGGCGAGAAACGCGAGGGCCGTGATCCAGGCCGCGACGAACTTACCGAGCACCAGCTGGCCGGAGCTGATCAGGGTGACCTGGGTCGTGGCGAGCGTGCCGATGTCGCGGTCGCCGTTGATGGCGTTTCCGCTCAGCGCGGGCGAGACGAGCGTGCCGAGCAGTAGCACGAAGAAGATGACGGTGGAGAAGACACCGCCGCCGCCGGTCTCCCACGCGGATGTCGAGAGCCAGAGAAGGATCGTGACTGCCGCGACGAGCAGCACGAAGATGCCGAGCAGCACGTACCAGGCGACCCCGCGCACGCGCTGGCGTAGCTCAAGCGTGACGATGAGCCAGAGCCCGGCGAAGAAGTGGCGGCGGGGCGCGCGGCCGGAGGCCGGGCCGGGAGCCTGGCTTGGCGTGGGGCTGAGAGTGCGGCTCATGCGGATACCCCTCCGCTGACTGCGGGTCTGCTCAGGTCGAGGAAGGTGTGTTCGAGGTCGCCGACGGCCGGGCCGAAGGCAATCACCCGCACGCCCGCCGCGACGAGCCGGGCGAGCAGATCGGCGGCGGCGGCCTCGTTCTCGACCTGCACGAGCGTGCCGAGGTGGTCGCTGCGGAGGCCGGCGACCCCGGAGGTGCGGAGGGCTCCCTCGAGCGCGTCCGGGTCGAGCGAACGGATGCGCCAGTCCCGGGCACTCGCGCCGGCCTGGGCGATGCGTTCGGCGCTCGCCGTGACGCCGTCGGCGAGGTACACCGCGGCATCCGCCATCTCGTCGAGCTCGGCGAGCACGTGGCTCGACACGAGGATGCCCGTTCCCTCGCCCGCGAGGCGGCGCACGAGTTCGCGCAGCGCGACCCGGGCGGCGGGGTCGAGGCCGGATGCCGGTTCGTCGAGTAGGAGCACCGAGGGGGAGTGAACGAGGGCGCGGGCGAGGCTCAGACGCTGCTTCTGACCGCGGGAGAGCACGCGGGACGGCTGCTCGGCGAGGGCCTCGAGGCCGGGATGTCGCGCGGTGGCGCGGGATGCCGGGTGCCGGTAGCGTCGAACCATGAGCGAGACATCCTTCAACGAACTTCTGTCCACCCAGATCGGCAACGAGTTTGCCGCGTCGCAGCAGTACATTGCGATCGCCGTGTGGTTCGACAACCAGGACCTTCCCCAGCTGGCCGCGCACTTCTACCGCCAGTCGATCGAAGAGCGCAACCACGCCATGATGCTCGTGCAGTACCGCCTCGACCGTGACCTCGGCGTCGAAATCCCGGGCATCCCGGCGGTTCGGAACGACTTCGCGAACGTCGTCGAGCCGATCGCCCTGGCCCTCGCGCAGGAGAAGCAGGTCACGAGCCAGATCGAGGCGCTCTTCCGCGCCGCGCGCGCCGACGGCGATGCGCTCGGCGAGCAGGCCATGCTGTGGTTCCTCAAGGAGCAGGTCGAGGAGATCGCCTCCATGTCGACCTTGCTGACCATCGCCCAGCGCGCCGGCGACAACCTGTTCGACATCGAGAACTTCGTCGCTCGGGAAACCGTCGGCGCCGCCGCCGTCGAGGCGGATGCCCCCGGCGCCGCCGGCGGCGCCCTCTAGCCCGCACTCACGAGCGGGGGTCGCAGTGCCCGACCTGACAGAATCGTGGGTATGGCTTCTTCTGTGACCCCGCCGCGCGGCATGCGCGATTTCCTGCCCAAGGACAAGGCCACCAGGGAGCACGCCCTCGGCGTCATCCGGCGCAGCTTCGCCGCGCACGGGTTCGACGAGATCGAAACCCCGGTCATGGAGGACGCCGCGTTCCTGCACTCCGGGCTCGGCGGCGACAACGAGAAGCTCGCGTTCGCCGTGATGAAGCGCGGCCTGGGCCCGGCGGATGTCGCGGCCGCCGCGGCATCCGGAGACCTGCTCTCCCTGGCCGACCTGGGCCTCCGGTTCGACCTGACGGTGCCGCTGGCCCGGTTCTATGCCACCCACCGCGCCAACTTGCCGACCGTCTTCCGGGCGATCCAGATTGCCCCGGTCTGGCGCGCCGAGCGCCCGCAAAAGGGCCGCTACCGCCAGTTCGTGCAGTGCGACATCGACATCATCGGCGAGGCCGGCCCGCTCGCCGAGATCGAACTGATCACCGCGACCGTCGCCGCCCTCGATGCGCTCGGCCTGGCCGGATGCTCGATCCGGATCAACGACCGGCGGATCCTCGCGGCCCTGCTGGCGCACTGGAACGTCGCCCCCGGCCTCACCGAGCGCGCCCTCATCACCATCGACAAGCTCGACAAGATCGGGGTCGACGGCGTCGTCGCCGAGCTGGGCGGCCTCGGCATCGACACCGACGGCATCGCCGACACCCTGCACGCGATTTCCCAGGTCGGCTGGGACCTCGACGTCACCGCCCCGGAGTTCACCTGGCTCGACGCGGCGGCGTACGCCGACCTGCTGGCGCTCCGCGCCGCCGTGCCCGGCGCACGGATCGACTTCGACCCCACCCTCGTGCGCGGGATGGGCTACTACACGGGCACGATCTTCGAGATCGCCCACCCGGAGCTCGGCTATTCGCTCGGCGGCGGCGGCCGCTATGACGGCATGATCGGCCGGTTCCTCGGCACCGACGTTCCCGCCTGCGGGTTCTCGATCGGCTTCGAACGCATCGTCGACCTGCTCGGCGCCGACGAGGCATCCGCGGCCAACGCGGTCGTGCTCGTGCACGAGAAGGATGCCGACGCCGCGCACCTGGTCGCCCTCAAGACCGCGCTCGTGGCGGACGGACTGCGCGTGCGGCTCGAACGCCGGGCGAAGAACCTCAAGGCCCTGCTCGAGCGCGCGGCCGACGCCGGCTACAGCCGCTTCGCATTCGTCACCGCCGACACCGTCGACGCGTCATCCCTCGACTTCAAGCCGCTGGCCTAGGCGAGACTCAGTAGACTAACCGGGGATTACGTCGACGTTTTCCGCAACCCCCACACACCAAGACACAGGAGATAGTTGTGGCTCTCATTGAGGTAGTAGAAGCACGCGAGATTCTTGACTCCCGCGGCAATCCGACCATCGAGGTCGAGGTCTTGCTGTCGGATGGCACGGTCAGCCGCGCGGCAGTTCCGTCCGGCGCATCGACGGGCGCCTTCGAGGCGTTCGAGTTGCGCGACGGCGACAAGTCCCGCTACCAGGGCAAGGGTGTCCGCAAGGCCGTTGACGCCGTTATCGACGACCTCGGCCCCGCCGTCGAGGAGCTCGACGCCAGTGACCAGCGCATCGTCGACGCCGTCCTGATCCAGATGGACGGGACCGACAACAAGGAGCGTCTCGGCGCGAACGCCATCCTCGGCGTCAGCCTCGCCGTCGCCAAGGCCGCAGCCATCTCCGCCGGCCTCCCGCTGTTCCGCTACCTCGGCGGTCCGAACGCGCACACCCTGCCGGTTCCGCTGATGAACATCATCAACGGTGGCTCGCACGCCGACAACGACGTGGACATCCAGGAATTCATGATCGTCCCGATCGGCGCCGAAACGTTCAGCGAAGCGCTCCGCTGGGGCGTCGAGACCTACCACGCGCTCAAGGCGCTGCTGCAGTCGAAGGGCCTCTCGACCGGCCTCGGCGACGAGGGCGGCTTCGCCCCGAACCTGCCGAGCAACCGTGCGGCGCTCGACCTCATCGTCGAAGCGATCACCAATGCCGGCTACACGCCCGGCACCGACATCGCCCTCGCGCTCGACTGCGCGGCGACCGAGTTCTACAAGGACGGCTCGTACCACTTCGAGGGCAAGAAGCTGTCCGCCCAGGAGCTCGTCGCCTACTACTCCGAGCTCGTCGAGGCCTACCCGCTCGTCTCCATCGAGGACCCGCTCGAGGAAGAAGACTGGGACGGCTACGTGCACCTCACCACGGAGCTCGGCCACAAGGTGCAGATCGTCGGCGACGACCTGTTCGTGACCAACCCGATCCGTCTGGCCAAGGGCCTGGAAATCGGCGCGGCGAACTCCATCCTGGTCAAGGTCAACCAGATCGGCACGCTCACCGAGACGCTGGATGCCGTGGCCCTCGCCCAGCGCAGCGGCTACACCGCGATCCTCTCGCACCGCTCCGGCGAGACCGAGGACACCACGATCGCCGACCTCGCCGTCGCGACCGACGCCGGCCAGATCAAGACCGGTGCGCCTGCCCGGAGCGAGCGCGTGGCTAAGTACAATCAGTTGCTGAGGATCGAAGAAGAGCTCGGCGAGGCCGCGGTTTACGCGGGTCGCGGCGCCTTCCCGCGGTTCAGCGCCTAGTTTGTCCTGGGGCTCTCGAGGCGCGGGATCATCCCGGCGCCTTGAGAGCCCCATTTTTTTCCACCGCACGAACCCGGATGTCCAGCGAAAGGAGTTGCCGTGGCCAGGAAGACCAGCGAACGGCAGCCCCTCGCGCAAACGGTCGCGCAGACCCCCGTCGCCGGCTGGCTGCGCGGCATCCGCCTCTCCGGCTTCTCGCTGGTGATGATGGGGATCCTGGTGCTCGCCGTCGTCGTGATCGCGCCGAACCTGCGCACCTACGCCGCGCAACGCCAGGAGATCAACCGGCTGAACGCCGCCGTCACCGATCAGCAGGCCACGGTCGACCGGCTGAAGACCGAGCGTGAGCGCTACAACGACCGCACCTTCATCACCACCCAGGCCCGCGACCGGCTGTCCTACGTGCTGCCCGGCGACATCAGCTTCCTCGTGATCAACGACCTCCCGCTGCCGGTCGCCGGCGCGGATGCCGCGCCGGTCAGCACGGACATCCAGCACACCAACGTCGATTGGATCTCCTCCATGTTCGCCTCCGTCATGACGGCCGGCCTCGCTCCCCAGGCGGCCTCGAAATGAGCCGGCCTCCCTTCGACCCCGTCACCGCCGAAGACATCCAGACGGTTTCCGCCCAGCTGGGCCGACCGGCCAGGGACGTCGTCGGCATTGCCGCGCGCTGCGTCTGCGGCGCCCCGACGGTCGTGGCCACCGCGCCCCGGCTCGCCGACGGCACGCCGTTCCCTACCCTGTATTACCTGTCGCACCCCGCCGCGACCGCCGCGCTCTCGTTCCTCGAGGCCACGCAGGTGATGAACGAGTACAACCAGATGCTCGCCGACGACGAGGACCTCCGCGCCAAATACCGTGCGGCGCACGAGAGCTTCCTGGCCGACCGCGAATCACTGGGCATCGTGCCGGAGATCGCCGGGATCTCCTCCGGCGGCATGCCCGAGCGGGTGAAGTGCCTGCACGCGCTGGCGGCGCACTCGCTGGCCGCCGGGCCCGGTGTGAACCCCATCGGCGACCTCGCGCTCGCGCGGGCCGCATGGACGCCGACCGTCTGCGAGTGCCTCGACTACACCTCGCCGGGGTTGGCGGGCAAGTGACATCCGCCTGGCGACGCATCGTCGCCGGCCTCGTGCTGTGCCTCGCGGCGGGAGTACCCGTCGGATCCGTCGTCGTCGACGCCCCGCCGGCGCACGCCGACCAGGTGCGCGACCTGCAGTACTGGCTGAACGACTACGGATTCACCCGCGCCTGGGCCACCACCGGGGGCGCCGGCGTCAAGGTCGCCATCATCGACACGGGCGTTGACGGCAGCGTGCCGGAGCTGGCCGGAGCGATCGTCGGCGGCACGGATGTCTCCGGCCTGGGCTCAGCGAACGGCCAGACTCCCGTCGGCGACGGCAGTCAGCACGGCACGCTCGTCGCTTCCCTGCTCGCGGGCCGGGGCACCGGAGACGGCAACGGCATCATCGGCGTTGCTCCGGAGGCGTCGATCCTCAGCGTCTCCGTCGGCTTCGGCTCCAGCGGCGCCACGGTCAGCAATGACGACCAGATCGCCACCGGCATCCGGTGGGCCGTCGACCACGGCGCCAGCGTGATCAACATGTCGCTCACCCGAAACACCCTCGACTGGCCGGAAAGCTGGGACAGCGCGTTCCTCTACGCGTTCGAACACGACGTGGTCGTCGTGGCCGCCGCCGGCAATCGCGGCAGCGGCACCACGGAGGTCGGTGCCCCGGCGACCATCCCCGGCGTGCTCACGGTCGCCGGTGTCGACCGCAACAAGGAGGCCAGCTTCGACGCGTCCTCGCAGGGCATCACCATCTCGGTGGCCGCCCCGAGCGAACAGCTCGTTGGCGTCGTCCCCGGCGGCGGATACGTGCAGTGGAGCGGCACGAGTGCGGCCGCTCCCATCGTCTCCGGGCTGGTGGCGCTTGTGCGGGCCGCCTACCCGGGGCTCAACGCGGCCGGGGTGATGAACCGCGTCATCGCGACGGCGAACCCGGACGGGCATGACGTGCCGAGCCCGATCTACGGCAACGGCCTGATCGACGCCGCGGCTGCCGTCAAGGCGACCGTCCCGGCATCCGCTGCCCAGACGCCCACCACGCTGCTGAAGGACTGGATCCACCTGCACCGGCGCGCCGAATCGACGCCGACACCGACGCCGAAACCCACCCCGGCGGCGCCGGTGGAGCCCAGGCAGGACCCGGCGCTGCCCACGCGCGACGTGCTCTCGGCCTGGCTGCCGAACCGGGTCACGATGACATATATCAGCATCCCGCTCGCCGTCCTTGTGGGGTTTGGTATCCTAGTAACGCTGTTCGGCACAGGGGCCACTCGGCATATCAGGCGGACGCGGCGCAAGTCGTAAGATTTCGCACATCCAGGATCATGTAGGAGGCCTTCTCATCGTGCCCAGAATTCTCATCGTCGGTGGCGGCTACGCCGGTTTTTACACCGCTTGGAAGCTTGAGAAGTGGCTGCGTGCCGGCGAAGCAGAGGTCACCGTCGTTGACCCGCTCCCGTACATGACGTACCAGCCCTTCCTGCCCGAGGTTGCCGCCGGCTCGATCGAGCCGCGTCACTCCGTCGTCGCCCACCGACGTCACCTGAAGAAGACGAACGTGATCACGGCCAAGGTCACCCACGTGAACCACGCGGCCAAGACCGCGACCATCACCCCGCCGGTGGGTGAGCCGTGGGAGTTCGAGTACGACCACGTCGTCGTGACCGCGGGCGCCGTATCGCGCACGTTCCCGATCCCGGGCGTCGCCGACCAGGCGATCGGCCTCAAGACCATCGAGGAAGCCATCGCCATCCGCGACCGCGTCCTCACCAACTTCGACAAGGCATCCATGCTGCCGGCCGGCCCGGAGCGCGACCGACTGCTCACCTTCGTGGTCATCGGCGGAGGGTTCGCCGGCATCGAGGTGTTCGCCGAGCTGCGCTCGTTCGCCACCTCGCTGCTCAAGTCCTACCCGCAGATCGCCTTCGAAGACACGCATTTCCACCTCGTCGAGGCGATGAGCCGGATCATGCCGGAGGTCTCGCTGCCGACCAGCCACTGGGTCATCGACAACCTCGCCTCGCGCGGCGCAGAGATTCACCTGGACACCCAGCTGACCTCAGCCGTCGACGGCAAGATCGAACTGTCCACCGGCGAGAGCTTCGAAACCGACCTCATCGTGTGGACCGCCGGCGTCATGGCCAACCCGGCCATCGTGCGTCACACCGACCTGCCGATCGAAGAGCGCGGCCGCCTGCAGGTGCGCGCCGACCTGCGCGTCGGTACCGAGGATGATTTCATCGAAGGCGCCTGGGGCGCCGGCGACGTGAGCGCCGTGCCCGACCTGAGCGGCGGGGGAGTCGGCGGTTTCTGCGTGCCGAACGCCCAGCACGCCGTTCGCCAGGGCAAGTTGCTCGCGAAGAACCTCGTCGCCGTGCTTCGCGGAGAGGGCCCCAAGGAGTATGTGCACAAGAACATGGGTGCCGTCGCCGGCCTCGGCGTCGGTTATGGCGTGTTCCAGTCCGGCAACCTGGCCATCAAGGGCCTCCCGGCCTGGTTCGCGCACCGCGGCTACCACGGCCTCGCCATGCCGAGCTGGGAGCGCAAAGTTCGCGTTATCGTCGGCTGGGTGAACAACTTCTTCCTCGGCCGCGACATCGTCTCACTCGGCGCAGCGCAGAACCCTCGCGCCGTGTTCGAGGAGTTCGCCGCGCGTCCGAAGCCCCCGGCCGCGGCGGCTCCGGCTGCCCCGGAGGCTATGGCCAAGGCTCCGCGTGCGCCGCGCAAGACGGCGGCGAGCGTCGCCGCGAAGTAGCGCCGCCAGCACCTACGCTTGAAGCGTCGGAGGTCCCCTGGGGGTCCTCCGACGCGCCCCCGTAGCCCAATCGGCAGAGGCAGACGACTTAAAATCGTCACAGTCTGGGTTCGAGTCCCAGCGGGGGCACAGGATCGCTTTCGGAGTCCGTGAACTCGGCGGGCCCTCGCCGCCTGCGAGAATAGGCGGATGCCCCGCGACCGCCGTTTCGATGTTGCGCGCGGCTTGCTCATCACGTCGGTGGTCTTCGGGCACCTGCTCGAGAAGACAGGCGGGTGGGACCAGGACGGCACACGGTTCATCCTGACCGTCCTATACGCGTTCCATATGCCCGTGTTCATCTTCCTCACGGGGATCACGGCGAAACCGGACGGCCTCGCCCTGCGAGTGGCCCGTCTCTTGTCGATCCTGGTGCTGTTCCAGGTGCTCTTCGCCGCGCTCGACCTCGCGCTGGGGCAACAACCGTGGGCATGGTTTGAACCGTTCTGGGTGCTCTGGTACATAGCCGCCATGGTCTGGTGGCAGCTCACGGTCCCGTTGATCCAACGCTTCCCCAAGACCCTGCTTGCCGTCGCGGTGGTCGTGGCGTTCGCGGCGGGAGCCATCGACGTTCCCGGCAATGTCCTGGCGTACTCGCGCGCCGCGGTCTTCTTCCCGTTCTTCGTGATCGGCAACGCGTGGGGGAATCAGATCCTCCGTCTGCTTGCTCGTGTGCCGTTAGCGGTGAAGCTTGCGCTTCCTGTGACACTCCTCTGCGCCGCCGTCGCGCTGTTCGCCGTCCACGGCGACCCACATTGGCTCTTCGGAAACTGGGGGTACGCGCAACTGGGCGTTGATGTCCTCGGCGGTGCGTTCGGCCGGGTCGCGCTGATGCTGGTCGCCGCGTTAGGCACGTCGGCGTTCCTGGTTTGGGTTCCGGCACGGTCTCCTGCCGTCGAGAAACCCGGGCGTCACAGTCTGGCGGTCTTCATCTGGCACGCCGCGTTTGTCACGGTTCTCGCCGTCGTCCTGCCGGCGAGCGTGCTCGAGTGGCCGTTGTGGGTGAGGCTCCTGGGCGATGCCGCACTCACCGTCATCCTGGTCACGATCTTCTCCGCCGCCATGTTCGAGAGAAGCGTCAGGCTTGTGGCCGGGGTGCCCGATCGTGCTCGCCAGCTGACCCGGGCGTGAGTCTCACAGCGCGTTAGGGCAGCGCCGGAAGCACGAACCGCTGCCAGGCCCAGGCGCCGACGCTGACCGCGGCGAAAACGCCGATTGCGACCCAGAGCAGCGTGACCGTACCCGCACCCTGCCAGGCCGCGACGACGGGAGAGAGCACACCGAACATGACCGTGAAGGCGATCATGGTCAGTCCGGCCCAGATGGGCGGCGACCAGGCGAGGATGCTGCGCCCGCTCGTGTTCCCGAGGGGCATCAGCACGAGCACCGCCGAGCCGACCGACGCGAGCACCACGATGTTGGCAATCTCATTGCCCAGGGTGCCCAGGAAGCCGTGCCGCGACGCCGGCAGGGCGCCGAGGGTCAGCCAGCCGACCATGGCGAGCACGATCAGGCTGCCTGCCCGCACGGCCGCCAACTGCCCGCGCCGCGTGACCGTCTGACCTGCTCCCAAGGCGACGCTCCCGAGGAGCGCGAACAGCAGCGCCGGATGTATCCCAAAGAGGCGTGAGGCGAGCGCGGCGGCGCCGACCAGGAGCAGGTAGCGCGGCAGGAAGGTGACGGCTGCCGGGGTCCGCAGCACACGCGAACTCCACCAGAGCGGCACGAGGATCCCGACCGCGTTCACCACGACGAGGCCGATGACGGCCGCGACGAGCAGCCGGACGTAGGCCGGCCGGTCCAGCACCGGGCCGGACAGCATGACGAGAGTGGCGGCGGCGATGAGCGCGGCAGCGCCGACCAGTCGGCGGTTCAGGCGCAGCACGGGCGCGGTCTCGAATTCTTCCCTGGCGCGGTTGCGCCCGGTGAGCGCGACGCCGGGCCACAGCGGGCGCCCGCCCCGCGCGCGCGAAATGGTGCCGGCCAGCAACCGCGCCGGCATGGCCAGGAGCAACACGACGCCGAGCGCCAGGAGCACGGCCTGAAGCCAGGGGAACGCGTCCGCCGATCCGGGCGGGGTGACCGCGGTGGCAAAACGGGTGGGGTCGTTCCAGCCGCCCGGAGTGCGCGCCCCCGGGCTGACGGGGGCGGCATGTGCGTGCGTGGGCGGAGCGACCGGGAGCGCGGGCGAGGCCGGGAGTGCAGGCGAAGCCGGTGCCGCTGTGGCGCCGGCGCTCGGAGTCGGGGTCGGGGTCGGGGTCGGCTTGCCGGGCTTGACATAGGCCACCGTGATTGGGCGGCTGCCCGGACCCACATTGCCCGCGGCATCCTGCTGCACGGCGATGACGGAGTAGGAACCGGCGGCCACCCCGCCGGCCGAGCAACTCCAGGCGCCGCCGACCACGGCGGCGCTGCAGACCGAGTACGCGCCGGCGAACACCGTCACCGTCGCGCCGGCCTCCCCTCGGCCCGAGTAGGTTGCGCCGGCCACCGGAACCCGGTCGCCACCGGCGGGCGAGGACACCGTGGGCGCAGCCGGGCTGTCGACGTCGAAGAGGATCGTCACGGGTGCGCTGTCGTTGGACGACGACGGGTCGCTGTAGCCGGTGCTCTGGGAGGCGGTCACCGTTCGGTTGCCGCTGGTGAGCCGGCCCTCGAACAGGCACGACCAGGCTCCCTTGCCGTCGGCGGTGGAGGTGCACCGCTGGCCGGTCGACACCGCGGCGGTGACGGATGCGCCGGGGTACCCGGTTCCGCGCACAATGCCATTGGATGCACCCCGGCTGCTCGAACCGCCCGTGACCGTGGGGGCCGCGAGCACGGCGTAGGTGGTCTTGTCGAACAGTGACGAGTCCCCCGTCACCACGGCTCGCAGCGTGACCGACGGACCGCTCGGAAGGGCGACATCCGAGCAGCTCCACCCGGTGGTGCCGTCGACCGCGACGATACAGAGCGGGTCGCCGCCCGTGGGGGAGAGCAGCTGGATCTCCTGGCCGGCGTCGCGAGTGCCGGAGATGGTCGTGGTCGCGCTGCCGATGAAGGTGCCGGCCGGCGGCCCGGTGATCGCCGGGGCGGCCGCAGAATTGAGAGACGGCGTGGGTGTCGGGGTGGCGGTCGGCTCCGGCGTGGGCTCGGCCGCGAATGCCGCGCCGGGGGCACCGAAGCCGACGAGGCAGGCCAGGAGGGCCGCGGCGACGCGGAACACCTGCCACCGGCCAGACCGCCCCGAACCGCTCACAACCACACCCCCGATACACCCCCATTTCAGGGGCCGGGGCCGCGCAAGTCAACCCCGGCGCGCCGGGCTCCGCAACAAAGGAACTCATTCGTTACCTGGCGGCCGCTTTCCCATGGTGCATACTGGCGGCTGGGTCACGTGTCCGCTGTCGTGCCCGGATTTGGCGAGAACCGTATGAGCACTCCCACGATGGTGGCCGTCTTTGCCGAACCGACCCGGCGCGTGCCCGGCCGGTGGATCGCCGCCTTCGCGACGGCCTGGCTCGGCATCTGGATGGCCCAGCTCACGCCCGTGCAACTGTTGCTGCCGGCCCAGATCGACAAGCAGCTGAATCCGCAGAACTGGGTCGACAGCGTCGTCGCGTTCGGCATCATCTCCGGCATCGCCGGGGTCTGCGCGATCGTGGCGTACCCGGTCACCGGCGCGCTCTCCGACCGCACGACCTCCCGGTTCGGGCGACGCCGGCCGTGGATCGCCGGCGGCACGGCCGTCTTCGCGCTCTCGCTGCTCCTTCTCGGCGTGCAGGAGAACCCGGTCGGGATCGGGCTCTGCTGGGCGCTCGCCCTCACCGGGTTCTGCGTGCTCACGGCCGCGCTCACGGCCACCATCTCCGACCAGGTGCCGGTCGACCAGCGCGGCTTCGTCTCCGGCTGGATGTCGGCGCCACAGGCGGTCGGGATCATCCTCGGGCTCCTGCTGGTCACGATGCTCTTCACCGTGCAGTTCGCCGGGTATGCCGTGGTCGCGATCCTGCTCGTCGTCCTGGTGATCCCGTTCCTGTTCCTGCCCGACGGCGTCCTGCCCGACGGTGAGCGCGAGTCGATCACCGTGCGCGGCGTGCTGGACAGCCTGTGGATCAGCCCGCGCGAGTACCCGGACTTCGGCTGGACGCTGCTCAGCCGGGTGCTGGTGAGCTTCGGGAACGCCTTCGGCACGACCCTGCTGCTGTACTTCCTGATGTTCGGGCTGAAGGATGCCCACGCGGAGGACGACCTGATCCTGCTCACGCTCATCTACATGGTGTTCGTGATCCTCGCCTCGATCGTGCTCGGCCGGCTGAGCGACCGTCTCGGCCGCCGCAAGGTCTTCGTTTTCTTCGCCTCGGCGCTGCAGGGAATCGCGTCGCTGATGCTCGCGTTCATCCCCGACCTCACGATGGCCATGGTCGCCGCCGGCATCCTCGGCCTCGGCTACGGCTGCTTCCTGTCGGTGGACCAGGCCCTCGCGACGCAGGTCCTGCCCGATCCGGCCGCACGCGGCAAGGACCTCGGCATCATGAACATCGCCACCGCCGTGCCGCAGGCCGTCGCCCCGCTGCTCGGCGCGTTCGCGGTCGCCGCCCTCGGCGGTTTCCAGGGGCTGTTCCTGCTGTCGGGCCTGTTCGCCTTCGGCGGTGCGCTCGCGGTCGCCAAGGTGCGGTCCGTGCGCTGATGGGCATCGACCTGTCGCGCCGGCCGGAGACGGCGCCGTGGCTGGTCCCCGGGTCGTACTGGCCGGGCCTCGGTGACGCCACCGCCCATCTGGACACGCCCGTCGCCGCCCTGCACCTCGATGCCCTCCGTCACAACACGCACGCCCTGCTGGCCAGGGCGGCCGGCACCACGATCCGCGTCGCCACCAAGTCCATCCGGGTGCGCAGCGTGATCGAAGCGATCCTCGCCGTTCCGGGATTTCGCGGGGTGCTCGGGTACACGCTCGCCGAGGCGCTCTGGCTCGCCGAGACGGTCGACGACATCGTCGTTGCCTACCCGACCGCCGACCGGTCGGCGCTCGAGCGGCTGGGGCGCTCGCCGGAGCTCGCGGCGAAGGTCACCCTCATGGTCGACTCGATCGCCCACCTCGACTTCATCGACTCCGTGCTGCCGCCGGGCAGCCGCGAAACCATCCGGGTCTGCCTCGAACTCGATTCCGCCTGGGATGCCCCGCTGTTCGGGCACCTCGGCGTGTGGCGCTCACCCGTGCGCACCCCTGGGGCCGCGAAGGCGCTGGCGATCGGCATCGTCTCCCGGCCCGGCTTTTCGCTCGTCGGCATGATGGGCTACGAGGCCCAGATCGCCGGCCTCGGCGACCGGCCGGCCGGCAGGCCGGCCCTGGGCAGGCGCAACCGCTGGATCCGGCGCCATTCGATCCCAGAGCTGGCACGGCGCCGCGGCGCTGCCGTCGCCGCCGTGCGACAGGTCGCCGAGCTGGAATTCGTGAACGGCGGCGGAACCGGGTCGCTCGAGAGCACCCACGCCGACGCATCCGTCACCGACATCGCGGCCGGCAGCGGCTTCTTCGGCGGGCACCTCTTCGACGACTACGCGAGTTTCCGCCCTGCTCCGGCGGCGGCATTCGCGCTGTCGGTCGTGCGCAAGCCCGCGCCGGGCACCGCGACGATGCTCGGCGGAGGCTGGATCGCCTCCGGCCCGCCCGGCGCCGACCGACTGCCGCGCCCGGTCTGGCCGGAAGGCCTCGCCCTGGTGCCGCGCGAAATGGCGGGAGAGGTGCAGACGCCGGTGACCGGGCCCGCCGCGGCCCGGCTCGCGGTCGGCGACCGGGTCTGGCTGCGCCACACCAAATCGGGGGAGCTGAGCGAACACGTGAACGGCTTCGTCCTCGTCGACGGCGACCGGGTGGTTGACGTCGTCCCCACCTACCGCGGCGAGGGGAAGGCATTCCTGTGAAACCGAGCGGAGCCGTCTGGCGGAACTGGGCCGGGACGGAATCCCTGCGGCCCCAACGCGTCGAACGGCCGACCAGCGCCGGCGCCGTGCAGCGCGCCGTGATCGCCGCCGGCCGAGCCGGCCAACGGATCAAGGCCGTCGGCGCCGGGCACAGTTTCACCGGAATCGCCGTGGCGCCGGGGGTGCAGCTGGACCTGCACGGCCTCGCCGGGCTCATCGGCGTGGATGCCGCCACCGGGCGGGCCACGCTGGCGGCCGGCACGCCGCTGCACCGGCTGCCCCGCCTCCTCGAACCACACGGGCTTGCCCTGCCGAACATGGGCGACGTCGACCGGCAGACGATCTCCGGCGCCACGTCCACCGGCACGCACGGCACGGGGCTCGGGCTCGGCGGCCTCGCCACCCAGATCGTCGCGCTTACCCTGGTCACCGGCGACGGCAGCCTGCTGCGGGTCAGCGAGACGGAGAACGCCGAGCTGCTTCCGGCAGCCCGGCTGGGGCTCGGCGCCCTCGGCATCATCGTCGACGTCACGATCCAGTGCGTGCCGGCCTTCCTGCTGCACGCCGTCGAGGCCGCCGAGCCGCTCGACGCCGTTCTCGACACCTGGCTCGAGCGATCCTCCGGCGCCGACCACTTCGAGTTCTACTGGTTCCCGCACACCGTCAGCGCGCTGACGAAAACCAACACGAGGCTGCCCTTCGGGGCCGAGCGCGCCCCGCTCGGCCGGGTGTCCGGATGGGTCGACGACGAACTTCTCGCGAATGGCCTCTACCGGGCCATCTGCGCCCTCGGCACCGCCGTGCCGGCCGTGGTGCCGGGTTTCAACCGCTTGGCCGAGAGCCTCAGCGGCCGCCGTGAGTACACGGATGTCTCCAGCAGCGTGTTCGTGAGCAACCGCACCGTGCGCTTCCGCGAAATGGAATACGCCATCCCGCTCACGCTCGTTCCCGCCGCCCTCCGCGAGGTGCGGGAACTGATCCAGCGCCGTGGCTGGCGGATCTCGTTCCCGGTCGAGGTGCGTTCCGCCGCGGCCGACGACCTCTGGCTCTCCACCGCGAGCGGACGAGAGACCGGGTACATCGCCGTGCACCGGTACCACCGGGAGGACCACACCGAGTTCTTCCAGGCGGTCGAAGCAATCATGCGCGCGCACGGCGGCCGCCCGCACTGGGGCAAGATCCACTACCAGGATGCCGCGTCGCTCCGCACGGTCTACCCGCGTTTTGACGACTTCCTGCTGGTTCGTGACAAGCTCGATCCGGAGCGTCGCTTCAGCAACAGCTATCTGGAAAGAGTCCTTGGTCGATGAGCAGTAACACCCCCGCCGCCCGCGCCTGGCAACATCGGGCGGCAGAGCTGGGCGACCGGCTTCCCGACGGTTTCATCGTCGGGACCGCGACGTCCGCGTTCCAGATTGAGGGCGGTGCACGCGACGGCGGCCGAGCGGAATCCACCTGGGACCCGTTCACGGCCACGCCCGGGCGCATCCTCGACGGCTCGAACGCATCCGTGTCCGCCGACCACTTCCACCACGTCACCGACGACGTCACCCTCCTCGGCGAGCTCGGCGGCGATGCCTACCGGTTCTCCTTCGCCTGGCCGCGCGTGCAGCCGGACGGACGCGGGGCGCTCAGCCGCGCCGGCCTCGCCTTCTACGACCGGCTGCTCGACGAGCTCCTCGTCGCCGGCATCAGCCCGATGGCGACGCTGCACCACTGGGACACGCCGCTCGCCCTCCGCGGCGGCTGGCTCAACCGCGACACCGCGCGGCGCTTCGGCGACTACGCGCACGCGCTCGGCGAGGTCTTCGGCGACCGCATCGACGCCTGGGTGACCGCGAACGAGCCGGCGACGGTCATGCTCAACGGGTACGCGCTCGGCACGCACGCGCCGGGGGAGGCGCTGCTCTTCGGCGCGCTGCCGGCGGCGCACCACCAGCTCCTCGGGCATGGCCTCGCCGTGCAGGGCCTGCGAGCCGCCGACGTGCGCGGCAAGATCGGGATCGCCAACGCGCATTCACCCGTGCAGGCGGCGTCCGGGCGCGAGGCCGACGAGATCGCCGCCGAGCTGTTCGACGTGCTCCACAACCGCATGTACGCCGACGCGGTGCTGCTCGGCCGTTACCCGGAGCCGCCGGAGCCGTTTCAAACCGCGCTGCGGCTGCTCCTCGAGACCGACCCGGAGGACCTGCGCACCATCCACCAGCCGCTCGACTTCTACGGCCTCAACTATAGCCAGCCCACCCGGATCGCCGCCGGTCCGCCGAAACCGAAGACCCCGGCCGCGCCGAGGAAGCCCACCGACAAGACGGATGCCGTCGCCGCGTTCCCGTTCCACGCTGAGCCGTTCCGCGAGTTCCCGGTCACCGGTGCCGGCACAGCCATCGCCCCCGAGTACCTCGGCGTGGCGCTCGGCGAGCTCCGGGCCCGGTACGGCGAGCACCTCCCGCCCGTGTACATCACGGCCAACGGTGCGAGCTTCCCCGATGTCGCCGATGTCCGCGGCGCGGTGCACGACCCGGCCCGGATCGACTACCTCGCCGAGCACATCACCGCCGCGCTCGACGCCGTCGCCCCCGGCAGCGTGGCCGAGGGAGTCGACCTGCTCGGGTACGTCGTCTGGTCGCTGCTCGATGGCTTCGAGTGGACGGCGGGCTACACCCAGCGGTGCGGCCTGGTGTACGTCGACTTCACCGACGGCGCCCGCGCCCGCACCCCCAAATCGTCCTACCGCTGGCTGCAGAAGGTCCTCTCCTCCCGCTGACCCCTCCATTCCCACCGCGAAACTGCAGTTGTGGTCACTAAAACGCGCTCATAACGACCACGAGTGCGTTTTCGCGGGAGGGGACAGGGCGGGCTACGGGGTGCGGCGGCGCAGGGTGATCGAGCCGAGCACGACGGCGCCGACGATCCAGGCCCCGATGATGAGCAGTTCGCCGCCGACGTACGCGGCGTCCTCGGTATCGGTGGCGACAGCCTGCAGGGCGTCGATGGCGTGCGAGAGCGGCAGCCAGTCGCTGATCGCGCGCAGCACGTCGGGCAGCTGCTCGCGCGAGAGGAAGATCCCGCCGAGCAGGATCTGCGGGAAGACGAGGGCCGGCATGAACTGCACGACCTGGAACTCGGTGCGGGCGAACGCGCTCGCCAGCAGGCCGAGGGTGGTGCCGAGCACGGCGTCGGCGACGGCCACGGCCAGCAGCATCCAGATCGAACCCCGGATCTCGAGCCCGCACACCCACACCGAGTAGCCCACCGCGATCGCCGACTGCAGCACCGCGAGCAGGCCGAACGCGAGGGTGTAGCCGAGGATCAGGTCGCCCCTGCCGAGCGGCATCGAGAGGAGCCGTTCGAGCGTTCCGGTGCGGCGCTCCCGGAGGGTGGTGATGCTCGTGACCAGGAACATGGCGATGAACGGGAACAGGGCCAGGACCGCCGGCCCGACGACCGCGAAGACCGGGGTGTCGGAGAAGATCCAGGCGAGCAGCCCGATCAGGAGGCTCGGCACCACGAGCAGTAGCCCGATCGTGCGAGGGTCGTGCCGCACCTGGGTGAGGATGCGGCCGGCGGTGGCGAGCGTGCGCGCGGGGTTCATCAGTCTTCCCCGCCCGGTTTGGCGGGATGTGAGGGGATCAGGGCCAGGAACGCCGCCTCGATGTCGGCCGTGCCGGTCGCGGCCAGCAGCCCGGCCGGGGTGTCGTCGGCCAGCACGTCGCCGTCGCGCATGAGCAGGAGACGGTCGCACCGGCTGGCCTCGTCCATGACATGGCTGGAGACGAGCAGGCTCGTCCCGGCGGCGGCCAGCCGGTGGAACAGGGCCCATAGCTCGACCCGCAGCACCGGGTCGAGGCCGACGGTGGGTTCGTCGAGCACCAGCAGTTCCGGCGAGCCGAGCAGGGCGCCGGCGAGGGAGACCCGGCTGCGCTGGCCGCCGGAGAGCGACCCGGCCAGCTGGCCGGCCTGCGCGATGAGGTCGGTGGCCTCGATCACCCGGTCCACATCGGTGCGCGGGGCGCCGAGCACGGCGCGGAAGTACTGCAGGTTCTGACGCACCGTGAGGTCGTCGTAAATGCTGGCATCCTGCGTGACGTAGCCCACCCGGCGGCGGAGGGATGCCGTTCCGGCAGGTTCGCCGAGCACGGTGACCTCGCCCGACTGCACGATCTGCACGCCGACAATCGAGCGCATCAGGGTGGTTTTGCCGCATCCGCTCGGCCCGATCAGGCCGACGACGGCGCCCCGGGGCACGGTCAGGCTCAGCCCGTGCAGCACCGTGCGTTTTCCCCGCCTGGCGTGCAGGTCGTTCACGACGACGGCGGGGGATGACGTGTTCACCATTCCTGCATTATTCGCCGGTCAGGGCCAAAAGTCGTGCATCTCCTGACGTTTGGCTTGGAGTGTCATGGGAACCGGGTGGGAGGCTCGGGGCGCGCAGTTATGATTGTGCTGCATCGCAAATGGCCTCTACCGGCCCGTCCGATCACACTGCTCCACCACACTGCTCAGTCATATAGGAGAAGCTGCCATGGAATGGCTCATCCCGGTCCTCGTCGTTGTTGCACTTGTCGCCATCGTGGGAATTTACCTGTGGGCGACCTACAACTCGCTGGTCACCCTCAAAGTCCGCGTGGACGAGGCGTGGAGTGACATCACGGTGCAGATGAAGCGTCGTGCCGACCTCATTCCCAACCTGATCGAGTCGGTCAAGGGCTACGCAGCGCACGAGAAGGCCGTCTTCGAGAACGTCACGAAGGCACGCGCCGAGACGTTGAGCGCGCAGGGACCGGCCGAGGCGGCCGCCGCGGAGAACCACATGCAGCAGGCGCTGAAGAGCATCTTCGCCGTCGCCGAGGCGTACCCGCAGCTGCAGGCCAGCCAGAACTTCCTTCAGCTCCAGGCCGAGCTCGTCGACACCGAAGACAAGATCCAGGCCTCGCGCCGGTTCTACAACGGCGGCGTGCGCGAACTGAACACCAAGATCAAGGTGTTCCCGAACAACCTCATCGCCCGCAACCTCGGATTCACCGAACGTGACTTCTTCGAGGTGTCCGACTCCGCCGCCATTGCGGAGCCGCCCCGCGTGCAGTTCTAACGGCCGGCGGTCATGTACAGCGCGATCGCTCGGAACAAGCGAAACACAGTCTTCATCATCATCCTGTTCCTCGCCATGATCGGCGGACTGGGCTGGCTGGCGAACGATGTGTACAGCCCTCCCGGCAGCTACGGCATCCTGCTCATGACGCTCGTCGTGGCGACGCTCTACGCCGTGGTTCAGTACTTCCTGGCCGGTCGCCAGGCCATCGCCATGAGCGGCGGCGTGCGCATCAACAGCAAGGCCGAGCATCCCCGGCTCTGGCGGATCGTCGAAAACCTGTCGATCACCACGGGCACGCCCATGCCGGAGATCTACGTGATCAGCGACCCTGCCCCCAACGCGTTCGCCACCGGGCGTGACCCGCAGCACGCGATGGTCGCGGCCACCACGGGGCTGCTGGAGATCATGGACGACTCCGAACTCGAAGGAGTGATGGCGCACGAACTCGGGCACGTGCGCAACTACGACATCCGGCTGTCGATGATCGTGTTCGGCCTCGTCGTTGCCGTCGGGTTCATCTCCGACATGTTCCTGCGGATGGCCTTCTTCGGCCGCAACAATAATAACAACAACAACGGCAACCCGATCGTGCTCGTCTTCGGGCTCGTCGCCATGGTCGTGGCTCCGCTCGTGGCGAGCATGGTGCAGCTGGCCGTGTCGAGGCAGCGCGAATACCTCGCGGATGCCACCAGCGCGATGACCACGCGGCACCCGGATGCGCTGGCGCGGGCGCTGGAGAAGCTCGAAACCTACGGGCGTCCCATGCGCAAGCAGAACACGTCGATGGCGCACCTGTGGATCACCAACCCGCTCAAGCCCGGCCTGATGGCCCGGCTGTTCAGCACCCACCCGCCGATCGAGGAGCGCGTGGAGCGGCTGCACACGATGGGGCGCACCTTCTAGCGCAAGCCCCGATCTGATCGCAGAAAAGGAACGCAATGACTGGGAATTATGCCGCGACCTCGACGATCACGATCGATGCGCCAACGGGTCGCGTGTGGTCCGTGCTCACCGATCCTGACGCGATCAAAGAGTTCATGTTCGGCACGGATGTCGTCACCGATTGGACCGTCGGAACCCCCATCGTGTGGCGCGGCGTGTGGAAAGGCAAGGACTACGAGGACAAGGGCGTGATCCTCGAGTTCGAACCCGGGCGGCGGCTGGTGAACTCGCATTTCAGCGCGTTGAGCGGTCAGGACGATGTGCCCGAGAATTACCACACGCTCACGTGGACGCTGGAGGGCACGGCTGGTACGACAGAGCTGACGCTCTCGCAGGACAACAACGCGAGTGCCGAAGAAGCCGAGCACTCGAAGGGGATGTGGGACAGCCTCGTGGCGGGCGTGAAGGCGATCGCCGAGCGAGACTCGACAAGCACCGGCCGGTAGTCAGATTTCAGCGGCCAGCCCGGCCGCGAGAGTTCCTCGCGGCACGACCTCGATCGCGTCGAGCCCCTGCCACCTGGCCGCCTCACGCAGCACGGACGCGAGGCGCTCGGCCGTGTCGGCCGGCGCGCCCCCCTCCGTCCACGCAGCCTGCACACGCAGCACGCCGGCCTGGCGGTCGTTCTTCAGGTCGACCCGGCCGACGATCGTGTCGCCGAGCAGGACCGGCAGCGAGTAGTAGCCGAACACCCGTTTGGGCTCGGGGGTGTAGATCTCGATCCGGTAGTGGAACCCGAACAGGCGCAGGGCGCGCGCCCGCTCCCAGACGACCGGATCGAACGGCGAGAGCACGGCAGCCGCGTCCATGCTGCGGGGCAGCCGCGCGTCGCGGTGCAGCCAGGCGGCAGCCGGTTTCCCGCCGCGCGCCCAGCCCGGCACCTCGACCGGGATCAGCTCGCCAGATTCTTCCAGATCGCGGATGGCGGTGAGGGTCGGCGCGGTCTTCAGCCGGAAATAGTCGGCGAAGTCCTTCGCCGTGCCGATGCCGTGCGCGCGCGCCGAGCGGCTGACCAGCTCGCGGTGCGCGTCGTGGCGGCCGACGTGGCGCCCGAGCAGCTCCCGCGGGAACACCTGCTCCGGCAGGCCGTAGACCCGCTCGAAGCGCTCCCGGCCGGCGCTCACCACGTCGCCCCACCTGAACAGCGTCTCGAGCCCGGTCTTCACGTCGGACCAGCCCCACCAGGGACCGCTTCGCTTGTTGGCGTCGTGCTCGATGGCGCTGGCTCGCATGGGCCCGTTCTCGGCGAGCTCCGCGAGCAGCCAGTCGAGCATCGGCTGGTTCTCGTGCGCCCAGGCGTCAGGAGTTCGCGCCGTCTGGTCGCGGTAGGCCTGCATTCGCCACCCGAACAGCGGCCACGTGTCGAGGGGCAGGAACGACGCCTCGTGCGCCCAGTACTCGGTGAACCGCGAATCGCTGCCGGAGGTCAGCCGGTCGAGCTGCGCCTTGTCGTAGACGCCCAGGCGGCTGAACGCCGGCAGGTAGTGGCTGCGCTCGAACACGTTGACCGAGTCGATCTGGAGCAGGCCCAGGCGGTTCACGAGCGCATCGAGCTGACGGATGCCGGGCGTCACGCCCGACGGACGGCCAAAGCCCTGCGCCGCCAGGGCGATGCGGCGGGCGAGCGCGGGGGAGACTGTCTGTGCCATCGCTTCGACCTTAGCGGGGACAACCGACAGCGGACATTCACGATTCGTTCAGGCAGATGCTTCCGCGGCGTGGATCTCGTCCCTAGACTGCCCTCATCAGCACAAAGGCATTCAACTGTTCGCGGTATGGCTCGAACGGCCGATGGCTGGTCACAACGGAGGACACGTGTTCACAAAGCGCACCATGATCGCCGGACTTGCTGCCGCGACTGCTCTCGCTCTGACCCTCTCTGGCTGCACCGCGGAGAAGACGCCCGCAAAAGGCGGGGTCGACGCCGCCACCGCGACGAGCCTGACCGCGTTCGGCGACCTGGCCAAGCTGGAGGCAGCGGCCAAGGCCGAAGGCGCGCTCAACGTCATCGCGCTGCCGCACGACTGGGCCAACTACGGCGCCATCCTGGCCAAGTTCACCGAGAAGTACCCGGACATCACCCTCACCGAGGCATCTCCTGACGGTTCGAGCGCCGAGGAAATCCAGGCGGCCGACAACCTCAAGGGCCAGGACACCGCGCCGGACGTTTTCGACCTCGGCCTGGCAGTCGCGCTCACGAGCACCGATAACTTCGCGCCGTACAAGGTGTCGACCTGGGCCGACGTCCCGGGCGCGCTCAAGGAATCGACCGGCCTCTACACCGGCGACTACGGCGGATACATGGCCGTCGGGTACGACCCCGGCGCGGTCCCGGCGCCCACCCAGCTCAGTGACCTCCTCGGTTCCACGTACAAGGGCAAGGTGGCCATCAACGGCGACCCGACCCAGGCCGGTGCCGCCTTCGCCGCCGTGGGCATGGCCACCGTGCAGAGCAACGGAACCGTTGACGACTTCCAGCCGGGCATCGACTTTTTCCAGAAGCTCAACAAGGCGGGCAACTTCCTCAAGGTCGACCCCACCCCCGCCACGATCGCGTCTGGGGAGACGCCCGTCGTGATGGACTGGGACTACCTCAACGTCGGCTACGGCAAGAGCCTCAAGGGCCAGCGCAAGTGGAAGGTCGTGGTCTTCCCCGGCACCGGCTACGCCGGCTATTACAACCAGGCCATCAACAAGGAGGCGCCGCACCCGGCCGCCGCCCGGCTGTGGGAGGAATTCCTCTACAGCGACGAGGCGCAGAACCTGTGGCTCGCCGGCGGCGCCCGCCCCGTACGCGCCGAGGCGATGGCCACGGCCGGCACCATCGACAAGGCACTGTTCGACGCCCTCCCGGCGGCTCCGGAGAAGACGGTCGTGCCGACCGGCAAGCAGAGTGAAGCGGCCGCGAAGCTGCTCAGCGAGAAGTGGGCCGCCGCTGTCCAGTAGAACCCGTGGAACGGCAGCGGCCTGGGGGCTGCTGCCGTTCGCGGTTTACGTGCTGCTGTTCCTTGCCGTGCCCACCCTCATCGCCGTCGCTACCGGCTTCTTCACCAAGTCGGGTGCCTTCACACTCGATACGGTGGCGGCCCTGGGCAGCCCGGTCGTGCTCACCACGTTCTTCAACTCGTTCTGGCTGTCGGCGCTGACCGCCGTGGTCGGTGCGGTCATCGGCGCCCTGGTCTGTTACGCGCTGCTCGGCGCCCGGCCCGACGGGCCGTTGCGCTCCACGGTCGATTCGCTGAGCGGGGTTCTCGCCCAGTTCGGCGGCGTCATGCTTGCCTTCGCGTTCGTCGCGACAATCGGCATCCAGGGCATGGTGACGCTCTTCCTGCGGAACGTCATCGGGCTCGACATCTTCGAGAACGGTGTCTGGATCTACGCGATGCCCGGCCTGATCCTGCCCTACCTGTACTTCCAGGTTCCGCTCATGGTCATCACGTTCATGCCGGCGCTCGAGTCGCTGAAACCCGCCTGGGCCGAGGCCAATGCGACGCTCGGCGGAACGGCGGCCAGCTACTGGCTGCGCATCGCTTTCCCCGTCCTGGCGCCGTCCTTCTTCGGCAGCCTGCTGCTGCTGTTCGCGAACGCGTTCTCGTCGTATGCAACAGCCGCCGCGCTGATCAGCCAGGGCTCGCAGATCGTGCCGCTGCAGATCCGTGCGGCGCTCACCAGTGAGACCCTGCTGGGGCGGGAAAACCTGGCCGGGGCGCTCGCGCTCGGGATGATCCTGGTCATGGCTGTCGTCATGCTGGGCTACTCGGCGCTGCAGTCCCGGGCCGCGAGGTGGCAGCAGTGAGCGGCGGTCTCCGCATGACCGGCGGGGTGGCGCACGCGCCCTCTCGCGGCATCCGGGCCCTCATCCTCGGTGTGATCGGCTTGGTCTTCGCCGTTCCGATTGTCGCCATGGTCGAGTTCACCCTGCGCAAGGGGCTCAAGGGCGGCTACGATTTCTCGCGCTGGCTCACCCTGTTCCAGAGCGGTTTCACCGGCCAGTACCGACCCGTGCTCGTGGCCCTCGGCAACTCGGTCGCGTTGGCGATCGGCACGGTCGTGATCGTGCTCCTGTTGCTCGTTCCCACGATGGTCCTCGTGCACCTGCGGTTCCCCAGGCTGCGCCGGATGCTCGAAATCATCTGCATCCTGCCCATCAGCATCCCGGCGATCGTTCTCGTTGTGGGCCTGGCCCCGGTCTACTCGGTGGTCGCCCGGCTGTTCGGCAGCGGCGTCTGGACCCTGGCGTTCGCCTATGGCATCACCGTGCTTCCTTACGCCTACCGGGCGATCCAGTCCAACCTGGATGCCGTCGACGTGCGCACGATGAGCGAGGCCGCCCGCACCCTCGGGGCCGGCTGGGGGACCGTGCTGCTGCGGGTGCTGCTGCCGAACCTGCGCCGCGGCATCCTCGCCGGGGCGTTCATCTCGGTCGCGGTCGTGCTCGGCGAGTTCACCATCGCTTCCCTGCTCAACCGGATCAACCTGCAGACGGCGCTCGTGGTCGTGAGCAAGAACGACCCGTACACGGCCGTCATCCTGTCGCTGCTGGCCCTCATCTTCGCGTTCCTGCTGCTCCTCGTCATCGGCCGGCTCGGCGCTGGTCGCCCGCGCACGCCGAGGCGTCGTGCCATCTCGAAAGGTTTGTCATGACCCAGCCACGAGCCACCGTCCGTGGCGGCACTGTCGTCGAATTCCGCGGCGTTGTCAAGGAATTCGCCGGGCAGCGCGCGCTGTCCGGCTTCGACCTCACCCTGCGGGCCGGGGAATTCGTGGCGCTGCTCGGCCCGAGCGGCAGCGGCAAAACCACGGCCCTCCGGGTGCTCGCCGGACTCGAAACGACGGATGCGGGCACCATCACGATCAACGGCGCCGACGTCTCCGGGCTGCCGACCAGCAAGCGGGACATGGGGATGGTGTTCCAGGCCTACTCGTTGTTTCCCCACCTCAGCGCCGGGGAAAACGTGGAGTTCGGTCTGCGGATGCGCAAGGTGAATGCGGAGGAGCGTCGGAGCCGCGCGCAGGCGGCGCTGGCCCTGGTCGAACTCGACGGCTACTACAACCGGTATGCCCACCAGCTCTCCGGGGGGCAGCAGCAGCGCGTGGCGCTCGCCAGGGCCCTCGTCACGGAGCCGCGCGTGCTGCTGCTCGACGAGCCCCTCTCTGCCCTGGACGCCAAGGTGCGCGTGCAGTTACGTGAGGAGATCCGGCGGATCCAGACCGACCTGGGCATCACCACCCTTTTCGTCACCCACGACCAGGACGAGGCGCTGGCCGTGGCCGACCGGGTTGCGGTCATGCGAGTCGGCAACATCGAGCAGGTCGGCACGCCGGAGGACCTCTACGCCCGGCCGGCTTCGCCGTTCGTCGCCGATTTCGTGGGCCTGAGCAATCGCATCCCCGGCGTCGTGCGGAACGGCTTCGTCGAGGTCTACGGAACCGCACTACCCCTGGTCGATCCGTCCCACGCCGACGGGGAGGTGCGGGTCTTCCTGCGCCCGGAGGACGTCGAGTTCGCGGCCGAAGGGGTTGCGGGCGTGGTCACCACTTCCAGCTTCCTCGGGTCGCTCAGGCGCACCGGTGTGCGCCTGGACGACGGCACGATCCTGTTCACCCAGCACAGCGTGCGCCTGAAACCCGCCGTCGGCGAGCAAGTGCACCTGAGCTTCACGGGTGCGCCTGTGTCGGTCGAGTCCAGTCCTAGACTGGTTGCGTGACGGAATCTACGGGTAGGACAGGCTGGGGCGGACTATTCGGAGGGCGCACAATGCGCGCCCGTGGGCCCGTTCCCAACGGGGTCGATGAGAACATTCCTCCCGGGATCCGGCTCGCCGGCGCCTGGTCGTGGCGCCTGCTGGCCGTCGCGGGGGCGGTCGCTGTCTTCATCTTCCTCATCATCCAGCTGCGGCTCATCGTCATCCCGCTCCTCGTTGCCGTGCTCGTCTCGGCGCTGCTGGTGCCCTTCGTCTCGTTCCTGGTCCGCCACCGCTGGCCGAAGGGACTCGCCATTGCGCTCGCCCTCGTGGGTACCCTGGCGATCGTCGCCGGCCTGATCACGCTCGCCGCCACCCAGATCGCCAGCGGGTCCGCCAGCCTGAGCACGAAGTTTGAGGCATCCATCGCGAGCCTGAAGGCCATGCTGCTGGCGTCGCCGCTGCACCTCACGGAGACCCAGCTCAACGGCTACCTGGACGCGTCGACCAAGGCCATCCAGGCCGATAGCCAGGTCTTCGTCACCGGCGCACTGTCCCTGGGGTCCTCGCTCGGGCACCTGCTGACGGGCCTCCTGCTCACCCTGTTCAGCCTGCTGTTCATCCTGATCGACGGGAAGGGAATCTGGGCCTGGATCGTCCGGATCTTCCCCAGCCGCGCCCGCGCCGCCGTCGACGGGGCAGGCACCGCCGGCTGGACGACCCTGGGCAACTTCGCGAAGGTGCAGATCCTCGTGGCCTCGATCGACGCCATCGGCATCGGCGTGGGGGCCGCGCTGCTCGGGGTGCCCATGGCTATCCCGATCGGGATCCTGGTCTTCCTCGGATCGTTCATCCCGATCGTCGGTGCGGTGGCTACCGGGATCGTCGCCGTGGTCATCGCCCTCCTCTTCAACGGCCCTGTCAATGCCCTCGCCATGCTCGGCGTCGTGCTGCTGGTGCAGCAGGTCGAGGGGCATGTGCTGCAGCCGCTCATCATGGGAACCGCGGTCAAGGTGCACCCGCTCGCCGTCGTCCTCGCCGTCGGCGCAGGGTCGCTGCTCGCCGGCATTCCAGGGGCACTCTTCGCGGTGCCGATGGCCGCGGTGCTCAACGTGATGACCAGCTACATCCAGGGCGGCTCGTGGCGCGCGGTTCCGCCTCCGAAGGGCCCGGTCATCGGTTCCCCGCTGTGGCAGACCGTACCCCAGCGCCGACCAGGATTCCGCGGAACGGAGGGTACCCCCAATGACTGATGTCACCCTGGCCGGGCCCAGCCTGGCCGACTTCCAGGCCGCGCGAGAGGTTGTCGCCCGCGTCACCAAGGTCACCCCGATGGAGACCTCCGGTTACCTGGCCGCCATCCTCGGCGCGCCCGTGTACCTCAAGTGCGAGAACCTGCAGCGCACCGGCTCCTACAAGATCCGCGGCGCCTACAACCGGCTCTCCAAGCTCACCGATGAGGAGAAGTCCCACGGGGTCGTGGCGGCCTCAGCGGGCAACCACGCGCAGGGTGTCGCCTACGCGGCCAGGCAGCTCGGCATCAAGGCCACCATCTTCATGCCCGTCGGCGTGGCCCTGCCCAAGCTCCAGGCGACGCGGGACTACGGCGCCGACGTCATCCTCCGCGGCCACACCGTGGCCGAGCCGCTCGTGGCCGCGGCCGCATACGCCGCCGAGACCGGCGCCATCCTGATCCCGCCGTTCGACCACCCGGACATCGTGGCCGGGCAGGGCACGCTGGGCCTGGAGATCCTCGACCAGGTCCCCGACCTCGACACCGTGGTGGTTCCAATCGGCGGCGGCGGGCTCATCTCCGGCGTCGCCAGCGCGCTCAAGCAGCGCGCGGCACGTGAGGGGCGCCACATCCGCGTCATCGGCGTGCAGGCGGCGAACGCGGCGGCCTACCCACCCTCGCTCGAGGCCGGCGAGGCCATCGAGGTCACCATCACGCCGACCATCGCCGACGGCATCGCCGTGGCCAAGCCGGGCCTGCTGAACTTCGAGATCGTCCGCGACGTCGTCGACGAGATCGTCACCGTCAGCGAGGACGACACGGCCCGCGCCCTGCTCATGCTGCTCGAACGCGCCAAGCTTGTGGTCGAACCGGCCGGCGCCGTCGCGGTCGCGGCCATCCTGTCCGGCAAGGTCACGGCGACGGGGCCGACGGTCGCGATCCTCTCCGGCGGCAACATCGACCCGCTGCTCATGCAGCGCGTGATCAGCCACGGGCTCTCGGCATCCGGCCGATACCTCACGCTTCGGATCATGCTGCCCGACCGCCCCGGCCAGCTTGCCCGCATCTCCGAACTGCTTGCCGAGGCGCACGCGAATGTCATCGAGGTGCTGCACACACGTCACGGCGCTGGGCTGCAGATCAGCGAGGTGGAACTGGACATCAGCGTCGAGACACGAGGCCCTGAGCATCGCCAGCACGTCGTCGACGTGCTCCGCGCGGCCGGGTACAACCCGCAGCTCGACTAAC
>DAIMHX010000004.1:0-21571 GCA_036723055.1 Microbacteriaceae bacterium
GTTAAGCCGGGACCGGTCGGCGGATGCCGTCGCCGAGCGCGGCCGGATCCCTCGCGACGGTACCCTCGCCGAGATTGACAGGTGCGGTCGAGATTGCCCGGCGTACCGGGGCATCTCGACCGGAACGGTCAATCTCGGCGAACGGCTTAGCCCGAGAAGGGGTTCGTCGGGCTGAGCGTGATCGTGCTGCCCTTGGGCGCGCTGGTGCCGGCGGACGGATTCGTCGACTCGACCTTGACGAAGGCCGCGATGGCGTCCGCGGTGGGGTTGTACTTGAGCTTGAAGCCGAGGTCGGTGAGGGCCTTCTTGCCCGCATTCCACTTCATGCCGACGACGTCGGGGACCTCGACCGGCTCCGGGCCGCGGGAGATGGTCAGCACGAGCTGGTCGCCGGTCCGGACGGGCCCGTCCTTGGTCGTCCTGGCCGTGATCACGTGGTCCTGCTCGATCGAGTCGCTGTAGCGTTCCTCGCCCGGCACGGCCGCGAGGCCCTTGGCCTTGAGGATCGCGGTGGCATCGGCGACGGTCTTGCCCGAGACATTCGGGATGTAGCCGAGCGAGACGACGAGGTCGACCTTCAGGCCTTCGAAGTAGGTGCCGCCCTTGGAGACGTTGCTGTGGTCGCTGCCGCGGCTCGCCGAGATGACCGTGCCGGCGGCGGCGGAGCCCTGGAACACGTGGTCCGTGGTACCGACGACCGCGTTTTGGGCCGTGATGGCCGACCTCGCGGCAGCCTCGGTCAGGCCGGCGAGGGCGGGGAGCTTGATCGGCTGACGGCCCTGCGACACGTTCACCGTGACGACGCTGTCCTTGGGCACCCGGGTTCCGGGGCCAGGGATCGTGCTCGTGACCAGCCCGGGGGCGATCGTGCTGCTGTACTCCTTGCCCGGCCTGGCCGTGAGTCCGACCTCGGCGAGGCGCGTGGTGGCCTTGTCCAGCGTGATGGAGCCGAGATGCGGGACGGCGATCTCCGAGCCAGGTCCGGCGCCGAAGTACCAGCCGGTGCCGCCGGCCAGGGCGGCGAGCAGCACGACGAGCGCGAACAGCCAGTAGCCCTTGCGCTTGCGCTTCTCGGCCTTGGCTGCCAGCAGGGTGCTGCTGTCCGGCTGGTGGTCTTTGACCTGGGCGAGCGGCTGCGCGCCGAGGATCTGGGTGGCCGCGTTCTCTGTGGTGGCGTTGAATCCGCTGGGCAGGATCATCGTCGACTGCATGGCCGTGTCCTGCGACGCCGGGCGCACGAGCTTGTCGACGTCGAGGAGCTGGTCGAGCATGACCTTCGCGTCGCGCGGGCGCTGCTCTGGATCGCGAGCCGTCGCCCAGAGCACGAGTTCGTCGAGTTCGTGGGGAACGGCCTGCACCTTGCTGCTCGGCATCGGCACGGTGTCGTTCGCGTGCTGGTAGGCGATCTGCATCGGGGCTTCGCCCACGTAGGGCTGCTCGCCGGTGAGCATTTCGAAGGTCATGATCCCGAGCGCGTAGATGTCGCTGCGGGCATCCGCGATGCCGCGGGTGACGAGTTCGGGGGAGAGGTAGGCGATCGTGCCGAGCAGGGCCTGGCCGGTCGCCGTGTTGTTGTTCGCCGCGCGGGCCAGTCCGAAGTCGCCGATCTTGATCCGGCCATCGTCGGCCAGCAGCACGTTCTCCGGTTTGAGGTCGCGGTGCACGATCCCGGCCTTGTGGGCCGCCGCCAGTCCGGAAAGCACGGCCGCGAGGATGTCCATGGTCTGCTCTGACGTGAGCCTGCCGTAGTCCTTGATCAGGTCGCGCAGGGTGATGCCGGGGAGGTATTCCATGACCAGGTAGGCCATGTCGGCGTCCTGGCCCTGGTCGTAGACGTTCACGACGTTCGGATGAGCCAGGCGGGCGGCGGAGCGCGCCTCCTGCACGAAGCGGGCCTTGAACGTGTTGTCGTCGGCCAGGTGGCCGTGCATGATCTTGATCGCGACGCGGCGCTCCAGGCGGAGGTCCGTGGCCAGGTAGACCGTGGCCATGCCGCCGCGGGCGATTCGGGAGCGCACCTGATAGCGGCCGTCAATCAGACGGCCGATCATCGGGTCGGTCGGGTTTTCGCTCACTCCCCGAGTCTAGGGAAGCGCAGGGCGAGTTCCCCGATAAAACACCGTGAGCGCAGTCTTTCCGGGTGATATCTCCGGGTGTTCGGGGGGTATGTGGGCAGATCAGCCGAGGTCGGCGAGCCAGGAGCGAGCGGAGACTTCCCACTTGGCGTAGTGGTTCGGATAGGCCGAGACCTGCACGGCCTGGGCGGCCTGGGTGAGCGTCATGGATTCCCAGCCTGGAATGTCGAGCAGCCCCCGGGTCTTGCCCGGATTGGGGTTGCCGGCGCCGCCGAAGAAGCAGCGGCTGGCGCGCACCGGGTCCATTACCTGCTCCACGGAACCCCAGCCGGCGCTCGGGCGCTGCTGGAACAGGCCGAGAGAGTCGCGGTCGCCGTGCTGCAGGTTGCGCAGCCCGGATTCCTGGGCGGCAGCGGCCAGCGCGACCACGAGGCCGTGATTGCTGACGCCGGCCTTTCGGCCCACCGCGACGATGGTTTCCGCGTTCTTGCGCATCTCGGCGCTCAGCGGGGTGATGGCGGGAATCTTCAGGACCTGGCCGGGGTAGATGATGCTCGACCAGCCGAGGCCGTTGGCGTCCAGGATGGCCTGCACCGACAGGTGGGCCCTGGCGGCGACGGTGCTGATGGTGTCGCCGCGGGCGATCGTGTACTCGGTCGCCGAGGCAGAGGGAACCGCGGCGGGCTTCGGAGCCGGGGCGGCCGCGGGCTCCGGTACCGACGCGGTCGAGGACGTCGGGTGGACCGTGTGCGGCAGGACGATCGCCTGGCCCGGGAAGATGATGCTGGCGTGGCCGAGGCCGTTCGCGCTGAGGACGGCGGCGGTGGACAGGCCGTGGGCCGCCGCGATGTCGCTGATGGTGTCGCCCGTGCGTACCTTGTAGCGGGTGATCTCGGCGGCGACCGTCTTTTTCGCGGGTACCACGGCGGGCGGGGCCGCCGCGGTGGTCAGGGTGAGCTTCTGGCCCGGAAAGATCAGCGAGGACCAGCCCAGGCCGTTGAGGGCGAGCACGGATGCGGTCGAGAGGCCGAATCGGCCGCTGATGCCGCTGATCGTGTCGCCTTCGACCACGACGTACTGGCTGGGCGCGACCCGGGCCGGCACACCCGCGTCGTGCGTCGGCGTCGGGATGGACGCCGGGAGATTGCTCTTGCTCTTGAGCGGTTTCTTCGCGATGGTGGCGGCATCCGCCGGGGACGCCAGGTTCAGCGACATGGCGATGGTGCTGATGATGACGATGGGGACGCTCGCCAGCAGGCCGCGAGAGCGGCAGGCTTCGAGGAAGGTCAGACGGCGGGGCGTGTCGCCCGGCACCGCGTCTGCCGCGGGGATACTGTTCGACTCAGCGGACATGGCCCTCCCGTTCGTTTGCGTATGCTCCCCAACGCTGGCATAGATAGGTACGAGAGTCAATCAACGTGACGGGTGTGGTTTGGGTTAATCGGTTGGAAACACGCCCGCCCGGAGTTTGTCGAGGGCCCCTATTCATGGGAGGCTTGAACCGTGACCGACTCGATTTCAGAGCAACAGTGGCTGACCATCCCCGACCTCGTTGACCAACTCCGTCTGACCCAGAGCCGCGTGCGGCAGCTCATCGACGACAAGCAACTTCTCGCCGTTCGTCGCAATGGCACCCTCCAGGTTCCCGCCGCCTTCATCAGGGACGGCGCTCCGCTGGCGGAGCTGCGCGGCACCCTGATCGTGCTGGGCGACGACGGATTCACCGACGAGCAGGCCATGGACTGGCTGCTCAGCGTGGACGACAGCCTGCGCACCTCCCCGATCGAGGCCCTGCGCGTCGGCCGCAAGGCCGAGGTTCGCCGGGTCGCGCAGGCGCTCGCCTAAGAACCAAAACGCGCGGCCTAGAACGCGCGGCGCGTCACCACCTCGGTGAGGGCGCGCAGCTGGGCCTGGGCGGCAAGGCTGATCGGGGCTGCCTCGAGCGCGGCGACCGCCTCTGCGACGTTGGCCGCGATAAGCGCCTCGATCCGGTCGACCGCTCCGCTGTCGATGATCGTCTGCTGCAGGGCCGCGATCTGGGCGGTGTCGAGCGCGGGGTCGCCGAGCAGGTCGTCGAGCATGCGCCGGGGACCGTCGTCCAGGGTCTCGCGCGCGAGCGCAACGAGAACGGTGCGCTTGCCTTCCCGGAGGTCGTCGCCGCTCGGCTTGCCCGTGACCGCCGCGTCGCCGAAGACGCCCAGGAGGTCGTCCCTCAACTGGTAGGCGATGCCGAGGGGAAGCCCGAACGATCGGAGCGCCTCGAGCTGGTCTTCGCTCGCGCCGGCGATCGCAGCTCCGATCACCAGCGGGGCCTGCACGCTGTACTTCGCGGACTTGTAGATGATGACCCGCAATGCGCGGTCGAGCAGTTCGGCCTCCGGCTGGGTCAGCCAGGCGCGTTCCTCGAGGATGTCCAGGTACTGGCCGGCCGTGACCTCTGTACGCATCCGGTTGAATTCGGCGCGGGCCAGTCGGGCCGCGCCCGCGTCAGGCGCGGCGGCCAGGCCCTCGTCGAGCAGTTCGTCGCTCCAGCCGAGCATGAGGTCGCCGAGGAGGATGGCGGCGGCGCGGCCGAAGTCGGCCTCGCTCCCGGCCCAGCCGTTCGCGCCATGCATGCCCTCGAAGAGCTTGTGGGCGGATGCCGCGCCACGGCGGGTGTCGGAGTTGTCGATGATGTCGTCGTGAACGAGCGCGGCGGCGTGGAAGATCTCGAGTGCCGCTGCCGCGGAGATGGCGGGGGAGAGGTCTTCGGCGCCCGCACCGGCGCTCTGCCAGCCCCAGTAACAGAACAGCGCCCGGAAGCGCTTGCCACCGCTGAGAAACTGCCGTGAGAAGTCCACGAAGGGAGTGAGATCCGGGCTGATCGAGGTCACAATTGGTATACGCGTAATGAGGAACTCGTCGATACGAGAATGAACCAGTTCAACGAGTCGAGTGCTTTCAGCCACGTGCCTAGCCTAGCCACCGGGGCGGGACTAGAATTAGGATTTAACCCCCGCTCGATCCCGTAATTGGAGGGAATGAGATGCCGCTTTCTGAGCAGGAGCAGCGACTCCTTGAAGAGATGGAGCGCAGCCTCTATCACAACGACGTTGATTTTGTGACGACCGTTGGTGTGTCGCGACTTCGACCCAACTACCGTTCCATCGCGCTCGGGGTGCTCCTCGCGGTCGCCGGCATCGGCGCGCTCATCGCGGGCGTCGCCCTGCACCAGTTGTGGCTCGGCATCCTCGGGTTCATCGTGATGTTCGCCGGCGTTCTCATCGCCATCAGCCCGGGCAAGTCGGCACAGGGCGTTCCGGAGGGCATGCCGAGCAATCGACCGTCCAGCCCACGCCGCGCCGACCACGGCTTCATGGACCGGCTGAACGACCGTTGGGACCGCCGCCAGGACGGCCAGCACTGACCTTCTCATATCGCCGGTCCCCACCGGTTTCGCCCCCTGCAGGGCCGATCATCCGATCGGCCCTTTTTTTGTGCCCGAAAACGCGCCGACGCGACCCGAATCGGGAATTTTCCCTCCACCGGCATTCATGCCGCCACTTCGGGGGTGATCTGGGCTATTTCCCCCAAATGCTGCGTCTTTTCTCGGTTCAGTGGTGGATAGTGGAGTAAAGTGGAGCAACACTCGGAACTGGGCCGGACGAGAAGGGGGGGGCGGATGTTTCTCGGCACCTATGCCCCCAAGCTCGACGACAAAGGCCGCATCATCCTTCCCGCAAAGTTCCGCGACGAACTGTCCACCGGCATCGTGATGACGCGCGGCCAGGAAAACTGCCTCTACGTCTTCACCACGCGGGAGTTCGAGGAACTGCACGACAAGATCCGCCAGGCGCCCATCACGAGCAAGCAGGGCCGCGACTTCCTCCGCGTCTTCCTCTCCGGAGCGAGCGCCGAGACGCCGGACAAGCAAAACCGGGTGACCATCCCCGCAAACCTGCGCGCCTACGCGGGCCTCGACCGCGAGCTCACCGTCATCGGTGCCGGCAGCCGAGTCGAAATCTGGGACAGCGAAGCCTGGGACACCTACCTCACCGAACAAGAGACCTCATTCGCCAACACGACGGAGGAGGTGATTCCGGGACTCTTCTAGCCCCTGGCGCCTGACTCCCAGCCGTTCATGCCTGACACACTTCCCCGGTGGCAGGAAAGAATGGATGGGGATCAGGAACCAGGAACCGGACCCGGCACACTATGGCCATCAACGACATCCACACCCCAGTCCTGCTCGAGCGCTGCATCGAGCTGCTCGCACCTGCCCTGCAGAAGCCCGGCGCCGTGCTCGTGGACGCCACCCTCGGCATGGGCGGGCACGCCGAAGCGCTGCTGCAGCGCTTCCCGGAGCTGGTCCTGGTCGGACTCGACCGCGACCTCGACGCCCTCGCGATCGCCGCGGAGCGGCTCAAGCCGTTCGGCGACCGCGTGCACCTCGTGCACACCGTGTACGACGGCATCCTGGACGCACTGGCCGGCCTCGGCATCGACGAGGTCGACGGCATCCTCTTCGACCTCGGCGTCTCCTCGCTGCAGATCGACCGGGTCGAGCGCGGTTTCTCCTACTCGAAGGATGCGCCGCTCGACATGCGCATGGACAGCACCTCCGACCTCACCGCCGAACGCATCCTCGCCGAGTACAGCGAGAAGGACCTGCGGCGCATCTTCAAGGAGTACGGCGAAGAGAAACTGTCGGCCCGCTACGCGAAGGCCATCGTCGACGCCCGCGAGGCCACTCCCTTCGTGCGGTCGGCCCAACTGGTCGAGGTCATCACGGCGGCCACACCGGTCGCCGTGCAGCGCATGGGGCACCCAGCCAAACGGGTTTTCCAGGCGCTGCGCATCGAGGTCAACCAGGAACTCGCCGTGCTTGAGCGGGCCATCCCGGCCGCCCTCGAGGCGGTCGCCGTCGGCGGACGCATCGTCGTCATGGCGTACCAGTCCCTCGAGGACCGGATCGTGAAGAAGGTGCTGGCCAAGGCGTCCAGCTCCAGCGCCCCGGCCGGGCTCCCGGTCGAACTCCCGGAGCACAAGCCGCTCTTCAAACTATTGATCCGTGGCGCCGAACTGGCCTCGGACGAAGAAAAAGCGCTCAACCCGCGCGCCACCCCCGTGCGGCTCCGTTCCGCCGAAAGAGTAAGGAGGGCCTGATGAGCGACAATCTCGCACGAGTGCTCCAGCCGGACGAGCTGGGCTTCCCGTCCACGGCCCGTCCGCAGGAGCGCCGCAATTTCGAGATCGTGCCCTCGGGCGCGCAGCGCCGTGCGCGACCGCGAATCGTCTACGCACTCACCGCAAGCGCCGGCATGGCCGCCGTCGTCGTCGCCCAGCTGCTCCTCAGCGTCGGGATCTCCCAGAGCGCCTACGAGATCTCCACGCTCCAGGCCAGCCAGGTCGAACTCGGACGCACCACGGAAAGCGTCACGGAGGACCTGGTCCGGGTCTCCTCACCGCAGAGCCTCGCCGCGAACGCCGAAGCGCTCGGCATGGTCAGCAACTCGAACCCGGTCTACCTGCGCCTGTCCGACGGCGCCGTGCTCGGCGCACCCAGCGCCGCCTCCGGCGCCGAGGGCGCAGCGGCCGGCCTCGTGCCGAACGCGCTGCTGGCGGGCCTCCCGCTGGTCACCGACCTGAACCGCGCCGGCGGCCAGGGCACCGGAATCTCCCGGAAGGCAACGGCCGACTCGTCGACATCCGCTCCGGTGACCCCTGCCGCAGCCCCTGAGCCCCCGCACGACGGCCTGCCGTCCCCGACCACGCGCTAAAAACACTCGGCCCCGGCCGCAGGAAGGATGTGACGGGTGCCGATTGACACGAGGCCGGGCAGCAACCGGTCGAGCAGGCGACGCGTCGCCGTCACGATCCTCACCCTCTTCGCCGTCATCGCCCTGTTCCTGGTCAAGCTCGTCGACATCCAGGTCGTGCGCGCCGACACCCTCAACGCCGAATCCCTGGGCAACCGCTCCGTCGAACAGACCGTGTACGCGGCCCGCGGTGACATCCTCGACTCGAAGGGCGTCGTACTTGCCGGGACGGTGATGCGCTACGACATCACCCTGTCACCGCGGAACGCCCAGGAGTTCACCCGCCGCGACGACGCCGGCAAGGTCGTCACCGTGACGGTCGCGCAGGCCGCCGCTGAACTGGGCGCGATCACCGGCCAGAGCGGCAACGACATCCTCGCGATTATCGCCAGGGCCCTCGCCGCTGACCCCAACTCGGATTTCGCGTACGTCGCCAAGAAGGTCAACGTCAACGCGTTGCGCGCGATCAAGGACCTGCACATCCCCTGGATCTACCCACGGTCGAACCCGAGCCGGGTCTACCCGAACGGAGCCGTCGCCGGCAACGTGGTCGGCTTCGTCTCCGCCGAGGGGAAGGCCCAGGCCGGCCTCGAGGTAGGGCAGGACGCCTGCCTCGCGAGCACGAACGGCGTGGAGACCTACGAAAAGGGCGCCGACGGCGTGCGGCTCCCCGGCAGCACCGTCGCGACGAAGCTGGCAGAGGACGGCGGCGATGTCGTCACCACGATCGATTCCGACCTGCAGTGGTACGTGCAGCAGGTGCTCGCCGGGCAGGCGAAGGCCACCGGCGCGGCGTGGGGCACCGTCGTGGTTCAGGAAGTGAAGACGGGAAAGCTCGTGGCCGTGGCCGACTACCCGTCCGTCGACCCGAACAACGTCAGCGGCACCAGGAACCCCAACGACCGTGGCTCCCGCGCCTTCACGGCCTCCTTCGAGCCGGGGTCGACGTTCAAGACGCTGACCATGGCATCCACTCTCGACGCCGGAACCGCGACGCTCAAGACCGGCGTCGTGGCCCCGTACCGGTACCTGCCGAAAATCGGCGGCAACATCAACGACAGCCACAACCACCCCGACGAGAAGCTCACCATGGCCGGTGTGCTGATCGAGTCCTCGAACACCGGCATGTCCAAGTTCGGCGAGAAGCTGTCCGCCCAGCAACGCTACGACTACATGACCAAGTTCGGGGTCGGCCAGACGACGGGGACCGGTTTCCCGCGCGAGGACCCCGGCATCCTGCACCCGTACAAGAACTGGGACCCGCAGACCGACTACGCCACCATGTTCGGACAGGGCCTCACCACCACGGCGGTGCAGGTTGCCAGCATCTACCAGACCCTCGCCAACGGTGGCGTGCGGATGCCGGTGCAACTGGTCGAGGGCTGCAAGCAGGCCGACGGCACCGTGACGCACAAGCCCGACACAACCGGCACCCGGGTCGTGTCGGCCGCCGCGGCGCGGGACAGTTCCAAGGTGCTCGAAATGGTTTACCAGAAGAGCTGGGTCGCGGCGAAGTGGCAGATCCCGGGGTACCGGGTAGCCTCGAAAACCGGCACCGCGCAGATGCCGAACGGCCACGGCGGCTACTCCCGCGGCTACCTCGTGTCCGTGTCCGGCTTCGCGCCGGCCGACGATCCGAAGTACGTCGTGTCGGTGAGCCTCGCGGATCCTGTTAAAATGAATACGTCTGCCGCATCGGCTCCGATCTTCCAGAAGGTCATGAGCCAGGCATTGAAAAAGTACCGGGCAATTCCCTCGGGCGCACCAGCACCCGACCTCCCTGCCAACTGGTAAGAAAGTGAGCCCCGTGACCGAACTGTCGCCCTCGGCGCTCCGACCCCAACATCCCCAGCCGCGGTCCCTCTCCGGCCTGGTGGACGAATTCCAACTCGATTTGCGCGGTGACATCGACGGCCTCGAAGTCACCGGCGTGAGCCTCGGCTCACGCAGCGTGCAGCCCGGCGACCTCTACGTCGGCGTGCCCGGCCGCAACATCCACGGTGCGTCGTACGCCGCCGGTGCGAAAGAATCCGGCGCCGTCGCCATCCTGACCGACGAGGCCGGGGCCCTGATCGCCGCCGGCAGCGGCCTGCCCGTTTTGGTGACCCCGGATGCCCGCGCGGCGCTGGGCGCCGTCGCCGCCTGGATCTACCGCACCGACGAGAACCCGGCCACGCTCTTCGCGGTGACCGGCACGAACGGCAAGACCAGCGTCGTGTACCTGCTCTTCGCCATCCTCACCCAGCTCGGCATCGTGTCCGGGCTCACCTCCACCGCCGAACGCCGGATCGGCGACCTTGCGGTGACCAGCGCGCTGACGACCCCCGAGGCCAGTGAACTGCACGCCCTGCTCGCCCGCATGCGCGAAGCCGAGGTGCGCGCCGTCGCCATCGAGGTCTCCGCGCAGGCGCTCAGCCGGCACCGCATCGACGGGCTCGTCTTCGACGTCGCCGGGTTCACCAACCTGAGCCACGACCACCTCGACGACTACGAGGCCATGGAGGACTACTTCCAGGCCAAGCTCGAACTCTTCCAGCCCGACCGCTCGCGCCGCGGCGTGGTCACGGTCGACTCGGAGTGGGGCCGCCGCATCGTCGACGAGTGCCGTATCCCGGTCACCACCCTCACCACCCGGCCCGACGTCGACGCCGACTGGCGCATGGTCATCGTCGAGGAGACGGCCCTGTACACCCGGTTCGCGCTCGAAGGCCCAGGAGGCCGTCGCCTGGAGACCCGCGTGCCGCTGCTCGGCTGGTACATGGCGGCCAACGCCGCCCTCGCCATCGTGCTGCTGGTCGAATCCGGCTTCGACCTCGAGGCGATCGCGCACACGCTCGACCGCGACGGCGGCATCGACGCGTACATCCCGGGGCGCGCTGAGCGCATTTCGGGGGAGCGCGGCCCGCTCGTCTACATCGACTACGGACACACGCCCGACGCATTCCTGAACACCCTCGACGCCATCCGCAAGACCACCGACGGCCGCCTGATCATGGTCTTCGGCGCCGACGGCGACCGCGACGCCACCAAACGAGCCGACATGGGCGCCATCGCGGCCCGCGGCGCCGACGTCGTCGTCGTCACCGATTTCCACCCGCGCTTCGAGGACCCGGCCGCGATTCGCACCACCCTGCTCGACGCCGCCAGGAAGGCCGTCCCCGGCGGCGAATTCCACGAGGTCCCCGACCCGCGAACCGCCTTCCGCACGGCGCTGTCGCTGGCGAAAGAGGGTGACGTCATCCTCTATGCCGGTCCCGGCCACGAGGACTACCACGAGGTGGCCGGCGTCAAGGTTCCCTACTCGGCCAGGGATGACGCCCGGCAGGCCCTCCGCGAAGCGGGGTGGCTGTAAATGATCGCCCTCACCCTCCGGGAGATCACCGAAGCCGTCGGCGGTGAGCTGCACCTCTCGGGGAGCGGGCTGACCGACGCATCCGTCATCGACGGGCCCGTGCAGACGGACTCCCGTGACATCGTGCCGGGAGGCATCTTCGTCGCCAAACCGGGCGAAGTCACCGACGGGCACCTCTTCGCCCCGACCGCGGTCGAACGGGGCGCCGCCCTCCTGCTCGTCGAACGCCTACTCGACCTGCCGGTCGCGCAGGTCGTCGTCGACGACGCCGTCGTCGCGCTCGGCGCCCTGGCCGCGCACGTCGTTGCGAAGGTACGCGCCGGCGGACGCCTGAAGATCGTCGGCGTCACCGGGTCCAACGGCAAGACCACGACCAAGAACCTGCTGCGGGCCGTGCTCGAGCGGGTCGGTCCGACCGTGGCAGCCAGGGGCTCCTTCAACAACCAGGTCGGCGCTCCGATGACCATGCTCGAACTCACCCAAGACACCGAGTTCCTCGTCGTCGAGATGGGCGCGAGCGGCGTCGGCGCCATCGCCAGGCTCGTGCGCCTGGTCCGTCCGGACATCGGCATCGTGCTCTCCGTCGGGCTGGCCCACGCCGGAGAATTCGGCAACATCGAAGCTACCGTCCGCGCCAAGGCCGAAATGGTCACCGAACTCCTGGGCACGGATGTCGCGGTGCTGAATGCCGACGACTCCCGCGTCGCCGGCATGGCCGACCAGACCAGCGCCCGCGTGCTGTGGTTCGGCCTGGGCGGCACCTCCGCCGTGCAGGCGAGCGACGTGCAGGCGAGCATGCGCGGCACCACCTTCACGCTGCAGCTCGCGTCCGGGGAACGCCGGACGGTCTCCTTCCGGGTGCTCGGCGAGCACCACGTGATGAACGCGCTGGCCGCCGCCGCGACGGCCGAGGTCCTCGGCGTCCCGATCGACGACATCGTGGCCGCCCTCGAATCCGTGCAGAAGGCCGAGCGCTGGCGGATGGAGGTGCTCGGTGGACGCGACGGCGTGACGATCATCAACGACGCGTACAACGCGAGCCCCGACTCGATGACCGCCGCGCTGAAGACCCTGGCCCAGATCAGGGAGCCCGGACAGCGCACCATCGCGGTGCTCGGCGAGATGGCCGAACTCGGCGACCTCGCCGGGGAAGAACACGACCGGATCGGCCTGATGGCGGTTCGGCTGAACATCTCCCAACTCGTCGTCGTGGGCGCCGCCGCCCGCCGCATGCACATCAGCACCATCAACGAAGGCTCGTGGGACGGTGAATCGGCATTCGTCGACACGCCGGACGCGGCCTACGAGCTGCTCCGCAGCTCGCTGAAACCGGGGGACACGGTGCTGGTGAAATCTTCGAACTCAGCCGGTCTGCGTTTCCTGGGCGATCGACTGGGAGAACTGTTTTCGTGAGAGCGCTACTGATCGCCGGAGCCATGTCGCTCGCATTCACCCTGTTCCTGACGCCGCTGTTCATCCGGCTGTTCAAGAAACTGGGCTGGGGGCAGTTCATCCGCGACGACGGACCCAAGAGCCACCACGCGAAGCGCGGCACCGCCACCATGGGCGGAATCGTCCTCATCCTCGGCGTGCTGATCAGCTATTGCTCCGCCAAACTGATCATGGGGGAGGCCCTGACGGCTTCCGCGCTGCTCGTGCTCTTCATGATGGTGGGCCTCGGCCTGGTTGGCTTCGTCGACGACTTCCTGAAGACCCGCAACCAGCGCAGTCTCGGGCTGGGCGGCTGGGCCAAGATCCTCGGGCAGGTCATCGTCGCCGCCAGCTTCGGCTGGCTGTCGCTGCAATTCCCCAACCGGAACGGCCTGACACCGGCCTCCACGCACATTTCGTTCATCCGCGACCTGCCGATCGACTTCATGAAGCTCGGCACCATCATCGGCATCGGGCTGTTCATCCTCTGGATCCTGGTGATCGTCACGGCCACCTCCAACGGCGTCAACGTCACGGACGGCCTCGACGGGCTCGCGACCGGTTCGTCGATCCTCTCGATCGGCTCCTTCGTCGTGATCGGTTTCTGGCAGTTCAACCAGTCGTGCACGCCGGGCGGCGCCGACGCGTCCGACGTCTACCGGTGCTACGGCATCCGTGACCCGCTCGACCTCGCCGTCGTCTCCGCGGCGATCGTCGGCGGCCTGATCGGCTTCCTCTGGTGGAACACCTCGCCGGCGAAGATCTTCCTCGGCGACACGGGCTCGCTGGCCATCGGCGGGGCCCTGGCCGCGCTGGCCATCCTCAGTCGCACCGAACTCCTGCTCGTGCTGATCGGTGGCCTGTTCGTCATGGAAGCCGGCTCCGTGGTCGTGCAGCGCGCCTACTTCAAGGTCACCAAGGGCAAACGCATCTTCCTGATGAGCCCGATCCACCATCACTTCGAGCTCAAGGGCTGGGCTGAGGTCACGGTGGTCGTGCGCTTCTGGATCATCGGCGGCCTGCTCGTGGCCGCCGGCGTCGGCTCCTTCTACCTCGAGTGGCTCTCGGCGGTTCCCCGGTGAACCGGCTCGACACCCTGACGAGCTGGCACGCTGACTGGTCGGGGCTGCGCGTTGCCGTGCTCGGACTCGGCGTCACCGGATTCGCCGCCGCCGACACGCTCGCCGAACTCGGCGCCGATGTGCTCGTCGTCGCCGGCGCCGCGCCCGATGAGCGCACAGGCCTCCTCGACGTGCTGGGCGTGCGCCTCGTGCGTACCGGGCAGGCCGACGTGCCGGCCGAACTGGCCAAGCACAAGCCGGACCTCGTCATCGCCTCGCCGGGCTTCCACCCCGACCACGCGCTGCTGCTCTGGGCTGCCGAGCAGGGCATCCCGGTCTGGGGCGACGTCGAACTCGCCTGGCGCCTGCGCGATAAGGTCGGCGCGCCCGCCGAATGGATCCTCGTCACCGGCACGAACGGCAAGACCACGACCGTGCAGCTCACGGCCACCATGCTGGCCGCCGCCGGCTTCCGCGTGGCTCCCTGCGGCAACATCGGCATCCCCGTGCTCGACGCCGTGCGCGACCCGCAGGGGTGGGACGTGCTCGTCGTCGAACTGTCCAGCTACCAGCTGCACCACCTGCCGCGCACCGGACCCGGCGCCCTGGTCCCGTGGGCGAGCGTCTGCCTCAACGTCGCCGACGACCACCTGGACTGGCACGGCTCAGCCGCCGCCTACCGGGACGCGAAATCCGTCGTGTACGCGAACACGCAGGTCGCCTGCGTGTACAACAAATCGGATACCGCCACCCTGCGGATGGTCGAGGACGCCGACGTGCAGGAGGGTGCGCGCGCGATCGGGTTCGGCCTCGGCGTGCCGGGGCCCAGCGAGTTCGGCATCGTCGACGGGATCCTCTGCGACCGGGCGTTCCTCGAGGACCGCTTCGAGCGGGCGATCGAGCTGACCACGGTTCCCGCGCTCGTGGACGCCGGACTGGCAGCCCCGCACGTCATCGCCAACGTGCTCGCAGCGAGTGCGCTCGCGCGCTCCTTCGGCGTTCCGGCCGAGACGATCGGCGCCGCCCTGGAGACCTTCCGCCTCGACGCCCACCGCATCGAGGTCGTGGCCATCGCCGGGGACATCCGTTGGGTCGACGACTCCAAGGCCACCAACGCCCACGCCGCCGACGCCTCACTCCGGGCCTTCGATTCCGTCGTCTGGCTGGTCGGCGGGCTGCTCAAGGGCGTCGACATCGACGAACTCGTCAAGAACCACGTTCCGCGCCTGCGCGGAGCCATCATCATCGGCGCGGATCGCGCCGCGTTGCGCGAGGCATTCCAGCGACACGCGCCGGCCCTGAGGGTCGTCGAGGTCGAAGCGGACGACACTGGACAGGTCATGCCGAACGCGGTCAGGTTCGCGGCCGAGGTGGCCGAAGCCGGCGACGTCGTCCTGCTCGCCCCGGCAGCCGCTTCGATGGACCAGTTTGCCGACTACGCAGAGCGGGGCAGGCTGTTCGCACAGGCCGTACACGAGTTTCTGGGAGGTTTGCCGGGTGACCAGTCCGCCTCGCACCGGCCCGCTTAACCCGGTCGGCCGTCCGGCCGCCCGACCCGCACCGGAACCGGCCGCAGAGCCCGGAGCCGCGGCGACGGCCCGCATCAACCTGGGCCGCGTGTTCAAGGCCGAGTCGACGAACTACTTCTTGCTGCTCGGCACGACGCTTTTCCTCGTGATCTTCGGACTCGTCATGGTGCTGTCCTCATCATCCGTCGACTCCTACCTCGCCGACGCCGGATTCTTCGGCGGACTCGTCCGGCAGGGCATCTTCGCGCTCGTCGGCGTGCCGCTGATGCTCCTGGTCAGCCGGGCGCCGGCCAGGTTCTGGGCGCGGGTCGCCTGGCCAACGCTCATCGTGTCCTGCCTGCTGCAGTGCCTCGTCGTGTTCACGCCCCTCGGCGTGACCGTCGCCGGCAACACGAACTGGTTGTCGCTCGGCAGCTTCCAGGTGCAGCCGTCGGAGGCCATCAAGATGGCCCTCGTGATCTGGCTCGGCATGATCCTGCAGAAGAAGAAAGACCACCTCGACGACTGGAAGCACGTGCTCATCCCGGTGTTCGGGGTGGGCGGCGGCGCCGTCATGCTCGTCATGATCGGCGGCGACCTCGGAACGGTCATGATCATGGCCGGGATCCTCTTCGGCGCGCTCTTCTTCGCCGGCGTGAAACTGCGGATGCTCGTGATCCCGCTCGTTGCCGGTTCCATCGCCGCGCTGGTGATCGCGCTGTCCAGCGCGAACCGGATGACTCGCATCATGAGCTTCGTCGGCAAGGGTTGCGATGAGATCAACGGCCAGATCTCGGCCGCCTGCTGGCAGCCGCTGCACGGCACCTGGGCCCTGGCCAACGGCGGCATCTTCGGGGTCGGCCTCGGTAACTCGAAGGCGAAATGGTCGTGGCTGCCGGCCGCGGACAACGACTACATCTTCGCCATCATCGGCGAGGAACTCGGGCTGATCGGCGCGATCGTCGTGCTGGGCATGTTCATCCTGCTGGCCTTCGCCTTCATCCGCATCATGGGCGCCGGCACCACCGTCCAGGTGAAGGTGACCACCGCGGCGGTCATGGTCTGGATCATCGGGCAGGCGCTCGTCAACATCGGGGTCGTGCTCGGGGTGTTCCCCGTGCTCGGCGTGCCACTGCCGCTCATCTCCGCCGGCGGCACGGCCCTGCTCACCACGCTCGTGGCCATCGGGATCGTGCTCTCCTTCGCGCGCGGCGACCAGGCGGAGGTCGACGCCTCGTGACCACCTACCTGCTGGCCGGCGGGGGAACCGCAGGCCACGTCAACCCGCTGCTCGCGGTCGCCGACGCCATCCGCGCCGCCGAGCCGGATGCCGTCGTGCTCGTGCTCGGCACCCAGGAGGGCCTCGAGGCCCGCCTCGTGCCCGCCAGGGGGTACGAGCTCGTCATCGTTCCCCGGGTCCCCTTCCCGCGGCGCCCGAACCGGCAGGCGTTGCGCTTCCTGCCGCGTTTCACCGGGGCGATCGCGCTGGTGACCGACGTCATCCGCTCACGCAAGGTCGACGTCGTCGTCGGTTTCGGCGGTTACGTCTCCACCCCGGCCTACCTCGCCGCCCGACGGGCCGGCGTCCCGATCGTCGTTCACGAAGCCAACGCCAGGCCCGGCCTCGCGAACAAGCTCGGCGCCTGGTTCACGGCCCACGTCGGCGTCGCCTTCCCCGGCACGCCCATCCGGCACGCCCACTTCGTCGGGATGCCGCTCCGCAGCGAAATCGAACACCTCGACCCTGCCGGCTCACGGCCGGAGGCGCTCGCCTTCTTCGGGCTCTCCGCCGACCGGCCCACCCTGCTGGTCACCGGCGGATCTCTCGGGGCCCGCCGCATCAACGCCACAATCGTCCAGTCGGCCGGCGCGTTCATCGACGCCGGCTGGCAGGTGCTGCACATCACGGGGGAGAAGGCGGAGGTCGCCGATCCCGGCCTCGAGCACTACCGGATGATCGCGTACTGCGACCGGATGGACCTCGCCCTCGCGGCAGCCGACTTCGTCGTCTCCCGGGCGGGCTCGGCGACGGTGAGCGAACTCAGCGCCCTTGGCATCCCCGCCGTGTACGCGCCGTACCCGGTCGGGAACGGCGAGCAGCGCTTCAACGCGGCCGGCGTCGTGGAGGCAGGCGGCGGCATCCTCGTCGACGACGCGGCCTTCCTCCCCGACTGGGTGCGGCGCGAGCTCGTGCCGCTGCTGGCCGACCGGGCCCGCGTTCGCACGATGGGCGCCCAAGCGGCATCCGTCGGCGTGCGCGACGGATCGGCACGGATGCTCGAGCTGATCCACCGCGCGCTCGCGTAACGTTGTTCCTGCACATGATTGTTTTCCCACAGAGAAGAGCGCAGCAGCCGTGATCAAGCCCGATCCCACCCTCATCGTTCCCGCCGACCTCGGAGCGGTGCATTTCGTGGGGATCGGCGGCTCCGGCATGAGCGGCATCGCGCGGCTCTTCCTCGACGCCGGCCACACCGTGACCGGCTCCGACGTGCGTGAGTCCGACAACGTGCTCGCCCTGCGCGCGCTCGGCGCACGCATTGCCATCGGCCACGCGGCCGTCAACGTCGGCGACGCCGACACGCTCGTGGTCACCGGCGCGCTCTGGCAGGACAACCCGGAGTACGTGCTGGCCCAGGAACGTGGGCTCCCGGTGCTGCACCGCTCGCAGGCCCTGGCCTGGCTGATCAAGCAGCATCGCCTCGTCTCGGTCGCCGGGGCGCACGGCAAGACCACCTCGACCGGCATGATCGTCACCGGACTGCTCGGCCTCGGACAGGACCCCAGCTTCGTCAACGGCGGCGTCATCGAGTCCCTCGGCGTCAGCTCCGCCAGCGGCTCCGACGACCTCTTCGTCGTCGAAGCCGACGAGTCGGACGGTTCCTTCCTCCTCTACAACACGGCCGTGGCGCTCATCACCAACGTCGACCCTGACCACCTCGACCACTACGGGTCGCTGGAGGCCTTCGAGGCCGCATTCGTCGAATTCGCCCGGAACGCGACCGAGTTCGTTGTCATCTCCTCCGACGACCCCGGCGCCGTGACCGTCACGGGGCAGCTCGCCGGCAAGCGCGTGATCACGTTCGGTGAGGATGCCGCGGCCGACGTCCGCGTGCACTCCGTCGTCACCGACGGCCCCGTCCGCTTCTCCGTGGCCTGGGCCGGCCAGGACTACTCCGCCACGCTCCGAATCCCCGGCAAGCACAACGCCATCAACGCGGCCGGCGCTTTCGCGGTGCTCGTCGGCCTCGGCTTCGAACCCGCAGCATCCCTCGAGGCCATCTCCGCTTTCGGTGGAACCGAACGACGCTTCGAACTGCACGGCACCGTCAACGGGGTCAGCGTCTACGACGACTACGCCCACCACCCGACCGAGGTCGCCGCCGCCCTCTCCGCCGCTCGCACCGTCGTCGGCACCGGCCGGATCATCGCCGTTCACCAGCCGCACCTCTACAGCCGCACCAAGCTGTTCGCGCAGGAGTTCGCCGACACGCTCGAGAAGCACGCCGATCAGACCATCGTGCTCGACGTGTACGGCGCCCGCGAAGACCCGGAGCCCGGCGTCACCGGCGCGCTCGTCGCCGACCGGTTCCAGGACCCGTCGCACGTCAAGTTCGTGCCCGACTGGCAGGAAGCAGCCGACTACCTGGCGTCCATCGCCCGGGAGGGCGACTTCGTCGTCACCCTCGGCTGCGGTGACGTCTACCGGATCGTTCCCCAGCTGCTCGACTCGCTGACCAGGGCGCGCGAAGCCAGCAGCGGGGCATGAAGCGGCCACAGGGCTTCGAACGCCCCGCCGCACCGCCGCCGGCCGCCACGTCCCGGCAACCTCGGTCGGCGCGGCCCACGCCGCCATCGCGACCGGCCGCATCCGCTCCGATCGGGACGAACACCGGGACCGGCAGCGAAGCGACCACCGAGCCGATCGCCGTCCAGCGGCACGACCCGTCGAGCATCGCGCCGGTGTTCCCGCTGCGGCGCCCGGACGATGCCGGCACGCCGGGATCCACGCCCGCCGTCCCCCCTGCCCTCACCCCGGCCGCCGCCCGCAAGCAACTGCGCGCGGCGAAGCGGGCCCGCAAGCAGTACGAGCGCGACGAGGTGCGCCGCTTCACCTGGCGCTCACGGCGTCGACGCAACACGTGGCTGGTGTCGTTCGGCGTGGTGGCGGGCCTGATCGCCTTCGTGCTCGCCGGGGCCTACTCACCGCTGATGGCCCTGCGCACGATCGACGTCGTCGGCGCGAAGCGGATCCCCGCGGCCGAGATCCGCGCGGCGCTGCATGACCAGCTGGGCACGCCCCTGCCGCTCATTGACTCCAGCACGGTCAGGAGCGAGCTCTCCCAGTTCCGGCTCATTCGCAGCTACGTCTCCGAAAACCGGCCGCCAGGGACGCTCGTCGTACGGATCATCGAACGGGAACCCATTGGCGTGATCCCGTTCAGGGCAGGTTTCCACCTCGTCGACGCCGCCGGCGTCGTAATCACGGCCAGCACCAAGCGACCGGGCGGGTATCCGGCCCTCGAAGCCGGAGCCGTCGGCAGCGCCGGTTTCCAGGCCGCCGCCGCCGTGGTCACCGCGCTCCCGCCCGCCATCCGGTCGAAGCTCCGCTCGGTGAGCGCTGCCACCAAGGACGACGTCACCCTCACCCTCGCCGGCGGCACCCGTGTGGTCTGGGGGAGCGAGGAGAAATCCGCCTACAAGGCGGTCGTTCTCGAAGCCCTCATGGTGGGCCACCCGGCCGGCGATGTCGGCGAATACGACGTCTCATCACCCGACAACGCGGTCGTGCGCTGACCGGTGTCATGCGGGGTCGCAAATCGGCCTTTATCTGGCCCGGGAAGGTCGATAGACGACCCCTCATCGGGCAGCACGCGGACGACCGCCGCATGCCCGGACCTGACCGGGGCCGGACACGCCGCGGAAGCTTGAAATTTCCGCTGATTCTTCGCGACACGCGGGCGCGCCTCCCCAAGGCGTCACGCGTCACACCTAACTTCGGAATTAGTAATTGCATACTCAGCATAACTTTAAACCTCGACTAGAGGTTGAGACTTCCACCGGAGGCCGGACGTGTCAAACAACCAGAATTACCTAGCCGTCATCAAGGTCGTCGGTATCGGCGGCGGCGGCGTCAATGCCGTCAACCGCATGATCGAACTCGGCCTCCGCGGGGTCGAGTTCATCGCCATCAATACGGATGCCCAGGCGCTGCTGATGAGCGACGCCGACGTGAAGCTTGACGTCGGCCGAGACCTCACCCGCGGGCTCGGCGCCGGCGCCGATCCAGAGGTCGGCCGACGCGCCGCCGAGGACCACGCCGAGGAGATCGAAGAGGCCCTGGCCGGGGCCGACATGGTCTTCGTCACGGCCGGCGAGGGAGGCGGAACGGGTACCGGTGGTGCCCCCGTCGTCGCCCGTATCGCCAAGTCCATCGGCGCCCTCACCATCGGTGTCGTCACGAAGCCGTTCGGCTTCGAGGGCAAGCGCCGCCAGGCGCAGGCGGAGACCGGCGTTGCCTCGCTGAAAAACGAGGTCGACACGCTCATCGTCGTGCCGAACGACCGCCTGCTGGAGATCAGCGACCGCGGCATCAGCATGCTCGAGGCCTTCGCGACCGCCGACCAGGTTCTCCTCGCCGGTGTGCAGGGCATTACGGACCTGATCACGACCCCCGGCCTGATCAACCTCGACTTCGCCGACGTCAAGTCGGTCATGCAGGGCGCCGGTTCGGCCCTGATGGGCATCGGCTCCGCCCGCGGCGCCGACCGCGCCATCAAGGCTGCAGAGCTCGCCGTTGCCTCACCGCTGCTCGAGGCATCGATCGACGGCGCGCACGGCGTGCTGCTCTCGATCCAGGGTGGCTCGAACCTCGGCATCTTCGAGATCAACGACGCCGCGCGCCTGGTCCAGGAAGCCGTTCACCCCGAAGCCAACATCATCTTCGGTGCGGTCATCGACGACACCCTCGGCGACGAGGTGCGGGTCACCGTCATCGCCGCCGGCTTCGACGGTGGAGAGCCGGGCGCCAAGGGCGTTGAGGTTCGGCGTGCCGACCTCGTCGCCGCAGGCATCGCGGCGGGTGCAGGCACCACTGCCGTCGGCAGCAGCGCCAACAGCGCCGGCACCAACGGCGGAACCCAGTCCTCCACGCAGTACGGGGACGAGCTCACCGGTTCCTCGGTCTGGTCCGGCGGCGAGTCCGCCGCGGGCGGAGCCCTCGCGGCCGACCCGGCCTTCGAAGAAGAGCCGGACGACCTGGACATCCCTGATTTCCTGAAGTAAGCCTGATTTCGTGCACACGGATTTCTTGAACACTGATTTCCTGAACACTGATCTTCTGAAC
>DAIMHX010000004.1:21671-79622 GCA_036723055.1 Microbacteriaceae bacterium
ACGACAAACCTGGGGAGCGGCTGCGGTCGATGATGAACGAGCGGACGGGGCTGCCGGAACGGCTGGCTTCCGTGCGCGCGGGAATCGCCGAGGCCGCCAGGCTCGCCGGGCGCAACGTCGACGAGATCACGACGGTCGTGGTGACCAAGTTCCACCCGGTCTCGCTGATCGAGGAGCTCGCCGCGTTGGGCGTGCGCGACGTGGGGGAGAGCCGGCACCAGGAGGCCCAGGCGAAGGCGGCCGAGCTGGCGGCCCTCGACCTGACCTGGCACTTCGTCGGCCAGGTGCAGGGCAAGAAAGCCAGGCAGGTGCGTGCGTACGCCGACGTGATCCATTCGGTCGATCGTGCGTCGCTGGCGGCCGCCCTGGCCTCCGACCAATCGACCGTCGACTGCTTCATCCAGGTCAACCTGACGGATGATCCGGCCCGCGGCGGCGTCGATCCGGCCGGCCTCGAACCGCTCGTCGAGACCGTGCTGCACACGCCGGGACTGCGGCTGCTCGGCCTGATGGCCGTGGCACCGCTCGGCGCGGAGCCGCGCCGGTCCTTCGCCCGCGTGCGCGAACTGGCCGACCACGCGAGGCTGCTGGCGCCCGAGGCGACGTTCCTGTCGATGGGAATGTCCCAGGACTACGCCGACGCCATCGCCGAAGGGGCGACACACCTAAGAATTGGCACCGCAATCACCGGGAACCGCCCGGTTCACGGTTAATCTGGGGTCAGAAGCATCACCAACACGGAGGTCGAGATGTCCAACCCGCTCAAGAAAACCATGGTCTACCTGGGTCTGGCAGACGAAGAGCTGGAATACGACGAGCCCGCAGCATCCGCCGCCGTCTCCGCCGTTCCGCACCCGGCCGCACCGACCAACGGCGCTCAGAGCACCGCCGGCCGCGCGCCGGTGACACCGCTGCGCAAGACCTCCACCCCCAAGAATGTGGCTGCTTCCGAAATGAATGAAATCCTTACCGTCCACCCGCGTCAGTACCGCGACGCGCAGGTCATCGCCGAGTCGTTCCGCGATGGCATCCCGGTCATCATCAACCTGTCGCAGATGAGCGACGCCGACGCCCGGCGATTGATCGACTTCGCCAGCGGCCTCTCGCAGGGCCTCTACGGCAAGATCGAGCGGGTCACCGCCAAGGTCTTCCTGCTGTCGCCGTCGCACGTCGTTGTCTCCGGAGACAACGCCGCCGAGGACACCGACGCTGAGTCGTCCTTCTTCGCCCAGTCTTAGAATCAAGCGTGGTCGTCGTCTCGAATATCCTCTATTCCTTGTTCCTGCTGTACTTCTTCGTGCTCTGGGGGCGGTTCATCCTCGACCTCGTGCGGGGCGTGAACCGGTCCTGGCGGCCGCATGGATTCGCCCTCGTGCTGGTCGAAGCGGTTTACACCGTGACCGATCCGCCGCTGAAGTTCTTCCGGCGCATGCTTCCGCCGCTGAGTATCGGACCGATCGCGTTTGACTTCGGCTGGAGCCTCACCATGCTCTGCTGCATCGTCGGAATGTGGCTTGCGTCGGCGATTGGGGTGATTACGGCGTGAACGGACCGTACCCCCCAGTTGCGGCATGTACTCTTGATCGATGACGCTGCTAGCGTTACCTAAACGTTCAACACACTGTTCGCAATTGATTTAAAAGGGTGGGAAGCCATGGCGCTAACTCCGGAAGACGTAGTCAACAAGCGTTTCCAGTCGACCAAATTCCGAGAGGGATACGACCAGGACGAGGTTGATGACTTCCTCGATGAGGTCGTCGTCGAGCTGCGCCGCCTCACGCAGGAAAACGAGGAACTCCGTGCGAGCCTCGCCGGAGGCACCGGCCCACAGCCGGCCGTCGTCGCCGAAGCCGCCGCCGAGCCCGTCGCGGTCTCTGAGCCCGTCAAGGCGCCCGTCGTCGTGGCCGCTCCGGTCGCCGTTACCGAGTCGGTCGACGAGACCGCCGGAACCACCAACCTGCTCCAGCTGGCACGTCGCCTGCACGAGGAGCACGTCAAGGAGGGTGCAGAGAAGCGCGATGCGCTCATCGCGGAGGGCCACGCAACCGCGGCCCGCGTTATCGCCGAATCCGAAGCGAAGCAGCGTGCCCAGATCAACGTCCTCGACCAGGAGCGTTCTGCCCTCGAGACGAAGATCGAAGAGCTGCGTACCTTCGAGCGCGAGTACCGCCAGAAGCTGAAGAGCTACATTGAGGGCCAGCTGCGCGACCTCGACTCCGCCTCTCCGGTCGGCGTCGGTGTTGGCAGTGACTCCGGTAAGTCTTCGAAGCCGAGCTTCCAGGGCTTTGGCGCCTAAAGCCACAGCGAAGGTCAGCTTTAGCGCGCTCATCGTTCTGGCCCTCGTTGCCCTGGGCGGGTACGCGCTTGATCAACTCAGTAAGTTCCTCGTTGTCGAACGACTGACCGAGGGTGATGTCGTCCGGGTTCTGGGTGATGTGCTGCAACTGCACTTCGTCCGGAACCCGGGGGCAGCGTTTTCCCTTGCCAGCGGGATGACGTGGATATTCTCGATCATCGCGACCGGCGTGGTCGTGTTCATCGTCTGGTTCGCCGGTCGCATCCGCTCCCTCGCCTGGTCGGTGGTCTTCGGACTGCTGCTCGGCGGCGTGCTGGGCAACCTCACCGACCGCCTCCTCCGTGAGCCGGGCTTCGGTCTGGGACACGTCGTCGACTTCATCTCGACGCCGTGGCTGATCCCGGCCATCTACAACGTCGCCGACATGTGCATCGTGTCGAGCATGGCCATCTTCATGATCCTCACGATCCGCGGCGTCGGCCTCGACGGTCAGCGCGTCAACAGCGCCGACGCGCAGGCTGCGGTGACGGAGGTCGAGCCGGATGTCGAGCCGAACGGCTCGCCCGCGCCCGATTCGCCCGCGCAGATGGATGCCCCGGCCACCATCGTGCCGGTCGTCGCCGTGAAGCCCGCTCCCACCCAGATTGCGCCCTGACCCGACCATGGAAACACGTTCCCTTCCCCTGCCGGATGGCCTCGACGGCGTGCGCGTCGACGCCGGGCTCGCCCGGCTGTTCGGCTTCTCCCGCAGCCTCGCGGCCGAGATCGCCGAGGCCGGCGGAGTCACCCTCGACGGCGCCGTAGTCGGCAAGTCCGACCGGCTCCGTGCCGGCGCCTGGCTCGAGGTCAACTGGCAGCCCAAGGACGCGGTGCAGATCGTGCCGATCCCGGTGCCGGACCTGACCATCGTGCACGACGACGAGAGCATCGTCGTGATCAACAAACCCCCGGGCGTTGCCGCCCACCCGAGCGTCGGCTGGACCGGCCCGACGGTGCTCGGTGCGCTCTCCGCCGCCGGCTACCGCATCGCGACATCCGGCGCCGCCGAACGCGCCGGGATCGTGCAGCGGCTCGACGTCGGCACCAGCGGCCTGATGGTCGTCGCCAAGTCCGAGGCCGCCTACACGGCGCTCAAGCGGGCCTTCCACGACCGCGAGGTGGACAAGATCTACCACGCCGTCGTGCAGGGCCACCCAGACCCGCTCTCCGGCACGATCGAGGGACCGATCGGACGCCACCCGCGCTCCGACTGGAAATTCGCCGTCGTCGCCGGCGGCAAGCACTCCGTGACCCACTACGAGACCCTCGAGGCGTTCCCGTCGGCGTCGCTACTCGAGATCCACCTGGAGACCGGCCGCACGCACCAGATCCGCGTGCACATGGCGGCCCAGCGGCATCCGTGCGTCGGCGACGCCATGTATGGGGCCGACCCGTCGATTTCGGCCAGGCTCGGGCTCACCAGGCAGTGGCTGCACGCCACGCAGCTGTCGTTCGAACACCCGGACTCGCGGGAGCGCGTCACGTTCAACGCGCCGCACCCGCCGGACCTGGCGCACGCGCTCTCTGTCCTCCGCGGCGATTAAGCTGGAACACCACCACCAACGTATTCGGAGCAGTCGTGTCCCCTCAGGGTAGTTCGGGAGGCTCGAGTGATTCGTTCGTGCACCTCCATGTGCACAGCGAATACTCGATGCTGGATGGCGCAGCGCGGGTCAAACCGCTGATCGACGCAGCCGTCGAACAGGGCATGCCGGCCATCGCCGTCACCGACCACGGAAACGTTTTCGGCGCGTTCGATTTCTGGCGCACGGCCACAGAGGCCGGGATCAAACCGATAATCGGCACGGAGGCGTACATCACGCCGGGCACCGCCAGGGGAGACAAGACCCGGGTGAAGTGGGGCATCGGCAGCCAGAACCGCGACGATGTCGGCGGGAGCGGCGCGTACACCCACATGACCCTGCTCTCCGAGAACACCGAGGGCATGCACAACCTGTTCCGGCTGTCCTCCCGGGCGTCGCTCGAGGGCTACTACTTCAAGCCGCGCATGGACCGGGAGCTGCTCAGCCAGTACTCGACGGGCATCATCGCGACCACGGGGTGCGCCGGCGGCGAGGTACAGACGAGACTGCGGCTCGGCCAGTACGAGGAAGCGAAGAAGGCCGCGGCCGACTTCCGCGACATCTTCGGCCGCGAGAACTTCTTCTGCGAGGTCATGGACCACGGCATCGACGTCGAACGGCGCACGATGAGCGACCTGCTGCGCCTGGCCAAGGAGCTGGACCTGCCGCTCCTGGCCACGAACGACCTGCATTACACGCACGCCCACGACTCGACCGCGCACGCCGCCCTGCTCTGCGTGCAGTCCGCGTCGACCCTTGACGACCCGAACCGGTTCAAGTTCGACTCCGACGAGTTCTACCTCAAGTCCGCCGCGCAGATGCGGCACATCTTCCGCGACAACCCGGAGGCCTGCGACAACACGCTGCTGATCGCCGAGCGCGCCGACGTCAAGTTCAACACCTCGGCCAACTATATGCCCCGGTTCCCCGTGCCGGAAGGCGAGAACGAGGACAGCTGGTTCATCAAGGAGGTCGAGGCCGGACTGGTCCGGCGCTACCCCGACGGATTCTCCGACGCGGTGCGCAAGCAGGCCGACTACGAAGTCGGCGTCATCATCCAGATGGGCTTCCCCGGCTACTTCCTCGTCGTGGCCGACTTCATCAACTGGTCCAGGAGCCAGGGCATCCGGGTCGGCCCCGGCCGTGGCTCGGGCGCCGGATCGATGGTCGCCTACGCGATGGGGATCACCGACCTCGACCCGCTGCGGCACGGCCTCATCTTCGAGCGGTTCCTCAACCCCGACCGCGTCTCCATGCCCGACTTCGACGTCGACTTCGACGAGCGCCGGCGTGGTGAGGTCATCCGCTACGTCACCGAGAAATACGGCGACGAACGCGTCGCGCAGATCGTCACGTACGGCACGATCAAGGCCAAGCAGGCGCTGAAGGACTCCTCGCGGGTGCTCGGCTTCCCGTTCGGGATGGGCGACAAGCTCACCAAGGCGATGCCGCCGGCGATCATGGGCAAGGACGTGCCGCTGACCGGCATGTTCGACAAGGACCACCCGAGGTACCGGGAGGCAGCCGACTTCCGGGCGGTGATCGAGTCTGATCCGGAGGCGCGCACGGTCTTCGACACGGCCCTTGGGCTGGAGAACCTCAAGCGGCAGTGGGGCGTGCATGCGGCCGGCGTGATCATGTCGTCCGACCCGCTGATCGACATCATCCCGATCATGAAGCGCGAGGTCGACGGCCAGGTCGTCACCCAGTTCGACTACCCGGCGTGCGAGGCGCTCGGCCTGATCAAGATGGACTTCCTGGGGCTGCGCAACCTCACGATCATCGACGACACGCTCGACAACATCGAGGTCAACCGTGGCCACCGCCCGGTGCTCGAAGACCTCGAACTCGACGACACGCTCGCCTACGAGCTGCTCGCGCGCGGCGACACCCTCGGCGTGTTCCAGCTCGACGGCGGCCCGATGCGCTCGCTCCTGCGGCTGATGAAACCCGACAACTTCGAGGACATCTCCGCCGTCATCGCGCTCTACCGGCCGGGCCCCATGGGTGCGAATTCGCACACCAACTACGCGCTGCGCAAGACCGGCCAGCAGGAGATCGTGCCGATCCACAAGGAACTCGAAGTGGCCCTCGAGGACGTGATCGGCAACACGTACGGCCTGATCGTGTACCAGGAGCAGGTCATGTCGATCGCTCAGAAGCTCGCCGGGTTCTCCCTCGGCCAGGCCGACCTGTTGCGGCGCGCGATGGGCAAGAAGAAGAAGTCCGAGCTCGACAAGCAGTTCGAGGGCTTCTCCGCCGGCATGAAGGCCAACGGCTACTCGATGGATGCCGTCACCACGGTCTGGAACATCCTGCTCCCGTTCTCCGACTACGCCTTCAACAAGGCGCACTCGGCGGCCTACGGCGTGCTGTCCTACTGGACCGCGTACCTCAAGGCGCACTACCCGGCCGAGTACATGGCGGCCCTGCTGACCAGCGTCGGCGACGCGAGGGACAAGCTCGCCCTGTACCTCAACGAGTGCCGTCGCATGGGCATCCAGGTGCTCCCACCCGACGTGAACGAGTCGATCGGCTTCTTCGCGGCCGTCGGCACCGACATCCGGTTCGGGCTCGGGGCGGTTCGCAACGTCGGCTTTAACGTCGTCGACGCCATCCGCGCCGCCCGCGACGAGAAGGGACGCTTCGAGTCGTTCCACGACTTCCTGCGCAAGGTCCCGCTGCAGGTCGCCAACAAGCGCACCATCGAGTCCCTGGTCAAGGCCGGCGCGTTCGACTCGCTCGGCGCCACCCGGCGGGCAATGGTCGAGATCCACGAGGGCGCCGTCGAATCGGCCGTTAAGATCAAACGCGACGAAGTGCACGGCATGGTCGGGTTCGACTTCGACAGCCTCTTCGACAACCCGCAGGACACCGAGCAGGTGCCGGATCGGCCGGAGTGGAGCAAGAAGGAGAAGCTCGCCTTCGAACGCGACATGCTCGGCCTGTACGTGTCCGACCACCCGCTCGCCGGGCTGGAGATCCCGCTGGCCAAGCACGCCAGCACCTCCATCGCCGAACTCATCGCCTCCGAACAGGCCCAGGACGGAGACACCGTCACCATCGCCGGGCTGATCACGAGCGTGCAGCACCGCACGGCGAAGAAGTCCGGCAACCAGTACGGCATGATCCAGGTCGAAGACTTCGGCGGCGAAATCACGATCATGTTCATGGGCAAGGCGTACCAGGAGTTCACGCCGGACCTCGTCAACGACTCCATCGTCGTCGTGCGGGGACGCGTCAGCGTGCGCGACGACGGGATGAACCTGCACGCGTTCAGCCTGTTCGCGCCGGACCTCGGCCAGGGGTTCGAGACGGGGCCGCTGACGATCACCCTCAACGAGGCGAGGGCCACCACCGACACGGTAACCTCGCTCGGCGACGTGCTCAAGACCCACGGCGGCGACTCGGAGGTGCGGCTCAAGCTCGTCAAGGGCAACTCGGCGCGCGTTTTCGAGCTACCGTACCGGGTGAGGGTCAGCGCCGACCTGTTCGGCGAGCTGAAGAGCCTCCTCGGCCCGTACTGCCTCACCTAGTGCCGTAACGCCAGGGTTCACGCGAAGAAAGGCTCACCATGGCCCAACTGACCTACACCGGGATCACGTCGCTTGACGGTTACGTGGCGGACGAGAACGGCAACTTCGACTGGGCCGTGCCCGACGAAGAAGTGCACGGCTTCGTCAACGACCTCGAGCGGCCGGCCGGCACCTACCTCTACGGGCGCCGGATGTACGAGACGATGGTGTTCTGGGAAACCGCGCACACCCTCGCCGACCAGCCGCCCGTTGTGTACGACTTCGCGAGGATCTGGCAGGCGGCCGACAAGGTCGTGTACTCGAAGACTCTGCAGGCGGTGTCCAGCGCCCGCACGAGGATCGAGCGCGACTTCGACCCAGAAGCCATCCGGCGGCTGAAGACGGCAGCGGCGCGTGACATCACCCTGGGCGGCGCAGACCTCGCCGCACAGGCAATCACGGCCGGCCTGGTCGACGAGTACCGCCTGGTCGTCGCGCCCGTCGTGGTGGGAGGCGGCAAACGGTTCCTCCCGGGCGGCGTCCGGCTGAAGCTCGACCTGCTGGACGAGCGCCGTTTCGGCAATGGCATGGTCTACCTGCGCTACCGCCCCGCCGCCTGACGCGCCCTCCTCCTCCTCCCCCTCCTCCTCCCCGCGAGACTGCACTCGTGGTCGTTATGCGGGCGTCGAAGCGACCACTACTGCGGGTTCGCGGGGGCGCGTTCGGTCGACGGGGCCGGCCGGTGGTGGCAGCCGGCACACCCTGGCGGGACCGCACCGACGCCGGAGGAAGCCGTCGTGGCCGAGGGCGAGCGCCGCAGTCTCCGCGCCGAACCACCTCGAGATTGACCGTTCCGGTCGAGATTGACCGGCACACCAGGCACTCTCGACCGCAGCGGTCAATCTCGGCGAGGAGCTAGACCGTCGCGCCCGGAACGCGGTAGGTGCGTTCGTGGTACAGCAGGGCCTCGTCGTCGACGCCGGCGCCGCCCTCCTCGATCTGCACCACGACGACGGCGTTGTTGTGCACCGGGATGCGCTGGATGATGCGCCCGACCATCCACGACGTCACGTCGTTGAGCACCGGCAGGCCGTGCGGCCCGACGTGCCAGTGGTCTCCCTCGAAGCGCTGTTCATTCGGGCCCGACATCTTCTCTGCAACGGCTCGATTGCGGGCACCGAGCAGGTGGATGACGACCCGGTCGCTCTCCACGATCGCCGGCCAGGCGCTGGCCGAGCGGGCCATGTTGAACGTGGCCAGGGGCGGGACGGCGGCGAGCGATGCGAGCGAGGTGGCCGTGAAGCCGACCGGGGTGCCGTCGCTCCGGAGCGCGGTGATCACCGCAACGCCGGCGGCGTGACGCCGGAACGCGTGCTTGAAGGCGGCGAGGTCGGCGGGCGCGTTCGGGTCACCCTCCAGGGAAGGGGCGGCGGGCTGGGGTGCGGTTATGTCGTCCATACGAGTGCGTCAATCTTCTCAGGCGTCACACTATTCCCGTGCGCCGGATGTTGGCGGTTAGGCTGTTCCCGCCATGATTCAGACAATTGACCTCAGAGGAACCCGGCCGACGCCGGCCGAACTGCTGGCCGCCGTGCCGCGCGCCCTCACCGACGTGACGTCGGCCAGCGACATTGCGGCCGAGCTGATCCACGACGTGCGAGCCAGGGGAGAAGCGGCGCTGCTCGACCAGGCCGAGCGCCTCGACCGGGTGCGCCCGGACCACGTCCGCGTGCCGCAAAGCCACATCGACGAGGCGCTGGCCGGGCTCGACCCTGCCGTTCGCACGGCCATCGAAGAGACGATTCGCCGGGTGCGACTCGCGAGCGCAGCCCAGGTCCCGGCGCGAGTCGACACGACGATCGCCGACGGCGCCGTCATCACCCAGCGCTGGCAACCGATCAACCGGGTCGGCCTGTACGTGCCGGGCGGCAAGGCCGTCTACCCGTCGAGCGTCGTCATGAACGTCGTGCCGGCGCAGGTGGCCGGCGTGTCATCGATCGCCCTCGCCTCGCCGCCGCAGAGCAACTTCGGCGGCCGCGTGCACCCCACCATCCTCGCCGTCGCCGGGCTGCTCGGCGTCGATGAGATCTATGCCATGGGCGGTGCCGGAGCGATCGGCGCCTTCGCCTACGGCGTCCCCGGCATCGGGCTCGACTCGGTGCAACTCGTCACCGGTCCAGGCAACGTCTACGTCGCCGCCGCCAAACGCCTGGTACGCGGCCAGGCCGGCATCGACGCCGAGGCCGGGCCCACCGACATCCTCGTCATCGCGGATGACGCGGCCGACCCCCTGCTCGTCGCGGCCGACCTGGTCAGCCAGGCCGAGCACGACGAACTCGCGGCGGCCGTGCTCGTCACCGACTCGACAGTGCTCGCCGACGCCGTCGAGGCGCGCCTGACCGAACTCGCGGCATCCACGACCCACAGCGAACGGGTGACCGCCTCCCTCAGCGGCCGGCAGTCGGCCATCGTGCTGGTCGACGACCTTGCCGCGGCCGCGGCGTTCAGCAACGCCTTCGGGCCGGAGCACCTGGAGATCCAGACGACGGACCCGGATGCCGTGCTCCAGTCGATCGAGAACGCCGGGGCGATCTTCCTCGGCCCGCATTCGCCCGTCAGCCTCGGCGACTACGCCGCCGGCTCCAACCACGTGCTGCCCACCGGCGGGCAGGCGCGCTTTTCCTCCGGACTCGGCGCGTACACGTTCCTCCGGCCCCAGCAGGTGGTGCGCTACAACCGGGACGCCCTGCGCGCCGTCGCCGGCCACATCGCGGCGCTGTCCCACGCCGAGGCTCTGCCGGCCCACGGCGACGCCGTCACGGCGCGGTTCGCGGGGGAGTAGCACCCTAGGGGCAACGGCCCCAGGCACAGCCGCACGACCCGATCACCGACACGATAGGCTGGAAGCACAATGTTCTGCCCGTTCTGTCGCCACCCGGACTCCCGAGTCATTGACTCACGCACGAGCGACGACGGACTTTCCATCCGCCGCCGGCGCCAGTGCCCGGAATGCGGACGCCGTTTCAGCACCACAGAGACCGCCAGCCTGAACGTGATCAAGCGCAGCGGCGTGGTCGAGCCGTTCAGCCGGGAGAAGATCGTCTCCGGCGTGCGCAAGGCATGCCAGGGCCGCCCGGTGACCGACTCCGACCTCGCACTGCTCGCGCAGAAGGTCGAAGAGACCGTGCGGCAGACCGGTGCCTCTCAGATCGACGCGAACGACATCGGCCTGGCCATCCTGGCGCCGCTGCGCGAACTCGACGAGGTGGCGTACCTGCGGTTCGCGAGCGTCTACCAGGCCTTCGATTCGCTGGAAGATTTCGAAGACGCCATCACCCAGCTGCGCGCCCAACACGGCGAACCGGAGGCAGGCATCCCCGCCCCGGCCGTCTCTGGCGAGCTGTAAGCGCCCGGCATGTACCCTCTCTTCTTCTCGCTCGTTCTCACCCGGCTCGACCCGGAACGCGCACACCACCTCGCCTTCGACGTGATCAGGGCGCTGCCGCGACTCGGGGTCGGCCGCCTCGTGCACCGGTTCACCAGGCCGCGGACCGACCTCAGCGTCGAGACGCTGGGCCTGCGTTTCGACTCGCCGTTCGGCCTCGCCGCCGGCTTCGACAAGGACGGCAAAGCGGTCATCGGCCTCGGCCGGCTCGGCTTCGGCCACATCGAGGTGGGCACCCTCACCGCCGTCGCGCAGCCCGGAAACCCGAAGCCGCGCCTGTTCCGGCTGATTCCCGACCGTGCGGTGATCAACCGGATGGGCTTCAACAACGGCGGAGCGAGCGCCGCGCGCTACCGTCTCGCCCGCGTGCGAGCCACGCCCGGCAGGCCGGTCCTCGGAATCAACATCGGCAAGAGCCGCGTCACCGCGGTCGAGGATGCCACCGCCGACTACCTCGTCAGCACGGCCATCCTCGCCCCCCTCGCTGACTACCTCGTGGTCAACGTGAGTTCGCCGAACACTCCCGGCCTGCGCGGGCTGCAGGAACTGGACCAGCTGGCACCGCTGCTCACGGCGGTCAAGGCCCGCGCCGGCGCCACCCCGCTGCTCGTGAAGATCGCCCCCGACCTGGCCGACGATGAGGTCACCCGCATCTCCCAGCTCGTCGTCGAGCTGGGACTCGACGGCATCATCGCCACGAACACGACGCTGTCCCGCGCCGGCCTCAAGACGGATGCCGCCACGGTCGCCGCCGCCGGCGCCGGCGGGCTCTCCGGGGCGCCGCTCGCCGAGCGCTCGCTCGCCGTGCTCCGGCTGATCCGCGCCACCGTGCCGCGCGAACTCTGCGTGATCTCCGTCGGCGGCGTCGAGACGGCCGAGCAGGTCGCTGAACGGCTGGCCGCCGGAGCCACGCTCGTGCAGGGCTACACGGCCTTCCTCTACCGCGGGCCGCTCTGGGCGCGCCAGATCAACCGCGGGCTCGACCGCCTGCTGCCCGGGCGACCCGCGCAGTAGCAATCGGCGCCGGCAGCCAGTGTCGGCAACCAGTGTCGGCAGCCAGTGCCGGCAGCCAGTGCCGGCAACCAGTGCCGGCAAACCCGCGAACGGGTCGGCCGGCTAGAGCAGGCCGCGCTCCGCGAGCTGGGTGCAGAGGCTCGCTCCGTCCGGCCCGTACACCCACGGCGCATCCTCGGTGCCGCGCACGGCATCCTGAGAGCGGCGGCCGGCCAGCACTGCCTCGCTCGGGGAGAGCTGTCGGATCGCGACGGCGGCCACGCTGCCGGGGAAGTCGCGCTGGAATTCGCTGTAGATCGCTTCGTCGTGCTGGCCGTCGTCGCCGACGAGGATCCAGCGGATCGCCGGGAACTCCACGGCGAGCCGGCGCAAGTTGGCCCGTTTGTGGTCGCGCCCGCTGCGGAACCAGCGGTCGTGGGTGGGTCCCCAGTCGGTGAGGAGCAGCGCGCCGGCCGGGTACAGGTTGCGGGAAAGGAACCGGGTCAGTGTCGGGGCGACGTTCCACGCCCCGGTGGAGAGGTAGATGACGGGCGCGCCGGGGATGGAGCCGGCGAGGCGGTCCAGCAGCACGGCCATGCCCGGCGTGGGAACCCGGGCGTGTTCGTCGAGCACGAAGGTGTTCCAGGCCGCCAGGAGCGGCCGGGGGAGGGTCGTCACCATGACGGTGTCGTCCACGTCGGAGATGATCCCGCGGTGCACGGTCGGGGCGACGATGAACAGGGGAGCCTCGACCGATGCCGACTTCTCGGTGTGCAGCAGAGCGACGTGCCAGCCCGGAGTGAGGGTGACCGGCACGACCGTGTCAACGACGCCGCCGCGATCCGCGCGCACGTGGTGGCTGGTCCCGTTGATCTCGATCGTGACCGTCACATCGTTGACGGGCACGCTCGTGAAGCTGCGCCAGCCGCGGATGCCGGCATCGCTGCCGCTGCTGCGGCGGCGCGGCTGCAGGGTCGTCGTTTCGACCGGGTGGGGTTTCGACAACAGCACGCGGCAGAGGATGCGCACCCAGCCGGTCGTCCCGTAGCCCGTGTACGGGATGACAATGGGCAGGTAGCCGCGCTTGCGGGCGAATCGCTCGCGCTTGTCGTGAAGCCAGTCTTCGGCGCGCGCCGCGCGGTGCATTATCGCGGCGGGCGTGCCCGCGGTCGGCGTTTCGGTGAAATCTGACACAGTCTCAGTCTGTCACGCGCCAGGCTGCGTCCGGTTCGGCGCTTACCCCCCTAGGATTGTCCCAATCGTCCAGGAGGAAAAGTGTCGCTTAGTGACCTCTTCGGTGATGAGTCAGCTGCCCCCAGCCAGCAGATTCGCACTGAGCCCATGCAGCAGCGCAGCGCTGCGCGCCTTTCCGCCCTGCTCGATGCCGCCGCCGCGGTCGTCGACGAGGTCGGGTTCGACCGCATCACAACGGCGATGGTGGCCGAGCGTGCCGGAGCGTCGATCGGCACGGTCTACCGCTACTACCCCGACCGGGTGGCCGTCCTGCACGCCCTGCGCGAGCGCGCGGTGCTGCGGTTCCGGCAGCGCGTCATCGAGGAACTGGGCATTCGCGCACCGGACACCTGGTGGGACGCCGTCGACTGCGCGGTCACCGCGTTCGTTGGCCTCTACCGTTCCGAAGCGGGATTCCGCATCCTGCACTTCGCCGACCGCGAGCGCGCGACCGACTCCGATGAGATCGAGTCCGGCTTCTTCGCCCGTCGGATGGCCGGCGTCCTCGCCGAAGAGTTCGGACTGCCCGCCGGTCCCGATCTGATCTTCCGACTCGAGATCACCGTCGAAATGGCGGATGCTCTCCTGTCGCGCGCCTTCCAGACGAACGCTCAGGGTGACGAGCGCTTCATCGCCGAGTGCCGCCGCATCATGCATGACTACCTCCTCGGCTACTACGGACCCAGCGTCGACGCGGCGTCGGCGGGCACGTCTCACGCGGAGGCACTCGCGCGCGCCCTGTAGGTCGCGCGTTTCCCGGGCCGCACACGCCGGCGCGGTAACGACCGCGTGTTACGCGCCACCCGGAAATTCCTGCAATCCGCTTTGCCTGCGGCTCCGAACAGTGGTTGGGTTGGCTATCTGGTTTGTGTTGATCCGACTTCACGCGAGGAAGGAGCCACTTCATGATCGAGTTCGACTCGGTGTCCAAGCAGTTCCCCGACGGGACGCTGGCCGTCGACGACTTCAGCCTGGTGCTCCCCTCGCGCAAGACCACGGTCCTGGTCGGATCCTCCGGCTCCGGTAAGACGACCCTGCTCCGGATGATCAACCGCATGATGGATCCCACGAGCGGCACGATCTCGATCGACGGCGTCGACATCGCAACGCTCGAACCGGTGAAACTGCGGCGCAGCATCGGCTACGTGATGCAGAACTCGGGGCTCCTGCCGCATCGGAAGGTCATCGACAACGTGGCCACCGTGCCGCTGCTGCGCGGCGTGCCCAAGAAGCAAGCCAGGGAGCGCGCCCTCGCCCTGCTCGACACCGTTGGCCTGGACCGGTCCCTGGCCGTCCGGTACCCGAGCCAGCTCTCCGGCGGCCAGCAGCAGCGCGTGGGCGTGGCGCGCGGCCTCGCCGTCGACCCCAACATCCTGCTCATGGACGAGCCGTTCGGCGCCGTCGACCCGATCGTGCGCGCCGAGCTGCAGCAGGAGCTGATCCGGCTCCAGCGTGAGCTCGGCAAGACCGTGGTGTTCGTCACGCACGACATCGAGGAGGCGTTCCTGCTCGGCGACCAGGTCGTCATCCTCCGCCAGGGCGGCAAGATCGCCCAGGTCGGCTCCCCGGCCGAGATCCTGGCCAACCCGGCCGACGAGTTCGTCGCGAGCTTCGTCGGCGCCGACCGAGGCAAGCGCGCGCTGCACGTCGAGACCCGCGACGGAGGCGATGTGCTCGTCGACAGCGACGGGCGCCTCGCCGGGGTGTTGGTCGGTGGCGCCTCGCAGGCAACCAAGGCCGACCCGGCAGCGGGTCAGGGTGCTCCGGCGCAGGGTGGTGATCCGCGGTGAACTGGATTTGGTCGAATCTCGACCTCATCCGGGATCGCACCCTCGATCACCTTCTCCTCAGCGCGCCCCCGATCATCCTCAGTTTCTTCATCGCGCTCCCGCTCGGCTGGCTCGCGAACCGCCACCGGGTGAGCCGCGGCGTCATCCTCACCGCGAGCGGCCTGCTGTACGCGGTGCCGTCGCTGCCGCTGCTCATCGTTCTGCCGATCATCGTGGGTGTGGAGACCAGGTCGCCGCTGAACCTGATCGTCGCCCTGACGCTCTACGGCGTTGCGCTGATGGTGCGCGTGGTCGCGGACGGCCTGGTCTCGGTTGACGCGGATGTCCGGCAGTCCGCGACCGCCGTCGGCTTCTCCGGCTGGAGCGGGTTCTGGCAGGTCGAACTCCCGCTGTCCGGCCCGGTGCTCCTCGCCGGGATCCGCGTGGTCGCCGTGAGCACCGTGAGCCTCGCGACCGTGGGCGCCGTGATCGGGGTGCAAAGCCTCGGCAGCCTGTTCACCGACGGGTTCCAGCGGGGCATCCAGGCCGAGATCATCGCCGGCATCGTGACCACGGTTCTCCTGGCCCTCATCCTTGACGGGCTGCTCGTCGCCCTGGGCCGCCTCGCGATGCCCTGGGCCCGGCCCTCGCGCGGTGGCCGCGCCGTCGCGCGGCCCCGCACGGTCGTGCCGGCGCGCGCGGCCCTGGAGGCAGCCGAATGAGTTTCTTCCTCGATGCCTTGCGCTGGATCCTCGACCCGGCCAATTATGCCGGTGCCGGCTCGATTCCGACCCGCCTGCTCGAGCACGTCGTTTTCACATTCGCCACGCTCCTGTTGGCCTCGGTCGTCGCCATCCCGCTCGGCTTCGTCATCGGCCACACCGGCCGCGGCCGCGGGCTGGCGGTCGCCTCATCCGGTGGGCTGCGCGCCATTCCGACGCTCGGCCTGCTGACCCTGGTCGGCCTGTGGGTGGGGATCGGGCTGGAGGCGCCGTATGTCGCGCTCACGGTGCTGGCGATCCCGCCGATCCTGGCCGGCGCGTACGCCGGGTTCGAAGCGATCGATCGCAGCACCATCGACGCGGCGCGCGCCGTCGGAATGTCCGAGGGGCAGATCGTGCGCAAGGTGGAGGTCCCGCTGGGGCTGCCGCTGCTGATCGGCGGGCTCCGTTCGGCGGCCCTGCAGGTGGTGGCCACGGCCACGCTTGCCGCGTATGTTGCCGACTTCGGCCTCGGCCGCTACCTGATCGCCGGGCTCAAGACCCGCGACTACGCCCAGATGCTCGGCGGATCGATCCTCGTGATCCTGCTCGCGCTGATCCTGGAGGGTACCTTCGCCCTCATCCAGAGATTTGTCGTTCCACGGGGTGTCCTCGCCGGGCGCCCCACGGCTGTCCGGGCCGGATCAACCCGATCGCGCCCGGTGATGGTATCCACCATCGAGGAAGGAAAACAGTAATGTACACAGCAAGAAAAGGCCGACTCGCGGCAATCGCCGCCGTCGCGGTCGGGGCCGTCGTCGCCCTGGCAGGGTGCGCATCCGGAAACCCGCTGGGTGGCGAAACGAACGGCACGAGCGCGTCGAAAACCCTCGTGATTGGTTCACAGGACTACTACTCGAACGAGATCATCGCGGAGATCTACGCCCAGGCCCTCGAGTCGAATGGGTTCACGGTCGACCGCCAGTTCCGCATCGGCCAGCGCGAGGTCTACCTGCCCGACATCACGTCCGGCAAGATCGACGTGTTCCCCGAATACACCGGCAGCCTGCTCCAGGCCCTCGACAAGACCGCCGCCGGCGGTACGAGCGACGCGACCTACACGGAGCTGACGGCCGCCCTGCCGGCTGGCCTCCGCGTTCTGGACAAGGCCGCGGCCTCCGACCAGAACTCGTGGACCGTGACGCAGGCGTTCGCGAAGAAGTACAACCTCACCGACATCGCTTCGTTGAAGAACGTCACGGAGCCGATCACGGTGGGCGGCAACTCCGAACTCGAGACCCGCCCCTACGGACCCAAAGCGCTCAAGGAGAAGTACGGCATCACGACCGCCGGCTTCAAGCCGGTTGAAGACAGCGGCGGACCGCTCACGGTCAAGGCGCTCGTCGACGGCAGCATCCAGCTGGCGAACATCTACACCGCCGACCCGAACATCAAGTCGAACAAGCTCGTCGCCCTCGCCGACCCCGACGGGTTGTTCTTCCCCGACAACGTGGTACCCGTCGTGTCCAAGAAGGTCGACACCAAGGCCGCCTCGGTGCTCAACAAGGTCGACGCGGCGCTATCCGCCGAAGACCTGGTGAGCATGAACTCGGAGAGCAAGAACGACCAGAAGTCCGCGAAGGTCATCGCCACCGAGTGGCTCAAGAAGGCCAACCTGTAAGCCCCTTGGCTCGCATTCGCGCGTGGGAGTCGTCCATCGGCGACTTCCCCGCGAGAGGATCGCGGCTGCGGGCAAGCGGATGCGCGGCCGCGGCATCCTGAGGTCGGAATCGGCGCCCTGTCGAATTCGACGGAGATTTTCGCCTCAGGGCCGGGTTTTCGGGCTGTACGGGCCGAAAATCTCAGAATCTCCGTCGAATTCGCGGGTCAGGCGTGGGTCAGGCGTGGGTCAGGCGGAGGTCAGGCGCGGAGCAGGAGCAGCGTCGGAACGGCGAGCAACGCCACCGCGGCGGCGATCGCCGCGACGCACGCGGCCGCCGACAGCGGCGGCTGCGGCTCGACCAAGCGCCGCACCCTGGGCATGACGAGTTCGACCGGATGCCCCGGCTCGGTTGACGCCGCGGCGTCGTTCGCGAGCCCATCGTGCCGCGCAGGGTCGACCGGCGCCGGGCCACCCTGCACCGAGCCGACCAGCGCGATCGCCGTCGCGAGCGTGCGGTCGTCGACGAGGCGCCTCGCCCGGTCGTCGGCGAGCATCTCCACCAGCAGCGCGACCGCGTCCCTGGCCAGGGACGCGGTCGGAAACCACGGCAGCGCGCTGTGCCAGGACCGGAACGCGAGCAGCACGAGATGGTGCTGCTGCCGGAGGTGCGTCTGCTCGTGCAGGATGACCGCGCGCAGTTGTTCGCCGTCGAGGAGCCGGAGCAGCCCGGCGGAGAGCACCGTGGCCGACCGGGGTGCGCCCGGCAGGCAATAGGCAACCGGCGCCGCGTGGTCGATGACCCGCATGCCCGGCCGGTCGGGCATCGGCTCGCTGAGCAGGCCGATCAGGTGGTGGTGCCGGCGGCGCTGGCGTTCGGCCTGCACGTAGGTCTCCGCCAGATTGAGAACGAGATGCGCGCCGAGGATCAGCGCGGCGCAGAGCGCGAGCACCTGGATGAAGGCCGTACCGGCCGGCAGCGACCCGTCGGCGAAATGGCGCGCCAGGGAGTTGATGCCGAGCGGGAGGGTCGCCCCGAACGGGATCAGCCCGAAGCACAGCAGCGATCCGATCATCGACAGTCCACCGGCGAGGGCGATGGACTGCCAGAGCACCAGCGCGACGCCGGGCGCCCTGGACGGCCAGCCTGCACCGGCAAGGATGATCGGAACCGGCCACGCCAGGAGCAGGGCCAGGCCGCCGAGGACCGCGGCGGCGAGGATCACACGAGGCCAGGCAGCCGCGCCGGCCGGGTCATTCGGTGCGGGACATGTCGCCCAGCAGCTGCCGCAGGGTGTCGGCCTCCTGCGGGCTCACGTTGCCGATGAAGCGGGCCAGGGCCGCCGGCCGGTCGGCCGCGGTGCCGAGAACCTCGTGCATGAGCTCCGCCGTGTGGTCTGCCCTGCTGCTCACGGCCCGGTAGAGGTGCGGGCGGCTGCCTCTGTCACGCGTGACGAAACCCTTGGTTTCGAGCCGGGACAGCACGGTGAGCACCGTGGTCGTCGCAAGCGGCTTCGTGCTGGATGCCGCGGTGGCCGGGTCGAGGAGACGGTCCCTGAGCTCGTTGGCGGGCAACGGCTGGTCCGCGTCCCAGAGCACGTTCATCAGCAATCGTTCCAGCACACCCAGTCCACCCATGGCATCAAGTTTACCGTGCTCGCCGGTTATGTTCTACGTCCCGTAGAAGTGTATTGTTCAACGCAACGTAGAGCACGAATTGTGGAGGGCGTATGACCGACTGGCTGGATCCGTTGCTTCTGTCCCGGTGGCAATTCGGTCTCACGACCGTCTACCACTTCCTCTTCGTTCCCCTCACGATCGGACTGTCCGTCACCGTCGCGATCTTCCAGACCGCCTGGGTGCGCACCGACAAGGCGAAGTACCTCCAGCTGACGCACTTCTTCGGCAAGATCTTCCTGATCAACTTCGCCATCGGCGTCGCCACGGGGCTGGTCCAGGAGTTCCAGTTCGGGATGAACTGGTCCGACTACTCCCGTTTCGTCGGCGATGTCTTCGGCGCCCCGCTGGCCTTCGAGGGCATCCTCGCGTTCTTCCTCGAGGCGACGTTCCTCGGCCTGTGGATCTTCGGCTGGAACAAGCTGCCGCGCGCCCTGCACCTGGCCACCATCTGGCTCGTCGCGATCGGCAGCTCGGCATCCGCCTACTTCATCCTCGCCGCCAACGCCTTCATGCAGAACCCGGTCGGATTCGACATCAACCAGGCCAAGGGCCGGGCGGAGCTGACCGACATCGGCGCCCTCCTGTCGAACCCGATCCTGCAAGCCACCTTCCCGCACACGATCTTCGCCTGCTTCATGGTGTCGGCCGGCCTCATCATCTCCGTCGCCGCGTGGCACCTCTCCCGCAACCAGCACCTCGAGACGATGCGCCCCGCCCTCACGTTCGGCCTGTGGATGATGGTCATCTTCGGCGTGCTCACCACCCTCGCCGGCGACCAGCTGGGCCTGGCGATGGTGCAAGCCCAGCCGATGAAGATGGCCGCCGCCGAGGCGCTGTACCACACGGCTACCGGCGCGAACGCATCCTTCTCGCTCTTCACCCTGGGTACACCGGACGGCGTGCACGAACTGTTCTCCGTGCGCGTGCCGTACCTGCTCTCCTTCCTGTCAACGCACACCTTCGACGGCACCGTCGAAGGGATCAACGACCTGCAGGCGCAGTACGTGCAGCTGTACGGGCCCGGCGACTACACGCCCACCATCTGGATCACCTATTGGTCGTTCCGCTGGATGATCGGCCTGGGCGTTCTGCACATCTTCGTCGCGCTGGTCGGGCTGTGGCTGACCCGGAAGGGGCGGCAGCCAGCCAACAAATGGGTGTGGCTGGCCGCGATCTGGTCCTTCCCGCTGTCGCTGGCGGCGATGAGCGTCGGCTGGGTGTTCACCGAGATGGGCCGGCAACCCTGGCTCGTGTTCGGCCTGATGAAGACCCACGACGGCGTCTCGCCCGGCGTCACCGGCCTGGAGGTGCTGATCTCGCTCGTCGCCTTCACCCTGGTCTACGGCGCCCTCGCGGTGATCGAGTTCAAACTCATCCTCCGCACCATCCGGAAGGGGCCGGATGACGCGCCGGAAGTCGATCCGGAATCCGGCCAACTCACCCACCAGGCCACGGTCTACTAGGAGCGCATGATGGAACTCAACACCCTCTGGTTCTGGATCATCGCCGCGATGTTCATCGGCTACTTCGTGCTCGACGGCTTCGACTTCGGTGTCGGGATGTCGCTGCCGTTCCTCGGCAAGGACGACGTGGACCGCCGTGTCCTGATCAACTCCATCGGCCCGGTCTGGGACCTCAACGAAACCTGGGTCGTCGTGGCCGGCGCATCCCTGTTCGCGGCGTTCCCGGAGTGGTACGCCACCATGTTCAGCGGCTTCTACCTGGCGCTCCTGCTCATCCTGCTCGCCCTGATCGCCCGCGCCGTGTCGTTCGAGTACCGGCACCAGCGGCCCGAATCCCGGTGGAAGACCTGGTTCGACGCCATGATCGTCTTCGGGTCCGCGGTTCCCGCCCTGCTCTGGGGTGTGGCCTTCGCCAACGTCGTGCGGGGCGTCCCGCTGGACGCAGGCCACAACTACTCCGGGACCTTCTTCGACCTGTTGAACCCGTACGCCCTGCTCGGCGGCCTCACCACCCTGCTGCTCTTCTTCACCCACGGCTTGATCTTCGTGTCGCTGAAGACCGAGGGGGACATCCGGCTCCGCGCCCGCTCGCTCGCGGTGAAGGCCGGCAGCGTCACCATCGTTGTCGCTGCGGGCTTCCTGCTGTGGACGACGCTCTCGTACGGGACGGTGACCTCCGGCCTGATCGCTGCCGGTGCGGCCGTGGCGCTCATCCTCGCGTTCCTGGCGAACCTGCGCGGCGCAGAGGGCTGGGCGTTCGGCTTCATGGCCGCGACGATTGCCCTGGCCGTGCTGACCCTGTTCGCGTCGCTGTTCCCGGACGTGATGCCCGCCAGCAACGACGCGGCCAACAGCCTGACGATCGAGAACTCATCCTCGTCGCCGTACACGCTCCAGCTGATGAGCTGGATCGCGCTGCTCGCGATGCCGGTTGTGCTGCTCTACCAGGGTTGGTCCTACTGGGTGTTCCGCAAGCGGGTCGGCCGGTCGGCCATCGAAGCCGCCGCGCACTGACCGCCATGCGTCCCCTCGATCCGCGGCTCCTGCGTTACGCCGTCGGTGCGCGCCGGTTCCTCGTGCTCGGCGCCCTGCTCGGCCTCGCGCAAACGCTCGTCGTGATCGCGTTCGCGTGGCTGCTCAGCCGGAGCATCGTGCTCGCGATCGAGGGGAGCGCCCTCGGCGAGCTGGCCGGAACGATCGGCGCACTCGCCGCGGTTGTCGTCGTGCGCGCCGTGCTCGTCTGGCTGCTCGAGGTCTCCGCGGCCCGGGGTGCGGCATCCGTCAAGAGCGAGCTGCGCTCCCGCGTGCTGCGCCGGCTCGCCGAGCGCGGCCCCGGCTGGCTGGCCGGGAGGCAGGGCGCGCGGATCTCCACGGTCGTGACCACCGGGCTCGACTCCCTCGACAACTACTTCGCCCGCTACCTGCCGCAGCTGCTGCTGACCGCCATCGCCACCCCCGTCCTTGTCGCCGTCATGCTCTGGCAGGACCTCGCCAGCGGAATCACGGTGCTCGTCGTGCTCCCGCTCATTCCGGTGTTCATGGTGCTGATCGGCTGGGCCACCCAGGCCGTGCAGCAGCGGCAGTGGGAGGCGCTCCAGCGGCTCGGCGCGGGTTTCCTCGACATCGTGGGAGGCCTCGGCACCCTCAAGATCTTCGGCCGTGAGCGGCGCCAGTTCGACCGGCTGCGGACGATCACCGAGGAGTACCGCACCCACACCATGGCTGTGCTGCGCGTCTCCTTCCTGAGCGGTTTCGTGCTGGAACTGGCGGCGAGCCTATCCGTCGCCCTGGTCGCCGTCTCGATCGGCCTGCGCCTCGTCGACGGATCGCTGGCGCTCGGCGTCGGACTGTTCGTGCTGCTGCTCGCCCCGGAGGCGTTCCTCCCGGTCCGGCAGGTGGGCGCGCAGTTCCACGCGGCCGCGGACGGGCTCGCCGCGGCCGAGGAGGTGTTCGCGATTCTCGACGATGAGAGTGCCGACCGCGACAGCGACCGCGACAGCGACCGCTCTCAGGTCCATCGCGAGTCCGACCGCGCCTTGTCGGACGCCGCCGCAAGCCGCGGCGGCGGCGGGGCGCTGCGCTTCGAAGACGTGACGATCCATCGCGGCGCCGCCCCGACGGTGCAGGGCTTCTGGGCCGAATTCCGGCCGGGGGAGATCAGCGTCATCAGCGGCGAGAGCGGCGCCGGCAAGTCGACGCTGGTCGCGGCCCTGCAGGGATTCGTGCCGTACGACGGGCGGATCACGCTCGGCGGGGAGACCGTCGCCCACGGGTCGCCCAGGGACTGGCTGGCGTGGGCCGGGCAGCGGCCCGGCCTGTTCGGCGGCACTATCGAGGCGAATGTGGCGCTCGGCGACGACGCCGTCGACCGCGACGCCCTCGCCCGCTCGCTCGACTGGGCCGGCGCATCCGACCTCGACCCGTCGACCTGGCTCGGCGTCTCCGGTGAGGGGCTGTCCGGCGGACAGGCGCAGCGCGTCGCCGCGGGCCGCGCCATCTACCGCTCCCAGGTGCACGGATGCCGCGTGCTGGTCTTCGACGAGCCCAGCTCGGCGCTCGACGCCGAGGCCGAGACGGCACTCATCGAGGGTTTCCGCCGGCTCGCGGCCCAGGGCCGCATTGTCATCGTGGTGAGCCACCGCCCGGCCGTGCTGGACGCGGCCGACCAGGTCGTGCGGATGCGGGAGGTCAGCAATGTCTGAGTCGGCCACCCGCCAGGTGTTGCGCCTCGCCCAGCCTCGGGCGCGCTGGTTCCTGCCCGGCCTCGCGGCCGGTGTCGGGAGCGCGCTGTGCGCGGTCGCGCTGCTCGCGACATCCGCCTGGCTGATCACCCGCGCGGCCGAGCAGCCGCCCATCCTGTATCTCTCGGTGGCGGTCGTCGGCGTGCGGGCGTTCGCGCTCGGCCGCTCGGCGCTCAGGTACCTCGAGCGACTCGCCAGCCACGACGCTGCGTTCCGGCAGCTCGCCGAACTGCGCCTGGGCGTCTTCGCCCGGATCGTGCCCATCGCCCCGGCCGGCCTCGCCACTACCGGGCGCGGCGACCTGCTCACCCGCCTGGTGCACGACGTCGACGACCTGCAGGACCTGCCGTTGCGGGTCGTTCAGCCGCTGGCCACCGCCGGCATCGTGAGCATTCTCAGCGTCGTCGGCGTCTGGCTCGTGCTGCCCGTCGCCGGTCTCACGCTGGCGATCTGTCTGCTGCTCGCCGGCGTTCTCGGCACCCTCGCGGCCGGGTCGCTGGCCGCCCGGTCGGAGCGCGCGCTCGCCCCTTTGCGCGGGGCCCTCGCGGACGAGGTTCTCGAGGTCGCGGAGAACCTCGACGTGCTCACCGCGTTCGGCGCGCTCGAGCGCCGCCTGGCGGCGCTGGGACAGGCGGACAACCGGCTGCGCCGGGCCAGCCTCCGCAGCTCGCTCGGCGCCGGCCTGCAGGCCGCCGTGGCCTCCCTGCTCGCGGGGGCGGCGACCGTCGCGGCGCTGATCGGAGGTATTCCGGCCCTCCACGGCCCGTCCGGGCTGAACGGACCGGCCCTGGCCGTGATCGTGCTGGTGCCGATGGCCGTGTTCGAGGTCTTCGGGGCGATCCCGTCGGCGCTCGGCGCGTGGCGCCGGGTCCGCTCGAGCGCGGAGCGGGTGGCGCACGCGGTCCCGACGGAGATCCCGCCGGAGATCCCGACGGAGGTCCCGACGGAGATTTCGACGCAGATCCAGTCCGGCACCGTCGGCTCGGAGGCGGAGGCGGAGGCGGCTCCGAATGCGAATGCGGCTGCGGCCACGAGCGAGGGCCGCGGCCCGCGGTCCGTCGATCCGACCGCGCCGCCGGTGCTCGAACTGACGGGCGTCGGCGCCACCTGGCCGGGTGCAACCGTCGCCGGGGTCTCCGGGGTGACCCTGCGGCTCGCGCCGGGGGACCGGGTGCACCTGGCCGGGCCGAGCGGGGCCGGCAAGACCACGCTCGCCCAGGCACTCGTGCGGTTCCTCGACTACCAGGGCTCGTACCGGATCAATGGCGTGGAGGCCAGGGAGCTGCCCCTCGCCGAGGTGCGGCGCACGGTTGGGCTCTGCGAGCAGCGTCCGTGGCTGTTCGACGACAGCATCCGCCAGAACCTGCTCTTCGCCAGGGATGCGGCGAGCGACGCCGAGCTGCGCGCCGTTCTCGACCGGGTGGGCCTGGCCGAGTGGGCCGAACGGCGCGGTGGGCTCGATGCCCGGGTGGGGGAGCGGGGCGCGCTCGTGTCGGGTGGCCAGGCACAGCGGATCGCCCTCGCCCGCGCGCTGCTGGCCGGCTTCCCGGTGCTCGTCGTCGACGAACCCACCGCGAACGTCGACGCCGCCCAGGGCGACCGGCTGGTGCGGGACATCCTCGGTGCCGCCCGGGCCGAGGGACGGGCGGTGCTGCTCATCTCGCACACGCCGGTCCCCGATGAGCTGGTGACCGCGCGGGTGACTCTGCCCGGCCGCCCGTGAGGGGTCGCATATCGACCTTCGTTCGGCCCGGGAAGGTCGATATGCGACCCCTCAGGCCCGAGAAGCGCTGACGGGAGCCGAGCCGGCGTCGGCGTCCGCGGCCCCAGCGAGGAGCGCCACCTCCGGCCGCCCTAGGCTGGGAGGGTGACCGGGCCGATCTGCAGTATTCCATTACCGGAATGGTGGGATCCCGCGCGTGTATTCCTGGCGCTCCACGGCACGAGCAGACACGCGTTCTGGCTCGACGCGGGTGCGCAGGCGGAGTCGGGCGTGAGCTACCTCGGGGCGGCGAGTGAGCGCTCCCGTTTCGTGACGGCCTCGGTGCCGGACGGCACAGTCACGGTCACCGTGCCCGGGGATCCGTCGGTACCGCCGATCACTACCCCGGAGACGATCTTCGAATTCCTGAGGGAAGACCTCGCGGTCGCCGCCGCACACGAGGAAACGGATGCCGCGGGCCCCGACACGGGCGCCGACCCCGGCGGCTTCCGGCTCGGCTGGATCGGCTGGCTGGGCTACGAACTCGGCGCGCAGACGGTCGGCACACCCGTGCACGACTCGCGCTATCCGGATGCCGCCCTGCTCGAGGTGGACCGCGCCATCGCGTTCGACCACTCCGCCCGCACGGTCACGCTGCTCGCGCGCGTCGTTCCCGGCGACACGGATGCCGGCGACGCGGATCCCGGCGACACGGATGACGGCAACACCGAGGACGGCAACACCGAGGCCGGCATCCAAGCCTGGGCGCGCGGCGTCCGCGACGCCCTCCGGGCCTCGCCCGAACCGACCAGCCTGCCCGAACCGACCAGCCCGCCCGAATCGACCGGCGCGCCCGCCCAGCCGGCGCCCGCCCCGCTGCCGTCCGCCCTACAGGCATCCGCTCCGCCCGGGCCCGGAGCCGTGCACTGGCGGCACGACGCGGAGCACTACGCCGAGCTCATCCGGCGGTGCCAGGCGGCCATCCGCGAAGGCGACGCCTACCAGCTCTGCCTCACCAACGAGATCCGCGTCGACGTGCGCCCCGACCCGGTCGACGCCTACCTTGCCCTCCGGGCCGGCAGCCCGAGCCACCATGGCGGGTTGCTGCGCTTCGGCGACACCGCCCTGCTGAGCGCCTCGCCGGAGCAATTCCTCGAGGTCACCCAGGGCGGCGCGATCACGACGAAGCCGATCAAGGGCACGAGCCGCCGCTCGACCCACCCCGAACGGGACCGGGAACTACGGGCCGAACTCGAAGCGAGCGAGAAGGAACGCGCCGAAAACCTGATGATCGTCGACCTGATGCGCAACGACCTCGGCCGGATCGCCCGGCTCGGCTCGGTCAGCGTGTCCAGGCTGCTCGCCGTCGAGAGCTACGCGCACGTGCACCAGCTGGTCAGCACCGTCGAAGCGCAGCTGGCCGCCGGGCTGACCGGGGTGGATGCCGTCGCCTCCTGTTTCCCGGCCGGCTCGATGACCGGCGCGCCGAAGGTCAGCGCCATGACCATCCTCGACGGGCTGGAGGACGGCCCACGCGGCATCTACGCCGGCGCCTTCGGCTACCTCGGCCTGGACGGCGCCGTCGACCTGGCCATGGTCATCCGCAGCATCGTGCTCGACCCGGACGGAGCATCCATTGGCACCGGCGGCGGGATCACGGCGCTCTCCGACCCAGCGGCGGAGATCGAGGAGACCCGGATTAAGGCCGCGGCCCTCCTGGCCGCCCTCGGCGTCGGCGAAAACCGGGCCGCGAGAGCCCCCGGGCCGGGTTTAGTAACCTAGAAGCCTGGACGACGCCACCGGGCGCCCATCCTTCGGGCGAGACGCCCCCCATCACCGCATCGAATGAGAGCCACGTGGCACACGAGCAGGACACCGCACCGACCGGCCGCGAGAGCGATGAGGAGGTCTACGACTTCGCCGCCATCCAGGCGAAGTGGCAGCCTGTCTGGGAAGAGCTCGCGCCGTTCCGCACGAGCGACCCGGACGACAAACGCCCGCGCAAGTACGTGCTCGACATGTTCCCGTACCCCTCCGGCGACCTGCACATGGGCCACGCCGAGGTGTACGCGCTCGGCGACATCGTGGCCAGGTACTGGCGCCAGCAGGGCTTCAACGTGCTGCACCCGATCGGCTGGGACTCCTTCGGCCTGCCCGCGGAGAACGCGGCCATCAAACGCGGCATCGACCCGCGCGCCTGGACCTACGACAACATCGCGCAGCAGAAGAAGAGCATGAAGCTCTACGCGGCATCCTTCGACTGGGACCGCGAGCTGCACACCAGCGACCCCGAGTACTACAAGTGGAACCAGTGGCTGTTCCTGCAGCTGTACAAGAAGGGCCTGGCCTACCGCAAGGACAGCTGGGTCAACTGGGACCCGGTAGACCAGACCGTGCTCGCCAACGAGCAGGTGCTCGCCGACGGCACCTCTGAGCGCAGCGGCGCCGTGGTCGTCAAGAAGAAGCTCACCCAGTGGTACTTCAAGATCACCGATTACGCCGACCGGCTGCTCGATGACCTCAACCAGCTCGAGGGCAGCTGGCCGGCCAAGGTGCTCAACATGCAGCGCAACTGGATCGGCCGCTCGATCGGAGCGGATGTCGACTTCGCGATCGAGGGCCGCGACAAGCCGGTGAGCGTGTTCACGACCCGCCCCGACACGCTCTTCGGCGCGACGTTCATGGTCGTCGCCCCCGACGCCGACCTCGCCGCCGACCTCGTCGCCGATGCCTCACCGGAGGTGCGGGCGAGATTCCAGGACTACCTGACGCAGGTGCAGAACAGCACGGAAATCGAGCGCCAGAACACCGACCGCGAGAAGACCGGCGTCTTCCTCGAGCGCTACGCGATCAACCCGGTGAACGGGGAACGGCTGCCGATCTGGGCGGCCGACTACGTGCTCGCCGACTACGGCCACGGCGCCGTCATGGCCGTGCCGGCGCACGACCAGCGCGACCTCGACTTCGCGCGGGCGTTCGATCTGCCCGTTCGCGTGGTCGTCGACACGACTGCCGCGGTCACCGGCACGATGCCGGTGATCACGCCCGAGATGCTCGACGGCAGCGAGGAACTTCCGCCGCTCGACCCCGCGGCCACCGGCATCGCCCTGGCCGGCGAGGGGCGCCTGATCAACTCCGGCGCGCTCAACGGGCTGAGCAAGAGCACGGCGATCAAGCGCATTATCGAGCAGCTCGCAGCGGCCGGCACCGGCCGCGCCGCCAAGAACTACCGCCTGCGCGACTGGCTGATCTCCCGCCAGCGCTACTGGGGCACCCCGATCCCGATCGTCCACGGCCAGGACGGCACGGAGGTGCCGGTCCCGGAGGACCAGCTGCCCGTGCTCCTGCCGTCCACGGAGGGCCTGGATCTCAAGCCCAAGGGGACGTCGCCGCTCGGCGGCGCCACCGAGTGGGTCAACGTGCCCAACCCCATCGACGGCACCCCGGCGCGCCGCGACGCGGACACCATGGACACCTTCGTGGACAGTTCCTGGTACTTCCTCCGCTTCCTCAACCCGAACGACGACACCCGTGCGTTCGACCCGAAGGAAGCCGAGAAGTGGGCGCCGGTCGACCAGTATGTCGGCGGCGTCGAGCACGCCATCCTGCACCTGCTCTACGCGCGGTTCATCACCAAGGTGCTGTTCGACCTCGGCTACGTCACGTTCACCGAGCCGTTCACGGCGCTGCTGAACCAGGGCATGGTCATCCTCGACGGCGCCAAGATGTCCAAGAGCAAGGGCAACCTCGTCTACTTCACCGAAGAGGTCGAGCGCCACGGCGTCGATGCGGTGCGCCTCACGATGGCCTTCGCCGGGCCGCCGGAGGACGACATCGACTGGGCTGACGTCTCGCCGGTCGGCTCGGCCAAGTTCCTGGCCCGCGCGTGGCGCGTCGCCAGGGACGTCACGAGCGCGCCCAGCGCCGAGTGGAAGACCGGCGATGAGGGTCTGCGTCGCGTGACGCACCGGTTCCTCGCCGACGCACCCAGCCTGGTCGAGGCGTTCAAGTTCAACGTGGTCGTTGCCCGCCTGATGGAGCTCGTCAACGCCACCCGCAAGGTGATCGACACGGGCGCCGGTGCGGGGGATGCCGCGGTGCGCGAGGCCGCCGAGGTGACCGCCATGGTGCTCAACCTGTTCGCGCCGTACACGGCCGAAGACATGTGGACGCGCCTGGGCTACGAGCCCTGCGTGGCCCTCGCCCAGTGGCGCAAGGCCGACCCGACCCTCCTCGTCGAGGAATCGGTCACGGCTGTCGTGCAGGTCGACGGGAAGGTGCGCGACCGCCTCGACGTGTCGCCGAAGATCTCCCGCGAGGACCTGGAGAAACGGGCGCGGGAATCGGCTGCGGTCATCCGCACGCTCGGCGACCGCGAGGTCGTGAACGTGATCGTGCGCGCCCCGCGCCTGGTCAGCATCGTCACCAAGCCCTAACCTCCACCCACCCTCGTTCTCCCGCCCGCCCTCCCCGCCCTCCCTCCTTCCCCGCGAAACTGCAGTTGTGGTCGTTATGAGCGCCTCTTAACGACCACGACTGCTGTTTCGCGAGGGGGAGAATCCGAGGAAGAAGCCTCCACAGGCGGAGGTGCGGGCGGGTTGCGCACGGGTCGGGGTGAGCGGCGCCGGCGGGGTCGGCCAGCTGCCTAACCTGCCGGGATGGATCCTGACGCGCCGATCGACGCTCTCGCGCGGCTCGCCCCCGCGGCGCGCACCACGCAGCACGCGCGCGTGCGGATCGGGGTCGGCGCCGCCGTTGTGCTCCTCATTGCCGCGCTCGTGACGGCCGTCATCGTGTCGGCGGTCGGTCAGCAGGCCGGGCACCGGGTCGTCGAGCCGGTTGGAGCCGGCACACCCGCCGGCGTGGTCACTGCGCCCGGCCCCGCTGCGTCGCCGGCCGCGACCGGCGGAATCATTTTTGTGCACGTTCTGGGCGCGGTCCGGCGACCCGGCCTGTTCGAGTTGCGTGACGGGGCCAGGGTGATGGATGTCGTGGCGGCGGCCGGCGGGCTCACCAAGACCGCCGACCCGGCCGGTATCAACCTCGCCAGGAAGGTCAGCGACGGGGAACAGCTCTACGTGCCGCGCCGCGGGGAGGCGCAGCCCGGCGCCCCACCCGGGGCATCCGCGGCCGGGGCGCCGCCTGGAATGGGTGGCGTCGCGGCCGGCGGCAAGGTCAACCTGAACACGGCGACCGCCGCCGAGCTCGACACCCTTCCGCGGATCGGGCCGGCCATGGCGCAGCGGATCATCGACTACCGCACGAAGAACGGCCGGTTCGGCAGCGTCGACGACCTGCGCAACGTGACCGGCATCGGCGACAAGACCTTCGAGGGTCTCAAGGAGCTGATCACGGTATGAGGCTCGACCTGCGCCTCGTCGCCCCGGCGGTGGCCTGCTGGCTCGCGGCTGCGCTGCTCGTCGGGGCGCCCGACGCGGTCGGCGGCGCGCTGATCGCGCTCTGGCTGGGCGCGGTGGCCCTGATGGCCGCCATGGTCGCCGATCGAGGGCCGCGCCGGCGGGCAATCTGGGCTGCGCTGGGGGTCTGCTGCGCGGGAGCGGCGCTCGTTGCCTCGGCCGTCGCGGTGGCCGCGCCGGTGCGGCTGCCGCCCCCAGTGCGCGCGGCGGCCGACCACCATGCGACCGTGACCGGCACGGTCACGGTGTGGTCGATGCCGGCGAAGAGCGGATCCAGGGGCGGCTTCGGCTTCTCCAGCCGGGTCCGTTTCCGCGGAACGCTGACCGGGCTGACACAAGGGCACCAGACGACCCGGCTCTCGGTGCCGGTGCTCGTCTACGCCGAAGGGATGTCGTCAGGGGCGACGGCGCCGCGGATCGGCTCCGTCGTCAGGCTGGCCGGCACGCTGCAGGCCACACCGCCCGGGGACGCTGCCGCGGCGCTGTTCTTCGGCCGCGGCCCAGCGGAACCCGTCGCGGGCCCGCCGTGGTGGCTCGCCTGGGCGGACGAGCTCAGGGCCAGGTTCTCTCAGGCGGCATCCGCCCTCTCCGGCGACGGAGGTGACCTGCTCCCCGGCCTGGCGATCGGGGACACGAGCGCGGTGAGCGACGAGCTCGACGCCGCGATGAAGGGCAGCGCGCTCAGCCACCTCACCGCGGTGTCCGGCGCGAACTGCGCCGTGGTCATCGCGTCGATCATGCTCCTCGGCGGCTACCTGCGCCTCCGACGAGCCCTGCGGATCGCCCTGTCGCTCGCGGTCCTGCTCGGCTTCGTGCTGCTCGTGACGCCGGAGCCGAGCGTCCTGCGGTCGGCGGTGATGGCATCCGTCGTGCTTCTGTCGATCGGTGCCGGGCGGCCAGGCGGGGGGATCCCGGCGCTCTCCCTCGTGGTGATCGTGCTGCTCGTCACCGACCCGTGGCTGTCGCGCAACTACGGGTTCGCCCTGTCGGTGCTGGCCACGGCCGGGCTCCTCACCCTCGCGGGTCCCCTCACGCGGGCGCTCGCCCGGTGGATGCCGGTCGGCCTGGCCGCGCTCATCGCGATCCCGCTCGCCGCGCAACTCGCCTGCCAGCCCGTCCTCGTGCTGCTGAGCCCGACGCTGCCGCTCTACGGCGTGCCAGCGAACCTGCTCGCGGCGCCGGCCGCGCCGGTGGCGACGGTCATCGGGCTCGTCGCCTGCCTGCTCCTGCCGTGGCTGCCCGGCGTCGCCGCGGGACTGCTCGATGCGGCGTGGCTGCCGTCGGCCTGGATCGCGGCCGTCGCCCGCACCACGACGGTCCTTCCAGGCGCCCGGCTGCCGTGGCTCGGCGGCGCGGTCGGCGTCGCCGTGACCAGCGTGCTCACCCTCCTCATCCTGGCGCTCGTCCTGCGGCACCAGGGGCTCCGCGGGGCCCGCTGGCCGGCCGGGGCGCTGGCGCTGCTCCTCACCGTGGTCTGCGCGTACTCGGGGTTGCTCATCGGCAGCGGCGTGGGGCGGGCAGCCGCCTTCCCGGCGGATTGGCAGATCGCCGCTTGCGACATCGGCCAGGGCGATGCGGTCGTGGTTCGCGACAGGGATCGGTACGCCCTCGTCGACGTCGGGCCGGACCCGAAACTGCTCGCCGCGTGCCTCCACACCCTGGGAATCGCGCGAATCAACCTGCTCGTGCTCACCCATTACGACATGGACCACATCGGCGGCGTTGGGGCGGTGATCGGCCGGGTCGACACCGCCCTCGTCGGGATTCCGGAGAATGCCCAGGACGAGCGGCTGCACGAGAGGCTCGCCGAAGGCGGCGCCGTGGTGCGGGAGTCAGCGCGGGGAGACCGGGGCACGCTGGGCGGGCTTCGCTGGGAGATCCTCTGGCCGGTGCACGGGTCGCCGGTGATGCAGGTCGGTAACCCGGGGAGCGTGACGATCGCCTTCGACGGGCGCGGCATCCGTTCCCTGTTCCTCGGCGACCTCGGCGAGGATGCCCAGAACGCGCTGCGCCGCGTGGCCGCTCCGGGGCAGTTGGACGTCGTGAAGGTCGCCCATCACGGGTCGGCCGACCAGAGCCCGGAGCTCTACGCCGCGCTCAGGGCCACCGTCGGGCTCATCTCGGTGGGGGCCGACAACGGTTACGGGCACCCCACCCGGCGGCTGCTCGACATCCTCGCGTCCGTGGGGACGCTCGCCGTGCGCACCGATCGGCAGGGCCTGGCCGTGATCGCGCCGGCGCGCGGCGGCGCGCTGACCCTGTGGACCGAGAAGGTGCCGGCGAGGGAGACGATCGCGCCGTCCGTCCCCGGCCCCGACTAGGCTGGAATGAGCAACCGAAGGGAGCCGCGTGGCCGCACGAACTGCCGCACCAGGCCGGGCAACGAAGGCTGTGGCGATCCCGCAACTGGCCTGGCACCAGGTGCGTCCGGCGCCGATCCTGCTGGTCTCCGGCACCGAATCGTTCCTGGCCGAGCGCGCCATCCGCCAGCTGCGGGACTTCCTCAAACTCGAAGATCCGGAGCTCGAGGTCAGCGATGTCCAGGCGGACAGCTACGCACCCGGCGAACTGCTCACCCTGGCCAGCCCGTCGCTCTTCGGCGAGCCGCGCCTGATCCGGGTGAGCGCGGTCGAGAAGTGCAGCGACACCTTCCTGACCGAGGCCATCGACTACCTGCAGAACCCCGCCGACGACACGTATGTCGTGCTGCGGCATGCCGGGGGAGTGCGCGGCAAGAGGCTGCTCGACGCGATCCGGAGTGGCGCCGGCGGCGGCATCGAGATCGTCTGCGCGGAGCTCAAGAAGGAGACCGACAAATACGACTTCGCCTCGGCCGAATTCAAGACTGCCGGCAAACGCGTCACGGCCAGCGCCCTGCGGTCGCTGGTGTCGGCGTTCTCCGACGACCTCGCCGAGCTCTCCGCGGCCTGCCAGCAACTCATCGCCGACTCCAGCGCCGAGGTCACCGAAACGACGGTCGACCGCTACTACGGCGGACGGGTCGAGGCGAACGCATTCAAGGTGGCGGATTCCGCCATCGCCGGGCGCCACGGCGAAGCCCTCGTCACGCTCCGGCACGCGCTGTCCTCCGGCGCCGACCCGGTGCCGATCGTGGCCGCGTTCGCGAGCAAGATCCGCACGATGGCGAAGCTGTTCGGCGTGCGCGGTGGCTCGGGCCAGCTCGCCTCCCAGTTCGGGCTTGCTCCGTGGCAGGTGGAGCGGGCGCAGCGTGACCTGCGCGGCTGGACCGACGCCGGGCTCGCCCGCTGCATATCCCTCCTCGCCGAGACGGATGCGAGCGTCAAGGGTGCCGGGCGCGACCCGGTATTCGCGCTCGAGCGCCTCATCGGCGTGATCGCCCGCCGCGGCGAAGGCTGAGCCCCTCACCGACGCTGACCCCTCGCGCCGACCTGACCCCTCGCCGAGATTGACACATGCGGTCGAGATTGCCAGGTACGCCGGTCAATCTCGACCGCAACGGACAATCTCGGCGTGCAATGGGCGAGCGCGCAGGGTCGTGGGCGCAAAAAAAGCCCCCGCCGGTGAGGGCGGGGGCCGGAGCGCCACGAGGGCGGCGCGATGAGCCGATGGCTCATTCAGGATTAACCGAGCGCGGAAACCGACTTCGCGATGGCCGACTTCTTGTTTGCTGCCTGGTTCTTGTGAATGACACCCTTGCTGACGGCCTTGTCGAGCTTCTTGGAAGCAACGGCGAGGCTGGCGACAGCCTTGTCCTTGTCACCGGAGGTGACAGCGGCGCGAGCGATGCGGATGGCGGTCTTGAACTCGCTCTTGACCGCCTTGTTGCGCTCCTGAGCCTTCTTGTTGGTGCCAATGCGCTTGATCTGCGACTTGATGTTTGCCACGTGTATACGCTTTCGTTTAGATTTTTGTTCGGACATGCCGCTCGGCGGTAGAGGGCGCGTTGCGGCGAAAATCGTGTGGGGTGGGACCCAACACGCAAGCCAACAGGAAACGATACCAGCTATTCGCCCGGCCCGACAATCGGGTTCGCGGGACCGCCGGAGAGTTCTGCCGCGACCCGGCGAAGCATCGCGGTGAACCTGGCCGGCTGGGCCAGGCTGACGAGGTGGGTCGCGCCGGGCACGATCAGCAGCCGGCCGCCGCGGCTGGCAGCCAGGAACCTCCGCTCGTGCAGCCGGAACTGGTCGAACGCCCCGTTGACCAGCCACACCGGCCCCGGGTAGGCAGCGAGGCTCGCGAGCGGGCTCAGGGTCGCCGTGGCGCGCAGCCCGGCATCCATCACCTCGAGCGCCACGCCGCCGGCGAGCACGTCAACGGCGCCCTCCGGCGGAACGAGCGCCTTCACCATAATCGTGTGCAGCCACAGCCCGCGGTCGGGCAGACGATGGATCACCCGGGCCAGGCCGCGGTACGCAGCCAGCGCCGGGCCGCCCGGCAGCGCGGAGCACCCGGCAGCGACAAGACCGATCACCCGCTCCGGGTGCGCTCCGGCGTAGGCGATCGCGTAATAACCGCCCAGCGACAGCCCGACGAGCAGCACCCGCCCGTCGAGCGCCGCGACCCCGTCGTCGATCGTGGCGAGCGTATCCTCCACCGTGAACGCCTCGCCGAGCCGGGCCCCATGCCCGGGCAGGTCGATGGCCAGGACGAGGTGACCGTCAGCGCGGAGAGCCTCCACCTGGTGCCGCCACATGGTGGCCGAGGTGCGGATGCCGTGCACGAGCAGCACGGGGACGGGCGTCGGCCGCGCCGGGGGGAGAGAGCGGCCGAGCGTGGCATCCGGGGTGGACATGGCGCCAGCCTAACCAGCCGACGCGGGCCGCGGTAGCCGTCGAATGTGCTGGTGAGGCATAGTGTCGACCCATGACCTCTCCCCGATCGATCGCCATCGTCAATGCCCGCATCGTCCCGGTTGCGAGCGACCCGATCGAGAACGGCACGGTGCTCATCGAGAACGGCCTGATCTCAGCACTAGGCGCCGACGTTGTGCTCCCGGCCGACGCCGTCGTCATCGACGCGGCCGGCAAGTGGGTGCTCCCCGGCTTCATCGAGGCGCATGGCCACGTCGGCATCGACGAGGAGGCCAACGGATGGGCCGGTGACGACACCAACGAGATGACCGACCCGAACACGGCCGCCGTGCGCGCCATCGATGCGATCAACATCGACGACGAGGGATTCCGCGACGCCCTCGCCGGGGGGATCACGACGATCGTCGTGAAGCCGGGCTCCGGCAACCCGATCGGCGGCCAGACCGTCGCGATGAAGAGCTGGGGCGGACGCACCATCGACGAGCAGGTCATCAGCGAGTCGGTCAGCGTCAAGTCGGCTCTCGGCGAGAACCCGAAGCGCGTGTACGGCGACCAGAAGCAGACCCCGAGCACCCGGCTGGGCGTGAGCATGATCATCCGCCAGGCCTTCGTCGAGGCCCGCAACTACGCCGAATCGCGCGACGCCGCTGAGCTCAAGGGCGAACCGTTCGCCAGGGACCTCGGCAAGGAGGCCCTGGCGCGGGTTCTCTCCGGCGAGCTCGCCTGGGACCAGCACGTGCACCGCCACGACGACATCGCCACGGCGCTGCGCCTGGCCGACGAGTTCGGTTACCGTCTCGTGATCAACCACGGCACCGAAGGCCACAAGCTCGCCGACGTGCTCGCCGAGCGGGGCATCCCGGTGATCTTCGGGCCGTTGTTCACCTCCCGCACGAAGGTCGAACTCCGCGACCGCGCGATCGGCAACCTGGCCGCCCTCGCCGCCGCCGGTGTGCTCGTGGCCATCACCACCGACCACCCCGTCGTCCCGATCAACTTCCTCGTGCACCAGGCCTCGCTCGCGGTCAAAGAGGGGTTGCCGGCCCAGGTCGCGATCGAGGCGCTCACGGTCAACCCGGCGTCGATCATGCGCCTGAACCACCGCGTCGGCTCGCTCACCCCGGGCCTCGACGGCGACGTGGTGATCTGGTCCGGCGACCCGCTCGACGTGAATTCCCGCGCCGAACGCGTGTTCATCTCCGGCGTCGACGTGTACCGCTGGGAAGACGGCCTCGGCCACGTCGTCGAACGCCACGAACGCCTCCGCCCGCGCGCGTAAACCGGCGGGCCTCCCACTCATGGGAGAATTAGCCCACCATGTCACCCAGAGCTCTCAAGGCGCTTGAACCGGCCGCCACCCCGCCCGCGTTCATCCGTAACTTCTGCATCATTGCCCACATCGACCACGGCAAGTCGACCCTGGCCGACCGGATGCTGCAGATCACCGGCGTCGTCGACGACCGGTCGATGCGCGCCCAGTACCTGGACCGGATGGATATCGAGCGCGAGCGCGGCATCACCATCAAGAGCCAGGCCGTGCGCATGCCGTGGGAGCTGGACGGCCAGACCTACGCGCTGAACATGATCGACACGCCCGGCCACGTCGACTTCACCTACGAGGTGTCCCGCAGCCTGGCCGCCTGCGAGGGCGCGATCCTGCTCGTCGACGCGGCGCAGGGCATCGAGGCCCAGACCCTCGCCAACCTGTACCTGGCCCTCGAGAACGACCTCACGATCATCCCGGTGCTCAACAAGATCGACCTCCCGGCGGCCGACCCCGACAAGTACGCCCGGGAACTGGCCAGCCTGATCGGTGGCAGCCCCGACGACGTGCTCCGCGTCTCCGGCAAGACGGGCTTCGGCGTCAGCGAACTGCTCGACCGGGCCACCCAGCTGATCCCGGCCCCTGTCGGCGACCCTGACGCCCCGGCCCGCGCGATGATCTTCGACTCGGTCTACGACAGCTACCGCGGCGTCGTCACCTACGTGCGGATGATCGACGGCAAGCTCAGCCCGCGCGAGAAGATCCAGATGATGTCCACCCGCGCCACCCACGAGATCCTGGAGATCGGCGTCACCTCGCCCGAGCCCACCCCGAGCCAGGGCCTCGGCGTCGGCGAGGTCGGCTACCTGATCACGGGCGTGAAGGACGTGCGCCAGTCGAAGGTCGGTGACACGGTCACCACCGCGATGAAGCCGGCGACGGTCGCCCTCCCCGGCTACACCGAACCCAAGCCGATGGTGTTCTCCGGGCTCTACCCGATCGACGGCAGCGACTACCCGGCCCTCCGGGAGGCGCTCGACAAGCTCAAGCTCTCCGACGCCTCCCTCGTCTACGAGCCGGAGACATCCGTCGCCCTCGGCTTCGGCTTCCGTTGCGGCTTCCTCGGCCTGCTGCACCTCGAGATCATCACCGAGCGCCTCGACCGGGAGTTCGGCCTCGACCTGATCACCACCGCGCCGAGCGTGATCTACGAGGTCACCACCGACGACAAGAAGACCAGCACGGTCACCAACCCGAGCGAGTTCCCGAACGGGAAGATCGCCAAGGTCGAGGAGCCGATCGTCAAGGCGGCCATCCTCGCGCCCAAGGACTACGTCGGCGTGATCATGGAACTCTGCCAGGGCCGCCGCGGCACCCTGCTCGGCATGGAATACCTCGGCGAGGACCGGGTCGAGATCCGCTACACGATGCCGCTCGGCGAGATCGTGTTCGACTTCTTCGACCAGCTCAAGAGCAAGACGGCCGGATACGCGTCCCTGGACTACGAGCCGGTCGGCTCCCAGGAAGCAGACCTGGTCAAGGTCGACATCCTGCTGCAGGGCGAGCAGGTCGACGCGTTCAGCGCCATCGTGCACCGCGACAAGGCCTACGAGTACGGCGTGCTGATGACCGGGCGTCTCCGGAAGCTCATCCCACGCCAGCAGTTCGACGTGCCGATCCAGGCGGCGATCGGCGCCCGCATCATCGCGCGCGAAAGCATCAGCGCCATCCGCAAGGACGTGCTGGCCAAGTGCTACGGCGGTGACATCTCCCGTAAGCGCAAGCTGCTCGAGAAGCAGAAAGAGGGCAAGAAGCGCATGAAGATGGTCGGCAGGGTCGAGGTGCCGCAGGAGGCCTTCATCGCCGCCCTCTCCGGCGACGAACCACCGAAGAAAGAGAAGAAGTAACCGGATGCGCCGCGCAACATTCACCGACGCCGCCGTGACCTACGGGGCCATCGGCGGCACCCTCGCGCCCGACCTGCTCCGCTACCCGCCGAAGGGCCACCGGCCCCTCGAACGGAGCGTCAAGCTCGGCAGCGGCGATGAGCGGTTCCGGGTGGCCTCGAAGTTGCTGATGACCTGGGGCATCCAGCGCGGAAGCGGCATGACCGTGACCGACCTGGAGAGCGGGACCGGCGTGCAGTACACCGGGGTCGTGTTCAACCCGGACGGCACGCCGGCCGCCGGGCAGCAGCGCCCGGGCAACGAGTCGACCTTCGCGGAGGACGGCACGCCCTACATCGTGAACGGCATGACCGCCCAGCTGAAGATTCCCGTCGGACCGTTCACCGTCACGGCACCCGTGCGCGTCGTGTACGTGATCGACGAGGCCGACCGGATCGGCTTCGCCTACGGCACCATGAAGGGGCATCCGGCCAGCGGCGAGGAGTCCTTCGTCGTCGAGAAACACGACGACAACTCCGTGTGGCTGACGATCCGGGCCTTCTCCCGCCCGAGTACCTGGTACTACCGCCTGGCCTGGCCGATCCTGCGGCTGCAGCAGGCCAGATTCACCAAGAGCTACCTCCGGGCCCTGCACCCGGCCGGCGCGGCGTAGGCCATGGCCGGCCCTCACCCGATCGGAGACCCGGCCCCGCTCGACGGACTGCTCCCGGCGTCGGCCGCCGTCGGCGCGCCCGAACGCGACTTCGGCGTCTACCTGCACGTCCCGTTCTGCCGGGTGCGCTGCGGCTACTGCGACTTCAACACCTACACGGCCACCGAGCTGCGCGGCGTCAAGCAGAGCGATTACGCCGGCCAGGCCGTTCTCGAGGTCGAGGCCGCCGGGCGCATCCTCGCCGACTCCGGTGTTCCGGCCAGGCCGGCATCGACCGTGTTCTTCGGCGGCGGCACGCCGACGCTGCTTCCGGTCGATCACCTGGCCCGGATGCTGCAGGCGGTGCGCTCCCAATGGGGCCTGGCTGCGGGCGCCGAGGTCACCACCGAGGCCAACCCCGACTCCGTCGACGCCGCCTACCTCGCGTCCCTCAAGGAGGCCGGCTTCACGCGCGTCTCGTTCGGCATGCAGTCGGCCGTGCCCAGGATCCTGGCCACGCTGGAACGCACCCACGATCCAGAGCGGGTGCCGCTCGTCGTGCGGTGGGCGCGCGAGGCCGGCCTCGACGTGAGCCTCGACCTGATCTACGGCACGCCGGGGGAGACCATCGTCGACTGGCGCGCGAGCCTGGAGCACGCACTCAAGCAGGCCCCCGACCACCTCAGCGCCTACTCGCTGATCGTCGAGGACGGCACGAAGCTTGCCCGCCAGATCCGCCGCGGCGAGGTCGCCCAGCCCGACGAGGACCTCCAGGCGGAGTTCTACGAGCTCGCCGACGAGCTCCTCGGCCGGGCCGGCTACGGCTGGTACGAGGTGAGCAACTGGGCCACGGATGCCGCGCACAGGTCCCGCCACAACCTCGCCTACTGGACCAGCCAGGACTGGTGGGGCGTCGGACCCGGCGCGCACAGCCACGTCGGCGGCGTGCGCTGGTGGAACGTCAAACACCCGGCCGCGTACGCCGACCGGGTGCTCGCCGGGCACTCCCCGGCCGCGGGCCGCGAAACGCTCGACGAGGCGACGCGGGAGGTCGAGCGCGTGCTGCTGCTCACCCGCATCCGGGAGGGCATCCCGGTCGACTCGCTGTCGCCGCAGGGCCGCCGCGAGGTCGCCGGCCTGATCGCCGACGCGCTGATCGACGGCAGGGCAGCCCTCGCCGGGTCAATCGAACTCACCCTGAGGGGCCGTTTGCTGGCGGATGCCGTCGTCCGGCGGCTGCTCGCCGACTGACCCCCGAGGTCGAGACTCCTAACCCACGAACCTGATCGTCAACGGGTACGTGTAGTACTCGCCCCGGTTCGCGGCAAGCGCCGCCATGATGCCGAACACGATGGCCAAGAGCCAGGCAGCGAAGAGCACGAGAAACCCGACCAGCACAACGGTGAGGATGCCGCCGACCACGTACGCGATCATCAGCGTGATCTGGAAGTTCAGGGCCGTCTGCGCATGAGCGCGGATGAACGGCCCCCTGTCCTTGAGCACGATGTAGCCGATCAGCGCCGGCAGGAATCCGAACAGGATCCCGCCGATGTGGATGAGGGTCGCCCACAACTTCTCGTCGGCCGGGCTCATCTGGGCGGGCGCCTGGTATGGGTTGGCAGGCGGGGGAGGTGCGGACATCCTGTTTCCTTCTTCTCGGGCGCTACTTGATCAGGCGCAGGGCGAACGGATACCGGTAGTGCTGCCCGTTCTTGGCCTGCATGTAGCCGAGGATCGAGAAGATCACGCCGACGATCCAGAGGATCCAGGAGAACCCGGAGAAGAGCCCGCCGATCCCGAACGTGACCACCGCCAGGATGCTGGCGATGATGTTGATCGCGACGTAGCCGAACAGCAACGTGATCTGGAAGTTCAGGGCTTCCTTCGCTTCGACCGCGGTGAACCGGCCGCGGTCCTTGAAGACGATCCAGATGATGAGCGACGGCAGGAAACTCAGGATCCCGCCCAGGTGGGCGAAGGAGCCCCACTGCACATCGTCGGCCTCGCTCAGCGGTGCGCCCGCAACGGGTGCGCCGGGCTGGTACGGCTGCTGGTAGGGCTGTTGGCCGGGCTGCTGGTACGGCTGGCCTGGCGGGCGCTGCAGGTTCGGGTCTTCGGGCGGCTGAACGTTGGGGTCGCTCATTATCGTGCCTTTCAGCGAAGGGTCAGTGTGCACTTATATGCATAACGTACTGCGCCCGATCATCCGGTCGCAATGGCTGACCCCCAGCCGGTCGCGATATGATTGGCACTCAATCATTGCGAGTGCTAACGACTGGTCAAGGGAGGCGATCGCATCATGGTTTCTGATCGCAGTCTCGAGGTGCTGAGGGTCATCGTGCAGGACTACGTCGCGTCCCGCGAACCGGTCGGCTCGAAGTCGATCGTCGACCGCCACTCCTTCGGAGTCTCGGCGGCAACGATCCGCAACGACATGGCCGTCCTCGAGGAGGAGGAGCTGATCGTCGCCCCGCACACCTCCTCCGGGCGTATCCCCACCGACAAGGGCTACCGGGTGTTCGTCGACCACCTGGCCGACCTGCGGCCCCTCTCGCCGGCGCAACGCCAGGCCATCGAGACTTTTCTCGGCCAGTCGGCCGACCTCGACGAGGTGCTGGCCCGCAGCGTGCGACTCCTCTCGCAGCTCACCCACCAGGTTGCCCTCGTGCAGTACCCCTCGCTGTCCCGCGCAACGGTGCGCCACGTCGAGCTCGTCCCGCTGACCGGAACCCGCATCCTCTCCGTGCTCATCACCGACTCCGGCCGGGTCGAGCAGCGCGTGATCGATCTGCCCCGCACCATCGACGAGCGCGAGCTCGGCGAGGTGCGCGCCCGCCTGAACGCCGCCGTCGGCGGACTCAGTATGGCCGGGGCGGCCGCCGCGCTCACGGCCGGCGCCGGACTCGGGCCGCGCGAAGTGCAGGATGTCGTGGGCCCGATCACGGCCGCGCTGATCGAGCAGATCGGCGCTAACCGCCAGGACAAGCTCGTGATGGCGGGTGCCGCGAACCTGGTTCGCGAAGAGGGAGACTTCTCCGGGAGCATCTACCCGGTGCTCGAAGCCATCGAGGAGCAGGTGGTGCTGTTGCGCCTGTTCGGCGAGATGGCGACCGACCAGCACGGCGTCTCGGTGAGCATCGGGCGTGAGAACGCGCCGTTCGGCCTCAGCGAGACATCCGTCCTTACCAGCGGCTACACCGCGCCGGGCGGTGACCTCGCCCGGCTGGGCGTGCTCGGCCCGACCCGCATGGACTATTCCAACAACATGGCGGCCGTTCGTGCGGTCGCCCGGTATCTTTCGCGCCTCCTTGGCGAGAACTGATCCTTTTCCGACCAACACTGCCCCCAGAACCCGCAAGGAGAGCCATCTGTGGCTGACCACTACGAAGTACTCGGCGTCGCGCGCGACGCCTCAACGGACGAGATCAAGAAGGCCTACCGGCGCCTCGCCCGCCAGCTCCACCCCGACGTGAACCCGGGGGCGGACGCCTCCGAGCGCTTCAAAATGGTGACGCACGCCTACGACGTGCTGAGCGACGCGAAACAGCGCGACAACTACGACCGCGGCGGCAACGGCCGCTCGGGCGGCGGCGGAGGGTTCTCCGATGCCAACTTCGGCAACTTCGGCGACATCTTCGAAACGTTCTTCGGCGGCGGCACCACCACCCGCGGCCCGCGTTCCCGCCGCGAGCGAGGCCAGGACGCGCTCATCCGGGTCGAGCTCGACCTCGACGAGGTCATCTTCGGCACGCATCGCGACATCGAGGTGGACACGGCCGTCGTCTGCGCCAGTTGCAGCGGCACGTGCTGCCAGCCCGGCACCTCGCCGGTCACCTGCGACATCTGCCACGGCACCGGCAGCATCCAGCGCGCCGTGCGCTCCCTGCTCGGCAACGTGATGACGTCGAGCCCCTGCGGCTCCTGCCGGGGGTACGGCACCATCATCGCCACCCCCTGCGTCACCTGCCAGGGCCAGGGCCGCGTGCGCGCGCGCCGCGCGGTGCCCGTCGACATCCCGGCCGGCGTCGAGACCGGCCTGCGCCTGCAGATGCCCGGCAGCGGCGAGGCCGGCCCGGCCGGCGGCCCCAACGGCGACCTCTACCTCGAGATGAAGGTGCGCCACCACGACGTGTTCAGCCGCGACGGCGACGACCTGCTGTGCACGCTCGAAATCCCGATGACGGATGCCATCCTCGGCACCACCGCGACGGTGGCGGCGCTCGACGGCGACGTCGGGGTCGAGCTGAAGTCCGGCGTGCAGAGCGGCGAGATCATCACGGTCAAGGACCGCGGCGTGACCAAGCTGCGCGGCACGGGGCGCGGCGACCTGCGGATCGGCGTGCAGGTGGTCACCCCCACCAAGCTGGACCACAAGGAGCGCGAGCTGATCGAGCAATTCGCCGCCAGGCACAAGGCGCAGGCCCCCTCGCTCAGCCACTTCCAGCAGGGACTGTTCGCGAAGCTCCGCGATCGGTTCCTCGGCTAAGGCCCGTTCATGGCGCATTTCTTCCTCGACGAGTCGCTCCGCGCCCACGACTGCGCCCCCGGCGCGGTCGTCAGCGTCGGCGGCAGCGAGGCCAGGCACGCCGTCACCGTCAGCCGAATCCGCCCGGGCGAGCACCTGCAGCTCGGGAACGGGGCCGGGATGATGCTGGCCGGCACGGTCGTCACCGCCGGGCCCACCGAACTCACCCTCCGGGTGGACACCATGGCGGAGACGCCGCCGGCCACGCCGCGCATCCGTCTCGTGCAGGCCCTCGCCAAGGGCGACCGCGACGAGCTGGCCATCCAGGCCGCCACCGAACTGGGCGTCGACGGGGTCATCCCGTGGGCGGCCGCGCGTTCGGTGACGCGGTGGGAGGGCGCCAAGATCGCCAAGGGCCACGACCGCTGGGCGAGCATCGTGCGCGAAGCCAGCAAGCAGTCGATCCGGCCGTGGTTGCCGGATGTCGCCCAGCTCACGAGCACGAAGCAGCTGGCCACCCTCGCCGCGACGACCCGGATGCTGCTGCTCGAGCCAACGGCGACCGGCCGGCTCACCGAGGTCGCCCCGCCGACGGACGACCGCGACATCCTGCTCGTCGTCGGGCCCGAGGGCGGGATCTCCCCGGCCGAACTCACCGCGCTCGAAGCGGCCGGTGCTGCCCGGGTGCGCCTCGGCGACACGGTGCTGCGCACCTCCACCGCCGGGCCGGCCGCGCTCGCGATCCTCAACGCGACGCTCGGCCGCTGGTAGCGCGCGCTTAAGATAGAGATATGTCTCCCACTGGCGCAGAACCCTCCGTCTTCAGCCGTATTGCCGCGCGCGAAATCCCGGCGACGATCGTCGCGGAAACCGACCGGATCATCGCGTTCAACGACATCGCCCCGAAGGCGCCCGTGCACGTCGTCGTCGCCACGAAGACCCAGCAGTACCGCAATGTGGTCGAACTCGCGGCAGGCGACCCCGGGCTGCTCGCCGAACTCGTCGAGGTGGCCAGGCAGATCGCCGACGAACGCACCGACGGGGAATTCCGCCTCATCTTCAACACGGGCGCGGCTGCCGGCCAGACCGTGTTCCATGTGCACGCCCACGTCCTGGGCGGGCACCTGAGGGAGGGCACCCTTGGCGCCCGGTGACGCAGAGCGTCCCGCCGGTGCCCCGCAGGCGCAGGGCGAAGTGAAGGTGCTCGTCGACGGAATCGCGATGGTGCGCCTCCTCGGCCCGCAGGACCGGTTCCTCGGCACCATCGAGAAGCAGTACCCGGGCGTCAGCGTGCACGTTCGCGGCAACGAAATCACCCTGACCGGTGAGAGCAGCCAGGTCGACGCGGTCCGCCTGCTGATCGACGAACTCCAGGAGACGATCCGAGGCGGCCAGGAGCTCGACGAGGCCGAGGTGGCGAACTCCGCCCGGATGCACGCCGACCCGTCGTCCGGTTCGGCCGGGCTGCTCGGCCAGCCCATCCTCACCTCCCGCGGCAAGAGCATCCGCCCGAAGACGATCGGCCAGAAGCAGTACGTCGATGCGATCGACGAGAACACGATCGTGTTCGGAATCGGGCCGGCCGGAACGGGCAAGACCTACCTCGCCATGGCCAAGGCCGTGCAGGCCCTGCAGCGCAAGGAGGTCGACCGGATCATCCTCACCCGCCCGGCCGTCGAGGCCGGGGAACGCCTCGGCTTCCTGCCCGGCACCCTCACCGAGAAGATCGACCCGTACCTGCGCCCGCTCTACGACGCGCTCTACGAAATGATGGACCCGGAACTCGTGCCCAAGCTCCTCGCCGCCGGGACGATCGAGGTCGCGCCGCTCGCGTACATGCGCGGCCGCACCCTCAACTCGTCGTTCGTCGTGCTCGACGAGGCCCAGAACACGACGCCGGAGCAGATGAAGATGTTCCTCACCCGCCTCGGTTTCGGTTCGAGGATGGTGATCACCGGCGATATCACCCAGGTCGACCTGCCGGCCGGGTCCAGCGGACTCAGGCTGGTCACCCGCGTGCTCGACAACATCGCCGACATCACGTTCGTGCGGCTTACCAGCGCGGATGTCGTGCGCCATTCGCTCGTCGGACGCATCGTCGACGCGTACACCGAATACGACGCGCAGAAGCAGGCCCAGCGCTACGAAAGCGAACAGGCCCGTGAATTCGCCAACCGCGCGGAACGCCGTTCCAGCGGCCCCCGCCCCCCGAAACGGAGACCGACGTGAGCATCGACGTCAACAACGAATCGAACATCCCGGTCGACGAGGCTGCCCTCCTCCGCCTGGCCGCGTTCGCGCTCGACGCCATGCACGTGCACGCGGACGCCGACCTCTCGATCGTGCTGGTCGACGAGGGCGCCATGGAGCAGCTCCACGTGCAGTGGATGGACGAGCCCGGCCCCACCGACGTCCTGAGCTTCCCGATGGACGAGCTGCGCCCCGGCACGGAGGAAACCGAGACCCCGCCCGGGCTGCTCGGCGACATCGTGCTCTGCCCGCAGGTTGCCCAGGCGCAGGCGGAAACCGCCGGCCACAGCACCCAGGAGGAGCTGCTCCTGCTGACCACCCACGGGATCCTGCACCTGCTCGGCTTTGACCACGCCGAACCGGCGGAGGAGAAGGAAATGTTCGGTATCCAGCGGGACATCCTGATCGGCTTCGCCATGCAGGAACGACAAAAATCCTGATGATCATCGGGTGGTTCCTCGCAGCGGCAATTGTGCTGGTCGCCTTCGGTGGCCTCATGGCCGCGGTGGACGCCGCCATCACCGCGCAATCACGCGCCGATATCGCCGCACTGGCCCAGGCATCCCGGGCGAGACGGTCGCTCAACGCGATCGCGGCCGACACCGGCGCGCACCTCAACGCCGTCAGCTTCATGCGCATCATCGCCGAGACGACGGCCGCGGTGCTGGTGACGCTGGTGTTCGCGACCACGATCGACGAACTGTGGATCGCCCTTCTCCTGTCCGCGCTGATCATGACGGCCGTCTCGTTCGTGCTCGTCGGGGCGAGCCCGCGCAGCGTCGGACGCGCCCACCCCACCACGCTGCTGGCGGCAACCGCGCCGCTCGTGCATTTCCTGCGGATGCTGCTCGGCCCGGTCGCGAACGCCCTGGTCGCGCTCGGCAACCGGGTGACCCCGGGCCGCACCCGCCTGGCCACCTTCACCTCGGAGGACCAGCTGCTCAGTATGGTCGACGAGGCCACAGAGCTCGAAGTGCTCGAGGAGCAGGACCGCGAGCTCATCCACTCGATCTTCGAGTTCAACGAGACCGTCGTGCGTGAGGTCATGATCCCGCGCACCGACATGGTCACCATTGACGCCGACGCCTCCATCGGAGCCGCGATGGGCCTGTTCCTGAGCAAGGGATTCTCGAGGGTCCCCGTCGTCGACGGCGAGGTCGACGACGTCACCGGCATCCTGTACCTCCGCGACGTGTCCCGGCTCGTCTACGAGCGACCGCTCAATGCGGAGGCCCTGACCGTTGGCGAGCTGGCCAGGCCGGCGCTGTTCGTGCCGGAGTCGAAGAAGGCCGACGACCTGCTCCGCCAGATGCAGCTGGAATCCAACCACCTTGCGATGGTCGTCGACGAGTACGGCGGAATCGCCGGCCTGTGCACCCTGGAAGACCTGATCGAGGAACTCGTCGGCGACATCTCCGACGAGTACGACCGCGATGTGGTCGAGGTCGAGGATCTCGGCAATGGCCGCTTCCGCGTGGCCGCACGGCTTCCCGTCGACGAACTCGGCGAACTGTTCGACCTGGACCTGGACGACGACGAGGTCGACTCGGTCGGCGGGCTCCTGGCGAAGGCGCTCGGGCGGCTCCCGGTGGCCGGGTCGGTCGCGTCGACGAGCGGGCTCCTCCTCACCGCCGAGCGCACCGAGGGCCGACGCAAGAGAATTAGCACAGTGCTGGTGGAACGAGACGAAGCGCTGATTGATGCGCAGACGGCATTCCGCGGAATGCCGGACGATGAAGGAGCGAATGGGCATGGCTAAAGAAACCGACTATCGGGCGGGATTCGTGTCCTTCGTGGGGCGTCCGAACGTGGGCAAGTCCACGCTGACCAACGCGCTCGTGGGGGAGAAGGTCGCGATCACCTCGTCGAAGCCGCAGACCACCCGCCGCGCCATCCGTGGCATCGTGCACCAGAAGCACGGCCAGCTGATCCTGGTCGACACCCCCGGCATCCACCGCCCGCGCACCCTGCTCGGCGAACGCCTCAACAGCCTCGTTCAGACGACGCTCGCCGGCGTCGACGTGATCGGCCTGTGCATCCCCGCGAACGAGCCGATCGGTCCGGGCGACCGCTTCATCAACGAGCAGCTGGATGCCTTCCCGCGCGCCAAGAAGGTGGCCATCGTCACCAAGATCGACGCCTCGTCGAAGACGAACGTGGCGGCGCAGCTCCTCGCCGTCTCGCAGCTGCGGGACTGGGAAGCGATCGTGCCGATCTCCTCGACCAGCCGCATCCAGCTCGACGTGCTCAGCGCGGAACTGCTGCGCCTGCTGCCCCCGGCAGAGGCGCCGCTGTACCCGGCCGACGCGGTCACCGACGAGAGCCTCGAGTCGCGCATCTCCGAGTACATCCGCGAGGCGGCGCTCGAGGGCGTCACCGACGAACTGCCGCACTCGATCGCCGTGACGATCGACGACATGATCGAGCGCGACGACCAGGAGCTGGTGGAAATCTACGCCAACCTCTTCGTCGAACGCGACAGCCAGAAGGGCATCATCATCGGCAAGTCGGGCAGCCGGCTGAAGGACGTCGGGATGCGTGCGCGCAAGCAGATCGAGCCGCTCGTCGGCAAGCGCGTCTTCCTCTCGCTCCGGGTCAAGGTCGCCAAGGAATGGCAGCGCGACCCCAAGCAGCTCGGCCGTCTCGGCTTCTGATCTCGCCTCTCCTGCCCACCTTGTCCGTTGCGGTCGAGACTGCCCGGTACGCCGGGCAATCTCGACCGCAACGGACAATCTCGGCGACCGTCCCGTGAGCAGGCAGCCGTTCGCGCTCGCCTACGCGCTGCTGCTCCTCCTGGCCGGCCTGGCTACCGGGGCGGTCCAGGGACCGTCGCGGTCGCTTCGCCTGCTGCTCGGCACCGGATACGAGTCCGTGATCGACAACGGGCACTGGTGGTCGCCCGTCACCTCCGTGTTCTTCGTCGACAACGGCGCCGAACTGCTCCTGGCCCTCGCGGCGGCCGTGCTGGTGCTGGGGTTCGCCGAGCGGCTGATGGGCACCTGGCGCACCATCGTCGCCTTCTTCGGCACGGCGATCATCGGCGCCGGGGTCGGGCTCCTCGTGCAGTACGCGGGCGTCGCCGGGGGAGAGCTGTGGTCGCGGGGCGTCAGCGAGCTCTGGGCGCTGGATCCGTTCACCCCGATCTTCGGCGCCGTGATGGCCGCGAGCTGCTTCGCCGGACCGCTCTGGCGGCGTCGCATCCGGGTGCTCACGCTGTCGACCGCCGTGGTCCTCGTGCTGTATTCCGGCCAGCCGTCCGACCTGTACCGGCTCATCGGCGCCCTCGCGGGCCTGGGCGCCGGGGCGCTCTTCCGGCCGCACCGCATCGACCTCACGTGGCGACGCAGCTCCGACCATGAGACCCGCACCCTCCTCGCCGCGATCGTCGGGGTGCTCGCGGTCGGGCCGCTGATCACGATCTTCTCGGGGGCACGGTTCGGCGTGCTCGCGCCGCTCGGGCTGCTGCTCAGCCAGGACGTGCCATCCGTCGCCGACGTCCTCGACCGGTGCCTGGTCGGCAACATCACGCGCCAATGCGTGCAGGAACTGACACTCGCCCGCGTCGACGGGGTGGGGCCGGTGATGGTCAGCCTGCTGCCGCTCCTCACCCTGCTCGTGGCCGCGTTCGGTCTGGCGCGCGGGCGGCGTTTGGCGGCGTGGCTCGCCATCGTCGTCAATGCCGCCCTGGGGACACTGGGCGCCTTGTACTACGGACTGCTGCCGATTTCCGGCCAGCCGTACGCATCGCCCTGGCATTCCGCCCGGTACTGGGAGGTGGCGCTCATCCTCATCGTCTCGGTGCTCGTGCCGCTCGCGATCGCGGTCGTCCTGGCGGCGAACCTCGCGCACTTCCCGGTGCGCAGCCGCCCCGGTCATCGCCGACGATTCGTCGCCACCGTTGTGCTGGGCTTCGTCGTCCTGTCCGCCGTCTATGTGGGGGGCGGCTGGCTGCTCCGCGACCACTTCCGCCCTTCGGCCACCCTGCTCGACCTGGTGGCGGATGTCCCTGAGCGGTTCATTCCGGTCGGCTTCCTGGGGCTCGAACGGGCCGCCTTCCTGCCGACCGACTGGCTCTCCAGCACGCTCTACCAGTGGGTTGGCCCGGTGTTCTGGATCGTCGTCATCGGTGGCGCCGTGCTGTCCCTCCGAAACAGCGCCGTCGGGGCTGACCGCCAGGACCGGGCGCGCCTGCGCGCGCTGCTCGCCCGCGGCGGAGGCGGTTCCCTGGCCTTCATGACGACCTGGGAGGGCAACTCGCTGTGGTTCAACCAGGCCGGCAGCGTGGCCATCGCGTACCGCGTCGTCAACGGGGTGGCCATCACGACGACGGAACCGGTCGGGCCGCGAGCGGATGCCGAGCAGGCGGTCGCCGATTTCGCGACCATGTGCGACCACCACGGCTGGATCCCCGTCTTCTACAGCCTCCACGACTCCTGGTCCCCGCTGTTCGAGCGCTTGGGCTGGCAGTCGATGGGCGTGGGTGAGGAGACGATTCTTCGGCCGAGGAACTGGGACACGACGGGCAGGAAGTGGCAGGACATCCGTTCGTCCATCAATCGGGCGTCCCGGGCCGGCGTGCGCGCCGAGTGGACGACGTATCGGGCGCTGCCCCGGCTCCAGGCCCGGCAGATCGCCGAAATATCCGAGCTGTGGGTGCAGGAGAAGGAGTTGCCGGAGCTCGGCTTCACCCTCGGCGGGCTCGATGAGCTGCGCGACCCCGCGGTTCGGCTCATGCTCGCGATCGACGCCGACGACCGTGTGCACGCCGTGACGAGCTGGCTGCCCAGCTTCCGCGACGGCGTCGTCGTCGGCTGGACCCTCGACTTCATGCGCCGCCGGCCGGACAGCATGAACGGCGTGATGGAGTTCCTGATCGCCCAGACGGCCACCGCGATGAGCCTGCAGCCGGAGATCGAGTTCCTCAGTCTCTCCGCGGCGCCGCTGGCGCAGACCGGCGGGACGGGCGACCTGCAGCAGCAGGGGAGCAGCCTGGCGGCGCGCACGCTCGCCTTCATCGGTCGGGCGCTGGAACCGGTGTACGGGTTCACCTCCCTGCTCGCTTTCAAGCGCAAGTTCCAGCCGGAGTTCCACCCCTTGTTCATGGCATTCCCGGATCCGGTGGCGTTGCCGACCATCGGGCTGGCGCTCGCGCGGGCCTACCTGCCCTCGCTCTCGGTGCGGCAGGCGATGACCTTCGCCAGGAACCTCGGCTAGCGCCACCCCCGCCACCGCCGCCGAGATTGACAGTTCCGGTCGAGATTGACCGGCACACCAGGCAATCTCGACCGCAACGGACAATCTCGGCAACCTGGGCGGCCGTTGCCGCATCGTGAGGAAAACCCCAGCCAACGGTGCTAGCCTAAAAGGGTGCTGTTCGGTGTGCTCCTCCTTAGCTGCCGCGACGAGTCCTAATCTGAGGCCTCACTCGTCGCGGAGTTTGTCGTTGGCTGAAACCGACACCTGCGAGGAGATAACAGATCATGAAGAATAACCAGAAACCATCGGCGATGCCGATCCACAAGTACCGCCCGTACCACGAGCAGTTCCGCGTCGAACTGCCCGACCGTACCTGGCCGTCCAAGCACATCGAGGTCGCCCCGCGCTGGTGCGCTGTCGATCTGCGCGACGGCAACCAGGCGCTCATCGATCCGATGAGCCCCGAGCGCAAGCGCATCATGTTCGACCTGCTGGTCCGCATGGGCTACAAGGAGATCGAGGTTGGTTTCCCCTCAGCCAGCCAGACCGACTTCGACTTCGTGCGCAGCCTGATCGACCAGGACGCCATCCCGGACGACGTCACCATCCAGGTGCTGACCCAGGCGCGCGAACACCTGATTAACCGCACCTACGAGTCCATCGCCGGCGCCAAGCAGGCCATCGTGCACTTCTACAACTCCACCAGCGTGCTGCAGCGCGAGGTCGTGTTCCGCGAAGACAAGCAGGGCATCACCGACATCGCCCTGACCGGCGCGCGCCTCTGCCGCGCCGCCGAGGCAACGATCCCCGGCACGGTCGTCTACTACGAGTACTCGCCGGAGAGCTACACCGGCACCGAACTCGAGTTCGCCGTCGACGTGTGCAACCAGGTCATCGAGGTGCTCGCGCCCACCGCCGAGCGCAAGGTGATCATCAACCTGCCGGCCACGGTCGAAATGGCCACCCCGAACGTCTACGCCGACTCGATCGAGTGGATGTCCCGCCACCTGGCGCACCGCGAGAACATCATCCTCTCGCTGCACCCGCACAACGACCGCGGCACGGCCATTGCCGCCGCCGAGCTGGGCTACCTGGCCGGGGCTGACCGCATCGAGGGCTGCCTGTTCGGCAACGGCGAGCGCACCGGCAACGTCGACCTGGTCGCCCTGGGCATCAACATGTTCACGCAGGGCATCGACCCGCAGATCGACTTCGGCAACATCGACGAGATCAAGCGCACCGCGGAGTACTGCAACCAGCTGCCCGTCCCCGAGCGCAGCCCGTGGGCCGGCGACCTCGTCTTCACGGCGTTCAGCGGGTCACACCAGGACGCCATCAAGAAGGGCTTCGAGGCCATGGCGGCGGATGCTGCCAGGCAGGGTCGCTCCGTTGACGACCTGCTCTGGGCGGTCCCGTACCTGCCGATCGACCCGAAGGACCTCGGCCGCAGCTACGAGGCCGTGATCCGTGTCAACTCGCAGTCCGGTAAGGGCGGCGTGGCCTACCTGCTGAAGACCGACCATGCCCTCGACCTGCCGCGGAAGCTGCAGATCGAGTTCTCCGGCGTCGTGCAGGCCAAGACCGACGCCGAGGGCGGCGAGGTGACGAGCGAGCAGATCTGGGAGATCTTCAACGACGAGTACCTGCCGGCGAAGCACTCGAACCCGGATGCCAAATGGGGACGCTTCGAGCTCTACTCGACTCGGACCGCGAGCGACCTGTCCGGCACCGTCGACCTGACGGTGGACCTGCGCGACGACCGGACCGTGGCCAACGCGACGGGCTCCGGCAACGGTCCGATCGCGGCGTTCCTCGGTGTCATGGCCGAGCGGGGCATCGCCATCACCCTGTACGACTACGTCGAGCACGCCATGTCGGCCGGCGGTGACGCCCTCGCCGCCGCCTACGTCGAACTCGACGTCAACGGCAAGCGGTTCTGGGGCGTCGGAATCGACGCGGACATCTCGACCGCGTCGCTGAAGTCCGTCGTCTCGGCCGTCAACCGCGGCATCCGCTCCGAGGTCGGCGACCGCACGCTCGCCTCGGTCTAGGCAGCGCTCCGCAGCAGTACACGCACCAGCAGTACACACACCGCCGGTTTCGCCGGGAGTCGCCCCTCTGGGCGGCCCCGGCGGAACCGGCGCCGTGCTTCGTCGCCGAGTTTCAGCGGCGGGCGGGGACCCGGGCCGCGCGAGCCGGAGCGGTAGTAACCGACGACTCCGACGACTCCGGGGACACCTCGGCAATGCCGAGCAGACCGGAGACGTCGTCGATCGCGGCGACCAGGAGGTCGCGCAGCCGGGCATCCGCATCGGGGATGCAGGCCTCTGCGAGGCCCTGCACGGCGACGCGCATGATGGAATCGGCCGTGCCCAGGGTGAACCTCAAGCGCGACCTGGGCCCGAATGAGCCAATGAACTCCTGCGCCCAGCGTTCGGTGCCCGGCGCCTGGTCGAATGCGGCCCGGCTGAGCGCCGACAGTTCCCTGGGCCGGTCGCCGAGGCCGGCGAGGTGGCGTTCACAGGTCAGGATGCCGACGGCGAGCGCACGCTGGCGTTGCTCGCTGGCGACCGCGAGCGCCGCCGTCCCCGCGCGCAGGGCAACCACCATCGCGATCCGTTCGTCGCCTCCGCGCAGGCCGATGACCGAGGGAATCAGGGAGACCAGCTCCGACCGGGAATCGTCGGACGTGCAGTCGTTCACCATTCGAGCCAGCGAGGCGAGCGCGGGGTGGGTGCACGAGGGGTGGTCGCTCCAGGCCTCGCCCGCGAGGTACGAGGCGAATTCCATGAAACACCCGCCACTGCGGGGGGTGCGATGTTTGCCGCGCGAGAGCACCGGCATCAGTTCGGGCGCTCCGCCCGCCATTGATTTCATGAGGTACCTCCATCCGAAGTTGTCCCTTCCAGTGTCACCCCGTCCGGGCAGAAAAACCAGAGTCCTATCGGTCGCGGAGGTGACGCGATAGAACTGTTTCATGACCGGCCTGGACGCGATTTCGGCATGGATCACCGGCTACCGGCGCGCGTGGGAATCGAACGACGCCGATGACATCCGCGCCCTGTTCAGTGAGGACGCGAGCTACCGCACCGAGCCGTACGCGGACCCCTGGCTGGGCCAGGACGACATCGTCGCCCACTGGCTCTCCGCGGCGGATGAACCGGGGGAGACGTCCTTCGATTGGACGCCCGTCGCGGTTACCGACGAGGTCGCGGTCATCGAGGCCACCACGGTCTACCGCGACGGGCCGACCTACCGGAACCTGTGGCTCATCCGGCTGGCCCCCGACGGGCGTGCGACAGCCTTCACCGAGTGGTGGATGGAGGAACCGGACTCGGCCGCGTAACGCCAACCGGGCGTCACGCTAACCGGGCGTCACGCTAACCGGGCGTCGCCGTCGCCGTCTCCGGCGCGCGCGCCGGGTTGCGGATTCCGACGAGGGAGGCGATCCCGCCGACGACGAGGAACACCGCCGTCGCCAGTGCCGCCCGGTGGTAGCCGTCGAGGTCGAGCCCCGATCCGACGATGATTCCGGTGCACGCGACGGCGACGAGGCCGGCGACGCGGGCGACGGCATTGTTGATGGCCGACCCGATCCCGGCCCGGGCCGGATCGACGGCGCCGAGGACGGCTGTGGTCAGCGGGGCGACCGTGATCGCGATGCCCAGCCCGAACACGATGACGCCCGGAAAGACCTGGGTCCAGTAGGCAGCCTCGGCCGACACCGTGAGGGTGAGCAGGAATCCCGCCGCGCACACAATCGGGCCCAGGGTCATGAACAGGCGGGGCCCGATCCGCCCGGCCCACGCCCCGAAGACCGAGGCCAGTCCGATCAGCATCAGCACCATGGGCAACGTGGCGACACCGGCGGCGAGCGCCGTGTAGCCGGCGGTCTGCTGCAGGAACACGGTGATGGCGAACGGACCGAACGTGAAGCCGGCATAGATGAACAGGGTGGCCAGGTTGCCCATGCCGAAGTTACGCACCAGGAACATGTCGAGCGGCATCATCGGTTCGGGGGTGCGGTGCTCCCACCAGAGGAACACGGCCGCGCAGACCGCGCCCACGATGAGCGGAAGGTAGATGCCCGGGCTCGACCAGCCCAGCCGTTCCTGCTCGATGAGCGCGAAGACCGGCCCGCCCAACCCGACAACGCCGAGCGCGGCGCCGACGTAGTCGACCCGCACGCGCCCCGGGCCGAGTTCGTCGCGGCCCAGGCTCGACATCAACCACAGGGCCACAGCGATGGGCACGACGTTGATCGCGAAGATGAGGCGCCAGGATGCGGCGTCGACGAGCGCCCCGCCCAGGAGCGGCCCGACAACGAAAGCCCCCGTGGTCCACGCCGTCCACTTCCCGATGGCCTTGCCCTGCTCGTCCGGCGTGAAGTTCGAGATGATGAGCGCGAGCGAACTGGGCACGAGGAGTGCAGCGGTCGCCCCCTGGAGCACGCGGGCGATGACGAGGGCGAAGTCGGTCGGGGCGATGGCGCAGAGCAGGGAGGTGACCCCGAAGCCGTACAAGCCGATGCGCATCACTCGCAGTCGGCCGAATGAGTCGGACAGAGACCCGGCGATGAGGATGAAGGCGCCGAGTGTGATCAGGTACCCGTCGACGACCCACTGCTGCACGATGAGTCCGCCGCCGAGTTCCCGGCTGATCGCCGGGAGAGCGACGTTGATCACCGCGCCGTCCAAGAAGGCCACAAACGTCACGAGGATGGCGACGAGCAGAACTCTCTGCAGTCTGGTCACACGCCCAGAGTAGACCTCAGCGGCCCGCTACGGCTAGGCGCGGCGCACGCGTCTCCGGCGGCTCTCCGTGGCGTTTTCGCGCCGCCAGCGCGGCCAACTGCCGATCGCGCGCTGCTGTGGCAGGCTCCAGCCGAACGACGCCGAGAGCACGCGGATGACCACCGTCATGACCACGCAGACGATGCCGGCGACGGTGATCGGCACGTGGAGCAGGAAGAGCACGACGAGGAGACCGCAGCCGCCCCCGGCCGCGACGGCATAGAGCGAGCCGACGTGCATCATCGCGATGGGCACGTTGAGCATCATGTCCCGCAGGGCGGACCCACCAACGGCCGACACGACCCCCACGAACAGGGCCGGGATCTCCGGGAGCCCCTGGGCGAGCGCCTTGGTGGTGCCGATCGCGCCGAACATGCCGATGGTCACGGCGTCGAGCCCGACGATCAGCGGGCCCAGCCGGTTGAACAGCTTTTGCAGCAGCATGCCGAGCAACGCGGCGGCCGTCGCCACCGGGAGGTACCAGTTGCTCTGCAGGGCCGCCGGAACGCCGCCCAGGAACACGTCCCGCAACAGTCCACCGCCGAGGCCGACGACGATGCCGATCAGGGCAACCCCGAGCAGGTCGAAGCGCCGATCCTTGAACCGGCCGGCGAACATGGCGCCCTGGATGGCACCGATCCCGACGGCGGACAGGTCGAGCCAGAGGGGAATGGTGAACAGCGTAGAGGGCACTTACAACTAGTACCACCTGCGGGCGACCGGCGAGGATGAGCGGCATCCGTCGTGCGGGGTGGGAGAATTGGGCTGTGCCTGTCTACCGTGATGAAGCCGTCGTGCTGCGCACCCACAAACTGGGTGAAGCCGACCGCATCGTCACCATGCTCACCCGGCAGCACGGCAAGGTGCGCGCGGTAGCCAAGGGCGTTCGGCGCACGGCGTCGAAATTCGGCGCCAGGCTCGAACCGTTTATGGTCGCCGACGTGCAGCTCTATGAGGGCCGCAGCCTCGACATCATCACCCAGGCCGAATCGATCGGCTCCTACGGCGCGCTCATCACCGCCGACTACCCGAGCTACACCGCGGCGAGCGTCATGGTCGAAACGGCCGACAAGCTCACCGAATCCGAGGGGTCGCTGCAGCAATACCTTCTCCTGGTGGGCGCGCTCCGCTCGCTGTCCCGCCGGGAGCACGGCGCCAGCCTCACCCTCGACTCCTACCTGCTGCGCGCACTGTCGATGGCCGGCTGGGCGCCGAGCTTCCAGGATTGTGCCCGCTGCGGCGCCGTGGGCGAGCATTCGGCGCTCGTGGTGCAGCTGGGCGGGATCGTCTGCGATGCGTGCGCGCCGCCCGGATCGCCGAGGCTGGATGCCGCCACGATCGCGCTGCTCAGCGCCCTGCTCACCGGCGACTGGGTGTTCGCGGAAGCAGCGCCGGAGAAGACCCAGGGCCAGGCCAACGGAATCGTGGCCGCGTACACGCAATTCCACCTCGAACGTGGCCTGCGATCACTGGAGCACGTCAGCAAATGACCCCGAAACCCTTCACGCACAAAGACGCTGTGCCGTTCAAGCCCCTGGACTGGACCGGCCTGTATCCGCCGAAAATGCCCGCGAAGGCTGTGCCGGACCACATCGCCGTTGTCATGGACGGCAATGGCCGCTGGGCCAATGCCCGCGGCCTGCCGCGCGTCGAGGGCCACAAGGCGGGGGAGGCTGCGCTGCTCGACGTCGTCGCCGGCGCCGTCCAGATGGGCGTCAAGCACCTCAGCGTGTACGCCTTCTCCACCGAGAACTGGAAACGCTCACCCGACGAGGTGCGCTTCCTGATGGGGTTCAACCGGGACGTGCTGCACCGCCGCCGCGACCAGCTCAACGAGTGGGGGGTGCGCGTGCGGTGGGCCGGGCGCAAACCGCGGCTGTGGGCATCCGTCATCACCGAACTGCAGTACGCGGAGAAGCTCACCGCCGGCAACGACGTGCTCACCCTGACCATGTGCGTGAACTATGGTGGCCGCACCGAGATCACGGATGCCGTGCGCGCCCTCGCCGAGGACGTCGCCGCCGGCAGGCTGAAGCCGTCCGGAATCACCGAGAAAGCCATCCAGCGCCACCTGTACACCGCTGACCTGCCCGACGTCGACCTGTTCGTGCGCAGCTCGGGGGAGCAGCGCACCAGCAACTTCCTGCTCTGGCAGAGCGCCTACGCCGAGATGGTGTTCCTCGACACGCTGTGGCCGGACTTCAGCCGGGTCGACCTGTGGCAGGCCATCGGGCTGTACGCCTCACGCAACCGCCGCTACGGCGGCGCCACTGACCTGCCGACCGCCACGCCCGTCGCGTAGCTAGTCCCGTTGGCCCACACGTCGCTCGAGTGCGTCCGCGATCCGTGTTCTGGATTTCGTGACGTATCGCCACTTTCCCCCGCCGGGGTCCAGCCAGGGTGGTGCCTTGA
>DAIMHX010000005.1:0-6865 GCA_036723055.1 Microbacteriaceae bacterium
CGATTTCGACCTGTCGCCATATCGCCATGCTGGCAATCTACGCCTGCTCGATCACCTGCTTCGCTGCCACCTGCTTCACGGGCGCCTACTCCACGGCGCGGATGGTCCAGGAGGCCTGATGCGCCGCACCTGGTCCGAGTCGGATGAGATCCGTCTGCGAGTTGAAGGCATCTGGGGGACACGTCATGGGCTCAACAGCCACACCGAGCCGGCTCCTGGCAGGATCCGGAAGATCTGCGGTGTGAATCTGCACCCACGGGCACGATTGGCCGAAGATCATCGACACGCCGGATCCGCTGGGTTCCCTGACGGTGACGGATGCGAGTCCATTCTCGTCGCGGATGATGCCCGTGAAGGCGTGGTCGATTTCTGTTGACCCGATTTCCCGGGGTTGCCGAAAGTCAAAGGAGCCGTCGTCGACGTTCTCCAGTGCCAGGGGGAGCAGTCGGTCCGGACTGACCTGCAAGAATTCCTCCGCCGGCAGGGTGAGTGTCCAGGTGTCCAGGGCCGAGTGTCCCGCGCGCAGGTAGGGGTGCGGGCACACCCCGTAGGGCGCGATCCCTGCGCCGGAGTTTTCCGCCTCGACGGTTGTCAGCAGTCCGCCCGGCGTGATCGAATAGCTGATTCTGAGGTCCAACTGAAACGGGTACGCGTCCGTTGCGAGCAGTCTGAGGCCGAGCACAACCTCGCCCGGCGTGTGTTTCACGACATGCCACACACTGTCGAAAACCAGGCCGTGAAGCGCGCAATTGCGTGATGGTTCATTGACGCGCAGTTGATGGCTCACGCCGTCGACGGAATAGATGCCATCGGCGGTCCGGTTGGGCCACGGGGCGCACAGCGCGCCGCGGTAGGCGACCATCGGTTCGTCGACGTCGAAGCTGACGATGAGGGGCCGGTCCCGGTATTCCAATACGCGCAGGCACGCGCCGACCTCGGTAATGACGGCCCGGTATCCGTGGCCGTTGATTTCGTACTGGGTTCCGCTGGCCCCCGCGAGGATCTTCACGCTTCGATGCTTTCCCGGGCCAGGGATAGCGCGGTCCAGGAGACAGGAGGAAGCGTGATCCGGATGACGCCCTCGCCGTTGACGACGGATTCGTTGACCTTTAGACCTACCCGCTCCTGACCGGTGAGAGTGTTCTGGGCGTAGACGTCCGAATCAGACAGCGTTTGCGCCTCGACCACCGCGACCTGGCCGAGCGCGGACAGATCGATCGTCACGGTCGCGTCGTCCGTCTGGCTGCGATTGACCAGGAAGATTGCCGTTGCGCCGCTGTCCTCGTCGTGGGTGGCCACGGCGTCGATCGTGTTCACCGTTCCGTACAACTCCGTGTCGTGGACATCCGACGAGAGTTTGACAGCCAGCGTCGAGCCCAACGCTAGTCGAGAGGTCACGGAGAAGGGGAAGAAGGTTGTCTGGCGCCAGGCCGGCCCGGCCGGCTCGGTCATGATCGGCGCGATGACGTTGACCAGTTGGGCCAGGGAGGCGCTGGTCACCCGGTCGGCGTGCTTGAGCAGTGAGATGAGCAGGCTGCCGAAGACCACAGCGTCCGCAACTGAGTACGAGTCCTCGAGCAGGCGCGGCGCGACGGGCCAGTTGTCGGCGCCGTCGATCTTGTCCACCTGGTGGTACCGGTCGAGGTACCAGACATTCCACTCGTCGAAGGAGATGTTGATGCTCTTGGTGCTGCCGTTGACGGCTTTGACGTGGTCCGCCGTCGCCACGACGGATTCGATGAAGTGGTCCATGTCCACCGCCGAGGCGAGGAAGCTGGCAAGGTCGTTGTTCTTCTCCTCGTAGTAAGCGTGGCAGGAGATGTAGTCGACGTCCTCATACGTGTGCGTGAGAACGGTGCGCTCCCATTCGCCGAAGGTCGGCATGTGGGCACTCGAGGATCCGCACACCACAAGCTCGAGCGACGGGTCGACCTGGCGCATCGCCTTCGCCGTCTGGGATGCGACACGGCCGTACTCGTCTGCGGAGGTGTGGCCGAGCTGCCACGGACCGTCCATCTCGTTGCCGAGGCACCACATCTTCACGCCGAAGGCATCCGTCTTCCCATTGGTGACCCGACGGTCGGACAGGGCTGTGCCGGAGGAGATGTTGCTGTATTCGAGGAGGTCAAGTGCCTCCTGGACCCCGCGGGTGCCGAGGTTCACCGCCAGCATGAGTTCGCTGTCGACCTTGTCGAGCCACGACGAGAACTCGTGCAGGCCAACCTCGTTCGTTTCGGTGGAATGCCACGCCAGATCGAGTCGCCGCGGGCGGTCCGCCTTCGGGCCGACGCTGTCTTCCCACCGGAACCCGGAGACGAAGTTGCCGCCCGGGTAGCGGATCGTCGAGACTCCGAGTTCCTTGACGAGGTCGATGACGTCCTCGCGGAATCCCTCCGAGTCGGCGCTCGGGTGCCCGGGCTCGTAAATGCCGTCGTAGACACACCGTCCCAGGTGCTCGACGAAGGAGCCGAACAACCGGCGGTTAATGGGTCCAACGGTGAAGTGAGGATCGATGGTGAGGCGCGCGGTAACCATGGTCAGCTTTCGTGAGGGGGGAAAAGTGAGGGATTCTGCGAGGGCGTCTGGTCTATTTGAGGCTGCCAAGTGACAGGCCGCCCTGCCAATAACGCTGCAGGGAAATAAACGCGATGATCAGCGGGATGATCGACACCAGCGAGCCGATGATGATCAGGCTCCAGAGCGAATGTCCGCCGCCGTTGTTGGACGAGGCCAATTGGGACCACAGGCCGATGCCCACCGTGACCGGGTACAGGTTCGAGGTCGAGAGCATGGCCAACGGAAGGAAGTAGTTGTTCCAGGTCGCCACGACCGACAGGAGAAGAACGGTGACGATCGCCGGCCTGAGCAGCGGCAGGGCCACCTGGATGAACGTTCTGAACTCGCCGGCACCGTCGATTCGGGCCGCATCCAAAAGCTCGTCGGGTACGGCGTCGGCGGCGTAGACGCGCATCAGGTAGACGCCGAAGGGACTGAGCAACGACGGGAGGATCACGGCCCACGCGGTGTCGGTGAGGCCCAGGTTCGACAGCAGCACGAAGGTCGGAATGACGAGCGCGGTCAGCGGAACCATCACGGAACCGAGGAGGATCGCGAAGGAGAAATCCCGGCCCTTGAACCGGAACTTAGCGAACCCGTACCCGGCCGTGACGGACAGGATCGTCGCCCCGATTCCACCGGTGAGGGCATACAGGGCCGAGTTCCCCAGCCACCTCAGGTATTCCCCGCCGTTGTAGGTGAACAGGTCCTGCAGGTTCGCGAGGAGGTTGAAGTTCTGGTCGAACCACAGCGCTCCGGAGGTGCCGGAAAAGAGGCCGTGGGCGTCTTTAGTGCTGGCCACGACGAGCCACCAGATCGGAACGAGGAAGTACAGCACCAGGGCGACGAGAAAGAGGTGCGCGACGACGTTGCGGCGTTTTCCCCTGCGAAGATCGCGCCCCTGGGCGACCCTGGTTGCGGTCAGTGTGGTCATGAGAGTCGGCTCCCTCGCTTGCGGGTTGCGAACAGGAAGATGTAGACCGCGATGAAGACCACGATCCCGAGGGAGAACGAGATGGCCGACGCGTAGTTGAACTGCGCGTAGGAGAAAGCCAGGTTGAACGCGTAGATGTTCGGCGTGAAGGTCGGTGAGATCGTCCCATTCGCGATCGGGCCAAGCACCTGCGGTTCGGTGAAGAACTGGAGGGTGCCGATAAGTGCGAACACAAGGATGAGGACGAGGGCCGAGGAGACCATCGGCACCTTGATCCGCAGGGCGATCTGTCGCGCATTCGCGCCGTCGATGGTGGCGGCCTCGTAAATGGACGGATCGATGCCCTGGAGTGCTGCGTAGATGATGATCATGTAGTAGCCGGCCCACTGCCAGGTCACGACGTTGAGCAGCCCATAGAAGACGTTTCCCTGGCTCAGGAGGAACGGCGCCTGCGCGTTGAAGAGGGAGAAGATGCCCTGCAGCGGGCCGAAGCTCGGGCTGTACAGGAAACCCCACATCAGCGCGCCGATCACCGCGGGGATCGCGTAGGGGAGAAAGATCATCAGCCGGGAGAATGTGGCCAGGCGGGTAGTCAGGCTGTCGAGGATGAGGGCCGCCGCCAGCGACACTGCCATTTGCACGGGGATCAGCACGAGCGAAAACCGCACCACGAACCAGATGCCGCTGAGGAAGTCCGGATCGGTGAATGCCTTGACGTAGTTGTCAATGCCGCTGAAGGTCGTTCCGGTTGCGAGTCCCTTGGAGAAGAGACTGAGATAGAACGCGTAGCCGAGCGGGGCAACCAGGAAGACGAGGAAGACGACGCCGAATGGGGCGATGAAGAGCCAGCCGATCCAGGAACGGCGTCCGTGCCGGGCTTTGGCGGGGCGGCGGGCCAGTGTGCCGCCTGCGGATGGATGTCCCGGTGGCTTCGTTGCCACCGCCGGCGCAATCGTCGCCATGGGATTCTCCTTACTAATGAGCTGGGTGATTCGGATGCCCCGGGGCGACGAGTTACCGTCGCCCCGGGTCGAGCGTGGCCGTGAACTGCCCGGCCGTGCTGCCTGCTACTTGACGGTGAATCCCTGGCTCTTCGCGTAGGTCACGATGGTCTTCTGCAAGTCCGTCGCAGCCTGGCTGCCCGTGATCTCTCCCGCGTTGATCTTTACGACCGCCGCCTGGAGCTGCGCGTAGTAGTACACGGAGAAGGGGCTGTAGTTGAATCCCGGGTAGCTGTTCTCGGCGGGAATGTAGATGTCCTTGTTGGCCGTCTGGCCGTCGAAGAACTCGACCGTGTTGTTGATAAACGGGTCCGAGGTCAGCACGCCCTGGTTCAGCGGGAAGATGGTCTGCGTCTTCCAGCCGTCCGTCAACGACGCGTCATCGGCGTAGAGACCCTTGGCGACGATGGCCGCGAGTTTCGCATCCCTGGCCTGGCTCGTGACCGCGAAGGTCGAGCCTCCCCAGTTCACGGCCGGGTCGCTCTCGGTCCAGCGCGGGAGCGGTGCGACAGCGAACTGTCCCTTCTCCGAGCCCTTGCCGACGCCGGCGCCGGTCAGGTAGCCGGGAGCCCAGGCGGCGGAGACGTAGGTGGCATACTTCCCGCCGACCACACCGGAGATGTAGTCCGTGGTGAACTGGTCGGCCTTGCCGACGAGGCCCTTCTTGACGAGGCCCGCCCAGTACTCGAGAACGTCCTTCGTTGCCTGGTCGTCCAGGTGGATGGAGATGTTCTTGGGGTCGCCCAGGTCGTAGGTGAACGGAATGGCGCCCTTCTGCGCCATCAGAGCGGTCAGCGCGGCCGGCACGTTGCTGCCGAGGTCGCCGAAGAGCGGTCCGCCGGCATCCTTGACCTTCTGCGCGTCCGCCTCGTATTCGGCCCACGTGGTGGGGGGAGTGGTGATGCCGTACTTCTCGAAGATGTCCTTGCGGTAGATCATGGCCATCGGGCCACCGTCGACCGGGATGGCGTACACGGCGTCGCCCTGCGACACGTCCTTCCAGGCGCCTTCGCTGAAGTTCTTCTGGACGTCGCTCGCGCCGTACTTGCTGAGGTCGACAAGCGCCTTCTGGATCTCGAATCCGGTCAGCTGGTCCGCCTCGAGCATGATGACGTCCGGCGCTCCCTTGCCGGCGGAAACCGCGGTCTGGAACTTCGCGTACTCCGGCGCGCCCTGGCCGGCGACCGTCCAGCAGACCTGGACGTCCGTGTGGTCGTTGTTGAAGTTATCGACGACCTTGGCCATGTTCGGGTACCACGCCCAGACCGATACGACCGGGGCCGTCTTGTCGATAATCTTGTTGGTGCAGTTGGTCGGCTTGGCGTTCGCGCCGCCACTTGCTCCGGCGCTGCTGCAGGAGGCCAGGACGGTGATCATCGCCGCGGCAGCCAGGGCTGCGAGCACGGATTTCTTGTTCACGAGGTGTTTCCCTTCGAGTTCGTACTTAAACATCATTGTCGGTAGCTGGTGTGGGCAGCCGAATCGAGGCGAAGGTCAGGCTTCGATGGCAAGGACACCGGGGAATACGTTGGAACGAGTCCGCTTCGACTCGCGGTTATCACCGGAGACTGTCGCGGTGGCTAAGTCCGGTGATGCTGTTTACAACGTTGTAGGTAAACGTTGTAGGTACATTTTGCAGAAAACCAGAGCCGGTGTCAAGAGTGAATTATTTAACGTGCAACGCGGGGCCCTAGGCGCCGACGACGCTCGTCGATTCGCGCTGAACGACCGTGAACTGAGTCAGGAATTCACGGGGCGGCACGTCGAACTCTGGATTCGAAATTCGTTCCTGCAGCAGCCCGACTGCGATTTCCGCGATCTCGTCACGACCCGGGTTGATCGTCGAGAGCGTCGGCAGCGAATAACGGGTTTCGTCGATGTCGTCGAATCCGATGACGGCGACGTCCTGCGGAATCCGTAGTCCGGCCTCCTGCATCACCCGCATTGCCCCCAGTGCGATCGAATCATTGAACGCAACCACCCCGTCGAAAGGCACTCCGGATGCCAGGAAGTCCCGCATTGCTTGCGCGCCATCACCACGGTGCCAGTTGCCCACCTCGACGACCAGGTCGTCGTCGTATTCGAGGCCTGCCGCTTCGAGGGCCTCGCGATAGCCGCGAAGCCGCAGCCCTGCGGATCCGATGACCTCACCGCGGTGGGCACCCAGGGCAACGAGGCGCTTGCGCCCGATGCCCAGCAGGTGCTGCGTGGCTGCGCGCGAACCCTCCACGTTCTGCATCGTGACGTGGTCCTTGGAGGCGCCGAAGATGCGCTCGCCGAGCAGGACCAAAGGCACGTCAATGTCAAGGAGGTGGGCGTCTTCTTCCCCGAGCGCCAACGCGCTGTAGAGGACTCCGTCGACGAATTGCATGCG
>DAIMHX010000005.1:6965-24175 GCA_036723055.1 Microbacteriaceae bacterium
CGCCGCCCGAAGCGTCCTGAGTAGGTTGTCCGTATGGCAAGCGAAGCAGTGGTGCTCACGGTCGGCGGGCCGCACGGCGAACGTGCGGTGCGGATCTCCAGTCCGGAACGGATCCTCTGGCCGGAGACCGGGATCTCGAAGCTCGACCTTGCCCACTACATCGTGGACGTGGGGGAGGCCTTCGTCGCCGCGAACGGAGGGCGGCCACTCTCCCTGCAGCGGTTTCCGGGCGGCATCGACGGCGAGCAGTACTTCTCGAAGAACCCGCCCAAGGGGGCACCGGAGTATGTGCGGTCGGTGATGGTCGTCTACCCCAGCGGCCGGTCGCATCCGCAGCTCGTCATCGACGAACCGGCCGGTGCCGTCTGGGCGGTGCAGATGAACACCGTCGTCTTTCACCCCTGGCCCTCCCTCGCTGAGAACACCGACAACCCCGACCAGCTGCGGATCGACCTCGACCCCCAGCCCGGCACCGACTTCGACGATGCCATCCCCGCCGCCCTCGAACTTCGCTCCGTGCTCGCGGAGACCGGCCTCACCGCATTCATCAAGACCTCCGGAAGCCGGGGCCTGCACGTGTTCGCGCCGATCGAACCGACCCGCGAGTTCCTGGACGTTCGCCACGCCGTGATCGCCGCCGCCCGCGAACTCGAGCGCCGGATGCCCGACGCGGTGACGACGTCCTGGTGGAAGGAGGAGAGGGGCAAGCGGGTGTTCGTCGACTTCAACCAGGCGAATCGCGACCGCACGATGGCGGGCGCCTACAGCCCTCGGGCCCTCGCGCACGCGCCGGTCTCCTGCCCGCTCGAATGGGAGGAACTCGAGAACGCCGACCCGACAACCTTCACGATCCAGACCGTGCCGGAGCGGTTGCGGGCAACCGGCGACCCGTGGGCCGATATGCACGCACTCCCCGGCGCAATCGATGAGCTGCTCGGCTGGTGGGAGCGAGATGTCGCCGCGGGATTGGGCGAACTGCCTTTCCCGCCCGACTATCCGAAGATGCCGGGCGAGCCTCCGCGGGTTCAGCCGAGCCGGGCTCGCAAGCAGGGCTGAACGAGCAGATAATCGACCCAGACCGCACGAACGAACGAAGAAAACGAGGAGATCACATCATGACCAACACCGTTCTCAACCCGTACCTGTCCTTTCGAGACAACGCCAGGCAGGCACTGGACTTCTACCAGTCCGTTTTCGGCGGCGAGTTGACGCGCAGCACATTCGCCGAGTACCACGCCAGTGAAGATCCGGCCGAACAAGACAAGATCATGCACGGCCAGTTGAAGACCGACGGCGGCCTGACCCTGATGGCAGCCGACACCCCCACCCGCATGGAGTTCACGCCCGGCAACAACTACTCCGTGTCCCTCAGCGGCGACGACGAGGCCGAACTGCGCGGCTACTGGGACAAGCTCGCCGAGGGCGGAATCGTCGCAATGCCGCTGGAGAAGGCGCCGTGGGGCGCTACCTTCGGCATGTGCACCGACAAGTTCGGCGTGGCCTGGCTGGTCAACATCGCCGGTGCGCCGACGTCAGCGCCGAACTGAACCCGACATTCCCGCGAGCGAGCTGAGGACGGAGGGCCTCGCGGCGATCCAGGCGACCGCCATCACGATGAGGGAGACCGCGAAGATTCCGAAGCCCCACCAGGTTTGATCATCACGCCCGGCATACATGTGGTTGAGGTTGCGCAGGGCGCCGGTCGCGAGCACGAGCGTGACGTGCACGAGGATGAACCCCGAGAACCACAGCATCACCGGGAAGTGGATGGCCCTGGCGACCGGCAGGGGGAACACCCTGTCGATGGGGGCGAACCGGCCAGCCAGCCCCGGGACCATCCTGATCCCGGTGATGACGGCGAGCGGCGCAGCGATGAACACCGTGATGAAGTAGGCCAGCAGCTGCAAGGCGTTGTAGTTGACCCAGCCGTTTTCGGTCGGCCAGTTGAGTGAGGCGTACTGGATTGCGACCGACACCGCGTTGGGGAAGACGTCCCAGCTGAGCGGGATGAGGCGCATCCACTGTCCGGTGGCGAAGATGAGCACGTAGAAGATCACGCCGCTGAGCACCCAGAGGGCGTCGACGCTGAGATGAAACCAGAGGTGGAGCGAGATGCGCACGGGCGGGTTCTTCGTGTGGAAAAGACCCCTGTTACTGCGCGTCCAGTAGGCGGCGGCGCGCTTGGTGGCGCGCACCTGCAGCCCGGTTCGGATCAGGAAGAGAATGAAGAACGAGTTCAGGAAGTGCTGCCAGGCAACCCAGGCCGGGAATCCGACCGGGGCGGATGCCGGAAGCTCAGAGCTGCCCGGGAAATCCTTCATGAACGAGCGAACGGCCGGCAGCTCGCGAATCCCCTTCGCCGCCAGGACGACGAGGAACAGTGCCACGAGGATGGCCGGCACGACCCAGACGAGCTTGAACCACGGGCTCTTCCTGAACCCGGATAGAGCAGAGGTCAACTTAGTTCTTCCTCGCCTTGACGGCCTCGATGAGTTGAGGCACGACGGTGAAGAGGTCGCCGACGACGCCGAAGTCCGCAACATCGAAGATGGGGGAGTCGGCGTCCTTGTTGATCGCGACGATCGTCTTGGCGCTCTGCATGCCCGCGCGGTGCTGGATGGCGCCGGAGATCCCGACTGCGATGTACAGGTTTGGCGACACGGTCACGCCGGTCTGGCCGACCTGCATGTTGTACTCGCAGTATCCGGCGTCGACCGCCGCGCGGGATGCGCCGACGGCCGCACCGAGTGCGTCGGCAAGCTCCTCGACGAGCACGAACTTCTCCTTCGAGCCCAGTCCTCGGCCGCCGGAGACCACGATGTCAGCGGTCTGGAGCGACGGACGCTCGGCGGCCTGCGCCTGTTCGTGTCGCGCGGTGATCTGCGCGGCGGCCGCGGTGTCCGCCGACAGGTCGATCTCGCGAACGGTGCCGGCGGCTGCCGGGGCCGCGCCGTCGATGGAGCCCTGCCGAAGGGAGATCACGGGGACGCCCTTGGCGGCGCCGGCCGTGACGGTGTACGCACCGCCGAATGCCTGCTGGGTGACCTGGATGCCGGTGGCGCCGGCCGCGATATCCACGACGTCGCTCTGGAATGCGCCGCCGAGCCGAACCGCGAGCCTCGCGCCGGCCTCCCGGCTGTCGATCGAATTGCCGACGATGACGGCTGCCACATCGCCTGCGGCCTGGGCCGCGGCCTGCAGGGCAGCGACCTGCGGGGTCACGAGCAAGGAGTCGGCGTTTGCGAGCGAGGCAACGAAAACGGTGCCCGCGCCGAGCGCGCCGAGGCTCTCGGCCGAGACGGCCGCGGCGCCCGGTTGGACCACGACGACGGCGGCGGGTTCGCCCAGCCTGGCGGCAGCGGCGAGGAGTTCGCCCGTGCTCGCGGCCGGCCGGCCGTTGGCGTGTTCAACAAGAACGAGTACGTGTGACATCTGCTCCGCTTCCTAGATCAGTTTCGCCGCGGCGAGGAAGTCGGCCAGCTGCGTGCCGGCCGTGCCGTCGTCCTTCACGATGGTGCCGCCGGATCGCGCCGGTCGGGGGGCGACGGCCTCGACGACGGACCACGAGTTCGCGGCCCCCGTCTCGTCGGTCGGAAGGGCGAGGTCGCCGATGCCCAGGGTTTCGACCTTTTTCTTCTTGGCGGCCATGATGCCGCGGAAGTTCGGGAAGCGCGCCTCGGCGATCTGCTCGGTGACCGAGACCAGGGCCGGGAGCGATGCGCGCACGTCCACGTGGCCGTCGTCGGTCATCCGCTCGCCGGCGACGGTGTCTCCGGTGACGCTCAGCGTGCGGAGGAAGGTGAGCTGAGCGAGTCCGAGGCGCTCGGCGAGCATCGCGGGAACGGCGGCGGTACGCCCGTCGGTCGATTCGTTGCCGGTGATGATGAGGTCGAAGCCGCGCGGTCGGAGTGCCGCGGCAAGGGCCGCGGACGTCTGCATGGCGTCGGAGCCGGCGAGGCCGTCATCGACGATGTGAATGCCGTTGTCTGCTCCCATGGCGAGGGATTTGCGAATCGCGGCCAGGGCGCTGGACGGGCCCATCGTGACCACGGTCACCTCGCTGCCCGAGTTGGCTTCCTTGACGAGGAGCGCAGCCTCAACCGACTTCTCGTTGATCTCGTCGATGACGAGGTCTCCCTTGCGGTCCACCCGTTTCGTCGACGGATCGATGCGGCGATCTCCCCAGGTGTCGGGAACTTCTTTCACGAGCACTGCGATCTTCATCACACTCTCCGTTTTCTTCATTGAGCCGGGACTGGTGAAAGCCTAGCTGGTCGACTCGAACTCAGTTGGATGTCCTAGTAAGTGGGTTTTCCCTGTGCGGCCGGTTCGCGCCCTGGGGTAGGATTATCATAAGTGAATTCCGAATCACAATTGAGGTCAACGTGGATTTTTCTCTCTCAGATGAGCATGCAGACCTGAAGTCTGCGGTCGCCAGCATCGTCAAGCCGTACGGCGGCGCCTACTACGCCGAGCACTCCAAGAACCGCGAGCCCTGCGACGAGGTCTGGCAGGCACTGGGTGAGGCCGGCCTCGTCGGCGTCAACATCCCCGAAGAGTTCGGCGGCGGCGGAGCCGGAATGCTCGAGCTCGCGCTCGTGTGCGAGGAAAGTGCCGCCCAAGGCGTTCCGCTGCTCCTCATGCTCGTGTCGGCAGCCATCTCGGCCGAGGTCATCACGGCCTTCGGAACGGATGAGCAGCGCCAGACCTGGCTGCCCGGCCTCGCGGCAGGCACGTCGAAGATGGCGTTCGCCATCACCGAGCCGGATGCCGGCTCCAACACGCACCTGATCTCCACCACGGCCCGCCGCGATGGCGACGAATGGGTTCTCTCCGGCTCCAAGTACTACATCTCCGGCGTCGACGAATCCGACGCCGTGCTCGTCGTCGCCCGCACGGGCCGCAAGGATGACGGCAAGCCGCTCATGTCGCTCTTCATCGTCCCGGTCGGTACGCCCGGGCTCGAGAAGACGCGGATCGAGATGGACGTCATGCTTCCGGAGAAGCAGTACACCCTCTTCTTCGATGACGCGCGCGTCGGGGCCGACGCCCTCGTCGGCGAGGAGGGGAAGGGCTTCCAGCAGGTCTTCCACGGGCTCAACCCCGAGCGCATCACCGGCGCCGCACTGTGCATCGGCATCGCGCGGTTCGCCCTCAAGCAGGCGTCGAAGTATGCCAGCGAGCGCGAGGTGTGGGGCGTTCCGCTCGGAACCCATCAGGGACTGGCGCATCCTCTCGCCAAGGCGAGCATGGAGACCGAACTCGCCGCGCTGATGATGCGCAAGGCCGCCTGGCTGCACGACAACGGCCTGCCGGCCGGCGAGGCGTCCAACACGGCGAAGTACGCGGCCGCCGAGGCCGCCCTGGCCGCCATCGACGCGGCCATCCAGACCATGGGTGGCAACGGCCTCGCGCAGGAGTACGGCCTCGTGCCGTACTGGGGTCTCGCGCGCCTGCTGCGCATCGCCCCGGTGAGCCGCGAGATGATCCTCAACTACATCGCGCAGCACAGCCTGGGACTGCCGAAGTCCTACTGATCAGCGTGGAAGGGGCCGGTTCGCTCTGCGGGCCGGCCCTGTCGCGTTCAGTGAACGGAAATACCCGTTTTGAGCGCGGAACTCGCCATCGGCGCGATCGAAGCGATGATGCGGTCGGCCGGCAGTGGATTGTCATACGTGCAAATCGAGTTGATGAGGGCGAGCACGGCCTGCACGACCATGCGCAGCTCCGACTCAGTCGACGCGGGCGAGATCGCCTCGCAGACCCGCATCCATTCGGCGATCAGTTCGCGCTGCTGTCGACGGAGTCGCCGCAGTTCGTGGGCGGGCAGGTTGCCGGAATCTCGCAGGTAGACGGCGACGAGCGACCGGTTGTCGATCACGATCTCGGTCTGTTTGCGGATCATCGCGTCGAGCCGGGCGGGGCCGGCATCCGTGGCCGCGATGATGTCGCGCGTGCCGGAGTGCATCGCATCAATGACGCGCTCGAGCAGCGCGCCGAGGATGGTCGCCTTCGAGTCGAAGTGGCGATAGACGCCCGACCCGACGATCCCAGCGGCTGCCCCGATCTGGGTGATGCTGACGGCTGAGTACCCGCGCTCGGCCATCAGGTCAGCGGCCGACCGCAGAATCCGTTCGCGCCTGTCGGCGCCCCTGGTGGACTTGGGCCTGGTGTCTGTCATGGCGAGCTCTCGTCCTCGGTGAATTGGCCGGTGAATTGGCCTGGTCGGCGTCCGCCGCCCGTGGTGCCGGCGAAGGCCTGGGCGATCTGGAGCCACTGCCCAGCCGTGATGTCCTGGCCGTGAGCCCACGTTTCCATCAGCCTGGCCGTGGCCGACGAGGCGGCGCTCATCGATGGACCGAACCACTGGCTGCGCGCGCCGGGACCTACCTCGGCGAACACCCGGCTCAGAGCGGCGCGGCTCTCCGTGAACCAGCGCAGCGTTGCCTCCGGGTCGAGCAAGGCGCTCGTGTGGTTGATCTGGTCGATCCAGTCACGCCCGGTGGCGAGCAGCGCGTCGACGGCTGCAGTGAACGCCTCCGGCTGGGTGAAGCCGAGGGTCGCGAGATCGTCGAAGTAGGCGAGGTGCACAACCTGGTCGTGGATGTTCCAGCCTTCGGCGGGTGTGGCGAGTGCCCACTGCGCGGGGGAGGGCCGGGAGAGCGCGGCGACAAGATCGGCGGTTTCCTCGGCGAGGTCGCGCGGGAGGGACGCGAACTGCTCGTCATCCATTGCCATCTGCGTCTCCATCGTTTGGTTCACTCGAGTTTAACGAATGTGAATTGAGAATCACGGCCATTCGAGGATCGACACGCTTCGGAAGGGTACACCGGAGGCGGGGGCGCCTGCGAGGGCGCTGCCCGGGTTCTTGTCGATGAAGCCGACATCGGCGTTCGCGCTGGTGCTCCTCTCGGTTGCGCTGATCGCATTCGACCATCGGCGGCTGACCACTCTCCTGGGGGGCGGCAGTGGTCGCGGTCGGCGGCCTGACGCTCGCCGAGTGCCTCGGACATCACGCCGGCGATGCGGTCCTGACCGAGGTCGTCGCCGCACGGCTGCGCCACGGCGCTCGGGCGACCGACATGGTGGCCCGCATCGGGGGAGACGAGTTCGTCGTGGTCTGTCCCGACGTCGAAAGCAGCCGGGACGTCTCCCAGATCGCGGATGCCTTCCGACAGGCCATCGCAGTGCCTGTCCGGATCGGCGACCACGTCGCATCCGTCGACGCCAGCATCGGCATCGCCTTCGGTGTGGGTCACGACGACCCCGAATCGATGCTGCGCGACGTCCCGGCAAACTAGAGAAGGACGCGATTCAGGTCGTAGGCGATGGGCCGCTCGAGCTGGTCGAAGGTGCACGAGCGCGCGTCGCGGTCGGGGCGCCAGCGGAAGAACTGGGCGGTATGCCGGAACCGCATTCCCTCCATCTGGTCGTAACGCACCTCGACCACCCGAGTGGGCGCCAGGCGCACGTAGGAGGTGTCCTTACCGGCCGAAAACCGGTTGCGCTCCGTCTCGCCGCGCACGACGTCGCCGGCGTCATCCCGGAGCACGAGCGGCGCGAGCTCGTCGACCAGCTCGAGCCTGCGGGCGTCGGTGAACGCGGATGCCCCACCCACGTTCCGCAGATTCCCCTCGCTGTCGTAGAGGCCGAGAAGGAGCGATCCCACCCCGGCGCCGCTGGCGTGGATGCGGTAGCCGAGGAGCACGACATCCGCCGTGCGGTGGTGTTTGGTCTTCAGCATGAGGCGCTTGCCGGGGGAGTAGGCGGCGGCAAGCGACTTGGCGACGACGCCGTCGAGCCCCGCGCCCTCGAATTCGATCAGCCAGCGGCGGGCGAGTTCGACGTCCGTAGTGGTCTGCGTCAGGTGGATCGGTGGCCCCAGCCCCGCGACGAGTTTTTCGAGCGCCGCTCGTCTCTGTCCGAATGGAACGTCGAGGTAGCTCTCGTCGCCCTGGGCCAGGAGATCAAAGGCGACGAACGCGGCTGGCGTCTCCGCCGACAGGGTGCGGATGCGGCTGGCCGCCGGGTGGATGCGCTGCGAGAGTGCCTCCCAGTCGAGCCGTTCGCGGCCCGGCTCCCCGGTGCGGACGACGATCTCCCCGTCGAGGACGCAGGGTCCTGGCAGCAGCCGGGCGAAGGCATCCGTAAGTTCGGGGAAGTACCGCGTCAGCATCTTGGCTCCGCGGCTGCCGATTTCGCAGGTCTCGCCGTCGAAGTACACGATGGCGCGGAAGCCGTCCCATTTCGGCTCGTAGCTGAGTCCTCCCGGCACACTTCCCGGCTCCGGCACGGCGTCGACCGGCTTCGCCAACATGGGCTGGATGGGGGAGGCGGCCGACGGTTCCATGCGTGGATCCCGGCGTTACCCGGTGGGCCCGACCGCGGCGATGAGACTCCGGACGGCGGCCAGGGGGATCGGCAGCCAGGTCGGCCGGTTGCGGGTCTCGTACACCGTTTCGTAGACGGCCTTGTCGAGTTCGAAGGCATCGAGCAGCGTGCCCTGGTCGCGCGGGTCCTGCCCGGAGCCTTCCGCGTAGCCGTCGAGGAACGCGCGCCGGCAGGCCAGGGCCCAGCGCCGGGCGACCGTGGGATCCCGCTCAGGATGCGCCATCGCCACGGTGCCCGCGGCGTAGGAGAACGAGCGCAGCATGCCGGCCACGTCCCGTAGGGGGACGTCGGGCTGGTCGCGTTCGTGCATGGCCTTCAGGGGCTCGCCTTCGAAGTCCAGCAGGACCCAGCCTCGACCGGGAGCATCGAGAACCTGGCCGAGGTGGTAGTCGCCGTGGATGCGTTGCAGGCGAGGCCAGGGCGCCGATTGCACCCGGCCGAAAACGGCCTCGATCGCCGGGCCGTACGCGCCGAGCGCCGGCACCTCGGCGACGGCCGCGCGGAATCGATCACGCATGCCCTCGAAGACGGACCGGATCAATTCCGGCGTGGCCTCGCGCGTGGGCATGACCGCGGCAAGATCGGCGTGGACGGAGGCCGTCGCCTCGCCCAGCGTGCGCGCCTCGGCGCTGAAGTCTTCGCCGGCCTCGGCGGCCCGCAGCGCCACCCGCCAGGCGTCTTCCACGCCGGGCAGGAACTCCTGGGCGAAGGCCAGGTGGCCCGTCGCGCGTCCGGCCGGTTGCCCTGGGTCGTCCCACTCGCCCACGACGCAGCCAAGCGGGGCCGGCACGAACCGGGACCCGGCGCGGGCAAGCGCGGCCTGCACCGCGACATCCGGGTTCTCGCCGTCGTGCACGGCTCGAAACACCTTGCAGATGATGGGCCGCGCTGGGTGGCCGTCAGCATCGACCGTGTCGAAGATGATCGAGGTGTTCGACTGTTCACCGCTGAGCACCCGGCTCGACACGACCGCCCCGACGGAGCCCGACTGGCCGGCGAGCAGGGTTTCTCCCCGCGCCGAGGCGTCGACGTTTCCGGCGGCGGGGGAGGAAGCCTGCCCCAGGATGAGCCGCATCAGCGCGTGCGCATACGCCGGGTCGTGCGGAGCGTCGTAGACGAAAACGTCGCCGCCGCCCGCGCTCGCCGTGATCAGCGCCTGTGCGCCGTTCACGAGGGCCGAGGGACGTTCGGTGAGCGGCAACTGGTACAGGGGCAGGTCAAGGCTCGCCGTGTCCAGGACGAGGTAGGTGCGGATGCTCACGCCGGGTTCGGTCGTCGGCAGGGTCCACTCGCCAATGCTCCGAAGAGACGGGACGCGCCCCTTGCCGCCGTACCACCGCTGCTTCGCCACCCACAGGTTGACGTACTCCGGGAGTGCGGTTCCCCGATGTGCGGCGGGATCCCCGAGCGCTGCCACGTCCTGGCCGCTGTCGGCCCTCTGCACACCCATACGGTCACAGTACGCCGGCCTGCCCGAGCAGGTGACGTGTTCGCCCATGGCGTGACGCGGCGCGGCATCGTCGGGGCCCATTTCGAGGTTAAACGCAGTGTGCCAATCATCGGCGCCGGCGCCGATTTCTGAAGGGACCAGGGCGATGGATGAGCGAGAAGAACTTCCAGACGATGCGCTCGACGCCTATTCGCGCATCGTCACGTTCGTCGCGGCGACGGTGACGAAGCAGGTGGCCGCGATCGAAATGTCCGCAGCGACCAGCCGCGGGAACATTCGGCTGGGGGCCGGCTCTGCGGTCCTGTTCACCGACGAGGGGTACCTGCTGACCAACGCGCACGTCGTGCAGGGCGCCACGGGCGGCAACGCGCTCTTCTCGGACGGCTCGAGCAGCGCCATCGAGGTTGTCGGGTCTGACCCTCTCTCCGACCTGGCAGTGATCCGGGCCCACGCCGCGCAACTGCCGACGCCGGCCATCCTCGGCAACGCGGACACCCTGCGAGTCGGGCAGCTTGTCGTTGCGGTGGGCAACCCGATGGGTCTGGCCGGCTCCGTGACCGCCGGGGTCGTCAGCGCGCTCGGTCGATCCCTGCCAACCCGGTACGGGCCAGCCGGCCGCGTGATCGAAGACGTCATCCAAACGGATGCCGCACTCAACCCCGGCAATTCCGGCGGCGCGCTCGCCAACTCGCGCGGCGTTGTCGTCGGCATCAACACCGCCGTCGCCGGGATCGGCCTCGGACTTGCGGTGCCCATCAATCCGACCAGCCGGCGGATCATTGACGCCCTGTTGCAGGACGGCCGCGTCCGCCGCGCCTACCTCGGCGTGGTCAGCACACCGATCCCGTTGCGCCCGGACGTCGCCGCGCGGGTGGGCCAGGAGGTTGCGCTGCGCGTGGTCGAGGTCGTCGACGGTTCGCCCGCCGACAAAGCCGGATTGAAGGCCGGCGACCTCATTCTTGCCGCGGGCCGGCATCCGGTGCGCGATGCGCAGAGCCTGCAGCGGCTGCTCTTCGCCGACGCGATCGGTCTCCCGCTCCCGGTCACCGTTCTGCGGGGCCAGGCGATGGTCGACGTCATTGCCGAGCCGGCCGAGTTGACCGCACTTCGGTAGTTCGGCACGAGGTCCGAAGGTTAGAGGCGCGCCAGGAGTTCGGACTTCTTGGTCTCGAATTCGACTTCGGTCACCACTCCGGCGTCGCGGAGCGCTCCGAGCTGAAGCAGGTGGCCGGCGGCTGCGGTTCCGAGGGCGGGGTGCACCGGATGCAGCGTGGCCAGGGGAAGGCGCGGCGCGGGTCCAGCGGGCAGCGCGGGCTGGCCGGCGGGCGTGGAAATCGCGGGCGCGTGCCCGGTCGGCTGGGACATCCGGTCGATCCAGGCCAGGGCGATCGCGGAGACGATGAAGACCATGTGAATAATGACCTGCCAGAGCACCCCGTCCCAGGTGTAAACCTCGTCGGTGACGCTCTCCTTGCCTGCGCTGGGTGTGGAACCTCTGGCCGAGAGGTCGCCGACTTCGATGAACGTCTTGAGGAGGTGAATCGACGAGATGCCCACGATGGCCATCGCGAGCTTGACCTTGAGCACGTTGGCGTTCACATGGGAGAGCCACTCCGGCTGGTCCGGGTGGCCGTCGATGCGGATCTTGGACACGAACGTCTCGTAGCCGCCGATGATGACCATGATCAGGAGGTTCGCGATCATGACGACGTCGATGAGACCGAGCACGGCGAGCATGATCACTGATTCGTCGATTTCGATGCCGTGCGAACCGGGGTTCAGGAGCGAGTCGGCCACCCCGGAGCCCAGGTGGAAGAGCTCGACCATGAACACGACCACGTAGATCACCTGGGCGAGAATGAGGCCGATGTAGAGCGGTGCCTGCAGCCAGCGGCTGAAGAAGATCATGAATCCGACGCCCTGCACCCAGCGGGACTGTTCGCGGAAAAGGCGCTGTGGGGATGTTTGAGTCACCGCCCAAGCTTAGGGCACCCTTACCTGGGAGCCCGCTGTGCCCGCCTCAGCGAGCGGAGCAGCGTTGGTATCTAGTTCGGTGCGATCAGCCAGAGCAGGGGCAACGCGCCCATCGCCACCGTGGCGGCACCGAGCAGGATGCGCGACCACAGCGGGCTCGTCCACCGGCCCAGGAGCTTCTCGTCGCTTGCAAGCCACCAGATCACCGCCATCAGGATAGGGGCGGCGAGGCCGTTCGTCAGGGCCGCGATGAGCAGGAACCGGATGGGATCGACCCCGACCAGGTTGAGGGCGAGTCCCAGGAGAATCGAGACGATGAGCACGGTGTAGAACGCCCGGGCCTGGCTGGGCCGCTTCTCCAGGCTCTCGCGCCAGCCGAACGTCTCGGCGATCGCGTACGACGTGGCCCCGGCGAGCACCGGCACGCTGAGCAGTCCCGTCCCAACGATGCCCAGGAGAAACAGCAGGCCGGCGTACGGCCCGGCGATCGGGGTCAGCGCCTGGGCCGCCTGCTGGGCGGTTTCGACATCCGTGATGCCGCTCCGGTGCAGGGTGGCGGATGCCGTGATCATGATCGCCGTCATCACGAAGACCCCGGTGGCCATGCCGGAGAACACGTCGCCGCGCATCGCCCGCACGTGGTCGGCGTCGACGGTGTGCATCCGTTCGACCTGGATCTCCTCGACCTCCTCCGCGGACTGCCAGAAGAAGAGATAGGGCGAGATCGTCGTGCCGGCCAGGGCGATCAGGAATCCGAGGTCCGTACGGCCCCATTCGATCCGGGGAATGACCATGTCGGCGGCGACCTGCGGCCAGTCGACATCCGCGACGAACATCACTGCGACGTAGGCCAGGAGCGAGAAGCACAACCAGCGCAGCCACTTGGTGTAGCGGTGATAGGGCACGTAGATCTCGGCGAGGGCGATTATGACGGCAAAGGCCACCACGCCGATGAACTGGGGGATGGGCACCAGCAGCTGCAGCACCGCCGCCATCGATCCCAGGTCCGCCGCGATGTTCACCGTGTTGGCCACCGTGACGAGGGCAACGCACAGGTAGAGCACGGGCTTGGGCAGCCGGTCACGGATGATCCCCGCGAGCCCCCGGCCGGTGACGAGCGCCAGCCGGGCGCAGGCCTCCTGGACCGCGAAGGCGAGCGGCAGGAGCACGGGCGCGCTCCAGAGCAGCCGGTTGCCGGTGGCGGCGCCGACCTGGGAGTAGGTGCCGATGCCGGAGGGGTCGTCATCCGCTGCGCCGGTGACGATGCCGGGCCCCAGGCGGTGGAAGTAACCCTTGCCCCGGATGGTGTGCCGCACCGGGTGGTGGCGTTCGCTGCGGCGGGGACGCCCGGGATTCCAGGGCCACCGAGCCATGCGACACCTCCGTTCGAAGATCCGCTCGCCGAGCGTCAACGAAGCGCCCGGCGACACCTGTGAGCCTAGCGGCGCGGTGCAGGAAGGCGAGGGGTAACCCCTTGCGACGTGCGCCCGATGCGGACACGCTGACGGTGACTGGTTCCCGACCTCGGAGGTGTGCGCTGTGGAAAGCATGCAGGCGTGGGCGACGAAGGCGGGCGCGCACGAGGTCGAACTCGTCGAGAGGCGGATGCCGGTCGAACAGCCCGACGAGGTGCTGGTCGAGGTCCTGGCGTGCGGGGTATGCCGCACCGACCTGCACGTCGTCGACGGCGAGCTTGCCGTGCGCCGGGCCGCGGTGACCCCCGGCCACCAGATCGTCGGCGCCGTGGTTCGCCGGGGCAGCGCCGTTCGCCGGCTGCGGGTCGGCGACCTCGTGGGCATCGCCTGGCTGCGTCGCGCGTGCGGGTCCTGCGCGTGGTGCCGGACCGGGCGGGAGAACCTCTGCCCGGACTCGGAGTACACCGGCTGGGACGCCGACGGCGGCTTCGCCCGCTTCACGACCGTGCCGGAGGCATTCGCCTACCCGCTCGCCGCGGGAACAGATCCCGTGCACACCGCGCCGCTGCTCTGCGCCGGCCTCATCGGCTACCGGGCACTGTCGCGCGCGGCCGTTCCACCGGGCGGCCGGCTCGGCATCTACGGTTTCGGGTCGAGCGCCCACATCACGGCGCAGATCGCGATGGCGGCGGGCATCGAGGTGTTCGCGATGACCCGCGGCGAGGCGAACCGGGAGCTTGCCCGGCAGATCGGTGCCGCGTTCGTCGGCGACGCCGAGTCATCGCCTCCGCTGCCGATGGATTCGGCGATCGTCTTCGCCCCCGCCGGCACCCTGGTTCCGCTCGCGCTCGCGGCCACCACCCGCGGCGGCACGGTCGTCCTCGCCGGAATACACATGTCGGAGATACCCGCGATGGACTACGAGTCCACCCTGTTCTACGAGCGCGACCTGCGCACCGTCACCGCGAACACCCGCGCCGACGGCGCCGCCTTCCTCCGCATCGCCCGCAATCTCCGGATCACACCCACGGTCACGTCGTATCCGTTCGATCAGGTCGACCGGGCGCTGATAGACCTCAGGGACGGCTCGGCATCCGGATCGCTCGTCATCGACGTCGCGGCGCAGGGCCGACCCCCGGCCTGACCGGCCGAGCACAATCGAGAGAGGAGAGCAGATGCTGGCCACCGAGGTATTGATGGACGGGTTCGACCGGGTGCGCGGGGCCGTGCACTCCGCGCTCGCGGGTGCGGGCGCCGAGGCGCTCGCCTACCGGCCGGATCCGGCGGCGAACACGATCGCCTGGCTGGCCTGGCACGTGGGGCGCATCCAGGATGCGCAGATCGCCGAGGTCGCCGGGAACGAACAAGTGTGGACCGCCGGCGGCTGGTACGAGCGCTTCGGTCTGCCGTTCGGCGCGGAGGAGACGGGCTACGGGCAGACCGCCGACGAGGTGGCGGCCGTGCGCGCCGATCCGGAGCTACTGGCCGGCTACTACGACGCCACGCACGCCCGCACCATCGACTACCTGCGCACCCTGTCCGAGACCGATTTCGCCCGCGTCGTCGACACCTACTGGAACCCGCCGGTCACGCTCATGGTGCGCCTGGTCAGCATCCTCGCCGACGACCTGCAGCACGCCGGCCAGGCCGCCTACGTTCGCGGAATGGCGAAGCGCGCCGGCCTCTGACCAGCCCCTTGACGAGAACACGCTCCCCGAGGATGCTGAATGGCCTGGCAGTGATTCGATCGCTGTTGGAACGCTAGCCAGGATCCCGGTTTCCCGAGTCCCCCGGGGGGTAGCGACCATGAACGAAGGCGTTTCGAACATTCCCATGTCCGCCAGGCGGACATTCGCCGGGGTGCTCGGTGGCTTCATCGGCTTCGTCTGCATGAGCACCGCCGCCGGGGTCCTGGTCGCGGTGGCCATCACGCCCGCGATCGCCATTTCCGGCATGGCGGTCAGGAACACGATCAACGTTTTCGAGAACCTGCCCGACTACCTGGCCATCGACCAGCTCTCGCAGAAGAGCAGCATCTACGCCACCCAGAGTGATGGAAAACCCGTGCTGCTGGCGTCGTTCTACGACCAGAACCGGGTCGAGGTGGCATGGGACAAAATCAGCCAGTACGCGAAGGATGCCGCGGTCGCCGGCGAGGACCCGCGTTTCTACGAGCATGGCGGCGTCGACTTCCAGGGCACGCTCCGTGCGACCTTCAAGACGGCCACGGCCGGGGTGACCCAGGGTGGGTCGTCGATCACGCAGCAGTACGTCAAGAACGTGCTCGTGCAGAAGTGCGAAGTGCTCACGGTCAAGAAGAAGCATGACGCGTGCTATCTCGCCGCCACGGAGACGACTCTTGATCGCAAGCTCAGGGAAATGCGCCTCGCGATCGGGGTGGAGAAGAAGTACTCGAAAGACGACATCCTCCGCCAGTACCTCAACATCACCGGCTTCGGCGGCACGGTCTACGGCATCGAGGCCGCCGCCAACTACTACTTCGGCACGACGGCCGCCCGGCTCACGCTCACGCAGGCGGCCAGCCTCGTCGCGATCGTGAACAACCCCGTCAAGTTCCAACTCGACCGGCCCCTGAGCGCCACGAACGGCAAGGCCAACGGCTACAAGGTCAACCGGGAACGCCGCGACTACATCCTCGGCGCGATGCTCAAGCACAAGAAGATCACGAAAGAGGAATACGACGCGGCCTTCGCGGCCAAGGTCGAGCCGAGGATCACCGAGCCGAGCACCGGATGCCAGACCGCCCGCGCGAACGCATACTTCTGCGACTACGTGACCAAGAAACTCCTGCACGACCCCGTGTTCGGTCCGGATGCCGAGACCCGCCTGACCAGCTTCCGCCGGGGCGGCTACAAGGTGTACACGACGCTCGACCTGGACATGCAGAAGGCCGCGGTCGCCACGCTGAACAGGAATGTTCCCAAGGTGTGGTCCCAGGGCGACGTGGGCGCTGTCATTTCCAGCGTGCAGGTGGGCACCGGCCGGGTGCTCGTGATGACCCAGAACAAGGACTACAGCCAGGACCCGAAGGTGCAGGCGAAGGGCCGCAACTACACCGGCATCAACTACAACACCGACTACGCCGAAGGCGGCTCGAGCGGCTTCCAGCCTGGGTCGACGTATAAGGTGTTCACTCTCGCCGAGTGGCTCAAGGAAGGCCACCCGCTCAACGAGCGCGCCGACACCAGTCGCAAGTCCGACTGGGGGACGTTCCGGGACAGCTGCCTCGGTCCGCAGAGCTACGGCACATCGTTCCAACCGCGGAACGACACCTCTGACGAGAATGGCGGACACTATTCGGCGCTCGAGTCGACCATCAAGTCGATCAACACGGGGTTCATCGGGATGGCGAAAAAGCTGGACCTCTGCGGCATCCGCAAAACCGCGCAGGCCTTCGGGGTGCACCGCGCCGACGGCAAACCGCTCGCGCAGGGTGCCAGCTCCGTGATCGGCACCAACGAGATCGCGCCGCTGACGATGGCCGTCGCCTTTGCCGGAATCGCCAACAAGGGCGTCACCTGCAGCCCCATTGTCATCGACAGGATCATCGGCGCGGACGGCAAGAAGATGCCCGTGCCCAGGACGACCTGCAAACGGTCGGTTTCCGAGAAGGTGGCGGCCGGCATGTACTACGCCATGGCGCGCGTGATGACGAACGGCACCGCGCAGGAATCCTGGCACAAGACAACCCCCCGCGTGCCGCTGATCGGCAAGACCGGAACGACCGACGCCGCCAAGGACACCTGGATGAGCGGGGCGAGCACCAAGGTGGCCACGGTCGTCGCCGTCGTCAGCGTCACCGGCGCTCTCCATCAGCGGCAGGAGTATTTTCCCAGCGGCTACGTCGCCACTGCCCGGCACCGCATGTGGCCCGATGTGATGTCGGTGGCGAACGCGAAATACGGCGGAGGCACCTTCCCCAAGGCATCCGCCGACGTCATCGGGGTGCTGAAGCCGCC
>DAIMHX010000005.1:24275-78403 GCA_036723055.1 Microbacteriaceae bacterium
GCGGAGGCACCTTCCCCAAGGCATCCGCCGACGTCATCGGGGTGCTGAAGCCGCCACGGCCGCCGGCCAAGGCAACCCCAACCCCGAAGCCGACCGACAAGCCGACGTCGAAGCCGACCCCCGGCACCGTTCCCGGCAACAAGCCCACTGGAAAGGGCAACGGCAAGGGGAAGCGCAACGGGTGAGCCCGGGCGAACTCAGGCCCGGTCGATGGCGACGAGCGCTTCGTTGTGCTTGAGGAACCCCGGCTTCCGGGGTGGGCCGAACCGGGCGATCTTCGCGAGTTGAGTTCCGGTCAAAACACCTTCCCGCGCGCCGGGAGGGTGTTCTGTCCGCATCTCAATCGCGCCCGCGAGGGGCGAGCGATCCGTCTCACGCGCGCCGGGGGGCCGGCCAGAGTTGGTGGACGTTGCTGTGCCTGGTCGTCGTCTCCGCAGTGTCAGCGGCCGCCTGTTCCGCCGCCTGCTCGGCGGCCTTCCGCTGCGCGACCTGGCGGGCAACATCGAACAGGTCCCACAGGTTCTCGCCGGTGACCGAGACTCCTTTGGCGCCCGACCGGCGGGTGCGGCCGCGCACGAGCATGTAGTTCGTCGCGAACACCTGGCCGCCGACGCGTTCCTGGGCGTCGTGGAAGAACACCACATTCGACACCGGGCCGGTGCCGTCGTCGAGGCTGACGAACACGACCCGGCGGCCGCCTCGCATCGGGGGAGTGTTGGTGGCGCGCCTGACCCCGGCAATGAGCACCTCTGTGCCGCCGGGCAGCGACCCGAGCAGCGACGCCGGCGTCACGCCGAGTTCGGCGAAGAGGGCATGGAAGCGCGCCATCTGGTGGCTGCCGACGGCCAGGTGCAGGTCTCGGAGTTCCAGGTCGGTTTGCGTGCGGCCGCGCAGGTCGAGCGAGGTGACCGCGCCCCGGTAGTCGGGAACGGGCAGCTCCACATCGAAGGCGAGCTGGTCGTCGTCGATGGCGACGGCCGTGCCCCGGAGTCCCTGGATGTGGGCGAGGAGTTCGTGTCGCCGATCACGGTCGTAGCCGATGAAGCTGTCGAGGGCGCCGACGCGGGCGAGCGCCTCGAACGTCTTGCGGCGGGGACGCACGCGGTCCCGGAAGTCCTGCAGCGAGGTGAAGGGCTGATGCCGGGCGATCCTGGTGCGCTCGGTGTCGCTGCTTCCGGCCAGCTCGGGCAGGCCCAGTCGGACGCCCTGCCTGCCGTCGACGAGTTCCTCCACCCGGTAATCCAGGGCGCTGTGCTGCACGTCAAGCGGGAGGACCGGAACGCCGAGGTTCCGCGCTTCGGCGACGAGCAGGTCTTTCGGCCACATCCCGGGGTCGTGCGTGAGCAGTCCGGCGAGGAACACGGCCGGGTGGTGGGTCTTCAGCCACGCCGACTGGTAGGTCGGCAGCGCGAAGGCCGCGCCGTGGGCCTTGGCGAAGCCGAAGCTGCCGAACCCGGCGAGCACCTTCCAGACCCGGGGGATGACCGCGGGCGGGAACCCGCGCTCGAGCGCGCGTTCGCGCACGTACGCCTCGATCTCAGGGAGCTGGTCTGGCTTGCCGAGGTGCCGACGGAAGACATCCGCTTTGCCGAGCCCGCAGCCGGTCAGTTCGTCGAAGAGGCGCATCACCTGTTCGTGGAAGATGACCACACCCTTGGTTTCGCGCAGGATGGGTTCGAACCGCGGGTGCATGTAGTCGGGGGCGACTTCGCCGTGCCGGGCCTGGAGGTAGAGCAGCGGCATGTTGTTCTGCATGGGCCCCGGGCGGAACAGGGAGATCTCCACGGTGAGGTCGTTGAAGGCCTCGGGCTGGAGTTTGCCGACCAGTTCCATCTGCCCGGGGGATTCCAGCTGGAAAATGCCCAGGGTGCGGGTGGAGCGGATCAGCTCGAACGTGGCTGGGTCGTCGAGCGGCACGCGGTCCAGGTCGATGCTTTCGCCGGTGAGCCTTCGGTGCTCGGCGACCGCGTGCGCCATCGCCGACTGCATGCGCACCCCGAGGATGTCGAGCTTGATCAGCCCCATCGGGTCCATGTCGTGCTTGTCGAACTGCGACATCGGCAGCCCCATGCCCGACGCCTGCACCGGCGTGCGGTCCAGCAGGGAGGCGTCGGAGAGGATGACGCCGCACGGGTGCACGGAAATGTGCCGGGGGAGCCGGTCCAGCCGCGCCGTGAGGTCCACCAGCAGGTCGAGCTGCTGCGACTCGCGCACCTCGGCGGCCAGCGCCTCGAGTTCGGGTTTTTCCTCGAGCGCCCGACGGAAGTCGCGGGCGTTGAAACGCCACATCTGTTTGGCGATTCCGGCCACCTGGTCGTCGGCCATGCCGAGGGCCAGGCCGGCGTCCCGCACGGCGCCGCGGCCGCGGTAGGCGTTGGTCATGGACATCAGGCTGACCCGGTCGCTGCCGAAGGCGTTGAAAATGGCCCGGTAGATGTCGTGCCTCCTGGCCGACTCCACGTCCAGGTCGATGTCGGGGAGGGTCTGCCGTTCGGGGGAGAGGAACCGTTCCCAGAGGAGCCCGTTGGAGATCGGTTCGACCGAAGACGTGTGCAGGGCGTAGTTGAGCACGGAGCCGACGCCGGACCCGCGCGCCTGGATCCGGATGCCCATATCGCGGATGAGGTCGGCGACCCGCGCGACCGTGAGGAAGTAGCCGGAGAAGCCAAGGTGCTCGACCGTTTTCATCTCGTGCGCCAGGCGGGCGTGGGCGGCGTCGACCATGCCGGTCGCGGCGTAGCGGTCGTCGATGCCGTGCCGGGCGCGCCGCCACAGTTCGGCGACCGGGTCGCCGGTGACGCCGATGACGCTCGCCTCCGGCATCCGCGGCCGGCCGAGGCCGATGTCGGCGACCGGGTCCAGGCTGCAGCGTTCGGCCAGCCGCGCCGTGTCGTGGAGGAGCCGGTCGAGTGCGCCGGCGTTGTGGGTGCCGGCGTCGACGACCATCCGGGCGACCTGCCGCATCAGAGCGGCGGGCTTCAGCCAGGCCTGCCCGTTGGACTGCAGCTGGTCCAGCTGAGCCAGCGGCGTCAGCGCGCGGGTGGCGTCGGCGAGGTCGGCGGTGACGGCCTCGTCGGGGGCGCCGTAACGCACGGCGTTCGTGAGCACGGCCGGGAGCCCGGCGTCTTCGGCGAGGCCGAGCATCCGCGTCGCCGGCGCGACGCTGCCCGGGCGACCAGATTCGGCCAGGTGGCAAACGACCTCGAGGACCACGGACTCCGGCGGCATCGCGCGCAGCCAGGCGGCGAGGCGGGCGTGGGCGTCTGCGCTGTCCCGCCGGAGCAGCGCGGCGCCCACGTCGGAGGCCGGCCCGACGAGCACGGTGAGGGAGCGGAGGCCGGCCAGTTCGGCGAGGCGTGCCCGGTTGATGCTCGGCTTTTTTCCTGCCTGATGGGCCGCCTGATGAGCTGCCTGATGAGCGGCGGAGACCGCCCGGCAGAGTGCCGCATACCCACGGCCGGCGGTGTTCCCGTGCGCGAGCACGACCACCCGCCCGAGTGGGCGGTGCTCATCGTCGTGCACGGCCAGGTCGGCGCCCAGCCCTGGATGGATGCCGGCCTGGGCGCAGGCTCGCACGTGCTTCACGGCCCCGTAGAGCCCGTCGCGGTCGGTCACCGCGAGGAACGCGGCTCCCTGGGCGGTGGCCTGCTCGACGAGCGCCTCCGGCAGGGTCACGCCGAAGCGGGTGGAATACGCGCTGGCGACGTGGAGGTGCGGGAACATCATCCCCAGTCGAGGGCGAGCACCCACGACCCGTCGGCGTCCCGGCGCAGGTCGTACCGGTGCTGTTCCTCGCCTCCGCGCGACGCGTCGAGGCGCCACAGTTCGGTGTCGATTCGGCTGGGGGTGCCGTGGTTCTCCCACCAGCGAGTGCGGGTGAAGACCGCCTGCGGCTGCCCGACGACGGTGTGCTCGAATCTGTCCCAGACGAACGCCAGCGGGTCGCCGTCGGCCGAGAGTTCGACGTCGACGGGTGCATCGATGATCCGCGGCATGGCGCAACTTCCTCTACGTAATCGAACACATGTTCGATACTCGGAGTGTACGTCACGCCGCCGACATGCGCCATACCGCTCGGGCGGCCGGCCGGGCGCGCCTGCCGGGATCGGGATGGGTCAGTTGTCGCTGACGAGGGTCTGGCGCACCGGGCGCGCGATCTGGGCGCTGAACGCCGGATGCGGCCGGGACGTGCGCTCCGGCCCGGTCATCGGGCCATCCTCGCCGACGACCACCAGCCCCTGGGCACCCTCGGCACTGCGGGTAAGCCGTTCGATCCATTCGGGATTGATCGCGGGCGGGCGTCCGCCGACGAACTTGAAGTAGAGGGGGATCCCGGGGTTGAGCCAGACCGAGCTTCGTCCGGCTCCGACGGTCGCAGCATCCCGCCACGACAACAGGAAGCTTTCCCCGCGCCGAAGCTTCACGATGATCACAATCTGGAGGTGGGCCAGGGTGCGGTCGTCGATCTCGACGACCACTCGGTCATATGTGAACGAACCCATGCTGTGAAGTCCCTCCCCGACTCTGGTGTGTACTTCGCGCCGCCGTGCGTGAACAATCCTCAGGCTATCGGTGTTGCACGCATCGGCGGCCCCAGATTGCTCCCCCAAGCAGGGTGCCCATTAACCGGGGGGCACCCGGATTCAGCGTCGCCGGTAGTAGTCCCGCCAGATCAGCCGGTGCACCGGAATCCAGCGCGGGATGTCCCTGAGCCCTGGGATGAAGGGCACGAGGGTCAGCAGCACGCTCAGCACGAGCATCAGGAGCACGACGAGCAGGTCGGCGTTGGGCGCGGAAGCGAACGGCTCAACCTGGTACCAGAAGGAGAACAGCCACAGCCACGACTGACCGGGAGTGTTACCGGTCTCGTTCATCATGCCCCACTGATCACCGGTCAGGTGCTGCTTGGCGGCGACGTCGGGGAAGTACGAGCCGTCACCCAGGAACAGGATTCCGCGGGTGTAGTCGAAGTTGTAAAACGCGTCCTTGGCCTGCAACACCCCGTCGAGCGCACCCTGCTTCGCCATGACCAGCAGGGCATCCGTCAGGTCCGGCACCGGGCCGTAATCGCCCGCGGCCACCTTTGCCGGGTCGTTGTCCGGTGCCTTCGACAACGCGTCGGAATACGCCGCCGTCCAGTCGGTGTGCTCCTTGTCGGTCGCACCGGTCCACACCGACAACGCGGCCGGCGGGTTCGGGAGCGCCGAGAGCGGGTCGATCACGAGGTCTTTGGCGGTGTCGATCGGGAGCTGGATGCCGGAGAGGCTCTGGAGGTCGAACGGCCCAATCTTCTGGGTGGCATCCGGCGTCGAGTTGTACGGCGGGCCGTAACCCGCGGTCTCGCTCGTGCCGCCGAGTTCGGCGGTCGCCGTGGCGACGAAGTCGGACGGCGCGGCGACCGCCCAGGACTTCAGCGTGATGCTGGGGTCGTCGGGTGAGCCGAGCACGGCCGACAGGAAGAGAGTGAGGAGGCCGACCACGACGAGCGCGACGGTGAGTTCCTTGAACAGGTCGTACTCGCGCACGGCTCCCCGCCACGGGCGCCGGGCGAGGCCGTCGTCCGGGCGGACGGTCTTCGGTGCGGATCCGGTACTCATCGCTGTCCCCCGTTCCCTTCGGTGCCCGCGGAGCGGAGTTGGGCATCGCCCTCTGCCGCCTCGAGCGGTGGAACCACGCCGTGCATGCGCACGAGCACCACGTGTAGGGCGACGATGGCGCCGACCGCCACGGGCAGCAGGATGATGTGCCACATGAACATCTGACCGACGTTGGCGACATTGAACCAGGCGCCGATCCCGGCCGAGTTCAAGGCATCCTTGCCCTCGAAAGCGATCCACTGTGAGTCGAAGTTGGTTTGCAGCAGGTAACCGGTGAAGGCCGTGACGATCGACACCAGGAACGCGATCATGCCGGTGATCCAGGTGAGGGCCCGGCCACCCCGCCACGCGGCCATCCAGTACTTGCCCCACAGGTGGATCACCGTGGTCATGAAGAACAGCTCGACGCTCCAGAGGTGCACGCTGTTGACGAAGTGCCCCAGGCCCGACACGTGGTACCAGGACGGACCGTTCAGGCCCAGCACGACGCCGGAGACGAGGATGAAGACGAGGGAGACGATGGCGCCCATGCCGAAGACATAGATCCAGGATGCGACGTAGCTCGGCTGGTCTTCCGGAAGCAGCTTGTCCGCGGGGAGGCGGCGCAGCAACCAGCCACGCGCCTTGCCTGTCCAGGTGTGGTAATCGGCCGCGTCCTCCGGCGTCTCCCTGGCCGAACCTGGGGCGCTCATTTGCGCTTCCGTCCGCTGGGGAACGGAAGCACGAGGGCGAGAACGAATAACACGAGCATCGAGATAATCACGATGAGGTTCCCGAGCTGGATCTGGAAACTGCCCCAGCCGACGTAGATTCCCGGGCTGTCCAGGCTGGTGACCAGGTCGATCAATCTGCGCATATGGTGCTCCGATACATTCGGCAGTCCCGCCCCGATCGCCGAGCGGCAGACGACGGCTTGTGCGGCTAAACGTAGCGCCGTCGCAAGCTGGGAATCCGAAACTTCGAGGAATCATTCGAAACTTTGAGGATTCTCAGAAACCGCGAAGGCAGGTCTATAGCAGGTACGCGTCGTCCCAGTCGTACTCCGCGGAAGCCAGTGCGGCGGAGTAGGCATACTCCCGGGGCGCGGCGAGGGCGTCAAGACGGTCGCGAAGATAGGCGACCACCTCCGCGGTGTCCGGTTCCCCTGACCGGGTTTCTTCGGGGATGCTGATGAGTTCGCTGGTGGGACCAACGACCAGTTGCACGATCATCGTGTTCCCGTCGTCGCCTACCGCCGGCACTTCCAACATCTCGGAATTGTAGCCCTGCGGCAGCGCGACGACCAACATCAATAGCGCGTCCGCGGCTCCGTCTGTTGTTAGGAACGATTCCCCGCAATACGAAATTCTCTTCATGGCCCAACCTCTCCTGGTCCCGCAACGTAGCAGGGGCCAGCGCGGACCGCTGTCGGCGTGAAGGGGGACACCGCACCCGGGCGTGCAGCTCTCAGATCGATCCGTGCGATGATGTCTCCCCCATCCAATCCAAGTTGCTCACCGGTCCGAATAACCATCAGCGGAGGCCTCCGCGGAGAGGTGGAAACACCGTGGGAACCCAGACAGCCCTTGACGCCGTGCGCGAAGCCGGATCGATTCTCGACGGTATCCGACGTGCAGACGACCTGACCGTCGCGGCGAGCCGGGACGGCGGTGTGCGAGCGGTGCGTCTTCTGGCCCGGGCGGCCTCCGACCCAGCAGACCAGCTGACCGCGATCGCCGCCGTGCACGCGCTCGCCCGGGTCTTCGACGAGTCGGCGGACGACGCGCTCGTCTCCCTCCTCGGCCACGACCAGGCGTTCATCCGGGAGCACTCGGCCTGGGCCTTCGGCGCCCGCCTGCCACGCATGGACGCGATCTCCGGCCTCATCACCATGGTCGTCGACGGCGGATTCCCCGGCATGCTCGCCCAGCGCACGCTCGAGCAGTGGGGCTCCTCCGCTCCGTCGCACGTGGCCCTCGCCCTCGAGGGCGCGCTGCTCGGCATCCAGGACCCCGGCGCCAGGGAGCGGCTCGTCGAAACCGCCGGTCTTGTTTCCGGCCGGATCCCCGAGCGCATCCTCCGCCGGACCGCGGTCGACGCCGCCGAGGGCATCCCGGCCCGGGCCGCCGCCGTTGCCGCCCTGGGCGACCTCGCGCCGACTGAGGAGATCATCACCATCGTGACCGATCTGGCCGGGGGCAGCGACACTCTCGCCGACGTGGCCAGGCTCGCGCTGCTCGACCTGACGGTGCCGTCGTACCCGCGCGCGCCGTGGAGCCAGGGCGTGACGATCGCCCAGCTCTTCCTGCACGCCGACATCGACCGGGAGCTGTCCCAGGTCGGCTCCGGCGACAACGGCGGAATCGCCACCCTGCTTGTTCGGCTCGGTGATGCGCTCGTCGCCGGACGCCTCGCATCCGTGGGCGTCGCCCCTGGCGAGCCTGCGCAGGTGGAGCGGGTCCTGACCCTGTCCCGCGGTGGTCACGCCGCCGCGCTCTCATGCCTGCCGGAGGTGGGCTCCACCCTGCCGGGGCACGCGTTCGCGACCGTGCCGTTCCTCGGCCGGCCCGTCCCGTCGATCGACGCCTGGCCGCGGCGCGTTGCCGCCCAGCGCGGCATCCGTCGCGTGCTCCGCTCGGCAGGCACGGTGGAGGCGATCCACTTGCGGATGGCCGACGTCGGCACCCTCGCCGCCGCCACCGTCGCCCGTGAGCTGGACATCCCGGTCGTCTTCACGGTCGCGCCGGACCCGCACTCCGCCATCGACTTGCTCGAACGGTCCGGTGCGCTGACCCGCGCGAACTTCGGCACGGTCGACGAAGGGGAGCGCTTCTGGTTCCGCGCCCGTCTCGTGCAGCGCATTGCCGCGGATGCCGCGCACAGCGTGCTGTTCCCACGGCCGAACCTGGAGAACGACATCCTCCGGCTCGTCGGAATCGACGTCACGGCGCATCCGGAGCGGCACTCCGTGATTGCGGAGGGCATCGACCTTGCCGTCATCGAACGGTCGAGGGCCGAGGCGCTGGCCGTTGCCGAGACCGCGGCCCCAGGGCTCCCTGACGACGGGCTCTTCGACGGGCTCGACGACCTCCTCCGCACACTCCCGGAGAGCCGCCGCGGCCTGCCGCTGTCCATGACGGTCGGCCGGATGCACCAGGTCAAGGGCATGGCAACGCTCGTCGAGGCCTGGGCGGCAGACGCGGCACTCCGGTCCCGCTGCAACCTGCTCGTCATCGGCGGCGACCTCGAGCACCCGTCGAACGATGAACGCCGGCAGCTGGACCGCATCGATGCCGCCGTCGGCCTCGCCGACGCACCCTCGCAGGGGCTCCTGCTCGCGGGGCACCGGGCGAACGACACGGTGGCACGCTGGCTGGCGGCCGCGCGGTACGGCAGGCCAGGCCTGGCCGCCCCGAACGGCGTGTACGTGTGCGCGAGCATGAAGGAGGAGTTCGGCATCGCCCTCCTCGAAGCGATGGCGACCGGGCTCGCGGTCGTCGCGCCGGCCTCCGGAGGGCCGGCCACCTACGTTGAACACGGCGTGACCGGGTTCCTCGTGGACACCCGGGACACGGGCGAGCTGGCGCGGGGGATCTCCGACGCGCTGGATGTTGCCGAAGGGCCCTTCGGTGAAGAGAACGCCCAGCGGGCCAGCGACATGGTGGCCGGCACGTTCACGATCCAGGCGATGGCGGCGACCCTGACCGGGGTGTACCGCGACGTCGCGGCGGCGAACGATCCGCTCGAGTGGGCGTTGAGCGCCTCGTGACCCTGCTCATCATCAGCCCCGACTACGCCTCGCACCTGTTGCCGCTTGCCACCCTCGGCACGGCCTGGCGGGATGCCGGGGAGAGAGTGGTCGTGGCCAGCGGGCCGGCCACTGCCGACATCGTCGAAGCGTTCGGCTACGAACGCGTCAACCTGCAGCTGGGCCGGGGCTCCAACCCGGGCGTGATCCGCGCCGAGCAGCAGCCGAGCGGAGAGGACGACGCGCTCCGCGGATTCTTCGACGCCACCCGCAGGGGCATGGTCGAAACGCTCACGTTCCAAGCGGAGGCGCGCAGCAATGATCTCCTCTGGCACCCGGTCGAGGTTGCCCGGGAGGTGCTGCGCGTCGTGGAGAGCGTGCGCCCGGACCAGGTGATCGTCGACCACCTTGCTTTCAGCGCCCGGCTTGCCCTGATCAGCGCCGGCGTGCGCCACGCCGACGTCGTGCTGGGGCATCCGTCTGCCCTCCCCGTCGGGGACGAGGTGTACGGCTCGCCGTCCGACTGGCCGAGCGCGTTCCAGCCTGCCGGGGCGGAGCTGGCCGCGCTGCGCCTGCTGTGCGAGGACGTGCGCGACGCGTTCACCCTGCAGTGGAATGACGCGCTCCTCCGGCTCGACCCGGCCGCGACCCCGAGCGTGGACGCTTTCACCGAAACCGGCGACGTGCTCCTGCTGAACTACCCGGCCGAACTGCACGACGAGGGCCGGGCGCGGCTGCTGCCGCCGCACGCGTTCCTCGGCTCGGCTGTGCGGGACGAGGCCGAAGACGCGGACGTGCAGCGGTGGCTGGCCGCCGGCTCCCGGCCAGTCGTCTACGTCAGTTTCGGCAGCTTCCTGTCGGTGCGCGGCGACGTGCTCGCCCGGGTGACCGAGGCGCTGTCAGGGCTCGACGTGCGGGTGGCGATCGCCACCGGATCGACGAGCAAGGCCGAACTCGGTCCCGTTCCCGACTCGTGGCTCGTGCGCGAGTTCCTGCCGCAGGTCACGCTGCTCCGGTCCGCCGCGCTCGCCGTGTCGCACGGCGGCAACAACAGCGTCACGGAGGCCATGACATCCGGCGTGCCCCTGCTCCTGCTCCCGTTCTCGACCGACCAGTTCGCGGGTGCGGCGGCCGTGGAAGCGGCCGGATTCGGTGAAGCCTTCGACCCCAACACCGTCGGCGCAGACGAGCTGCGTGCGGCGGCCGTGCGGTTGCTCGCCCTCGCGGAAGAGCCGCGGATCCGGCTCGACCGGCTCGCGGTCTCGCTCACCGAGACCGGCGGTCCGCGCCGGGCCTATCACGCCCTCGTCGACACGCCCGTCGTCCCCTCGACCCTCCGCGAAACAGCAGTTGTGGTCGATAAGAGCGCCTCGTAATGACCACAACTGCGGTTTCGCGGGAGGGATGGGTTTTGCGGGAGGAGGCTCAGGCGTCGATGGCGTGCACGAGGGACTCCTGCACCGCGCCCAGCCATTCGTAGACGTCGCGCAGGAACCCTGCCTCGTCGCCCTCCAGGTGCTGCACACCGTCGGGGGAGATCTCGAGCCGTTCGGCGACGGTGAGGCGCAGGTCGGTGAGCGTGCGCAACCAGGACTGGACGGCCTCGTCGTCGAGTTCGATCGTCACGGCCCGGGCGTCAGCCCTTGCGTCAGCCGGCTCAGCTGACGGCTCATCGCCGAGCGTCGCGAGGACCGCCCTGGCGTTTCGCACCTTGCGATCGAGCAGGCTGCCGGCGGTGAAATGCCGGAACTCGGCCGCCGCCTCCGCATCGTCGTGGTATGCCTCGGGCAGCAGGCGCAGCACGACCGGGTCGGCGGATGCCAGGAATGGGTCGGTGTCTGCGGCCGTCAGCAGGTCAGCCAGCTGCGTGACGGCGTGGCGCAGGAGGTCGATCTCGGCCGGATCGAATACGGCCGACACCGTGCCGGTTGCCTCGAACGAGAACCACATCACTCCTCGGCCCTGGCCAGGGTGGCCCAGAGGCCGAAGTCGTGCATCGCCTCGACGTGGCGTTCCATTTCCTCGCGGTTGCCTGTCGCAACCACGGCGCGACCGTTGTTGTGCACCTGCAGCATGAGACGTTCGGCCTCCTCTGCCGGCAGCCCGAAGTAGCTGCGGAACACGTAGGCCACGTACGACATGAGGTTCACCGGGTCGTCCCAGACGATGGCAACCCACGGCCGCTGCAGGGCAACGGTCTCCCGCACCTCGGGTCGTTCGGTTGTCTGGGCCACAAGCTAAGCCTCACACGCCGCGGCCATCATTTCCACTTACTGGACGCTCTCTCGAATGCTGTAGCGATGTTCCGGTCGACCCGTCGTGCCATAACGCAGGTGAACCGCGACGGCGCCGTCGTCGACAAGCCCGGACAAGTAACGCTGGGCCGTGGCGCGGGAGATTCCGACAGCGGTCGCGATGTCGGCGGCTGGACTGGCATCGCTCCTCCTGCGCAGTTCCTCGAGAACCGAGATCTCGGTGACCGCCCGCGGTCGTCCCGTGTTCTTGTCGCCGGGGTGCATGATCCGCAGCGCCCGCTCGACGGCCTCCTGATCCACGTTCTGGCCGGCCCCGAGAACGCGGCGGAATCGCTGGTAGGAACGCAGCCGCTGCTCGAGCAGCTCGGCCGGAAACGGTTTGATCAGATAGGTCAGTGCGCCGCGGCGCAGGGCCTTGCGGATTGAGCCGACGTCGGAGGCCGCACTGATGACGAACGTGTCGGTGTCCAGGGCGCGCAGGATGTCAAGCCCATTCACGTCGGGCAGGTAGATGTCGATCAGGACGAGGTCGGGCTCGAAGGCCCGAACGGCTTTGAGGGCGGCCTCGCCTCCGCCGACCGGCGGCAACGCGGTGAAACCGGGCACCGACTCGACATAGGCGACGTGCAGTTTCGCGACGTGGAAATCATCGTCCACGATCAGAACTCGGATGTCCGGCGCCATACTCATACCCCTACCATCCTGTCCTCGGCATCCCCGAGCAAATCGACATCATCCGACGCGCCAGGATCGGTCGTTTCCGGGCCGAGAACCCCCGGAAGCCGTGCGCAGAAGATAGCTCCTGGCCCGCCTGGCTCGCCGGCGGATGCCAACCACAGGTCTCCGCCGCGGTTGCGGGCGACCCGGCGCGAGAGCGGAAGCCCCAGTCCGTGGCCGTTCGCGGAATTCCCGTCCCTCGAGCGTGTCGAGTGACCGTCCTCGAATGCGCGTTCCCGGTCGCCTCGGATGCCGTCGCCGGAGTCGGCGACGACGAGGTGGAGCGTGTCATCCTCGCTCAGTAGTTCGATCTCAACCCATCGGCCATCCGACGTGCCGTTCACGGCGGCTTCGATCGCATTGTCGATGAGGTTGCCGAGCACCGTCGTGACATCCTGCGGGTCGGCCACGCTGCCCCGCAACAGGGTTTCGGCGCCGATGCGGAGGAGGACGCCCCGCTCGGCCGCTTGGAAGCCCTTCGCGCCGACAAACGCTTGCAGGTAGGAGTCCGGGAGACGGTCGGCATGCTCGAGCGGGTATTTCAGCGGGCCGGTCTCCAGCGTCTGCTGCAGGTAGCTCGCTGCTTCGGCCGTCTCCCCGATCGTGAGTAACCCGAGCACGGTGTGCAGACGGTTCGCGAACTCGTGCCGCTGTACGCGCAGCGCCGCCGACAGCGCGCCAACGGCGTCGAGTTGGCGGCTCAGTTCCTCGACCTGGGTACGGTCCAGCAGGGTCACGACCCAGCCGAGGTCCCGGTTGCCCCGCATCACCTTCCGCGCGGAGACCAGCAGCACGGAGGGTCCGACGACAACCTGCACGGTCTCGCCCGTCACGGGGGTTGCGTTGTCGAGGAGATCGAGGATCGGCGCGGGGACACTGAGGGTGCCGAATTGCCGTCCGATCACATCGGGAAGGCGGAGCAGGCGGCGTGCCTTCGCATTGCACACCGTCACCCGACCATCCGTGGCCACCCCAATCACGCCCTCGGCGACCCCGTAGAGCACCACCTCCTGGTCCTGGACCAGCGTCGCGATTTCCTCGGGCTCCAGGCCCAGTGTCAGCTTGCGCAGCCGGCGCACGAGGAACGTCGACGCGAGCGAACCCAGCAGCAGCGCACCGGCCATCACGAGCAGGATCGGAGTGACGGCGGATCCGAGGCTGGTCAGCACATCCGTGCTGGCAAAGCCGACGCTCACCTCACCGACCACTGAGCGCCCGTCCGGCGCCCAGATCGGAACCTTCGCGCGTGCGGACGGACCGAGGGTCCCGCTCTCCTGCAGGGTGATCTCCTTGCCGGAGAGCGCCTGGCTCGGGCTGGTGCTGACCTTCCGGCCGAGTAAAGCCGGCGTGGGGTGCGAGAGACGGATGCCGTCGTCGTCGGTGATCACCACGAACAGTGCGTCGGTGCGCCGGCGGATGCTCTCACCGATCTCCTGCAGCGGCCCGGTCCGCAGTGCCTGGTTGGACTGCCGACCGCCCGCGGAGGAAACCCGGGAAACCTGCGCCCGGACATCCGTATCGGCGGCAACGGTCTGGGCCACCGACAGGGCACGCGCCTCGACCTCTGCAGTCAGCTGGCCGTAGGTGAACCAGCTGTACATACCGGCCGTGCACACGACCACGAGCACGACCACGCCCAGCTGCAACAAGAGGGTCTGGGTCGAGAAGGCCAGGCGGTGCTGGCCGCGCCGGTTCCTGGGCACGCCGCGCGTGAACGTTCGCCGGGACATGGCCACCTCCTCGCAGCCGATTCTGACACACCTCGAACCGGTGACCCGTGCGCTGAGCACAATGCGCACAACCCCGGTTAAGGGTACTTATGCGGCCAAGGTGGCTAAACCCTCCGCGGGTCGACGCGGTCAATACGATGACTGGAATCAGCAGGCTCCCCCCTGCGAAGACCTGGTCAAAGGAGACACAATGCACGCGATTCCCCCTGCCCCCAACACCGTGGCGGTGGCCTGACGATGTCCGGATCAGCGTCCCTGTTCGAAACCCGCCTGGCCCCCGCGGAGCCGGCCATCGAGTTGCGCAATGTCACCAAACGGTTCACGACACCTAACGGGTCGACCTACACGGCACTGAAGGACCTGGACCTGCGTGTGGCCCCCGGCGAGTTCTGTGCCATCGTCGGGCCGACCGGGTGCGGCAAATCAACCACCCTCACACTCGTCTCCGGCCTGGAACGGCCCAGCGTCGGAACGGTCGAGGTCCACGGCCAGATCGTCGACGAGATCACCCCCGGCGTGGGGTTCGTGTTCCAGACCGACGCGATCCTGCCGTGGAAGTCCGTGCTCGACAACGTGGCACTGGGGCCCCGGTTCCGCGGGGCGGCCAAGGCCGCCGCGGAGAAAAAGGCGCGGGACTGGATCCGTCGGGTCGGACTCGCAGGGTTCGAGGACCGGTTCCCGCACCAGCTCTCGGGTGGCATGCGCAAGCGCGTGGCGCTGGCACAGAGCCTCATCAATGAACCCGCGATCCTGCTCATGGACGAACCGTTCAGCGCGCTCGACGTGCAGACGAGGGCGATCATGTCCAATGAATTGCTGACCCTGTGGGACGAAACCAGGCCGGCCGTGATCTTCGTCACCCACGATCTCGAAGAAGCCATCGCGCTTGCCGACCGGGTGGTAGTCATGACGGCGGGGCCTGGAGGCACCGTGAAGGCATCCTTCGACATCGACCTGCCGCGCCCACGGGTGGTGCAGGAGATCCGATTCGACAAGCGCTTCATCGACCTGTACCAGCAGATTTGGGAGGCCCTGCGTTCCGAGGTCGACACCGCGTATTCGCAGACCACCGAGGCGTCTGGAGAGGCGGCATGACCATGACTGCGACGCCGGCGATCAGCGCGGCCCCTGTCCCCACCGAGGCCGAGAACGAGCAGGCACACCGGTCGAAGACCCGCCGACACCGCACGGTTGTCCACCTCACTCAGGCCGCGGTGCTGATTGTGCTCCTCGGCGGCTGGCAGCTGTGGGTGGGTGGTGATCCCACGAAGATCATCCTCTACGGCGTGCCGACCGGAATCGTGAACCAACTGGTGGTCTGGGCGACCGATGGCACCGCGATCGGCCCGCTCTGGGACCAGATCTTCGTGACCCTTGAAGAGGCGCTCATCGGCTTCTTCATCGGAACGGCGCTCGGGATCGTCAGTGGAATCGCGCTCGGGCGCATTCGGTTCCTCGCCGAGGTGCTTGGCCCGTTCATCAAGGTGGTCAATTCCATCCCGCGCATCGTTCTCGGTTCGGTCTTCGTGCTGGCGCTGGGCCTCGGGATCGAGTCAAAGATCCTCCTGGTTGTCGTCCTGGTCTTCTTCGGCGTGTTCTTCAACGCGTTCCAGGGCGTGCGCGAGGTCGATCGGAACTTTGTGGCGAACGCGACAATCCTGGGTGCCTCCCGCTGGCAGGTCACCCGCCAGGTCGTGCTTCCCTCCGCCTTCACCTGGATCGTCGCCAGCCTGCACGTCAGTTTCGGGTTCGCCCTGATCGGCGCGATCGTGGGCGAGTTCCTGGGCGGCCTGCAGGGCCTGGGCGAACTGATCAAACAGGCGCAGGGAAGTTTCAACGCGAATGGCGTCTGGGCGGCGATGGTGATCATGGCCGTCGTGGCCCTGCTCGCCGAGTTACTGATCACCCGGCTCGAAAGCCGTCTCCTGCGCTGGAAGCCGCCGCAGCTCAGTGGTCCGGACCTCTAACCGCCCCGTCTTGCACCCGTTCCACCCATTCACAGATGAAAGAAGAGGATCCAATGAAGGAAATCCCGCTCAACACAACCAAAATGCTCGTCGCCGTCGGCGTCGTTGCAGCGCTCGCACTGACCGGGTGCAGTTCGAATTCCGGTCCAGCTCCGGCCCCGTCCCCGGGGGCGACGAGCGACTCCGCCAATGGCAAGGTCGCCATCATGGTCGGCGGACTGAACAAGCAGATCTACCTGCCGTTCATGCTCGCCCAGCAGCTCGGGTACTACAAGGCCCAGGGCCTCACGGTGACGCTGTCGGATGAGCCGGCCGGCGTTGACGCCACGGAGAACATGCTGGCGGGCCAGGTCGACGGCGTGGGCGGGTTCTACGACCACACCATCGATCTCGCCGGTCTCGGGCAGAAGGTCGAATCCGTGGTCAGCATGCTGACCACGCCGGGCGAGGTGGAACTGTGCCGCACCGATCTCAAAGGCACGATCAAGTCCCCGGCGGACTGGAAGGGTCGTACCCTCGGCATCACCGACCTGGGCTCGTCGACCGACTTCCTCACCCAGTACCTCGCGAAGAAGAACGGCGTTGACCCGACGACCATCAAGCGGTCGGGCGTGCAGTCGGGGGCGACGCTGATCGGGGCGATCCAGCACAAGAACGTGGACTGCGCGATGACAACCGAGCCGACCGTTTCGCAGCTGCTCGCGACCGGTGATGCCTATATCCTCCTCGACATGCGCACGGCAGAGGGCACGGCGGCGGCACTCGGCGGCGAGTACCCGGCCACGAGCCTGTACATGAAAACCTCCTACGTCGAACAGAACCCGGTCACCGTGCAGAAACTGGTGAACGCCTACGTCAAGACGTTGAAATACATCCAGGAGCACTCCGCCGCGGAGATCGCGGCCAAGATGCCGGCGGACTACTACGCCGGCGTCGGCCTGGACGCCTATGTCAAGGCGCTCGACCACGAGAAGGGGATCTACAACCCGACCGGAATCATGCCTCCGGCCGGACCGCCCACGAACCTCAAGGTCCTGTCGCTGTTCAACAAGGACGTCGAGGGCAAGAACATCGACGTCACGACGACCTACACGGACAAGTTCGTCAACGCGTCCAAATAACCGGCGCAGCGTGAGGGCCGGCGGCATCCTTCAGGGGATGCCGCCGGTCCTCGTGTCGGTCCTGCCTCACCCGCGGACGTCGACGTCGTCGCCCGTGCCGAGATCGCCGCACTCGATCGCCTGCACGCCGTGCTCAACAAGATAGGGGCGGGCGCCCGTGTCGCCCCTCAGCCGCCCGATGAGCGCAGCCCAATGCGTTCGCCCGAGCACGACCGGATGCCCCGGCCTGCCGCCGAAGGTGGCCTGGCGAAGGGTGTCCGCGTCGACGGATGCCCCGCCGCTGCCCAGAGGCCACTCGCCAAGCAGCCTGGCCACCGTGGCGACGTCGAGGTCGGGAACGTCGACCGGGACCACCGCGACGGCGACGGGCTCCGGCGCGAGCGCTGCGGCGGCCAGGAGCCCCGCCCGAAGCGACGCGGAGAGGCCCTCCGCCCAGTCGGCGGCGTGCACCACCGGCCGGCCCGCCGGCCCGCCGGACTCGCCGAGCAGGGCCTCGGCCTCGCCGGCGCCCGCACCGAGCACGACGATCACCGGGAAGCATCCGGCCCGCTCCAGGGTCTCGGCGGCTCGCACGAGCCAGGGCACGCCGTCCGCGCCGCGCACGAGCGCCTTCGGGCTGCCGTACCGCGAGCCGGCTCCCGCAGCCAGCACGAGGCCGGCGATCGGCGAGCGTGCGGGCCGGCAGCCATCAGGCCGCGGCCTCCACGCGGCGGCCGCGCACGAAGACGCCGGTGATCGCCGGTTCGCGCAGGCCCATCAGCAGTGCGAACAGGGTCTGGTCGGTGGCCGCGTCCTCGTCGTCGGCGCGGATGCCGTGCTCGAGCACGGCGGCGAGCGGCTCCCAGCGGTCGGGGTCGATGAGCAGGAAGTCTGCGTCCTTGCCCACGTCGAAGTTGCCGAAGCGCGCCTCCATGTCGAGGGCGCGAGCCCCGGCCAGCGTGCCGGTGAACAGCAGCGCGGCCGGGTCGAGGGACAGCCCGGCCTCCCCGGGCTCAGACCGGTGCGCCTTGTAGCAGTCGTTGAGCACGCGGGAGACGAGCCATTCGTCGCCGGCGCCGACATCCGTGCCGACGGCCACGTTGACCCCGAAGGAGGTCGTGCGCCGCCAGGGCATGGTGCCGGAGCCGAGGAACTGCTGCGAGGTGGGGCAGTGGGCGATGGAGCTGCCGGTCTCGGCAAGGCGCGCGAGCTCGGCATCCGTGCAGTGCACCGCGTGGGCGAGGATGCTGCGGCGGCCGAGCAGGCTGGGCCCGCCGTGCTGCGCGCCGGGCAGGAACAGCCCGTCGTAGGTGTCGAGGTAGTTCTCGACCTGGTATGCCGATTTCACGGCATCGATCTCGCCGGTCACCGGCCGGTTGTCCTCGTTGAGGTGGCTGTGGAAGTACACGCCGCGCCCACGAACGTCGTCGTACAGCTCGCCGAGGCCGGCGAGCGTCTCCGGGGTGACCGAGAGGCTGAACCGCGGGACGACGGCCACCTGCAGCAGCGCCGTGCCGGGGTCGCCCGTGTCGACGGCGTGCCAGCGCGCGATCTCCGCCTCGGCGAGGTCGATGGCCTCCGTCTCGCCGGTGACGAGGGCGCGCGCTGAAGGCGGGCCGGCGGTCTGGATGCCGCGCCCGCTGACCAGGCGCAGCCCGGCCCGTTCCGTCTCGGCGAAGAGGGCGTCCTGGGCGTGCGGGAACGCCGAGCCGAAGACGAGGGCGCTGGTCGTGCCGGCCGCGACGCGGCGGCGGGTGAAGTCCCGGGCGATGCGCTCGGCGAACGCCGGGTCGGCCAGACGGGACTCCGCGGGGAAGATGCAGTTGTCCAGCCATTCCAGGAGCTCCCCGCCGCCGTCGGCGTCGGTCGAGTAGGTCTGCGGGAAGTGGATGTGGGTGTCCACGAAGCCGGGCAGGATGAAGCCGCCCCGGTTGTCCGTCACCGGGAGGGCCGCGAATGCGGCCGGGAGAAGTGCGAAGTCGCCGACCCAGGCGATCGTGCCGGCGGCATCCGTGGCCAGGGCGCCGTCGGGCAGCGATGCGAGGTGGCGGCGCGCCGAATCGACGGTGGGGGCGCCGGCAATGTGGAAGACGTGGCCGCGGTAGACCTGGGCGGAACCGGCGCCGCGAGTTGGGAGCATGCTTTCAGTTGTAGCAGCCCGGGCCGGTGAGCCAGGTTTACGGCGCCGGAAGCTTCTGGGGCTCAGGGCTGCAGCATCCGCCAGACCCGGTCGCGTGACATCGGCAGTTCCAGCGGGCGGATGCCGATGGCGTCGCGCACCGCGTTGGCCAGGGCCGGTGCGACGGGGTTGTAGGTCGATTCGCTCATCGACTTGGCGCCGAACGGGCCCAGGTCGTCGGCGGTCTCCGCGAAATACACCTCGGTGACCGGGACGTCGGCCAACTGCGGCAGGTGGTAGTTCCGCAGCACGCGGGTGGTGACCGCGCCGGCGCCGTCGAGCACGACCTCCTCGTACAGGGCGCTGCCGATCGCTTGTGCCGTGCCGCCCTCGATCTGGCCGCGGCACTGCTCCGGGTTCATCACGAAGCCGGCATCCGCCGCCTGGATCGACTGCAGGATGCGCACCTCGCCGGTCTGCGTGTTCACCGCGACACGGAACGCGTGCACGTTGAATGCGAGCGAGCGGAGCGTGCCGTCTTCTTTCGCCTCGGCGCGGAGGGTGCCGGTGCCGCTGCCGGCGCCACCGTTCGCGGAGAGGTCGGCGACGTCGGCGAGCGGGAGCCACGCCTCGCCGGAGCGCAGGCCGTCGCGCTCGAGGGCCCACGAGTCGGCCGGGAGCCCGGTGCGGTCCTCCGCCGCCTGCCTGAGCATTGCGGCCAGGCCGGTCGCCGCGCCCAGCACCGCCTTGCCCGCCACGACGACCCCGGCCGATCCGAAGGCGCCCGTGTCGTAGCCGGCGGCATCCGTGTCTGACTGCCGAATGTCGATCCGGTCTGCGGTTGTCTGTAACGCTGTCGCGGCGATCTGGGCGTGCACGGTGCTCGTGCCGTTTCCGAATTCGACCGAGCCGACCCGCACCGTGTACCTCCCGGCGGGGTCCAGGGTCACCGAGGCCTGCGAGAAGTGCCCGCGCGGGGGAGTCGTGGCGATCATTGCGCTGGCCATGCCCTCGCCGACCTGCCATTCGGCTCCGGTCGGGACGGGCGCCCCGTTGCCGCGGGCGAGCGCCGCCTCGGCGAGGTCGAGGCACTGGTCGAGGCCGTAGCTGCCGAAGCCGAGGTCGTCGCCCTCTGCACGGGTGACCACGAGCGGATCGGTCGGCCCCACCGAGTTGAGCCGGCGCAGGTCGAAGGGGTTCATGCCGAGCCGGCGGGCGAGTTCGTCGAGTGCGGACTCGATCGCGAAGATCACCTGGCCGAGGCCGTAACCGCGGAACGCTCCGGACGGGGGATTGTTCGTGTACACGCACTCGGCATCCACCCGCTTGTTCGGCACGGAGTAGAGGGCCACCGACTCGGATGTGCCGTGGAACATGACGCCAGGGCCGTGGTTGCCGTACGCGCCCGTGTCGGAGAGCACGCCGAGTTTGAGCGCCGTGAGGCGCCCGTCGTCGGTCGCGCCGAGTGTGACGTTCAGGCGCATCGGATGCCGCACGGGTGACAGCGTGAACTCGTCGGTGCGGGTGAACTCGTACTGCACCGGGCGTTTGGTCTTCAGGACGGCGAGGGTGACGACGTCTTCGGTGAGGAGCTCCTGCTTTCCGCCGAAGCCGCCGCCGACCCTGGGCGTGAACACGCGCACGGCGGCCGGGTCGAGGTCGAACAGCCGGCAGATCTCCTTCTGCACCAGGAACGGCACCTGGGAACTGGTGCGCAGGATGAGGCGCTCGTCCTCGATCCAGCCGATCGTGGCGTGGGTTTCGAGGTGAGTGTGGGCGACGCGCGCGGTCTGCCAGGTGCCGGAGACGACGGTCGTGGCCGCCGCGAGGCCTGCCTCGACGTCGCCGTACTCGCCGTGCAGCGCGGCGGCCAGGTTGCGGCTCGGGTCGGCCACCCGGGAGGCGACAGCATCCTTGTCGCCGTGCACCAGCGGGGCGCCGGGGGCAAGCGCCTCGCGAGGGTCGAAGACGGCGGGGAGCGGTTCGTAGTCGACCTGGACCAGGCGGCAGGCGGCCTCGGCGATCGCCACGGAGTCGGCGACGACGGCTGCCACCCGTTGCCCGCGGAAACGCAGGACCGGGTCGAAGACGAGCGTGTCGTCCGGGTCGTCGAGGCGGTCTTCGTGCCGCGCGGTCGAGAACAGCGTTGTGGGGGAGTCGGCGTGCGTGAGCACCGCGTGCACGCCGGGCAGGGCCTCTGCCGCGGTCGTGTCGATCGAGCGGATGCGCGCGTGCGCATGCGGGCTCGCCAGGACGACCAGGTGCAGGAGGCCGGGAACAGCGACGTCGAGCGTATACGGTTCCTGCCCGCTGACGACCCGTTCGCTCGCCGGGGCTGGCAGGGACGAGCCGACGAGGCCGGGCCTGGTTCCCGTCGCGCTGCGGGTGCGCACGACCGGGCCGAGGGTTGCGGCGGGCGGATCGGCGGCCGGAGGGTCGACGGGGCTCCCGCCCTGCGGCGGCGTGTGGGTGCCGCGGATGGCGTCCTCGATCGCCCGGTAGCCCGTGCAGCGACACAGGTTGCCTTTGAGCAGCTGGGGCAGGTCGCCCTGGTCGTGGTCGTCCAGCGTCGAGGCCGTCACGATCATGCCGGGTGTGCAGAATCCGCACTGGAAGCCCGCGGCATCCACGAACCGTTGCTGGAGGGGGGCGAGGTTGCCCGGCAGGCCGAGCCCGGCGGCCGTCGTCACGGCCGTGCCCTCCGCGCGGTAGGCCGGCACGATGCAGGAGTGCACCGGGGTGCCGTCGACGAGCACCGAGCACGCCCCGCAGTCGCCGGTGTCGCAGCCCGTCTTGACCTCGAACTGGTCCTGGTCGCGGAGGAAGGAGCGCAGGCACTGGCCGGGGGCAGGCTCAGCGTCGATCTGCCGGCCGTTGATGTCGAGTCTCACGACCGGTCAGACTTCTGCCGGAGCGTGCCCTGCTGGTGCGTGCCCTGCTGGAGCTCCGCGCGGATCTCCTCGCCGAGCAGCAGGCTCACGGCCCGGCGCCAGTCGGCCGCGCCATGGGCATCCGTGAACCAGGCGTCGATGGCGTCGAGGTCGCGGCGCAGGTCGGTCGCGGCCGGCAGGGCAGGGTAGCGCAGCTGCACGGGTCGCAGCGTCGCGGCGGTCACGGTGAGCACGAAGCCGCCGTCCCGGTCGAGCCGTCCGATCAGCATGGCGCCGGAACGGCCGAGCGGGGAGAGAGCGATCTTGCGGAAGGCGGTGCGGGCGCCAAGCGACGATGCAGGGACCTGGATGGAGCGCAGCACGTCGCCGACGCCGAGAACGTTGGTCATGTTCCCGGTGACGAACTCGCGGGCCGACAGGAGCTCGTCCCGGCCGTCCCGCCGCCAGATGAGCACGTCGGCGTCGAGCGCGACGGCGAGGGCGGTCATCGGGCCGGCCGGCAGGGAGGCGCAGAGGTTGCCGCCGACGGTGGCCGTGTTCCAGACCTTGAACGAGCCGAAGAGGGCCGTGCAGCACTCGAGGAACAGTGGATGCGCGCTCCAGCCCGGCCGGGCCGGCATCCGGGAGAGCTCGGCGATCGTGCAGGTGGCGCCGATCTCGAGGCCGCCGGGCTCCGGGCCGTCGTTGTCGTCGTCGTCGACGTCGTCGTCGACGACGAGGGAGGCCCAGCCGAGCGTCATGAGGTCGACCAGCCCGGTGAGGTGCGCCTGGGGGGCGGCGAACAGCTCGGAGCCGCCGGCCAGGGGCGAGACCTCCGCGCTGAGGGCGCGCAGGTCGTCGCGGTGCCGGGCGGGCGTAACGTCGCGCACGGTGTTCAGGTCCACCCGTATACCGTATCGCGTGCCACCGTGTCCGTGAGGGGTCGCATATCGACCTTCGATGGGCCCGGGAAGGTCGATATGCGACCCCTCACGGGGTGGGACCCCTGCAGGTTCAGTGCGCATTGCCAGCGCAGGGGAATAGCCTTTAACCATGACGTCCCCTGCTCCCGCGACGAAACTCGCCCCCGCTCGTTCGCTGACGAACGCGGAGGTCGAGCGCATCCGCAACGATTTCCCGATCCTCGGGCAGCTCGTGAACGGGCATCCGCTGAACTATCTCGACTCGGGGGCCACCTCGCAGAACCCGATCAGCGTGCTGGAGGCGGAGCAGGAGTTCTACGAACAGCGGAACGCCGCCGTGCACCGCGGGGCGCACACGCTCGCCTTCGGCGCGACCGAAGCCTTCGAGGCGGCCAGGGCGACCGTCGCCGCCTTCATCGGCGCGCAGGCCGACGAGGTCGTCTGGACCTCGAACGCCACAGAGGGCATCAACCTCGTGGCGTATTCGTTCTCGAACGCCTCCCTCGGGCTCGGCGGCCCGGCAGCCGAGCGCTTCCGGCTCGGCGCCGGCGACGAGATCGTCGTCACCGAGATGGAGCACCACGCCAACCTCATCCCGTGGCAGCAGCTCGCGCTCCGCACTGGCGCGACCCTGCGGTTCATCCCCGTGCAGGAGGACGGCACGCTCGACCTCGCGGCCGCCGCGCAGGTCATCGGCAGGCGCACGCGCCTGCTCGCGTTCACGCACGCCTCCAATGTCGTCGGCACGATCAACCCCGTCGCCGAACTCGTGGCCCTCGCCCGCGCCGTCGGTGCCCTCGTGCTCCTCGACGCCTGCCAGTCGGTGCCGCACCTGCCCGTTGACGTCGCCGCACTCGACGTGGACTTCGCCGTGTTCTCTGGGCACAAGATGCTCGGGCCGACCGGCATCGGCGTGCTCTACGGCAAGGCCGAACTGCTCGCCGACATGCCGCCGTTCCTCACCGGCGGGTCCATGATCACCACCGTCGACATGCAGGGCGCCGAATTCCTCGCCCCGCCGCAGCGCTTCGAGGCCGGCACGCAACGCATCTCCCAGGCCATCGCCCTCGCCGCGGCGGTCGACTACCTCACCGAGACCGGAATGGCCCGGATCGCGGCGCGGGAGGCGGAACTCGGCCACCGCCTCGTCGCCGGGCTCACCGACATCCCGGGCGTTCGCGTGCTCGGGCCGCCCATCGGGGTCGACCGCGTGGGCCTGGCCAGCTTCGATGTCGCCGGCGTGCACGCGCACGACGTCGGCCAGTTCCTCGACGAAGCCGGTATCGCGGTGCGGGTGGGCCACCACTGCGCGCAGCCCCTGCACCGGCGTCTCGGCGTGACCGCGTCGACCCGCGCGAGCACCTACCTGTACACGACCACCGACGAGGTGGACCGGTTTCTGGCGGCCATGCGCGAGGTCGCCCCGTTCTTTGGAGTAAGCCGATGACCTCCAGCGACCTGCAGCAGCTCTACCAGCAGATCATCCTCGACCACGCGAAGGCCAAGCACGGCTTCTCGGCCGAACCGTTGACGGCACTTGCCGCCCCGGCGGAGCAAAACGGCCTCCGCACCGCCCAGTCGCACCAGGTCAACACGACCTGCGGCGACGAAGTGACCGTGCGCGTCGCCGTCAGCGGCGCGGGTCGAATCGAGGACCTCGCCTGGCGCGGCGAAGGATGCTCCATCTCGATGGCATCCGCATCGGTGCTCAGCGACGAGGTGCGCGGCAAGAGCGCCGCCGACGCCCAGGCGCTTCTCGGGACCTTCCGGGAGATGCTGCGTTCCCGCGGCACGATCGAGCCGGACGAAGAGACCATGGGGGATGCCGCGGCCTTCGCCGGCGTCTCTCGCTACCCGGCCAGGGTCAAGTGCGCCATGCTCCCGTGGGTGGCCCTCGAAGCGGCCCTGGTCGAGGCCGAGTCGCGCTGACTTCGCCTGGGCCCGACGCACTGCCCCACGAAACTGCAGTTGTGGTCGCTAAGACGCTGTCTTAGCGACCACGACTGCAGTTTCGCGGGAGGGGGAGCGGGTTACGCGGTGACGCGGTCGAGCCGGGCGACGCCGATCTTCGAGTCGGCCATGCCGTAGAAGACGTAGTGCTTTCCGTCGATCTCCTCGATCGCCGTCGGGAAGACGACGTTCGGCACGATTCCGCTGATCTCGTCGGGGGTCTCGGCCGTGAGCAGCGGCTCAGAGGTGCGTCGGATGACCTTGGTCGGGTCGTCCGCGTCGAGGATCATCGCGCCGGCCGAGTAGTTGACCTTCTGCTGCTGCGAGAACGCGCCGTCGATGGTGCCGGTCACGCCGTGGTGCATGAGCAGCCAGCCCTCCGGCACGCGCAGCGGAGCCGGGCCGCCGCCGATCTTGAGCTCCTCGAACGCGAATTCGGGGCCGGCCAGGAAGCGGTGGCCCTTCCAGTAGGTCAGCAGGGTCAGGTCGGCGAGCGCGTCGGCGACGGGCACGTAGCTGATCCAGATGCTCTGGCGGGTGTCGGTGACGCCGGCCGGAACGCGGACACCCTCACCGGGCTTGACCTCGCCGAGGTCCCACATCGGGCGGTGCAGCACGGCGAAGCTTTCCACGCCGTCCGGGGCGGTGACGGGCTCGGGGAAGAAGACCGTGTCCTTGTTGTGGAACAGGTTCAGGTCCATGTCGAGCTTGTCGTCGTAGGCGAAGAGCGCCGGGCCGAGCCTGCGCCACTCGCGCAGGTCGGTCGAGACGGCGATCGCGGTGCGCGGGCCCAGGGGGCCGTACGCGACGTAGGTCATCACGTGCATGCCCAGTCGGTCAATGTATGTGACCCGGGGGTCTTCCACGCCGGCATTGTTCGCGCCGCGCTCCCAGCCACGGTCGGGTTCGAGCACGATTCCCTCGCGCTCGACGCCGGTGGGGATGCCGTCGGTGATGATCACCTTCGCCAGGCCGACGCGCGAGACGTTGCCGGTGGCGACGAGGCGGGGCAGGAGGTACAGCGTGCCGTCCGGGGCATGTCCGCTGCCTGGGTTGAGGACACCCTCCGCCTCGAGGGCGTTGCCCTCCTCCGGCGTCATGATGACGCCCATCCGGGTGAGGGTGTACGGGAATTCAGTGGTCGTTGACATAACTAGCCTTTCACGCCCGACCCGATATCGGTCGAAACGAAGTGTTGTTGGAACACGATAAAGAGAACCACCGCAGGCGCCGCGAGCACGCAGGCGCCGGCGAGGATGGCGCCGAACGGGTTCGCCGCCGTGGCGGCCACGTTGCTGAGGTAGTTCGCCAGGGACACCGCGAGCGGCTGCAGGGAAGCGTCCTTGGTGATCAGGAACGGCCAGAGGAATTCGTTCCACGGGCCGATGAAGGTCAGCAGCACCACGGTCAGGAGCGCCGGCCGCACGAGCGGCAGGGCAATGCTCCAGAGCAGCTGGAGTTCCCCGGCACCGTCGATGCGGGCGGCATCGAAGAGCTCCTTCGGAAGCTGGAGGAAGTACTGCCTGAAGACGATCACGGCGGTCGAGTTGATCGCGAACGGCAGGATCATGCCCAGGTAGTTGTCGGCCAGGCCGTAATCGCGAGCGATCATGACGTAGAGCGGAATCATCAGCAACTGGAACGGAACGACCTGCACGAGCAGGGCAAGCGCGAAGGTCACGCCGCGGCCCCGCCACTGGAGCTGTGCCAGCGCGTATCCCACCAGCACCCCGAACACCACGGTGCAGAGGATCACACCGCCGGCGAAGATCCCGGAGTTGACCAGGCCACGCAGGAGGCCGATACGGCTGTTGATGGCCGCGTAGTTCTCGAGCGTGAGGTTGGCCGGGTTGGGGAAGGCCCCAGCGATGCTCGGGTCAGGGGAAGTCTGAAGCGAGCCGACGACCATGTAGTAGAACGGGAAGAGGAACACGAACGCGCCCACCGCCAGCACGATTCCTCGAAGGATGTGCTGCTTACGACTCATGATTCGTCACCTCCGGCGATCTTGCGCTGGATCCAGGCGAGGATGAGGACACCGATCACGAGAATCACTCCGATCGCGGCCGCCGAGTCCGGCGAGCCCTGTTCGATGCCGCGCTGGTACATGAGCAGCACGGGGGAGGTCGAGGCGCCGTTGGGGCCACCTCCGCCGGTAAGCAGGTACGGCTCCGTGAAGAGGTTGGCACCTGTGACCGTCGAGAGCAGCAGCACCAGCACCGTTGCGGCTCGGACGCCGGGCACGGTGACCGAGAAGAAGCTCCGCACCTTGCCGGCTCCGTCCGTCGACGCTGCCTCGTAGAGTTCTGCGGACACGTTCTGCAGGGCGGCGAGGTAAAGCAGGATGAAGAAGCCGAGCTGCTTCCACGTGACGAACAGCGCGATCGTCGGCATGGCCCAGACGGAGTTGATCAGCCAGGAGGGCTTCGGCGCGAGCGGCCCGAGCAGCTGATTGACCAGCCCGCTGCCGCTGAACAGGAACAACCAGACTCCGACGACGGCGACGCTGGCGGTGACGTACGGCACGAAGTAGGACACCCGCAGGAAGGTGCGGAATCGCACGACCTTGTTCAGTGCCGTGGCGAGCACGAGAGAGAGCACGACCGTCAGCGGGACATTGATCAGGAGGAAGATGCCGACGTTCCCGAACGATCGGATCACGGCCGGGTCGGAAAGAACCTCCTGGAAGTTCGCGAGTCCGACGAAGGGTCGATCGACCTGCGCACCCGGTGCCGCGAAGAAGTAGTCGTGGAAGGACATCCAGAACGCGAACACCAGGGGGTACGCGAAGACGGCGATGACGAAGACGAGGTACGGCGCGCTGAAGAGAAGGCCGATCGGGTTTCTGCCCATGATCGGGCGGCGGCGCCGGGCGCCCCCGGCTGCCGGGAGGAACGTCCTCCCGGCAGCCGGCTTCTGTCGTGTGGACAGTGACATGGTTGAACTACTTCTGCCCAACCAGCTGGTTGATCTTGTCTGCCGCGCCGCTCAGGCTGGAGGTGATGTCACCGTCGCCGAAGATGACCGACTTGGAGTACGCATCCCGGAAGGCCTGCCAGACGGCCACCGAGTTCGAGACGCTGGGAACCTCGACCGTGCGCGAGGCCTGGTCGCCGAACTGCTTGTACGTGGGGTTGGCCGCGAAGTAGTCCGGGTAGACGGTGCTGAGGTCCTTGCGGAGCGGCATCTGGCCGGTCAGCTCCAGGAGCTTGCCGTCCTGCTTCTCGCTCGTCGCGAACTTCAGCACATCCCAGGCCGTGCCCGTGTTCTTGCAGGCAGAGAACAGGCCGACGTTCTTGGCGTCGCTGAAGGTGTGGGTCTCGTCGGCCGAGATGCCGGCGCTGGTCGGAACCGGAACCGCTCCCCAGTTCACCTTGCCCTTGTAGACCGAAACGGCCCACGGGCCGACGATCGACATGGCTGCCTGGCCATCCGCGAAGGAGTCGCCCTGGTACTGCTCCTTGCCGGCGAGACCCTCGGCGTACAGCGTCTTCCAGAACTTCGAAACCGCTTCTCCGTCCTTGTCGGCGAACGTCGCCTTGCCGTTTTCGACGAGCTGCTTGCCGCCGGATTCGGCCGCGTACAGCGGGTAGAAGTCGAACCAGCTCTGGTAGAACTCGCTGGTCGGCGACGGGTGGATGGCGTTCTCGGCGGCGCCGCTCTTGACGAGGGTGCGCGACGTGGCGAGGAACTCGTCGTAGGTGGCGAGCGACGGCTTCTCCGGGTCGAGGCCGGCCTTCTTGAAGAGGTCCTTGTTGTAGAAGATCATGACGGGGTTGGACTTCCAGGGCATCTGGTAGTACTTGCCGTCGGCGCTCTTGTACTGCGCGGCGGTGCCACCGCTGCGCTTCTCGATGTAGGCGGCGCCGCCCGGGAGGCTGGACAGGTCGACGAGGCCGCCCTGCTTCTGGAACTGCGGCACGGCGACCGGGGCCGTGTTGAAGATCAGGCAGGGCGCGTTTCCGGCGGTGATCGCAGCGCCGATCACTTCCTCGCTGCTCTTTCCGGCGGGGATCTCCTGCGCCTTGACCAGTTCCTTCGGGTGATCGGCGTTCCACGCCGCCACCATCTGCTTGCCCCAGGCGATTTCCGACTCGTTGTTCGAGTACCAGATCGTGATGGCACCGTGCTTGTCGGTGGCCGTGGTCCCGCCGCCGCCGCCGCTGCTGCAGGCGCCGAGCGCGAGGATCACGACTGCAGAGGCGGCCGTTGCGGCGAGGATTCGCCTGGTCGTTCGAGTGCTGAACATCGTTGTCTCCATTTCGTGGGATCGCAGCGGCTCTGCTGCGGGGCAAGTTCTTTAGCCGTTTGTGGGAACTGCGGCCGAGCCTCGAATGATGAGGCGGGCGGCGGGAAGGTCGACGTCGTCGGCCGTGCCGTTGTCCATCAGGCTGAGCAGCGTGCTGGCGGCTGCCCGGCCCCACACGACGGGCGTCGCGCTGACCGTCGTCAAGGGCGGGAAGATGTGGCGGGCGAAGTCGATGTCGTCGAAGCCCGTGATCGAGAGGTCCTCCGGCACGCGGATGCCCAGCTCAAGGGCGACGCCGAGTCCGGCGATCGCCATCGGGTCGTTGGCGAAAACAATCGCTGTCGGCGGGTTTTCCTGCGTGAGGAGCAGGCGGGTGGCATCCGCACCGGCTGCCATCGAGAAATCCGTTCCAATGATCTGCGCGGTCGGCAGGCCGGCGTCGTGCACGGCCTGGGCGAATGCTTCGCTCCGGCGACTGCCGTGCAGCAGGTTCAGGCTGCCGGCGACGTGCGCAATGCGCCGGTGCCCGAGCTGCGCGAGGTACCGCACCGATTCGGTGATGCCGGGGGTGTCGTCGATCGAGACCGCGGGGAACGGGCTCTCGACGTCGGGCCGGCCCAGGCTGACCGCCGGCAGGCCGAGCTTCGCGAGGAGGGGGATGCGCGGGTCGTTGCGGCGCAGGTCGCTGAGGAAAACGCCATCGACGCGGCCGTCCGCGACGAGAGTGCGATAGGTCTGCAGCTCCGTCTCTTCGTCGGGCACGAGGCTGAGCACGAGGGCGAGGCCCTGTGGGGCGAGGATGCTCTCCACGCCGGCGATGAAGGACGGGAAGAACGGGTCGGCGCTGAGCACCTCCGGGTCCCTGGCGATTACCAGCCCGAGCGCGAAGGCGCGCTTGGACGAGAGCATCCGTGCGCGGAGGGAGGGCCGCCAGCCCAGCTCACCGGCGACCTGGAGAATCCGCTGGCGGGTTTCGGGGGAGACTCCCGGGCGATCGTTGAGGGCGAAGGACACGAGGCCCTTGCTGACGCCGGCGCGCTTCGCGACATCGGCGATCGTCACCTTCTGCGTCTTCATGCGGCCTCCTCGTCGATCGCCATCCGGTTCGTCAGCCCGTGGGCTGAACCGGTTTAGTTCAACCTATACCGGTTAGTCCCGGTCGTCAACAACCGGTACCACACGGACGCGGCGGTCCGGCTTCGACGTGCTGTCAGGCGCCGTGCTGTGCGATGAGTAACACGTGGGCCAGGTTCTCGACCAGCGTGGGGGTTCCGAGCCGGGTTCGGCGTTGCCCGACGCCGACGACATCAACGGTCACGTTGTCGGTAATCCGCACCTCGGGCCGGGCGGGATCCCGAACGACCCAGTGGGATCCGGTGATCGTGTGGGTCAGGACATCGCCGTAGAACATGCCGATCTCGCGCGCGAGGCCTCGCGTCGATTCGGGAGCGGACCCGATCAGCCCGTCTACGAGCCGGAGGCCGGCCACGTTCCTGCCCAGCGTCGAGCCGCTGTCAGCGATGAGATCGCGAAGCGCGACATAGCCGCCGACATTCGTGATCGAACGGTCTTCCTCGAATGGCTCGTCGCTGCAATAGCTACCGAAACCGCGATCCGGGCCGGCAGGAAGCTCCTGCACAGGCTCCGGGCCTGAGTCTTTTCGTTCCATTCCTTCTCGTCCCCCGCTCTTACTCTGGTCGATTGCCGGGGGATTGGCAAGGAACCGCGAAGCCTTGTCGGGGGGCTGTCATCGCCATGGCCATGCTGACCCGGGACGCCGGCCGCGCGGAAGCGGGCGCGACCGACCTGATAATGAGAAGGCACGGCCCGCACATTGGAGACGCCACGCCCCCCGTACTCACCTTCCTCACCACCTTCCGCTTCGATCCCGTCGCGTTCGCCGGTCTCCTGGTCGCCGGTGGTCTCTACGCGGCCGGGATCCTTCGGACACGCCGCGCTGGGCGCCCATGGCCGTTGCTGCCGACCCTGGGCTTCTACCTGCTCGGCCTCGGCTCGTACGCCTGGGTGTCCTTCGGCTTCCTCGGCGCGTACAGCCAGGAGCTGCGCTGGGCGTTCACGACCCGGATCGCCCTGCTCCTGTTCGTGGTGCCAGCGCTTGTCGCCATCGGCCGGCCGGTGCAACTCGCCCGCAGGGTGCTCGGCGGGGCGTCCCTGCGCGTGGTCGAGCGGGTGCTGGGTTCCTGGTTCGTGCGCCTCGTGGGCAACGCGATCTTCGCCCCCGTGTTCGCGATCGCCGCGTTCCTCGTTTTCCTCACGCCGCTCGCCTTCGTGCTGCGCGACAGCCCCGTCGCCGCGGCAGGCCTGACGATCCTCGTGCCGCTGGCCGGGCTGCTGATGGTGCTGCCGATGTCCGCGCATGCCGGCACGCGCACGAGCCTGTTCATCACGGCCGAATTCATGCTCGCCTTCGTCGAGCTGGTGATGGATGCGATCCCCGGCATCCTGCTCCGGCTGAACGAGGCAGTGCTCGACCACGCCCCAGCCGTCCTCGGCTGGCACCAGGCCTGGTTTCCGTCGCCGCTGCACGACCAGCACCTCTCCGGTGACTTCCTCTGGTTCATCGCCGAGCTCGCCGACATCCCGGTGCTGATCATCCTGTTCCTGCGCTGGACACGCACCGACCGCCGGGAAGCCAGGCAGATGGACGACCTCACCGACGAGGAGATGGCGGCGCTGACCGCGGCGCATTTGGGCGTGCGCACCGGGCGGCCACCCGGCTCTTGATGGCGCGATGGCGCGGGCCTATGGTGACTGCACGATGGACTGGTTCAGTGCGGGCGACTACGAATTCGCGCGGCAGGTGCTGCAGCGCGGGGTCGCCGCCTGCTACCTGATCGGCTTCGTCGGGGCGATCAACCAATTCCCGGCGCTGCTCGGCGAACACGGCCTGCTTCCGGTGCCCCGTTTCGTGGCGCGCATCCGGTACCGGCAGTCCCCGAGCGTGTTCCACTGGCGGTACTCGGACCGGATGCTGCTGGGAATCGCCTGGTCAGGGGCCGCGGTGGCGGCATCCCTCATCGCCGGGCTGCCGCAGCTGGGGCCGCCGTGGCTGCCGATGCTCCTGTTCCTGCTGCTCTGGGCCGGGTACCTCTCGATCGTCAACGTGGGCCAGACGTTCTACTCGTTCGGCTGGGAGAGCCTGCTGGTCGAGGCCGGTTTCGTCGTCGCGTTCCTCGGCTCGAACGAGGTGGCACCACCCGTGACGATCATCTTCTTCCTCCGCTGGCTCGTCTTCCGCCTGGAGTTCGGCGCCGGCCTGATCAAGATCCGCGGCGGACGGGAGTGGCGCGACCTGACCGCGCTGTTCTACCACCACGAAACCCAGCCGATGCCGAACCCGGTGAGCTGGTTCGTGCACCACCTCCCGAAGTGGTTCCACCGCGGCGAGGTGCTCGGCAACCACGTCGTGCAGCTGGGCATGCCATTCTTCCTGTTCGCCCCGCAGCCCGTCGCATCCGTCGCCGCGACGATCGTGATCCTCACCCAGCTCTGGCTCGTGCTGACCGGCAATTTCGCCTGGCTGAACTGGATCACGATCGTGCTCGCGTTCGCCGCCGTCGACGACAACGCGTTCCGGTTCGTGTTCAGCGCGCTGCCGGCCGCCACGGAGACTCCGGAGGCGCCGCTCTGGTTCATGGTGGTCGTGCTCGCCGCCACCGCGTTCCTGCTCGTGCTCAGCTACCAGCCGGCCCGCAACCTGGTGTCGCGCCGCCAGCTGATGAACGCGAGCTTCAACCGGTACCACCTGGTGAACGCGTACGGCGCGTTCGGCACGGTCACCAAGGAACGCTTCGAAGTGATCGTGGAGGGCAGCGACGCCGCCGAACCGGGCGACGAATCGGCCTGGCGCGCCTACGAATTCAAGGGCAAGCCGGGCGACCCGAGGCGGATGCCCCGGCAGTTCGCGCCGTACCACCTGCGCCTCGACTGGCTGATGTGGTTTCTCGCGCTTGGCTCGCGGGACACGCGGTGGTTCGAGATGCTCATCGTGCGCCTGCTCGAGGGCGATCGGCCCACGCTCCGGCTGCTGCGGGTCAACCCTTTCCCGGACGATCCGCCGCGCTTCCTCCGCGCGCGGGTCTTCCTCTACCGGTACTCCACCCCGGCGGAGCGGCGAGCCACCCACGACTGGTGGGTGCGCTCCGAGGTCGGGCTGCTCGTCGCCCCGGTCTCCCTGGCCGGCCGCGCTCGTGCCTGACGTCAACGTGGTCGGCGCCGGACCGAACGGCCTCGCCGCGGCCGTGGTGTTCGCCCGGGCCGGCCTGAGCGTGCGCGTCACCGAGCGCGCTTCGGTGGCGGGCGGCGGCCTGCGCACGGCGGAGCTCACCCTGCCCGGGTACCGGCACGACATCTGCTCGGCCGTGCATCCGGCCGCGCTCGCCTCCCCGTTCTTCCGGGCTTTCGACCTGGCCGGCCGCGTCGCGTTCACCGCCCCCGACGTGTCGTACGCGCATCCGCTGGACGGCGGCCGGGCCGCCATCGCCTATCGCGACATCGACCGAACCTCCGACGGCCTGGGCCGGGACGGCCTGGCCTGGGCGAAGGTGTTCCAGCCGCTGCTCAACCGCCTGGAGGGGGTCGTCTCGTTCACCGGAAACCAGCTGCTCCGGTGGCCGGATGATCCGCGCGCCGTGCTGAGTTATGGGATGCGAGTGCTGCAGCTGGGTACGCTGCTTGGCCGGGCGGGCTTCCGGGAAACGGATGCGGCGGCGCTGTTCGCCGGGGTGGCCGCGCATGCCGCGGGGCGGCAGCCGTCGCTGGCCACCGCGGGGGCGGGCCTCCTGCTCGCCACGCAGGCCCACGCCAGCGGCTGGGGATATCCGGTGGGCGGGTCGCAGGCGATCGCCGACGCGATGGTCGCCGACTTCGAGGCGCACGGCGGCGTCCTCAGCCTCGACACGGAGGTGGCCGTGCCCGGCGACCTCGAGCCCGCGCGCGTGACCCTGCTGGACACCTCGCCGGCGTTCCTCGAGCGGTTCGCGGGCCCCGCCCTCCCGGCCGGCTATCGGAGGGCGCTGGGGCGCTACCGGTACGGGCCCGGCGTGGCCAAGGTCGACTTCGCCCTGTCCGGGCCGGTGCCGTGGCAGAACGCCGAGGTGGCCCTCGCGCCGACGGTGCACCTGGGCGGAAACCGGGCGGAGGTGGCCGCCGCGGAGGGGGCGGTGGCGCGCGGGCGGTTGCCGGAGCATCCGTTCGTGCTCGTGACCCAGCCGAGCGTGCTCGACGACACCCGGGCGCCCGCCGGGCACCAGGTGCTCTGGGCGTACACGCACGTGCCGCCGAACTCGGACGAGGACCTGACGGAGGCGATCGTGCGCCAGATCGAACGCTTCGCGCCCGGCTTCCGGGACACGATCCTCGCCTCGGCCGAGATCACGGCGCGGGGGATGGCCGACCATGACCCGAACTTCGTCGGCGGCGACATCCTCGGCGGTGCCGTCACCGTGCGGCAGCTGGTCAAACGGCCGGTCGTGTCGACCCGGCCCTGGAAGACGCCGGTGCCCGGCCTCTACCTGTGTTCGGCCTCGACGCCGCCGGGGCCGGCCGTGCACGGCATGAACGGCTGGTACGCGGCGACCCTCGCCCTCCGCGACGAGTTCGGCATCACCACCCCGCCCTCCCTCGCCCCTTGACCCCGCCCGTTTCGCTCCCACACATCCCTGGCTCGCCCAGGACGGGTGCCGACTACTCGTCGTCGGGGGCGGGGGGCTCGAAGCGGTCGATGCCGCGCAGGCGGTCGATGTCGCGGCGCTCCCGTTTGGTGGGTCGGCCGGCGCCGCGGTCCCGCATCGGCACGAGCGCGACCTCCTCGCGCGGCGGGGGCGGGGGAGTCTTGTCGACGAAGCACTCGGCGGCGACGGTCGCGCCAACGCGTTTGGAGACGATCCTGGAGACGACGAGGATGCGGTCGAAACCGGCTGTGCGTACCCGGATCTCGTCGCCGATGTGAACGGGCTGCGCGGCCTTGGCTCGGTCGCCGTTGACACGCACGTGGCCGGCGCGGCAGGCGGCCGTGGCGAGGGAACGGGTCTTGAACATCCGCACCGCCCAAGTCCAGCTGTCGACTCGCGCGGTCGTGACGGGGTCCATCCCACGACTCTACGGCTACCCGGCCGCCACCTCCCCCTCCGCGAAACTGCAGTTGTGGTCACTTCACGGCGCTCAGAACGACCACAAGTGCAGTTTCGCAAAAAGAGGAAGATGGAATCATGACTGCCAGCGGCGACGCGTGGGTGTACGGCCCCGACGGCCGCAGGTTCTGGGGACGCTTCGGGGCGGCCGGCCTGCTCGTGCATCACCGGGAACTCGGAGTGCTCCTGCAGCACCGCGCCGCGTGGAGCCATCTGGGCGACACCTGGGGTCTGCCCGGCGGGGCGCGCCACGAACACGAGAGCGCGTTCGAGGCCGCCATCCGCGAGGCAGGGGAGGAGGCCGGCGTGCCGGCGCACCTGCTGCAGGTGCAGTTCACCTCGGTGCTCGACCTCGGCTTCTGGTCGTACACGACCGTGGTCGTGACGGCCCTGGAGAGCTTCGAACCGGTCATCAGCGACGCGGAGAGCATCGCCCTGCGCTGGGTCGATCCGGCCGCGGTGGACGAACTCCCGCTGCACCCCGGGTTCGCCGAGAGCTGGCCGGCGCTCAGGGCTCGCCTCGGCTGATCCGGGCGCGAATTGCGCCTTTGTTCACCGGCTACCGTGGGGAACGGAGGAAACATGAACCTGGAACCGCTGTTCCTGAAGCTGGACCGGATCGCCGGGGGACGCGCGGTCGATTACACGATCTCCGAGGAGATGCGGGACCACCCGCAGACCCGGCGGGCGTTCGTCGCCATCGCCTGGCTGCTCGCGGCCGAGGTTGTGCTCGGCGTCGCCGCGGTCATCGTCGCCCTGCTGATCGCCCTCGCCGGCACCACCGTGCCCTTCGCCGTCTGGATGCGCGCCTTCGTCGTCCTGGCCATGACCATCACCCTCTTCTACTTCGCCTGGCGCGCGCAGAAGGGCTACTACTGGGCCTACTCGCGCCTGCGGCTCTTCAGCAAGATCTTCCCGGTCGTCACGCTCGTGATCGCGGCGATCCCCGGGCTGTACCCGCTATGGATGGTCACGGAGCAGATCCTGTTCAGCCTGATCATGATCGGCGTCGGGGATTACCTATCGACCGATCACATGCGCGAGGCGTTCCCGAAGCCGCCCAAGCGCTCCTGATCGCCAGCGGGCCTGATCACGAGCGGTCCTGATCACTCCCTGACGACGTCGCCGGGGGACTTGTCAGGGCGCCAGCCCCGCCAGGACGGCTGACGCAGCCGGCCGGCCGAGGTCCACTCGGCGAACTCGACCTCGCCGACCAGGGCAGGGCGCACCCAGTGGGCGTCCCTGGCGTCGGCCGCCGGGACATCCGCGAAGGGGCCGTCGGCGCGCGCGAGCGGTTCCAGCCGGGCCCGGATGTCGTCGAGGTCGCGGTCCCGGAAACCGGTGCCCACCCGCCCGACGTAGGTCAGGGAATCACCGTCGGGGATGCCCAGCAGCAGCGACCCGACCGTGCCGCCGCGACGGCCGTTGCCCGGGCGCCAGCCGCCGATCACGACCTCCTGCGTGCTGTGGTGCTTGATCTTGAGCCACGACCGGGAGCGGCGCCCCACCCGGTAGTCGCCGTCGATTTCCTTGGCGATGACGCCTTCGAGGCCGAGCTCGCGGCTGCTCCGGAAGGCCTCGGCGAAATCACCGTCGAACGCCGGCGGCACGTGCACGGCGCCCGACGACTCGACGATGTCCTCGAGAACCATGCGCCTGGCGGCATATGTCTGCCGCACGAGCGGTTCGCCATCCTGCTCGAGCACGTCGAACACCAGGTAGTTGACCGGCGTGGTCTTCATCGCCGCCTGCACCTCCGCGGGCGCAGTCAGGCCCATCCGGGCCTGCAGGCGGCCGAAATCCGGGCGCCCGGAGCGATCGAGCGCCACGATCTCCCCGTCGAGCACGGCCGAGTCGGCCAACACCCCGGCGCGCAGGGCATCCACGAGCTCCGGATAGGCGCCCGTCACCTCGTTGCCATTGCGCGTCAGCAGCCGCACGCTCCGCTCCGCGCCGGCGGTCGGCGCATCAGTGGGAGAGACATACGCGATCGCCCGGATGCCGTCCCATTTCATCTCGAACGCCCACTCCTCCTCCTCGCGGAGATCGGCCGCCGAGCCGAGGGTCGCGAGCATGGGGGAGTACGACGTGCGTGGCGCCGGCCGCGTCTTCTCGGTCACGGTCTCCGCCGAGGCCCGGGTGTTCCCGGCGGCCACCGGCTCGGGGCGGGCGGACGACGTCGGCTTCATGAGGTGGATGAGCCAGTTCTGCGGGTTCCCGTCCGGACCCCCGGTGCGGATGAGCGCAAAGCGGCGCACCCCGCCGAGGCCGCCGTCCGGCTCGCCGTGCAGCGTCACGATCACCTCGTCGCCCTGCCATTTCTCCAGCTCATAGTCGCCGCTGTCCCAGATGGAAACGGTGCCGGCGCCATATTCGCCGGCCGGAATGTCGCCCTCGAACGAGCCGTATTCGAGCGGGTGGTCCTCCGTCTGCACGGCGAGGTGGTTCTTCTTCGGGTCCGTCGGCACCCCGCGGGGCAGCGCCCAGGAGGCCAGCACGCCGTCGTGCTCGAGCCGGAAGTCGTGGTGCAGGCGGCGGGCGTGGTGCTCCTGGATGACGAATGACCGCCCGGTGGATGCTGCGGCCGGCGCCTCGGGGACGGGCTCAGGGGTGCGGGACTTGTCCCGTTTGCTGCGGTAGACGCCCAGCCGGTCCGTTCCGGCCGGTTCCGGGCGCCCGGCGGTCAAGCCGGCAAGCGGGTCATCGCGGCGCTTCATCCGCTGCATCACCTGCGTGTAGTCGAGGTGCTCCAGCCCCGGCGAGGCCAGCTCGCGCCAGGTGCGGGGCACGGCAACCATCGGCCGGAAGGTCCCGCGCAGGGAGTACGGCGTGATCGTCGTCTTCGCCGCGCTGTTCTGGCTCCAGTCGACGAAGACCTTGCCGGCGCGACTGGCCTTCCTCATCTCGCTGACGACGAGGTCGGGGTGATCCGCCTCGAGCGCCCGCGCCAGCTCGTGCGCGACATCCGACACCTGCTGGGAGGTGTAGCTGAGATCGAGCGCGGCGTAGAGATGGATGCCTTTGCTGCCGGAGGTCACCGGAATCGGGTCCAGCCCCATGTCGCGGAGGATGCCCCGGGCGAGGATGGCGACCTCGGCGACCGTGGCGAGGCTGACGCCCTCGCCCGGGTCGAGGTCGAGCACCATCCGGTCGGGGTTCCGAGGGGCGCCGTTCCGGCCGAACTGCCACTGCGGCACGTGGATCTCCAGCGCGGCGATCTGGCCCAGCCAGGTGAGTGTGGCCAGGTCGTTGACGAGCGGGTATTCGATGACCCGGTCCGTGTGCTGGATCAACCGACGTTTCACCCATTCCGGCGTCGACGAGTCGAGGTTCTTCTGGAAGAACACCGACCCGGGCGCCTCGGCGGTCCCGACCCCGTGCACCCACCTCTTGCGGGTCGCCGGTCGGTTCGCGGCGTGCGGGATCAGGATGTCGGCGATCGCGGCGTAGTACCCGAGTACGTCCGCCTTGGTGGTGCCGGTTTCGGGGTAGAGGATCTTGTCAAGGTTGGTGAGCGTGATCCGGTGGCCCCCGACGGTCACCACCTGCCTGGTCTCTGCCATGCCCACCAGCATGCTCTGGTCGGTGGGCCTTGGCTAGCCGGGCAGGGGCCGCCGGGTGTGTACTGGATGCATGAGATCGATCTGGAAGGGCGCGATCACCTTTGGGCTCGTCAACGTTCCCATCAAGGTCTACAGCGCGACGGAAGACCACGACATCGCGTTGCACCAGGTGCACGACGCGGATGGCGGGCGCATCAAGTACCAGCGCCGCTGCGAGGTCTGCGGCCGCGTCGTCGACTTCCAGCGCATCGGCAAGGCTTACGACGACGGCGAGAAGACGGTGATCCTCACCGAGGAGGACCTGAAGTCGCTGCCGGAGGAGCGCAGCCGCGACATCGACGTCGTCGAATTCGTGCCGAGCGACCAGCTCGACCCGATCATGTTCGAGCGCAGCTACTACCTCGAGCCCGACGGCAAGTCCGTCAAGGCCTACGAGTTGTTGCGGCGCACCCTCGAGGCGACCGACCGCACCGCGATCGTGCAGTTCGCCCTCAGACAGAAGACCCGCCTCGGCGCCCTCCGCGTGCGCGGTGACGTTCTCGTGCTCCAGTCCCTGCTCTGGGACGACGAAGTGCGGAAGGCCGCCTTCCCGGCGCTCGAGGAGCCGGCGACCGTCACGGCCAAGGAACTGGACATGGCGGCAGCCCTGGTCGAGTCCTTCGCCTCCGACTTCTCCCCGCAGGACTTCACCGACGAGTACCAGGCGCAACTGCGCCAGCTGATCGAAGCGAAACTGGAAAAGGGCGACGCGGTCGACACCGAAGCAACGTTCGGCCGGGAGGCCGCGGGCGAAGCGGAGGGCGGCGGCGAGGTGCTCGATCTGATGGAGGCGCTACGGCGCAGTGTCGAGCGGAGCCACGACAGCGGCAAGGCCACCGCGGGGAAACCGAAGAAGGCCGCTAAAACGGTAGGGTGACCGTGACAGCCCATCTCCGGGTCCCGTGGCAACGGCTGCACGATCGCTAGACTCTGGACTTGTGGCAGGGGCAGCGGGACACGAGGTCGGTTCGAGGGTGCTCACCCTGCCCAACCTGCTGAGCTTCCTCCGCCTCGCGCTGGTTCCCGTTTTCCTCGTGCTGATCGTGCAGGGCCACGACGCCTGGGCACTTCTCGTTCTGATCGTCTCCAGCACCACGGACTTCCTCGATGGCTTCCTGGCCAGGCGGCTGGGCCAGATCACCCGGCTGGGTCAGCTCCTCGATCCGGCGGCGGACCGGCTCTACATCTTCGCGGCGCTGATCGGGCTTGCCTCCCGCGAACTGGTGCCCTGGTGGATCGTCCTGGTCGTGGTGGGCAGGGACGTCTTCATGCTCGTGCTCGGGGTGGTCCTGGCGAACTTCGGATTCGGGCCACTTCCCGTGCACCTGCTCGGCAAGGTGGCCACCTTCTGCCTGTTCTACGCGCTGCCGATGATCATGCTCGGCCAGGCCTTCCCGATGCTGGCCTGGTGGTCACAACCGGTGGGCTGGGCGTTCGGCATCTGGGGTGCGTTCCTGTATTGGTGGGCGGGCATCATTTACGCCATCGAAACCGTGCGCGTGATTCGGTTGCCGCGGGCTTCAGCGCCCGTGCAATCCGATACGCTGGAACCCTAGGAGGTTTACGGTGGGGAATTCCGAAGAGACGCACGAGACAGAACGCAAGGCCGCGGCCGAGAACACCGATACGACGCGGACGTTCAGTCAGGGTTTTGCTGCCCACCTCGCCGCGAAGGATGCTGACGTCACGGCCGAGGAGCAGGAAGCCATCGCTGCTCTCCCCTCCGGATCTGCGCTTCTCATTGTGCGCCGCGGCCCGAACTGGGGCGCGCGTTTCCTGCTCGACGCCGACGTCACGAGCGTCGGCCGTCACCCCAACGCAGACATCTTCCTCGATGACGTCACCGTCTCCCGCCGCCACGCAGAGTTCCTGCGTCACGGCCGGCGGTTCGAGGTCAAGGACCTCGGATCCCTGAACGGTACCTACTTCGACGGCGAGCGGATCGAATCGGCCCGCCTGAACGACGGTGCCGAGGTCCAGGTCGGCAAATTCCGCCTCACTTTCTACGCCTCGCGGCTCGACCTCGCCCACCTGGCGAGCGAATAGTGCCAGCGTCCGCCGCCCGGGCCAGAGTCCCGGGTGCAGCGCCGCTACTGAGCATCGGCCAGGTTATGGCCAGGTTGACGCCGGAGTTCGCCGACCTCACGCCATCCAAACTCAGGTTCCTTGAGGAGCAGGGGCTCGTGTCGCCGGCTCGCACCGAATCCGGCTACCGCAAGTTCGGCGCGGGCGACCTGGATCGCCTTCGCCTCATCCTGTCCATGCAGCGGGACTACTACCTTCCGCTGAAGGTCATTCGCAGCTACCTCGACGACCTCGACGCGGGGCTTTCGCCCACGGTGCCTGGCGGGGCCGTGCCCGGCCCGACGATGCTCTCCGCGATGCGGCGACTGCGCCGTGAGGAGCTGCTCCGCGAGGCAGGCGCCTCCGCAGCGCTCATGCACGACGCCGTGGCGGCGTCGATCATCCTGCCCGCCGACTACTACGGCGAAGACGCCCTGCACGTGCTGCGGGCGCTCGTCGAACTGCAGCGCAGCGGCATCGAGCCGCGGCACCTGCGCGGCTTCCGCGGCGCCGCGGAACGTGAACTCGGCCTGATCGAGAGCGCCCTCGTGCCGCTGGCACGCCGGAAAGACGCGTCGAGCCGGGCAAAAGCCGCCGAAACGGCGGTCGAGATCGCCGGCCAGCTCGAGGTCATCCGCAGTTCCTTGATTCGCTCGGCCCTGGGTCGACTCACCAAGTAAGTCGTACACTGGGAGTGTCCCGGTTGCTCCTGAATCGGTCAGGCCGTGGACGGACACTTCGACACGCCGACCCGGTCTGACGGATGAGCCGCTGCTCTCGATAGCGTGGACACAGCGATCCGAAAGCGTCGCAGACAAACCCCCGAGAGGCATTGTATGAGTGAACTCAAGCCCCATGACGATTCTTCTCGCTACGGTCTCGGACTCCTCTTCACCGATGGCATGCCGGAGCTCGACCAGAATTCCGGCTACCGCGGTGCCGTTGCCGCTCGCGCCGCCGGCATCAGCTACCGCCAGCTCGACTACTGGGCACGCACCGAACTTGTCGAACCCACCGTTCGCGGTGCGGCCGGCTCCGGTTCGCAGCGCCTCTACGGATTCCGCGACATCCTCGTCCTCAAGCTCGTCAAACGCCTGCTCGACACCGGAATCTCCCTCCAGCAGATCCGCACCGCCGTGAACCAGTTGCGCGAGTCCGGCGTGAGCGATCTCGCCCAGACGACGCTCATGAGCGACGGGGCCAGCGTGTACCTGTGCACCTCGGACGACGAGGTCATCGATCTGGTCAGCCGGGGCCAGGGCGTGTTCGGCATCGCCGTTGGCAAGGTGCTCCGCGAGGTCGAGTCCAGCCTCGTCGAACTCGACACCCAGGCGGTTGACCCGGCGGACGAACTCGCCGCACGCCGCAGCACCCGCAAGATCTCCTAAACGCCAGGATCGCCTGCGCGCCAGGAGCGCCCAGACACGCCAGGCCTGTCGACCGAGCGACGCGCGGCGTAATACTGCGGCGCCGTCACCTGACGGCCTTCCCTGAGGTGGGGGAGACCTAGGTCGCGGCCCGTTCGGAGTATTCGCCGATGCGGGCGGTGCGCAGCACACGGTCCAGCAGCTGGTCGAAATACTGCGCCATCTCCTGGGCGCTGTCGCCCGGCCAGATGTGCAGGGGCTTCGCGGCGCCCTGCGCCTGCTGCAGCGACGTGCGCTCCGGCAGCTGCGGGCTGAGCACGAGCGGGCCGAACATGTCGCGGAGTTCCTTGATCCGGAACTGGTGCTCGACCGAGGCGGTGCGGGCCCGGTTGACGATGATCCCGAGTGGTTGGAGCCGGGGGCTGAGCCCACGGCGGATCTCTTCGATCGCGCGCAGCGCACGGTCAGCCGCCGCGACGGAGAACAGGCCGGGCTCGGTGACGACGGCGACCCGGTCGCTCGCCGCCCACGCCGTGCGGGTGAGGGCATTGAGCGAGGGAGCGCAGTCGATGAGTACGAGCTCGTATTCCTTCTCGACCGTGGAGAGGGCTTCCTCGAGCTTCCAGATGTCACGGATGCTGGGGTGCGGGCCGTCGAAATTGATCGCGGAGGGGCTGCCGATCATGACGTCGATCGTGCCCTGCCGGCCGCGCGTCCACCCGCTCGGGGCGATCGCGGCGCGTACGGTCTTTTCCTTGGGGGATGCGAGTACGTCGGCGACATTGAGGTGACCGGCGACCTGGATATCCATCCCCGTCGAGACGTCCGACTGGGGGTCGAGGTCGACCACAAGGGTGCGCACACCGCGGGCGAAGGCAGCAGAAGCAAGACCAAGGGTGACCGTGGTCTTTCCTACGCCTCCTTTGAGGGAGCTGACGCTAAGTACATGCACAAACAGCAACGTTACCTTCACTAGTCTTAGAGAACCTAACCGTTAGCTGTGTGCCGCTCCACGCTCGAAAGGTCTGAATGTTCACGAAAATCCTCGTCGCCAACCGTGGGGAGATCGCTATTCGCGCTTTCCGCGCGGCCTACGAACTCGGTGCAAAGACAGTCGCGGTGTTTCCTTTCGAGGATCGCAGCTCGCTGCATCGCCTGAAGGCCGATGAGGCCTACCAGATCGGCGAGCCGGGCCACCCGGTGCGCGCGTACCTGGACGTGAGCGAGATCATCCGGGTAGCCAAGGAGAGTGGCGCAGACGCCATCTACCCCGGCTACGGATTCCTCTCCGAGAACCCCGAACTCGCCGAGGCTGCTGCCGCGGCCGGGATCACGTTCATCGGCCCGGGCAAGAGCGTCCTGGAAATGGCCGGCAATAAGGTCACCGCCAAGGACCACGCGATCGCGGCCGGCGTGCCCGTACTCCAGTCCACCCGCCCCTCGCTCGACGTGGAGGAGCTCATCGGCCAGGCGGCCGAGATCGGTTTCCCCCTGTTCGCGAAGGCCGTCGCCGGCGGCGGCGGGCGCGGGATGCGCCGGGTCGACTCCGCGAAGGAGCTGCGCGGCTCCCTCGAAGAGGCCATGCGCGAGGCGCAGAGCGCCTTCGGCGATGCCACCATGTTCCTCGAGCAGGCGGTGCTGAGGCCTCGCCACATCGAGGTGCAGATCCTCGCCGACGCCACGGGGGAGACCGTGCACCTGTTCGAGCGAGACTGCTCCGTGCAGCGCCGGCACCAGAAGGTCATCGAGATCGCCCCGGCGCCCAACCTGAGCGACGAGATCCGCCAGCGCCTGTACAAGGACGCGATCGCGTTCGCGAAGTCGATCGGCTACGTCAACGCGGGCACGGTCGAGTTCCTTCTCGACACCGTCGGCGAACGCGCCGGCCAGCACGTGTTCATCGAAATGAACCCGCGCATCCAGGTCGAGCACACCGTCACGGAAGAAGTGACGGATGTCGACCTCGTGCAGTCGCAGATCCGCATCGCCGCGGGGGAGACCCTCGCCGAGCTCGGCCTCACCCAGGACAAGATCGCGCTGCGCGGCGTCGCCCTGCAGTGCCGGATCACGACGGAAGACCCGTCGGCGGGTTTCCGGCCCGACACGGGCCGGATCACCACCTACCGGTCGCCGGGCGGCGCCGGCATCCGGATGGACGGTGGCACGATCAACCCGGGCGCGCAGATCAGCCCGCACTTCGACTCCATGCTCGTCAAGCTCACCTGCCGCGGGCGCGACTACGCGGCCGCTGTCACCCGGTCCAAGCGCGCGCTGGCCGAGTTCCGCATCCGTGGCGTGTCCACGAACATCCCGTTCCTGCAGGCCGTGCTCGACGACCCCGGCTTCGCCGCCGGCGACCTGAGCACCTCCTTCATCGACGAACGGCCGGAACTGCTGCGCGGGCGGGTCTCCAAGGACCGCGGCACCAAGATCATCAACTGGCTCGCCGACGTCACGGTGAACCAGCCCAACGGCACGCCGGTGACCACCGTGCACCCGTCGATGAAACTGCCGAAGATCGACCTCAGCGAGCCAGCCCCCGCCGGGTCCCGCCAGCAGCTGCAGTTGCTCGGGCCGACCGGGTTCGCGAAGGCGCTCCGCGCCCAGACCGCCCTCGCGGTCACCGACACGACCTTCCGCGACGCGCACCAGTCGCTGCTCGCCACCCGGGTGCGCACGAGGGACCTCGTCGCCGCGGCACCCTACGTGGCCCGGCTGACCCCGCAGCTGCTCTCGGTCGAGGCGTGGGGCGGGGCGACGTACGACGTCGCGCTGCGCTTCCTCGGCGAGGACCCGTGGGAACGCCTGGCCGCCCTGCGTGAGGCGCTGCCCAACATCAACATCCAGATGCTGCTGCGCGGCCGCAACACGGTCGGCTACACGCCGTACCCGACCGAGGTGACCGACGCGTTCGTGCGGGAAGCCTCCGACACGGGCGTCGACATCTTCCGCATCTTCGACGCGCTCAACGACGTCTCCCAGATGCGCCCGGCGATCGACTCCGTGCTCGCGACCGGGACCTCGATCGCCGAGGTGGCCGTCTGCTACACCGGCGACCTGCTCGACCCGGCGGAGAACCTGTACACCCTGGACTACTACCTGCGACTTGCAGAGCAGATCGTGGAGTCCGGCGCGCACATCCTGGCGATCAAGGACATGGCCGGGCTGCTGCGCCCCTCGGCAGCCGAGAAGCTCGTCGCCGCATTCCGGGAACGCTTCGACCTGCCCGTTCACGTGCACACCCACGACACCCCGGGCGGACAGCTGGCGACGCTGCTCGCGGCAGCCCGCGCCGGCGCGGACGCCGTCGACGTGGCCAGCGCGTCGATGGCCGGCACCACCAGCCAGCCGTCGGCATCCTCCCTCGTCGCCGCGCTCGCCCACACGGAACGCGACACGGGCATCTCGCTGCAGAACGTGTCGGACCTGGAGCCGTACTGGGAGGCCGTGCGCCACGTCTACCACCCGTTCGAATCGGGCATTTCCGGCCCAACCGGGCGGGTCTACAAACACGAGATTCCCGGCGGGCAGCTGTCCAACCTGCGCACGCAGGCGGTCGCTCTCGGCCTGGCCGACCATTTTGAGCTGATCGAGGACATGTACGCCGCGGCGAACACCATCCTCGGCCGGGTGCCCAAGGTGACGCCCTCGTCGAAGGTCGTCGGCGACCTGGCCCTCTACCTCGCCGCAGTGCGCGCCGATCCGGCGGACTTCGCCGAGAACCCCGGCAACTACGACGTGCCGGACTCCGTGGTCGGCTTCATGGCCGGGGAGCTCGGCGACCTGCCGGGCGGCTGGCCCGAGCCTTTCCGCAGCAAGGTGCTTGCCGGCAAGACCATCCGGATCGGCGTCACCGAGATCACCGCGGAGGAGCGCGCAGCCCTCGGCGGCGACAGCCCCACCCGCCGGGCGATGCTCAACCAGCTGCTCTTCCCCGCGCCGACCCGCCAGTTCGAGCAGGTCCGCGAGCAGTACGGCGACCTCTCCGTGATCGACACCGTCGACTACCTCTACGGCCTCAGGCAGGGCGAGGAGCACGTCGTTGATATCGAGAAGGGCGTGCGGCTCTACGCCGGGCTCGAAGCCATCGGTGACGCCGACGACAAGGGCATGCGCACCGTGATGACCATCATCAACGGCCAGCTGCGACCAGTGTTCGTGCGCGACCGCAGCATCGCGGTCGTGACCAAGGCGGCGGAGAAGGCGGATGCCAACACGCCGGGCCAGGTCGCTGCTCCATTCTCGGGCGTGGTCACGCTGCAGGTCGAGGAGGGCGAGCACGTCAAGGCCGGCCAGAGCGTCGCCTCGATCGAAGCCATGAAGATGGAGGCGGCCATCACCTCACCCATCGAGGGCTTCATTGAACGCGTCGCCATCCCCAAGACCCAGCAGGTCGACGCCGGTGACCTGCTCGTGGTGGTGCGTCCGCGGTAGGATTGCCCCCGATCCACCCACGAGGAGACTGGTTTTTTGACAGATTCACGCACGGACGACGAGGGCGCCCTGGAGCGACCCTCCGTGAAACCCGCCGCCGAGACGGGCGGCGAGTACCATAGCGAGCTGCCTCCGCACACCGTTGAGAACCTTGCCGCCGCCCTCCCGGGGAGCCTGACCGGCCCGCTCAACCTGCCCGTTTCGCCCCCGCGGAGGAACGTCGGCGGACAATCCACCGTCTCGGTGAACGCACAGGCCGGCCCGCAGCCGACCACGCACACCATCGAGATCAGCACGCCGACCGTTCGCAATGACCGCGCGGCCGCCGAGGATGCCGCGGCACTGCAATCGCGCCGCGACCGGCTGCGCCCCGAGAGCGGCCCGTCCCCCGAGCCGGCCTCGATGCTGACCTCTGACCGGCTGCTCGAAGTCAACCGCAGGACCAGGCGCCCGCCGCGCGGCATCTGGAACCGTCTGCTCTACGACGCGACCCTGCACCTGGTGAACCTCGGCGACTCGGCCACGGTGCGCGCGCACGACGAAATGACCGAACGCATCCGCAAGAAGTTCGAGGGCGGCGCGCGGTTCGTTCCGATCCTCACCCGCAAGGGCGGGGTCGGCAAGACCACCGTCACGGCCCTGCTCGGGATGGCGCTGGCCGACGCGCGCGAGGACCGCATCATCGCCGTCGACGCCAACCCGGACCGCGGCACCCTCTCCGAGCGCGTGAGCCGGCAGACGAGGTCGACCGTCCGCGACGTGGTGACGAAGGCCGCATCCATCGGTGGTTTCACCGATTTCTCCGCCCTCGTCTCCCGCGACGAGACCCGGCTCGACATCCTCGCCTCCGACACCGACCCGCTCCTGTCTGAGGCGTTCGACGAAAACGACTACAACGTCGTGGCAGACCTGGCCGCCCGGTTCTACTCGATCGTGCTCACCGACTGCGGTACGGGCATCGTGCACTCGGTCATGCGCGCCACCCTGCAGCGGGCCGACTCGATCGTCATCGTCTCCGGCGGCAGCGTCGACGAGGCCAGACTGGCCTCCGAGACGCTGACCTGGCTCGAGGCCAACGGCTACGGTGCCCTCGTGCGCAACGCGATCGTCGCCCTCAACACCGCGACCCAGGGCACCAACCTGGTCAAGCTCGAGGAGATCGAGTCGCACTTCCGTTCCCGCGTGCGGGAGATCGTGCGCATCCCATACGACCCGCAGCTCGCAGCCGGCAGCGTCGTGTCCTACAAGGACCTTCGACCGATCACGCAACTGGCGGCCCGCACGCTCGCCGCCCTCGTCGTGGAGGGCCTGCCGGCCGACCGCAACGCATAACGATCACCACCCCGCACCAAGCATTGGAAATTCACTGTGCCCGAGCGCCAGATCCGACTCCTCGGAGACCCTGTCCTGAAAACCGTCTCTGACCCCATCGTCACCATCGACGACCGGGTGCGCGGCCTCGTCGATGACCTCGTCGACAGTGTCCGGCTTCCCGGCCGCGCCGGGGTCGCCGCCTCCCAGATCGGCGTGAACCTCCGAGCCTTCAGCTACAACATCGACGGCGAGATCGGTTACATCCTCAACCCGCACATCGTCGAGCTGTCAGGGGAGCCCGAACTCGTCAACGAAGGCTGCCTGTCGGTGCCCGGCCTGTGGTACCCGACGAAGCGGTTTCCCTTCGCCAGGGTCACCGGGATCGACCTTGACGGCAACCCGGTCGAGCTGTCGGGGACCGGCGTTATGGCGCAGGCGCTGCAGCACGAAACCGACCACCTCGACGGGCTGCTCTATCTTGACCGACTCGACAAGGAGAATCGCCGGGCGGCGATGAAGGAAGTCCGCGAGTCGGCCTGGTTCTAGTCGTCCACCGAACACAGTGTTCTGGCGCGACTCCGGAGCGCGAAAACAGGAATCCCGGCGCGGACAGGGCTGTTTCGTCCTGTATTCGGGCACGCACCGTTGATCCGTCCTGATTTCGGACCCAGGCCGGGCGCCCGGGGCGGTCCCTCCGCCGGGGTCGAACCCACAGACCCTGATCAGTCCCGAATGACCGTGTGGGCCTCGGTGACGACCGGGACCCCCGCATACATCGCCTCGATGGTGTCGGCGAAGTCCCTGAGGATGATGTCGCGCTTGATGCTGAGCTTCGGTGTCAGGTAACCGAGGTCCTCGGTGAGTTCGGTCGGCAGAACCGTGAACTTGCGGATTGACTCTGCCCTGGACACCCTCTCGTTGGCCTGGTCGACGGCGCGCTGCACCTCGGCGAGCACGGCTTTGTTGACGGATGCCTCGGCCAGGGACATCCCGGCGTCTTCCTTGTTGTTGTTCAACCAGACCGGGAGCATGTCCGGGTCGAGCGTGATCAGGGCCGCGATGAACGGCTTGCGGTCGCCGACGACGACGACCTGGCCGATCAGCGGGTTGGACCGAATCGGGCCTTCGAGGGCGGCCGGGGCGACGTTCTTGCCGCCGGCGGTGACGATGATCTCCTTCTTCCGCCCGGTGATGGTGAGGAAGCCGTCGGCGTCGAAGTCGCCGATGTCGCCGGTCTTGAGCCAGCCATCGTCGAACGTGGCGGCCGTGGCGGCGGGGTTCTTCCAGTACCCGGTGAAGACGTTGACGCCCTTGACCTCGATCTCGCCGTCGTCCATGACCCGCACAGACACGCCGGGCAGGGGCGGGCCAACGGTGCCGATCTTGGCCCTGGTGGCCAGGCTCACGGTCGCCGGCGCGGTGGTCTCGGTGAGGCCGTAGCCCTCCAGGATCACGATGCCCAGGCTGTGGAAAAAGTGGCCCAGGTGTGCGCCGAGCGGCGCGGAGCCGGAGACGGCGTACTTGACGTTGCCGCCCATCGCCCGGCGCAGCTTGCTGTAGACGAGCCGGTCGAACAGGGCGAACTTGATCTTCATTCCCAGCGGGATCGACTGGCCTGCCGCGAGTGCCTGCGAGTGCGCGACCGCGATTGCGGCGGCCGCCTCGAAGATCCTGCCCTTGCCGCCGGCTTCCGCCTTCTGCTCGGCCGAGTTGTACACCTTCTCGAACACGCGCGGAACGGCGAGCAGGAAGGTGGGCTTGAAGCTGCCCAGCGAGGGGAGCAGCTGCCGGGTGTCCGGCTGGTGGCCGACGCGCACGCCCGCGTGCACGCAGAGCACCGCGATGAACCGGGCGAAGATGTGCGCGGTCGTGATGAAGAGGAGGGTGGATGCGCCGTTCTCGTCGTTGAGCACCTCTTTGAGCGCGATCGCGGCGTTGCGCGAGGTCTCGACGAAGTTGGCGTGGGAGAGCACGCAGCCCTTGGGCCTGCCGGTGGAGCCGGACGTGTAGATGAGGGTGGCCATGTCGGAGGCGACGGCCAGGTTGCGACGTCGCTCGATTTCTTCGTCGGGCACGTTGGCGCCGCCGGCGACGAGCTTGTCGAGGTCGCCGAGGCCGATCTGCCAGACGGTCCGGATGCCGGGCAGCTCCGGGTGCACCTCGTCGAAGCGCGTGAAGTGGTCGGCGGTTTCGGCGATCACGGCCGTCGCATCCGAATCGCCGAGGATCCACTGAATCTGCGTCGGCGAACTCGTCTCGTACACCGGCACGAGCACCGCGCCGGCGAACCAGGTCGCGAAGTCGATGAGCGTCCACTCGTAGCGGGTCTTGCAGATCAGGCCGATCTTGTCGCCCGGCTGGATGCCGGCTGCGACGAGCCCCTTGGCAAGGGCGACGACCTGCCCGTGGAACTCCGCGGTGGTCACCGGCGCCCATCCGCCGTTCACCGGCAGGGAGAAGAGCACGGAATCCGGAGTCGCCCTGAGACGGTCGATCAGCAGATCGGTGACGTTTGCCTCCGGGTCGGCGGGGACAACGGCAGGCACATCGAACTGTTTCACGGCAACTCCTTTGGCACCGGTGGAGCGTTGCGGCCACTCATCCGCGGAAGCGTTGGTGAGCGGGAGTTTCGCCCGACGGCATTCTGGTTTACTACACTCTAGAGGGTGCCGCGGCAGCCCCTCCGGATGCTGCACCGCCGGTCATCCCCACCCCGCATGCTTTACCCGTACCGACGAAAGGCGCCCAGCCGTGCACGCCATTGGAATCGACATTGGTGGCACCAAAATCGCCGGTGCCCTTGTGGACGAGTTTGGAACGATCATCCGTTCCGATCGTCAGCCCACCTCCGCGGGCGATCCGCGCTCGATCGAAGACGCCGTCGTGGCCATGATCACGGGTCTCGCCGCGGGCGAGAAGGTGATCGCCGCCGGCGTCGCAGCGGCCGGGTTCATCGACGCCGCCCAGTCCACCGTCTACTACGCGCCCAACATCAACTGGCGCAACGAGCCGTTGCGCGAAAAGCTCGAGGCTCGCCTCGACCTCCCGATCATCATCGAAAACGACGCGAACGCGGCCGGCTGGGCCGAATTCTGCTTCGGCGCCGGCCGCCTCTACAGCGACATGGTCACACTGACCATCGGCACGGGCGTCGGCGGGGCGATCGTCTCCAACGACCGCCTGTTCCGCGGCGGGTTCGGTGTTGGTGCCGAACTCGGCCACCTGAGGGTCATCCCGAACGGGCTGCCCTGCGGCTGCGGCGCCCACGGCTGCATCGAACAGTACGGGTCGGGTCGCGCCCTGCTCCGCATCGCCAACGAATTCGCGGATGCCGGCGGCATCGGCCTCGGCCTCGCCTCGGCCAGGGAACGAGTCGGCAAGCTCACCGGCAAGGAGGTCGGCATTCTCATCGAGCAGGGCGACGGCGGCGCCCTGGCCGCCTTGCGACAGCTGGGAAGCGCGCTCGGGCAGGCCTGCGCCAGCCTCGCCGCGGTGCTCGACCCGCAGGTCTTCGTCTTCGGCGGGGGAGTCGCCTCGGCCGGGGAGTTGCTGCTGGAGCCGATCCGCGCCGCCTACCTCGAACACCTGCCGGCCAGGGGCTACCATCCAGAGGCCGAGTTCGCCACCGCCCAACTGGTCAACGACGCCGGGGTGGTCGGCGCCGCCGACCTCGCCCGCAAGCACGTCGTCGAGCAGTAGGCTTTCCCTGCGAGCGGAGGGAGCGAGCGATGTTCTATTGGTTCATGAAGAACATCGTGGTCGGTCCGCTGCTGCTCGGGCTCTTCCGGCCCTGGATCGTCGGCCTGGAGAACATCCCGAAAGAGGGCGGCGTCATCCTCGCCAGCAACCACCTCTCCTTCATCGATTCCGTTTTCCTCCCGCTGGTCGTGCCGAGGCGGGTCGTGTTCCTGGCCAAGAGCGAGTACTTCACCGGCAAGGGCCTGAAGGGATGGGCCACTCGGCAGTTCTTCAAGGCCACCGGCCAGATCCCCATCGACCGCTCCGGCGGCAAGGCCTCAGAGGACTCCCTGAACACGGGCCTGCGTGTGCTCGGGGCCGGCGGCGTGCTCGGCATCTATCCGGAGGGCACCCGCAGCCCTGACGCGAAGATGTACCGCGGCCGCACCGGCGTTGCCCGCATGGTGCTCGAGGCGGACGTGCTGATCGTTCCGGTCGCCATGATCGACACCGAGAAGGCCATGCCGACGGGCACCAGGCTGCCGAAGATTCGCCGCATCGGGATCGTCATCGGCAAACCGCTTGACTTCAGCCGGTTCGAGGGGATGGAGGGCGACCGCTTTGTGTTGCGTTCTGTGACAGACGAACTCATGTACGAACTGCGCCGCCTCAGTGCCCAGGAGTACGTCGACGTCTACGCGACGAGCGTGAAAGAGAAGCGCGCAAGCCTTTCGCGATAAGCTGCCAGAGGCGCTTTCATCGTTGAAACGCGCATCCCTCAGTGCATCACGGCCCGCTTTACATGCGCGCCACGAAGAGAAATCAAGGAATAGTCCCGTGGTAGACCCCACCGAACCCGTCGTCGTGGCAGATAAATCAGTCATCGCCGGTCTGGACTATTGGCGCACCCTTCCGATCAAGCAGCAGCCGGCCTGGCCCGACGCCGAGGCCGTCGCCGCGGCATCCGCCGAGCTGGCTACGCAGCCGCCGCTCGTCTTCGCCGGCGAGGTCGACATCCTGCGCGACCGGCTGGCCCAGGCCGCCCGCGGCGAGGCCTTCCTGCTGCAGGGCGGCGACTGTGCAGAGACCTTCAGCGGCGCCACCGCTGAACAGATCCGCAACCGGGTCAAGACCGTGCTGCAGATGGCCGTCGTGCTCACCTACGGCGCGTCGATGCCCGTCGTCAAGATGGGGCGGATGGCCGGCCAGTTCGCCAAGCCGCGCTCGAGCGATTTCGAGACCCGCGGCGAGGTGACCCTGCCTGCCTACCGCGGCGACATCGTCAACGGCTACGACTTCACCCCCGAGTCCCGCGAGGCCGACCCGGCCAGGCTCGTCAAGGGCTACCACACGGCAGCCTCCACACTGAACCTCATCCGGGCGTTCACCCAGGGTGGATTCGCCGACCTCCGCCAGGTGCACAGCTGGAACCAGGGCTTCGCGGCGAACCCGGCCAACCAGCGCTACGAGAAGCTGGCCAAGGAGATCGACCGCGCGATCAAGTTCATGATCGCCTGCGGGGCCGACTTCGAGGCGTTGCGGCGCACCGAGTTCTACACCAGCCACGAGGGCCTGCTGATGGACTACGAGCGCCCGATGACGCGCATCGACTCCCGCACGGGCACGCCGTACAACACCTCGGCGCACTTCGTCTGGATCGGGGAACGCACCCGCGACCTCGACGGCGCCCACGTCGACTTCCTCTCCCGGGTGCGCAACCCGATCGGTGTGAAGCTCGGCCCGTCCACGTCGGCCGACGACATGCTTCGCCTCGTCGACACCCTCGACCCCAACCGCGAACCCGGTCGGCTGACCTTCATCACCCGGATGGGCGCCGGCAAGATCCGGGATGCCCTGCCGCCCCTGCTCGAGGCGATCAAGGCCAGCGACGCGAACCCGCTCTGGGTCACCGACCCGATGCACGGCAACGGCGTGACCACGCCGACCGGCTACAAGACGCGTCGGTTCGATGACGTCGTCGACGAGGTCAAGGGCTTCTTCGAGGCCCACCGCGCGGTCGGAACGCACCCGGGCGGCATCCACGTGGAGCTCACCGGCGACGACGTTACCGAGTGCCTGGGTGGGTCGGAGCACATCGACGAGGCAGCCCTCGCGACCCGTTACGAGTCGCTCTGCGACCCGCGCCTCAACCACATGCAGTCGCTGGAACTCGCGTTCCTCGTGGCCGAGGAGCTCGCCGTCCGTTAGCCCGCGCGCCCTCAGCGAATTCGACGGAGATTTTCCCGAATATCGGTTGTTTTGCCTTGGCAACCCATCGATTCGGGCAAAATCTCCGTCGAATTCGTTAAGCCG
>DAIMHX010000006.1:0-17863 GCA_036723055.1 Microbacteriaceae bacterium
AAGGAGCTCGCCTGCCTGATGGACCGGCCAGAAAACGTCAAGGTGGCCTACGGGCTGTGGCCTACGGGCACCTTACGGTCCGGGCCCGCAAGGAAGCGACCCCGATCAAGTGCGGTCTGAACGACATGCGTTTCCCGAACGGACGTTTGTACACGTCGGGCATGCTGCACACGAGAAACAAGGTGTCGTTCCAGTACGGTCGGTTTGAGATCCGGGCGAAGGTGCCCACCAAGCAGGGCATCTCGAAGGGGTTGTGGCCCGCCTACTGGATGCGCCCGGCCACCGGCGGGATCGGCGAAATTGACTCCCTTGAAATGGTCGGCACAGGAAAGAGCGACGCCTACAGCGCCAACCGGGTATCTGAAACCCTCCACTACGACTATGTGGGTACGTACCCTCAACAGTCCCACCAGTACAAGCTGCCCGCCGGCAACTTCGCGGACGGGTACCACATTTACGCTGTCGAATGGGCGCCTGGGTCCATCAAATGGACCGTCGACGGGGTCCTGGCCTACACGCGCAACATCAGCACAACGTCGTGGCTTGACGAGGCGTTTGTGGGGAACTTCTACCTTCGCCTCAACATGGCCGTCGGCGGGACCTGGCCTGGCTCTCCCGACGCCGATACGGTGTTCCCGGCGAGCTACCAGATCGACTATGTCCGGGTCCTCCGCCGCTGAGAGCCGCCGCACACGTACAAACCATGACCGACAACCTCGCCTCAGGCAAACAGATCCGCAAGGACAACGGCACGTTCGGCGGGTGCTGAACGGTATTGAGGCTTAGCGGGCAGGGGTCGCCTGCCGACGAAGAACCAAACAACGGGACCCGCGATGGGGACGAAAAGTACAACGAGCACCCAGATAGCCCGAGCTGTCGAGCTCAAAGAAGGCGCGCGCCCGATTTGGACCAGCGACACCACAAGGGTCAGGAGTGCAACCACTACCAAGCCGCTCCATGCAATGTCGTAGAAAACTGGAATGAGCGGGTCGTAAGCCATCGTCGTCCTTCGGGTGCGGGGCATCCTGTCCGCCAATTTGATCAGGGGGCCTGAACGCTGTCAAGCGTTCATTCCGCGCCGATCATGCGTCCCGGCTCGGGTCTGTCCGCGGGGGGTTCCCTTGTGACAACACCGGCCAATCATCTGAAGCCCAGGGCCGAGCGCCGACCTCTGTGCCGCGAGAGCCACCCAGCCGAGCAATCTCTATCCGGAAAGATCCTCACTGGCGGGCGGTGTGATTATCTCAAGTTCGAATCGCCTCGAAGGAGCTAACTAGCGTCTCGAGCGATGCTCGGTTTCGCCGCATTAGGCCCAGCCAGCTCTCGTCACCTACGACAAACGAAAGACGTGTGTGTCGCTGTGCCTGATTGATGGTCAGGCTCAAAATGGCGATCATTTGAAACCCCTGGCGCACACCCGTAACCGGGCTTTCGAGTTCGCACCGGACCTGCAAACGGAAGATCCAGAAGCGGGGTCGGTAGGGGGTCCAACGGTGACCGACCCGGGGATCCAAAACGTCGTCTACGACGTGGTGAATAACCTCACTGGCCATGGGGCGAACATTGCTACCGGGAGCGACATCCGTCAACGCAATCGCGTGGGAGTTGGAGATCAAGAGGCGCTTCGACGGGCCGTGCGCAAGCTTGGCCTCAGTGCTGACAGCGCACGAGAATTCACTGCCATCATCGTTGATGCGCGGAGCACCCACGGTCCGAGATTGGCAGCCTTTCTCGACAAGCTTCGGCAGGGCGCATGACACTCTCGACGAATGTCACCGCGAACATGATCGCCACGGGATTAGTCGATCTCGCAGTCCAATTCCTGGGGAAGATGCCGGCCATTGAAGGCGTGGGATGGCGAACGCTTCTTCCGTTTCAGGAATCCCAGCGCACAACGACTCCGCTTCTCGACTGCCCGTTTGTTGGCCGCCCAGCTAACTCTCGCGTCGTTTGGATTCTCTGGGACGTCCAAGTAAGAACCAAATTGATCGGGCATCGATGGTGCTCGTCAACGAGACGGTGACTCCTGGATCGGTGAAGATCGTTGCGCGGTCGTCTGCAATGCCGAGGCCGAGTCGAGGGTCTGACATGGGTCCATTCTGTCTCGCAAGCGTCATGGGGGCGATCGGCTGTTCGAGGATGATGTCGACCTCACTATCGGGTAGGAACGCGAGCATGCACAGCCCGCTCGATCCGGTCGTGAGACCGGGTCGCTGTCCGAGGGCGACCGTGATGCGGATCGAGTGCGAACTCTCGATCTGGGCGACGACACTGAACCCGAAAATGCTGCGGCGGAGGCGCAGGGGGTCGAACGCGTGCGATCAGCTTGGGAAGCGCCACCATCATCAGGAAGGGCAAGGCCCTGGGTATCGAACTTGCGCGTATTTCAGGGGGGCCTGAATGCATGCGCCTAGTGATTTCCTGGCGTCAGACGCCTTGAGAGAAATATCAATTTGCCTGAGAACTGACTCAATTATTGAGTCCTTGGAACCACACTCCGCCTACTCGGCGGCGTGCGCCTCGAGGAACTCGTACACCTCGACGTCGTCGACCCCGGGGAAGGTGCCCGACGGCAGCGGCGAGAGCACGTGCGCGTGCAGGCGCGCGCTCGGCCAGGCCTTGCCAACCCAGCGCGACGACACCTCTGACGCCGGGCGGCGGCAGCAGGACTCATCGGGGCAGCGCGACACGGCCCGCTGCGTCGTCTCGCGGCCGCGGAACCACTTCGCCTGCGCGAACGGGACGCCGACGCTGATCGAGAACTCGCCGGCATCCGTCGCCCCGGTCTGGGTCGCGCACCAGAACGTGCCGGCGGGGGTGTCGGTGTACTGGTAGAACTCGGTCGTGCGGTTGGTGTGGGTGAAGGCACTGCGGGCGCTCCACTGCTTGCAGACGTACTGGCCCTCGATCGAGCCGGTCACGTCGACCGGCAGCGGGAGCCCGTCGTTTTCGTAGCCCTTCTGCAGGGCGCCGTCGCCGGTCACCCGCAGGAAGTGCAGGGTCATGTCGAGGTGGGATGTCGCCAGGTTCGTCAGCCGCAGTGCGGCCGCCTCATGGGTCACCCCGAAGGCGTCGCGGAAGTCCTCTACCGCGAGCTCGCGCTCGCGCTTGGCCGTCGACAAGAAGTTCAGCGACGCCTCACGCGGCATCAGCGCCGCCGCCGCGAAGTAGTTGATCTGCAGCCGCTGCCAGAGGAACTCGGCGTAGCTGCCGGGACGCTCGTGCCCGAGCAGCCGGTGCCCCATCGCCTGCAGGGCCATCGAGCGCAGGCCGTGGCCGCCGGGGATGGACGCCGGCGGCAGGTAGATGCGGTGGTTGACCAGGTCGGTCACCGAGCGGGTCGAATTCGGCAGGTCGTTCACGTAGATGAGGCTGAAGCCGAGCCGCTCGGCCATCACGCTCACCTCGCGGTGGGTCAGCGCCCCGGACACGTGCCCGGAGGCGCGCACCTGCTCCTCGGCGAGTTGCTCGATATCGGGCATGTAGTTGTCGCGATCCCGCATCAGTTCGCGCAGCTCGGTGTTCGCGCGCCTGGCCTCCTCCGGCGTGGCGATGGCCTCGCTGGCCCGGCGGGCGAGTTCCCGGTGCAGCCCGACCAGCGACTCGATCGCGGCCGCCGGCATGCCCTTGGTGACCTTGACCTGGGGGAGACCCAGGGCGCCGTAGAGCGGATTCTTCTGCGCCCTGGCCAGCTCGATCTCCAGCGCGGCCCTGCTGTTGGGCGCGTCTCGGCTCAGCAGCTCGGTGAGTTCGACGCCGAGGGCCGTCGCCACGTCATGCAGCGTCGAGAGCTTCGGTTCGCGGCGGCCGTTCTCGATCAGGGAGAGCTGGCTGCCGGCCAGCCCGACCCGCTCGCCGAGCTGGTCGAGGGTGAGACCGCGCTCGCCACGGAAGTGACGGATGCGGTGGCCAAGGGTAATGAGATCGGATGCTTGCGATGACATTCCTTAACAATAGCGAAAGAATCGGCATTATTAACGCTTGATTACCGGTTTGGATCCGCATTTCTCCCCCAGAATTGATGCAGAGGGCAAAGTTTCACGCCACACCACTTCGCTCCCGAGCGAGATCGACCCAACATCGACCAGGAAAGGCCACGACATGACGATCGCAAACTTCCCCGTGCAGACCGGCGGCAACCCGTCCCACAACAACGTTGGGACCACGGATCCGAACCTGCAGGCCTGGGTTGACGAGATCGCCCGACTGACCCAGCCCGACGAGATCGTCTGGTGCGACGGTTCGCTGCGCGAGGCCGACGCCCTGGCCAAGCAGCTCGTCACCGAGGGCAAGCTCATCCGCTTGAACCCGGAATGGCGCCCCAACAGCTTCCTCGCCCGCACGGATCCTTCGGATGTCGCGCGCGTCGAGGACCGTACCTTCATCTGCTCCGTCGACCCCGACGACGCCGGCCCCACGAACAATTGGGCCGACCCGGACCTGATGCGCGATGAGCTCCAGGTCGTCTTCGCCGGCAGCATGCGCGGCCGCACGATGTACGTCGTGCCCTTCTCGATGGGCCCGCTCGGCGGCCCCATCTCGCAGCTCGGCGTCGAGATCACCGACTCGCCCTACGTCGTGCTCAACATGGGCATCATGACCCGCATGGGTGACGCGGTTCTCCGCCTGATCGAGGGCGGGGCGAGCTGGGTGCACACCGTGCACAGCGTCGGCTACCCGCTCGTCGAGGCCGACGGCCACCACCGCGACGACGTCCAGTGGCCGTGCAGCGACACCAAGTACATCGTTCAGTTCCCGGAGACCCGCGAGGTCTGGTCGTACGGTTCGGGCTACGGCGGCAACGCGCTGCTGTCGAAGAAGTCGTTCGCGCTGCGCATCGCATCCGTCATGGCGCGCGACGAGGGCTGGCTCGCCGAGCACATGCTGCTGATCAAGGTGACGTCGCCGGAGGGCGGCGTGTCTCACGTGGCCGCGGCGTTCCCGTCGGCCTGTGGCAAGACGAACCTCTCCATGCTGCGTCCGACCATCCCCGGGTGGAAGGTCGAGACCATCGGCGACGACATCGCCTGGCTGCGCCCCGGCCCCGACGGCCGGCTGTACGCGATCAACCCGGAGGCCGGCTTCTTCGGCGTCGCCCCCGGCACCGGCGAGGTCACGAACCCGACGGCCGTGAACACGGTGTGGGGAAACACGATCTTCACGAACGTGGCGCTGCGCGACGACGGTGACGTCTGGTGGGAGGGCCTCACCGAGACGGCTCCGAGCCACCTCATCGACTGGCAGGGCAACGACTGGACGCCCGACTCCGGGCGCCCGGCCGCGCACCCGAACTCTCGGTTCACGGTCGCTGCCGCGCAGTGCCCGTCGATCTCCGAAGACTGGGAGGCGTTCGGGGGCGTGCCGATCGACGCCATCCTGTTCGGTGGTCGTCGCGCGACCAACGTGCCGCTCGTCGCCCAGGCGCGCAGCTGGAAGCACGGTGTGTTCATGGGTGCCACGATCTCCTCCGAGAAGACCGCGGCGGCCGAAGGCACCGTTGGCGAGCTGCGCCGCGACCCGTTCGCGATGCTCCCGTTCTGCGGCTACAACATGGCCGACTACTGGGGCCACTGGCTCAAGGTCGGCAAGGGCCTCGGCGTCAACGCTCCCGCGATCTTCCAGGTGAACTGGTTCCGCAAGGGCGACGACGGCAGCTTCCTGTGGCCCGGCTTCGGCGAGAACTCGCGCGTGATCGAGTGGATCGTGCGTCGCATCGAGGGCAAGGCGGATGCCGTTGACACCCCGATCGGCCTGCTCCCCGCCGAGAACGCGCTCAACCTCGACGGCCTCGACCTGTCCGCGAACCAGGTCGAGCAGCTGTTCCGCATCGACAACGAGTCCTGGCTCAAGGAGTGCGACCTCACCGAGGAGTACTTCGAGAAGTTCGGCGCCCGCGTTCCTCCGGCGCTGTACGCCGAGCTCGCAAGCGTGCGCTACAACCTCCGCGGCTAACTCTCGACACATCGGCTCTCGTACTTTCGTGCGAGTTGCCCCGAGCGGCCCCTTGACTCACCGTCAAGGGGCCGTTTGTGCATCTCCCCGGAGCGCGCAGCTGAGTCGTAGGATTCAGACACAGTCCGGCAGCGGCAACCGGGCGGGAAGCCGAGGATCCATGCATGATGACAGTGCACTCGTACAGCTGAGGATCAGCCGTTTCGTGAAGGAACGGCTGCGCCCGGCGATCTACCGGGAGTCCGTTCCGCTGTCGATCGAGGTCTGGGAGGCGCCGGGTGAACCGGTGCCGTTTGCCGAGGCGGCCCGGCAGAACTTCGAGCCGTTTGGCACCGGCAGCGCGTGGGGTCGGCCGTGGGGCACGACCTGGCTGCACGTCACCGGCGTCGTCCCGGAGGAGTGGCCGGCCGGCGAGCTGCTGCGTCCGGAGGCGGTCGTCGACCTCGGCTTCAGCTCCACCGCCCCCGGGTTCCAGGCCGAAGGCCTCGCCTGGTCGCCGGACGGCGTCATCCTCAAGGCGATCGAACCTCGCAACCAGGCCGTGCCGGTCGCCGCCGGCCCGGGGCAGCCCGTCGACTTTTACATCGAAGCGGCATCGAACCCGGATGTCACGGCGAACTGGACGTTCGTGCCGACCGTCCAGGGTGACCTGGCCACCGCGGGAACCGACCCGATCTACCCTCTGCGCCGGGTTGACCTGGCCTTGCGCGACCAGACCGTCTGGGAGCTCGTGCAGGATTTCTGGACCCTCGAAGGGCTGCTCCGCGAACTGCCGGCGTCTCAGCCCCGGCGGGCAGAAATCCTGCGCGCGCTCGAGCGCTGCATCGACACCATGGACCCGCACGACGTGGCCGGCACGGCATCCGCCGGCCGTGAGGCCCTGGCCCGGGTACTCGCCAGCCCGGCGAACGCGAGCTCCCACCGCCTGCACGCGGTCGGCCACGCACACATCGACAGCGCCTGGCTGTGGCCGGTGCGGGAGACCGTGCGCAAGGTGGCGCGCACCTTCTCGAACGTGCTGCACCTGATCGAACAGGACGAGGACTTCGCTTTCGCGGCGTCATCGGCCCAGCAGTACGCCTGGCTCAAGCAGACCTACCCGGAGCTGTTCGAGCGCGTCAAGGCGGCGATCGCCGCCGGCAGCTTCGTGCCGGTGGGCGGCATGTGGGTGGAGTCAGACACCAACATGCCCGGCGGCGAGGCGCTGGCCCGCCAGTTCGTGGCCGGCAAACGGTTCTTCATGGAGGAGTTCGGCGTCGAACCCCTCGAGGTCTGGCTGCCCGACTCCTTCGGTTATTCGGCCGCGCTCCCGCAGATCGTGGCGGCCGCCGGATCCCGATGGTTCCTGACCCAGAAAATCTCCTGGAACGAGACGAACCGGATGCCGCACCACACCTTCCGCTGGGAAGGCATCGACGGCACCCGGATCTTCACACACTTCCCCCCGGTCGACACCTACAACGCGGAGTTGTCCGGGGAGGAGCTGGCACTAGCGGAACGTCAGTATGCCGAAAAGGGGTCGGCTAACACGTCGCTTGTGCCATTTGGGTGGGGGGATGGTGGCGGCGGTCCAACGGGGGAAATGATCGCCGCCGCCCATCGCACCCGGTCACTCGAGGGGTCTCCCCGGGTCGAGCTGTCCACCCCGCGCCGCTTCTTCGAGGCCGCGGAGGCCGAGTATCCAGAGCCGCCCGTCTGGTCGGGGGAGCTCTACCTCGAATTCCACCGCGGCACCTACACATCCCAGGCCCGCACCAAGCGCGGCAACCGCCGCAGCGAGCACCTGCTGCGGGAGGCGGAGCTGTGGGCGACCGTCGCCGCCGTGCGAGCTGGCGCCGAGTACCCCTACGACACGCTCGAGGAAACCTGGCGCCTGGTGCTGCTCCAGCAGTTCCACGACATCCTGCCCGGCTCGTCGATCGCCTGGGTGCACCGCGAGGCCGAACGCAACTACGCGGAGGTCGCCCGCACCCTGGGCGCGCTGATCGAGGCGTCGGTGACGGAGCTCGCCGGCCCGGGGGAGAAGTCGCTCTCGCTGAACGCCGGGCCGTATGCGCTGGGCGGGGTCCCAGCGCTCGGCGGAGTCGGCGGGCCTGGCGACGGCGCCGGGCTCGTCTCGGTTTCCGCCTCCGGGAGGCGCGCCAGGTCGGCGGCGTCGGGAGCGTCGATCGAACGCGGGCCGCACGGCATCGTGCTGCGGAATGCGCTCGTCGCCGTCACCATCGACTCCGACGGGCTGTTTCCTTCGGTGCGCGACCTCGCAGCCGACCGGGAGCTGGTCCCCGTGAACCGGCGCGGCAACCTGCTCCAGCTCCACCGGGACACGCCCACCCAGTGGGACGCCTGGGACATCGACGAGCACTACACCCGCAACGTCGCCGAGCTGACGGAGGCGGAGTCCGTCGAGGTCTTCGTCGACACCCCGGCCCTGGTCGGGGTGCGGGTCACCCGGTCGTTTGGTGCCTCCCGCGTGGTCGAGGAGATCACCCTGGCCGCCGGGTCGCCGTCGGTCGACCTCTCCTTCGACATCGACTGGCACGAGCGGCAGAAGCTGCTCAAGCTCGCCTTTCCGCTCGACCTGCACGCCGACCGGGCCGCATCCGAGATCCAGTTCGGGCACGTCTACCGGCCCACGCACGCGAACACCTCCTGGGACGCCGCCCGCTTCGAAACCGTCGCGCACCGCTGGGTGCACGTCGGCGAGCCCGGCTACGGCGTGGCGGTGGCGAACGATTCCACCTACGGGCACTCCATTAGCCGGTCGACGGATGCGGCCGGCCGCACGGCCACGACCGTGCGCCTGTCGCTGCTGCGCGCGCCGCTCTATCCTGACCCCGAGTCCGACCAGGGCTCGCACGAGCTGCACGTGTCGCTGCGGGTGGGCGCCGGCATCGCCGACGCAGTTGCAGAGGGGTACCGGCTGAACCTGCCGCTGCGCACGGTCGCCGGCGTCGGGCGCGACCACCTCGACCCGTTGTTCACGGTCGACAACCCGGCCGTCGTGATCGAGGCCGTCAAGCTCGCGGAAGACCGCAGCGGGGATGTGATCGTGCGGCTCTACGAGGCGCACGGCGCACGGGCCAGGGCGCGGGTCATCCGTCATTTCGACGCGACGGATGTGGCCGAAACCGACCTGCTCGAACGTCGGCTGGCCGAGCCCCGCGCCACACTCTCGCCCGACGCGTCGGACGAAGCAGCGTTCACGCTCGAGCTGCGCCCGTTCCAGCTGGTCACCCTCCGCTTCGCCCGCCCCTAGCCCCTCCCTCGCTCCGCCGCGCTTCCGGCCTGCCCGGAGCGCGCGCCCTTCCGAATTCGACGGAGATTTTGCGGAATTCGGCCCGTTTGGGCTCCGAAACGGGGTTCCGGGCCAAAATCTCCGTCGAATTCGGTGAGCTCGCGGGGAGGCGCGGGCGGGGCGCGGGCGGGGCGCGGGCGGGGCGAGAGGGAGTTAGACGAGGAGCTGGTGCTTGGCGAGCTCGCGGTAGAGCGGGGTGGAGGCGACGAGCTCCGAGTGGGTGCCGGTGCCGACGACGCGGCCGTGGTCGAGAACCACGATCTGGTCTGAATCGACCACCGTCGACAGGCGGTGCGCGATCACGATCAGCGTGCGATTCACCGCCACGGCGTCGATCGCCTCGCGCATCTTCTGCTCGTTGACGCCGTCGAGGCTCGAGGTGGACTCGTCCAGCAGCAGGATCGGCGGGGCCGCGAGCAGCGCCCGGGCGATCGCGAGGCGCTGGCGTTCGCCGCCGGAGAGCATGACGCCGGATTCGCCGACGGCCGCGCCGAGCCCGGCCGGGTCTCGGTCGAGCACCTCGCCGAGGTTCACGGCGTGCAGCACGGCGATGCACTCCTCGTCGGTCGCGTCGGGCGTGGCCAGGGTGAGGTTGTCGCGCAGCGATCCGGCCAGCACGGGCGCGTCCTGCTCGACGTAGCCGATCTGCGAGCGCAGGGCGGTGCGGTCGAGGGTGCGGATGTCCAGCCCACCCATTCGCACCAGGCCGGCCTGGGGGTCGTAGAACCGTTCGATCAGGGCGAGAATCGTACTCTTACCGGCGCCGGAGGGCCCGACCAGGGCCGTGCGCAGCCCGCGCGGCGCGGTGAACGACACGCCGCGGAGCACTGGGCGGGGCCCGCTCGCTGTCGCCTCGCGGGGCAGCCCTGCGGTCTGCGCAGCCTCAGCGGCAGCCTCAGCGGCGGCCTCGGCCAGATCGGGTTCGGCGAAGACCTCGTCGAACACGGCGGGCATGGCAATGACGGTCTCGATCACCGGGGGCACGGCGACGGCGGCCTCGGCCATCGCGGCCTCTGCGGCCGCCAGTTCGGCGGCTGCTTCGTCGGTCGGCGCCGGCTGCGGCGCGGCCGCGTAGCCGAAGTGCACGTCCTCGAAGGCGATGGCCGGGGCATCCGGCTGCATTGTAATGTTCGCGGCGCCGACCGTGATGGCCAGCGGGGCGATGTCGCGGTCGAACTGGTCCTCGGCGGGCAGGTCGATGATCTCCTGGATGCGGCCGAGCGCGCCGAGCGCCGAGTTCACCGAGGTGATCGCGCCGAAGGCCTGGCCGAGCGGCATGATCATCATGAACAGGAAGAGGATGAACGAGACCAGGTGCGCCACCGTGATCGCTCCGCTGGCCACGCGGAACCCGCCCACGCCGAGCACAACAAGGAACGACACCTGCATGGCGATGCCCGCGATGGGCACGACGAGGGCGGAGATCTTGGCGACCTTGATGCCCATCAGCCAGGCGCCCTTCGCGTCTTCCTCGACGACGGCGATTTCCCGATCGGTCGCGTTGGAGGCGCGCACGGTGCGCACCGCGCTGATCGCGCGCTCGACGCTCGCGGCCAGGTCGCCGACCTTGGCCTGCGCGGCGCGGCTGGCGGTGCGGATGCGCTGCGACAACACTGTCACCGTGACCACCGACGCGGTGATGACGAGCACGGTCAGCCCGAGCAGCACCGGGTCGATGACGAGCATGGCGATGAGCGCGCCGACGAAGGTGAGCGACCCACCGATCGCCTCGACGAGGCCCTGGGTGAGCACGGCCCGCAGCAGCGTGGTGTCCGAGCCGACCCGGGAAACGAGGTCTCCGGTGCGACGGGTGTCGAATTCGCTGATCGGCAGGCGCAGCATCCTTCCGATCAGTTTGCGGCGGCTGGAGAGTACGACGCCCTCGCCGGTGCGTTGGAGCAGGTAGTGCTGGTAGCCGTTGATCAGGCCGGACACCACGACCAGGGCGATGAGGCCCCAGACGAGCCCGCCGAGCGGGTTGCCCTTCTGCACGACGGTGATCACCTGGCTGACCAGGAGCGGCTGGGCGAGGCTCGCCGCGGCGCCGAGCACGCTCAGCACGATGACGAAGCCGAGCACCTTCTTGTGTTCGAACAGGTAGGGGAGGAGCTGGCTGAATGTCGCGCGCGGGCCCTCCGCGGTGCCGCCACGGCGCCCGAACCGCGACCTCATCGTGGGTCGCTCTGACACGGGCGGGGAGACGGGGGCGGTTTCGCTGCTGGTTGTCGTGCTCACCAACCGAGTTTACTTCCCGGGGGGATGTCCTCCGTTCGGTCTACAGTGGGGAACTGTGCCAGAGCCTGTCATCGTTGCCCAGAACCTCGTCAAAAAGTACAAAGATTTCGCCGCCGTCGACGACATCTCATTCGAGGTCGCGGCCGGCGAATCCTTCGGTCTGCTCGGTCCCAACGGGGCCGGCAAGTCCACGACCATGCGCATGGTCGGGGCGGTCTCGACCCGCACCGGGGGAAACCTGCGCATCCTCGGCCTCGATCCCGACGAGTACGGGCCGGAGATCCGGTCGCGGCTCGGCGTCGTGCCGCAGTCCGACAACCTCGACACCGAGCTGCGGGTGCGCGAGAACCTGCTCGTCTACGGCCGCTACTTCGGCCTGCCGCGCCGGCAGGTCGCCAAGCGCGCCGACGAGTTGCTGGCCTTCGCCCAGCTCGAGGACAAGGCGAAGTCCAAGGTGGATTCCCTCTCCGGCGGAATGAAGCGGCGCCTCACTATCGCGCGCGCGCTGATCAACGACCCGCGCATCCTGCTGCTCGACGAACCGACCACCGGACTCGACCCGCAGGCCAGGCACATCCTCTGGGACCGGCTGTTCCGGCTCAAGGAACAGGGCACGACCCTGCTGCTCACCACGCACTACATGGACGAGGCCGAGCAGCTCTGCGACCGGCTGGTCGTCGTCGACAAGGGCGCCATCATGGCGGAGGGATCCCCGGCCGAGCTGATCCGCCGGTATTCGCCGCGCGAGGTGCTCGAGGTGCGGTTCGGTTCCGACCGGAACGCGCAGGTCGCCGAGCAGATCGGCGGCTTCGGTGAGCGCGTCGAGGTGCTGCCCGACCGCATCCTCGTCTACAGCGACAACGGCGAGGCCGAACTGGTGCGAATCACGCAGGCCGGGCTGCACCCGATCACCAGCCTGGTGCGGCGCTCCAGCCTGGAGGACGTGTTCCTCCGGCTGACCGGGCGGAGCCTGATCGAATGAGCACCGTCGACAGTGCGGCCGGGGCCGGCCGCGCGGGCCGCGCGCCCGGCCCAATCGGCGCGGCCGTTCCGGCGATGGCGCGGGCGCGCCGCTGGGGCTCCTGGTACGTCGCCGAACACCGCTTCCGGGTGATGCGCTCCTACGCGCAGACCGTCGTCGTCACCGCGATCGGCAACCCGCTGATCTACCTTTACGCGATGGGCGTCGGCCTCGCCACGCTTGTCGACGGCAACCTTGGCCGGAACGCGGTCGACGGGGTCAGCTACCTCGCCTTCCTGGCGCCCGCCCTGCTCGCCAGCGCCGCCATCACGGTCGCCTCCGAGGAGTTCACCTACCCGATCATGCTCGGCTTCAAATGGAACCCGGTCTTCTTCGGGATGAACGCCGCACCGATCCAGCCGGGGCAGATCATTAACGGGATCGTCATCTCGGTCGCGGCGCGGATGCTCGTCACCTGCGGCCTCTACTACGTCTTCATGCTCCTCTTCGGCGCGGTCCCGTCGCCGATGGGCTTCCTCGCGGTCTTCGCGGCCCTGCTCACGGGGCTTGGCTTCGGCGCCCTGCTGATGGGCTACACCGCGACCCTCACGGAAGACACCGGCCAGCTCGCGATGGTCATGCGCTTCGTCATCCTGCCGATGACCCTCTTCTCCGGCACGTTCTTCCCGCTCAGCGTTCTGCCGCCGTACCTGCAGTGGATCGGCTGGATCTCGCCGCTCTGGCACGGCACCCAGTTGTCCCGCGTCTTCGCCTACGGGGCGAGCGAGCCGCTCTGGCTGAGCGTCGTGCATGTGCTGTACCTGGCCGGGCTGCTCGCGCTCGGCTGGACCTGGGCCCGGCGCGTGGCGGCGAGGAGGCTGAACAAGTGACCGACCTCGACTCCTCGCTCGCGGCATCCGTTGCCGAAGGCCGCCCGCTGCGATCTCTGTACGCCGGCAACGCGCGCAGCGTCATGCAGCGCGGCTAGCGCGCGACGAAGAGCACCAACTGGATGGTCGTGCTGAGCGGTTTCTTCGAGCCGATCTTCTACCTGCTCTCGATGGGCCTCGGCCTCGGCGCGCTGATCGGAACGATCACGACGGCGTCGGGGGAGAAGGTGGCCTACGCGGCGTTCATCGCGCCGGCGCTGCTCGCCGTCGCCGCGATGAACGGCGCGATTTACGACTCCACCTGGAACGTGTTCTTCAAGATGCAGTTCGCGAAACTGTACGAGGGAATGCTCTCGACCTCGCTCGGCCCGCTGGATGTCGCGCTCGGCGAGATCTCGCTGGCGCTGCTGCGTGGGGCGCTGTACGCGACCGGCTTCATGGTGGTCATGCAGGTGCTCGGGCTGAACCTGTCCTGGTGGGCGCTGCTCGCGCTGCCCGCCGTGATGCTCATTGCGTTCGGGTTCGCATCCATCGGTATGGCGGTGACGAGTTACATGAAGACGTTCCAGCAGATGGACTGGATCAACTTCGTCATGCTGCCGATGTTCCTGTTCTCGGCAACGTTCTACCCGCTGAGTGTGTACCCGCAGGGCATCCAGTACGTGATCCAGGCGCTGCCGCTCTGGCACGGGGTTGAGCTGGTGCGCGGGCTGACCACCGGCATCGTGGGGCCTGGGATGCTCTGGCACGTGCTCTACTACGTCGTGATGATCCTGATCGGACTCGTCTTCACGACGCGGCGCCTGCGCGCCCTCTTCCTCGACTGAGCCCCTTCCGAGCGTTCGCTGGATGCCGGCAACCACGATCCCTCGCCTCCTTGCAAGTGTGTGCGAATTGATGTTCGACTTTGATTGACTGTGAACGATGCAGATGCTTGGATGTGTCACTAGATGGTCGCTGGTCCAGGCAGTATCGTCGACCTACACATGGCTGCAAAACAAAGGAGTTAAGCATGCATGACAGTGGAGACGCGCTTCGACAGCTGCAGGTCGGGCGCCGCAACATCCTGAAGGGAATCGGCCTCGGCGCACTGGGGCTCATGGCCGTTCCGGCACTTGCCTCGTGTACGGGGACAGCGACACCCGGCGGCGGCGGAGGTTCCACCGGGACCGGCACGGTCAGTTTCGGATCGTACGCATCGGATGACGTGCCCAAGCGCGCGTACGCCGCCTTCACGACGGCGTTCGAGAAGGAATCCGGCGCCAAGGTGACGACCAACACCGTCGCGCACAACGATTTCCAGAACAAGATCAACACCTACCTCCAGGGAAGCCCGGATGAGGCGTTCACCTGGTTCGCCGGCTACCGGATGCAGTACTACGCAGGCAAGAACCTCGTTGCCCCCATCGACGACGTGTGGGACAAGATCGGCGACAACTTCTCAGACGGGCTCGCGAAGGCATCCACTGCGAAGGACGGCAAGAAGTACTTCGTCCCGAACTACAACTACCCCTGGGGTTTCTTCTACCGGAAGAGTGTCTGGGAGAAGAAGGGTTACACGGTTCCGACAACCTTCGACGACCTCACCGCCCTGTGCAAGAAGATGAAGGCCGACGGTCTCATTCCGATCGAGTTCACGGACAAAGACGGCTGGCCCGCCATGGGCACCTTCGACTACATCAACATGCGTGTGAACGGATACCAGTTCCACGTCGACCTCTGCGCCCACAACGAGTCATGGGACCAGGCGAAGGTCAAGAACGTCTTCGACACCTGGAAGGCACTGCTGCCCTACTACAATCCGGCGGCCCTGGGGCTGACCTGGCAGGAGGGAGCCCAGAACCTCGGGAAGGGCAAGTCGGGGATGTTCCTCCTCGGCTCGTTCGTGATGCAGCAGTTCACGGACCCGACCGTCGCGGCAGACATGGACTTCTTCCCGTTCCCCGAGATCGCGGTCGAAGGACAGGACGCGGTCGAGGCTCCGATCGACGGACTGATGCTGTCCAAACGCGGCGGCGAGAACAAGACCGCCCGCGACATGCTCGCGTTCCTGGGAACGGCGAAGGGCCAGGAGGCGTACTTCAAGGTCGACTCGTCGAACCTGATGACCGTCAAGGACGCGGACACGTCGGGCTACAGCGTGCTGAACAAGAAGTTCGCCGATGTCATCGGCAACGCGAAGTCGATCAGTCAGTTCCTCGACCGTGACGCGCTTCCGGCGATGGCCAACAACGTCATGATCCCCGCCCTGCAGTCGTTCATCAAGAGCGGCACCATCGATACGGCCAACCTGGAAGCGCAGGCCAAGACACTCTACGCATCGCAATGAGCACGTCATCGCCGATGGACACCTCGACGGCTCCAGCGGCGCCGCGGGCCGGGGGCCACGTGCCCCCGGCCCGCCGGGGGCGGCTCCGTCGCCGGTTGCGCCGGCTGTCCAGAAAAGACATCATCGTCCTGTCGATCATGGTGGGTATCCCCACCCTCATCCAGCTCGTGCTGGTGTGGATCCCGACTCTCCTCTCGGTCGGACTATCGCTCGTGAACTGGAACGGCCTGTCCCTCTCGGACATTCGGCCGGCCGGGCTGGACAACTACCTCTACGTCTTCAAGGAGTACCCGCCCTTCTGGCCCGCGGTCGGCCACAACGTGCTGTGGCTGGTGTTCCTCGCCCTCATCGCCACGCCGATCGGGCTGATGCTCGCCATCCTCCTCGACCAGGAGATCCGCGGCGGCCGCATCTACCAGAGCGTCTTCTTCCTGCCCGTCATGCTGTCGCTGGCGCTCGTCGCCATCATCTGGCAGCTTTTCTACTCCCGGGACAACGGCCTCCTCAACAACGTGCTCGGAACAGCCGGCAGCCCGCAGGCGGTGGACTGGTTCGGCGACTCGAGCATCAACATCTGGGCGGCCCTGATCGCCGCCACCTGGCGACACGCCGGCTACGTCATGATCCTCTACCTGGCGGGCTTGAAGGGGGTTGACCCCACACTCCGCGAGGCAGCCGCCATCGACGGCGCCAACGCAAGCCAGACCTTCTTCCGGGTGGTGTTCCCGGCCATGCGCCCGGTCAACATCGTGATTGTCGTCATCACGATCATCGAATCGCTCCGTGCGTTCGACATCGTGTACGTGATCAACAGAGGCACCAACGGCCTCGAACTCATCAGCGCCCTTGTGATCCAGAACCTCGTCGGCGAAGGCCAGGTCATCGGTGTGGGCTCGGCGCTGGCCGTCGTGCTCCTCGTTGTCTCGCTGGTGCCGATCACGTTCTACCTCACGCGCACGTTCGGAAAGGACACGGAGTCGTGACTACCACGCTCGATTCACAACAGAGCGCTGCTCCGAAGCGCGAAGCCGGCAGGCGGCCCGGACGCAAGCGCCACTATCGCACGCACATCGTCTTGTCACTCATGGCGGTGATCTGGCTGGTCCCGCTGGTCTGGACGATGTTCACGGCCCTCCGGCCGAAGGCCGACACCGACAAGTTCGGCTATTTCAGCCTGGGTGGGTCGTTCAACTTCGACAACTTCGTCACGGCCTGGAACCAGGGTGGCTTCGCCACGTACTTCCTGAACTCCGTCATCATCACCGTGCCGGCAGTGATGCTGACGTTGCTCTTCTCCTCGCTCATGGCGTTTGCGGTGAGCCGGTTCAGCTGGAAGTTCAATGTCACCCTGCTGATCATGTTCACGGCCGGCAACCTCCTGCCGCCGCAGGTGCTCGCCGCGCCGCTGTTCCAGATGTTCAAACAGTTCACGCTTCCCTACGCGTTGAGCGATTCCGGCAACCTCCTGAACACCTACGTCAGCGTGATCGCGGTCGACACCGCGTTCCAGATCGGATTCTGCACGTTTGTGCTGTCGAACTACATGAAGGCTCTCCCTCAGGAACTCACCGAGGCGGCCTTCATCGACGGGGCCGGCGTGTGGCGTCAATACTGGAGCATCGTGATCCCGTTGTCGCGACCGGCCCTGGCCGCGCTCGGCACGCTCGAAACCATCTTCATTTACAACGACTTCTTCTGGCCGCTGCTGTTCATTCAGAGCGGCAACCGGCTGCCGGTCACTACGGCGATCAACAACCTGCAGGGACAGTTTCTGTCGAACTACAACCTCCTGGCCGCCGGCGCCGCGATCACCATCATACCGATGCTGATCATCTACTTCCTTCTTCAACGGCAGTTCGTTGCGGGGCTCACACTCGGCGCGAGCAAGGGGTGAGCCAGTCAATGCCAGTGACGCTCATGATTCCCGCGCCATGATGCTTGCGGCCGCACGGCACGCGGCGATCCTTGCGCTCGTCAGGGACAAAGGAACGATCAGGGTCGCTGCGGTGGCGCCGATGTTGGATGTCTCGGAGATAACGATCCGGCGCGACATCGACAGCCTGGTGTATGAGGGCCTGCTGGAACGCGTCTATGGCGGCGCGAAGATGCCCGCCGCGCTGAGCGCCGACGAACCGGGATTCGAACGGCAGGAGGCGGAGAAGGAGGCCATCGCGCGTGAGGCACTCTCACTCGTCCGACCC
>DAIMHX010000006.1:17963-75361 GCA_036723055.1 Microbacteriaceae bacterium
GCAGGAGGCGGAGAAGGAGGCCATCGCGCGTGAGGCACTCTCACTCGTCCGACCCGGTGCCGCGATCGCGCTGAGCGCAGGCACCACCACCCTGCGGCTGGCCAAACTGCTGTCCACAATGCCCGGCATCACCGTCGTGACGAACTCGGTGCAGATAGCAAGCGTCTTCTACCCGTCCGGCACCGGCATCGGGAGCACAACGCACGTGATCCTGACGGGCGGAGAGCGCACACCGTCCGATGCGCTCGTCGGACCGACCGCGATCTCCGCCATCCGTCAATTCCATTTGGACACGCTGTTCCTGGGAGTGCACGGGATGGATGAGCACGCCGGTTTCACCACTCCGAATATCCACGAGGCCGAGACGAACCGTGCCTTCCTGGAGGCCGCGGGTCGCGTCGTGGTCCTCGCCGACCACACCAAATGGGGGACCGTGGGAATGAGCGCAATTGCGCCGTTAAACGCCGCGTCGGTCCTGATCACCGACGACGGACTCACACAAAGCGCCCGGGACCTCCTCCGTGACCAGGTGGCTGAACTTCGAGTGGCCGCACTGCGGGACAAGGACTAGCTCGTGCACAGTCAGATCTACCTGCGGGCGGCAGGAACCAGTCTTCTCATCGACGTCTCCAACGACGACCCCCGCATTGTTCATTGGGGTGCCGATCTTGGCCCGACGGCGCCGTCTGCGTCGATGTTCGGGGCGCCGATTCCCTATTCGATGTTCGACATCCCGCTGTCCGTTGGCGTTGTGCCCCAGGCGGCCCGGGGATGGCGCGGGCGGCCCGGCCTGCGCGGCAGCCGTGACGGGCGGGCGTACTCCGCGCTGTTCACACTCCGCGGCCTGGATGCCACCGCCCACCGTTGCACGATGCGACTCGAGGACCGGGATGCCGCGCTGGCTGTCGACGTGACGCTCGAACTCGACGAGAGCGGGCTGCTGATCGTGCAGGAACGCGTCACCAACCTCGGCGCGCACCCGTACGCCGTCGACGCCCTGTCGATCGTGTTGCCCGTACCGAATCAGGCCACGGAGGCCCTCGACCTCACAGGGCGCTGGAGCGGTGAGAAGCACCCCCAGCGTCGCACCATCGATCAGGGAACCTGGTTGCGGTCGGCGCGTCACGGGCGAACCGGCCACGATTCCACACTCGTCGTGGCCGCCGGTAGCGGTGGCTTCACCTCCCGATCGGGCGAGGTGTGGGCCGCGCATCTGGGCTGGAGCGGCAACCACGAGAGCTACATCGAACGCCTGCCCAGTGGGGAAGCCGTGGTCGGAGTCGGTGAACTGCTCGACTCCGGCGAGGTGGTCCTCCAGCCGGGGGAGAGCTACGACTCTCCCCCCACGTACGCCGCCTATTCCGCGGCCGGACTGGACGGTGTGAGCGATCGATTCCACGACTGGATGCGACGCAGGACCGGTCATCCATCCACGCCGCGCCCGGTGATCCTGAACACATGGGAGGCCGTGTACTTCACCCATGATCTGGACACGTTGACGGCCCTCGCGGACTCCGCCGCAGAGCTCGGCGTCGAGCGCTTCGTGCTCGACGACGGCTGGTTCCTCGGACGCCGCGATGACAGCGCCGGCCTCGGAGACTGGTACGTCGATCCGGTCGTCTGGCCGAACGGCCTCAGCCCGCTGATCGAGGTGGTGCGCGCGCACGAGATGGAGTTCGGGCTCTGGGTCGAACCGGAAATGATCAACCAGAACTCCATCGTCGCCAGGGAACACCCGGACTGGATCTCCGGCCCGAGCGGACGAACGTCGCTCGAATGGCGCAACCAGCAGGTACTCGACCTGGTCAACCCGGAGGCCTGGCAGTACGTGTACCAGCGCCTCGACGCGCTGCTCACCGAGAATCGGATCGACTGCCTCAAATGGGACCAGAACCGGGACCAGCTCGAGCTCGGACATGGCGGGCGAGCCTCAACGCACGAGCAAACCCAGGCCGTGTACCGGCTGCTCGACGCCGTGCGCTCGGCCCACCCGTCCGTCGAGATCGAGAGCTGTTCCTCGGGGGGCGCACGCGTCGATCTGGGCATCCTCGCCCGCACCGACCGGGTCTGGGCATCCGATACCAATGATGCGCTCGAACGCCAGACCATTCAGCGCTGGACCCAGCTGGTCATCCCGCCCGAACTCGTCGGCTGCCACGTCGGACCGCCGGTTTCGCACACCACCGGGCGTGCGCACGACCTCGCATTCCGAGCCATCACCGCGATGTTCGGTCATTTCGGCCTGGAGTGGGACATTCGATCGGTGAGCGGCGACGAGCGAGACGAGCTGCGCCGTTACATCGCGTTCTACAAGGACCGGCGCGGGCTCATCCACTCCGGGCGGATGTTCCGGCTCGACTACCCCGACCCGTCGGCCACCGCGTACGGTGTCGTCGCGCGCGACGGTTCGGAGGCCCTGTTCGTCTGGGCGACGCTGGCCGCGTCACGCTTCGAGGTACCCCCTCGGCTGCGCTTCGACGGGCTTGGCCCCGATCGCCTGTATCGGCTGGAACTCGGCCTGCCGCTCGCGGCCGCCCACGTCACGCAGCGTGTCGCTCCGGCGTGGATGAACGAAGAAACCATCGCCAGCGGTCGCACCCTGGCCGAGGTCGGGCTTCCGATGCCCCTGCTCAACCCGGAGCACGCGATCCTGATCTCGCTAACCGCCATCCCCTGAATCGATAGGAAACACATGAATGCGCAACCAGCAGCTCCCAGCTCGGCGGCACCGGCGTTCGTCCACGACGGCTTCGCCTACGGGTGCGACTACAACCCGGAGCAGTGGAGCCCGGAGGTCTGGACAGAGGATGTCGCCCTGATGCGCCAGGCGGGCGTCGACCTCGTCGCGATCAACATCTTCGGCTGGTCGCAGCTCGAGCCGCGTCCGGGGGAGTACGACTTCACCGCGCTCGACACGGTGATCGAACTGCTCCACGCCAACGGCATCCGGGTCAACCTCGGCACCGGAACTTCCTCCCCGCCGCCCTGGCTCAGCACCCTGCACCCCGAGATCCTGCCGGTCGCCGAGGACGGCACCACCCGCTACCCCGGAGGGCGCCAGGCCTGGTGCCCGAGCTCGCCGGTGTTCCGCGAGCACGCCCTCGCGCTCGTCGAGAAGGTCGCGGAGCGCTACGGAAACCATCCCGCCATCGCGCTCTGGCACGTCTCCAACGAGCTCGGCTGCCATAACGCCCTCTGCTACGACGAGGACACGGCGGCCGCGTTCCGGCGCTGGCTTCAGGACCGCTACGGCACGATCGACGCGCTGAACGCCGCGTGGGGGACCTCGTTCTGGAGCCAGCGCTACGGCGCCTGGGCCGAAATCTCGACCCCGAAAGTCACCCTGTCCAGCCGCAACCCCGGTCAGGTCGTCGACTTCCACCGGTTCAGCTCAGACGAGCTGCTCGACTACTACAAGAGCGAACTGGCCGTGCTACGCCGGCACAGCACCGTGGCCGTGACCACCAATTTCATGGTGACCAGCCACATCCGCAACCTCAATTACTGGAGCTGGGCGCCCGAGGTCGACGTCGTCGCGAACGACCACTACCTCGACCACCGGCTCGACGACCCCACAACCGAGCTGTCCTTCGCGGCCGACCTCACCCGCGGCCTGGCCGGCGGAAAACCCTGGCTGCTGATGGAGCAGTCCACCGGCGCCGTCAACTGGCAGCCGTACAACCTGGCCAAGGCGCCGGGGCAAATGACCCGCAATTCGCTCACCCATGTGGCGCGGGGCGCGGACGCGATCTGCTTCTTCCAATGGCGCGCGTCACAGCAGGGCTCGGAGAAGTTCCACTCTGCCCTGGTGCCGCACGCCGGCACAGACACCGTCCTCTGGCGTGAGGTCGTCTCGCTGGGTGCGACGCTCGACCGGCTCGCCGAGATCACGGGCACCACGGTCGTCGCGGATGCCGCGATCCTGTTCAGCTGGGAAACCTGGTGGGCCGGCGACGGCGAGTCCCGCCCGTCACAGGCGGTTCGCTACATCGATCAGGTGCTCGCCGCCTATACGGCGCTGCACGAGCTGGGCGTCACCGTCGACATCGTGTCCCCGGATGCCGACCTCGGCGGGTACCGGCTCGTCGTCGCGCCGAACCTGTACCTCGTGTCGGATGCGCAGGCCGCGAACATCAACGACTACATCGCGGCGGGTGGCCACGCGCTGGTCACCTTCTTCAGCGGCATCGTCGACGAGGACGACAGGGTTCGCCTCGGCGGCTACCCCGGCGCATTCCGGGACACGCTGGGCATCCGGGTCGAGGAATTCTTGCCGTTGCTGCCCGGCCGGCAGGTCGCCCTCGACTCGGGCGGCACCGCGAGCCTGTGGACGGAACGGCTTCGCCTGGCCGGGGCGGAGGCCATCGCCGGCTACGTCGACGGCCCGCTGCCGGGAACTCCCGCCGTCACCCGCAACACGCACGGCGACGGAACCGCCTGGTACGTCGCCACCGCGCTGGAACCCAGGTCGTACCGGGACCTCATGCGCACCATCGCCCAGGGCGCCCGAGTCACAGCGCTCGGCCCGGAGAGCGACGGAAGCATCGAAGTCGTGCGCCGAGTGGACGCGGATCGCAGTTATCTCTTTGTGATCAACCACGGGGAGGAGGAGATCACGGTTCCGGCATCCGGCCAGGAACTCGTGACGGGCTCCGCGGTCAGTCCCGTTGTTCGCGTGCCGGCCGGCGCCGTCCGCGTGATCAGGGAGGACTCCGCCGCCTGAAAGCCCCCGCGTCCCCGGGGCAGGGCGCGGGCGGCGGATGCCGCGGCGCGGAAAAGGAACGGCGCCCGGGGCAAAGTTCCCTGGGCGCCGTTGACGTTCGGGCGAACTAGCGCTCGATGTCGATGTCCTTCGTCTCGCGGCTGAGCACGAGGGCCACGAGCGTGATCACGGCCATGACCGAGAGGTACACGCCGACCCAGAACGGGCTGCCCTCGCCGGCCGACCACAGCCAGATGGCGATGAACGGCGCGACCGCGGCGCCCAGGATCGAGCTGACGTTGTACGAGAACGCCGAGCCGGTGTAGCGCACGTTCGTCGGGAACAGCTCGGGCAGCAGCGCGCCCATCGGCCCGAATGTCATGCCCATCAGCGAGAAGCCGAGGATGAGGAAGACCATCACGCCGATGAAGCCCGCGCCGAGCAGCGGCACGAACAGCAGCCCGAACACGATAATGGCGGCGGTGACCAGGATCAGCGTCTTGCGGCGGCCGAACCGGTCGGCCCAGGGCCCGGAGGCGAGCGTGAAGACGCCGAAGAAGACGACGCCGACAATCATCATCAGCAGGAAGTCGTTGTAGCTGTACCCGACTCCCGCCACCGGGGCATCCTTCGGCGCCCGTCCGTAGCCGAGCGTGAACGTGGTCATCAGGTAGAACAGCACGTAGGTGGCCAGCATGATGAACGTGCCGAGGTTCAATTCGCGCCAGTTCGACCTGAACACGGTGGCGAGGGGGAGCTTCTGCACCTTCTTGGCCGTGACGACCTTCGTGAACGCTTCGCTCTCGACGAGGCGCAGGCGCACCCAGAGTCCAATGATCACCATGACCGCGGAGAAGAGGAACGGGATGCGCCAGGCCCACTCGAGGAAGGCGTCAGACGGGCGGGTCGGGTCGGTCGAGGGCAGCGCGAGCGCGATCAGCAGGAACAGGCCGTTGGCGATGATGAACCCGAGCGGGGCACCGACCTGCGGGAACGTGCCGTACCAGGCGCGCTTGCCGGCGGCAAGGCGCGAATCGGCGCCTCAGGCGTCTCCGGGCCTCAGGCGTCTTCGAGGTAGAGGCTCTCCGCCCCGCGGGTGGGTGAACATCCTGCCAGCCTAACGAGCGCGCATTACCGCCGGGCCGTGGCGCTCAGCGAGGCAGCGTCCGATCGAGGTTGCGTGGTCTCGGCGAGGGACAGCCCGAGCTCGCGCAGCAGGGCACCGGCCACGGCGTCGGATTCCGCGATCACGAGGTCGGCGGCGAGGTCGCCCTGCCCCACGGGGGAGGGAGCCCGCACGACCCCGAGGAGTCGTCCGTCCCGCGTCTCCGCCACCAGGCAGAGGCACAGGCCATCGTCCTGCCCGGACAGCGTGTCGTTGAATTGCGCGATCGGGCGCCGTCCGGCCCTGGTCGGGACGAGCGCGATGAATGCTTCTCGATGCCGGGGCCCCAGGTGGGTGATGAGGAATTCGTTGCTGTTCACGGGTCTGCCTCGCTGTGAATAACTGTGGCGCTCAGGCGCCGTGCGGACCTTCCACGCGGTAATGGCTCAAGCGTTGTTGGAATCCCAGTACACAGCGCGCCGGTGACGCCCTCAAGGGGCTTGACGTCGTCACCGGAGGTGCGGTAGTCACGACACCGACAGGTCGGTCCACCCGCGGTCGTCAGCCGGCGAGGTCCCGCAGCACACGCGCGGTGACGATCGCGGCCGATGCGGCTTCCTCGCCCTTGTCCTCCTTCGAGCCGGGCAGGCCGGCCCGGTCGAGGCCCTGCTGCTCGTCGTCGAGGGTGAGCACGCCGAATCCGACCGGCTTGCCGGTGTCGAGGGCGACGCGGGTGAGGCCATCCGTCGCCGCCGCCGACACGTATTCGAAGTGCGGGGTGCCGCCGCGGATGATCACGCCCAGCGCGACCACCGCATCCGCGCCGTTCTCGAGGGCGACCTTGCAGGCGACCGCCAGCTCAAAACTGCCGGGAACCCGCACGAGCGAGAAGGTGGCGCCGGATGCCTCGAGCACCCGTGTCGCGCCGGCGATCAGCCCGTCGGTGATCACGTCGTGCCAGCGTCCGGCCACGATCACGACGTTGAGGCCGGTTCCGTCGACGGCGAGGTCGGGGGATCCTGCTCCGCTCACAGGGCGATTCCTTTCAAGAGGTCCTTCTCGGCGATGTGGTGGCCCATTTTGTCGCGCTTGGCGGCCAGGTAGCCCTCGTTGTGGCTGCCGACGCCCACGATGAGCGGCACCCGCTCGATCACCGTGACGCCGCGCGCCTCGAGCTGGCGCACCTTTTCGGGGTTGTTCGTCAGCAGCCGGATGGAGGAGATGCCCATCTGGTCAAGGATGCCGGTGGCCGCGCCGTAGTCGCGGGCGTCGGCGGGCAGGCCCAGCGCGAGGTTCGCGTCGAGCGTGTCGAGTCCGTCCTCCTGCAGCTTGTACGCGCGCAGCTTATTGATCAGGCCGATGCCGCGGCCCTCCTGGCCACGCAGGTAGATGACGATGCCGCCCTCCTCCTGGATGGTGTCGAGCGCGGCATCCAGCTGGGGCCCGCACTCGCACTTGAGCGAACCGAACGCCTCGCCGGTGAGGCACTCGGAGTGCACCCGCACGATGGCGCCGTTGGTCGGACGCCCCGACACGATCGCCACGTGATCGGCGCCGGTCATGCGGTCGCGGTAGGCCCGCACCTTGAACGCGCCGTGCGTCGTCGGCACGGTCGTCTCGACCTCGAAATCCACCCGCGGGGACTCGAGGATGGGGCTGATCGTCGGCAACTGCGTGTCGCAGTGGAATTCCTGCAGGTAGCCGATGAGGTCGGCGATCGTGATCACGAGCACGCCCTCACGCTCGCCCAGTTCGAGCAGGCCGGGCAGGCGCATCATCTCGCCGTCCTCCGCCACGATCTCGGCGATGCCGGCGACCGGGATCAAGCCGGCCAGCTTCATCAGGTCGACGGCGGCCTCGGTGTGGCCATCGCGTTCACGCACGCCGCCGTCCATCGCCCGCAGCGGCAGGATGTGGCCGGGCCGGTGCAGGCTCGCCGGCGTCGCCGTCGGCTCGGCGAGCACCCGGAGGGTGTGCGCGCGGTCGGCGGCGCTGATCCCGGTGCTCAGGCGGTCGGCAGCGTCGACGGTGACGGTGTAGTTGGTGCCGCGGGCATCCTCATTGTTGAGCACCATGACGGGCAGGTCGAGCTTGTCGGCAATGTCGTTCGTCATCGGCGCGCAGATGAAGCCGGAGGAATGGCGCACCGTCCAGGCGATCCACTCCTGGGTGGCCAGCTGCGCCGAGATGATGACGTCGCCTTCGTTCTCGCGGCCCTCGTCATCGGCGACGATGACCGGCTTGCCCAGGCGCAACGCGTCGAGGGCGGAGGGGATGTCGGCGAGGCTCATGATGCGCTCCTTTGTGTTGCCACGTCGGCCAGGGCGAGCATGCGCTCGACGTGACGGGCGAGGATATCGGTTTCGATGTTGACGTGATCGCCGACCGTGCTCCGGCCGAGGGTGGTTGCGGTGAGGGTTTCCGGGATGAGCGAGACTTCGAACCACTGCTCCGGTTCGCTCGCCGGGCTGATGTTGCTGACCGTGAGCGAGACCCCGTCGATCGCGATCGAGCCCTTGTTCGTGACGAGCGGGGCCAGCTCGGGGGAGAGGCTGAACCGGAGCACGCTCCAGGCCTCGCCCGGGGTGACGCTGAGCACAGTGCTCGTGCCGTCGATGTGGCCCTGCACGATGTGCCCGCCGAGTCTGCCGCCGACGAGCGCGGCGCGCTCGAGGTTGACGGGCGTGCCGACGGTCGCCGCGTCCAGCGTCGACATGGCCAGGGTCTGCGCCATCACGTCGGCGGTGAAGGTGTCCGGCGTGCGGTCGACCACCGTGAGGCAGACGCCGCTGACCGAGATCGAGTCGCCGTGGCCCGCGTCGGCCACGACCAGGGGGGCGCGGACGGTGAAGCGGGCGGCATCCGTCGTTCGATCGATGCGCTCGATCCGGCCGAGCTCCTCAATGATTCCGGTGAACATTTTCGTTCCTTTCGCGGGGATGTGCGACGACGAGGATGTCCTCGCCGAGTCGGTCGATGTGGTCGATGGCCAGGCGCCGCTGCTCGGCGATGCCGAACACGCCGATGTCGCCGAGGGCCGGCCGGCCGCCGCCGATCAGGGTGGGGGCCAGGTAGATGAGGTATTCGTCGACGAGCCCGGCGGCCACGAACGCGCTCGCGAGGGTGGGGCCGCCCTCGACGAACGCGTGACGGATGCCCCGGCCGTGCAGGTCGCTGAGCACGGTGGCGAGGTCGTCGGTGGGGAAGAAGAGCGGCGGGTGCGGGTGCGCGTGAATCGCGGCGTCGGCCGGGATCGGCCGGGTGCCGATCACGACGGGGATGGGCTGGCTGGGCAGCAGGGAACCGTCTGCGTCGCGGGCGGTGAGCGAGGGGTTGTCGGCCAGGGCCGTGCCCGTTCCGACGAGGATGGCGTCGGATGCCGCGCGCCGCCGGTGGACGTCGCTGCGGGCCTCCGGCCCGGTGATCCACTGGCTCGTGCCGTCGTTGGCGGCGGCCCGGCCGTCCAGGCTGGACGCCCACTTGAGGGTGACGTATGGGCGGCCGAGGCGCTCCGCGACCAGCCAGTCGGCCAGGAACGCGGCGACGTCGTCGGCGAGCAGGCCGGACTCGACCTCGATTCCGGCGGTGCGCAGCCGGTCGGCGCCGCCGGAGGAGTGCTCGCCCGGGTCCGCCACGGCGTAGACGACGCGGGCGACGCCGGCGTCGATGAGCGCCAGGGAGCAGGGACCGGTGCGGCCGATGTGGTTGCACGGTTCGAGGGTGACGACCGCGATGCTGCCTGCGGCGGCGCCGTCGGGCAGCTTGGAGAGGGCATCCACTTCGGCGTGCGCCGTGCCGGCGCCGCGGTGCCAGCCCTCGGCGATGGGTTCTCCGGCGGGGTTGAGGATGACGCAGCCGACGCGCGGGTTGACGCCCGTCGCCGGTCCGTTGGCCGCCAGCTGGAGGGCGCGCCACATGCTGCGTTCGAGTGCCGCCTGGTCCGTCATTCCCGTCCTCGTTCGTTCTCAGACGAACTCCGGGGGTGAGGGTGCGCGCGTGCGCGAAACCCGCCGATCGACCTCGAAAGGTCCATCGACTCGTGCGCCTCCCATCCGGACTTTAACCGTCGGTGCTGGAGTTTCACCAGCTCAACCGTCTCGCTCCGAGGAGCGGCACGGGTCGCGGACTTTAACCGCCGGCTCGGATTTTCACCGACCCCGGAGCACGTTTCTTGGTACTAGTTTAGGTCAACGCGCGCGCCGCCGGGTTATTCCCCCGTTCCGGCTACCTGCCCCCAGCCTCCGTTCCTCGGCTTCCGAGGCAGAACTCCGTCGACGCGGGCCCAGAGCGGATGGCCGGTCTGGGCGGGGTGGTCACGGCGCGGAGATCAGCGCCCGGGCCGTTCCCTCGTCCACGAACAGGTCGGTGATCAGGCCGGCGGACAGGGCGCCGCGCAGGCTGGGCAGCTTGGAGCTGCCCGACACCACGCAGATTCGGCGGGGGGTGCGGCGCAGCACGGAGAAATCCGGGCCGCTGCCGCCGTAACTGCTGTACGCGCGCGGCGCCGAAGCGGCCGAGGATTTCGCTTGCGTAGGCGAGGCCGGTGCTGCGCATGTTGGCGGCGCCGTTGAGGTGCACGATCTGAGAATTATGCGTCTGTTTGGGGGTGACGTGACGACGAGTTCAGCTTCCGCGCGGATGTCGTCGTGAACACGTCCGGGCCGCTGACGTGATCGCCTTTCCTGACCGACGGCCCTGACTGGGATGCGCCGCGCCGCGCGGCCGAGATCGCCCTCGCGATCGACGTGCTCGGCGACGCGCACGGCGTCAGCCTGGCGGCCACGTCACGCGGGCACGTCTCCCTCGCGTAACTGTCCGTCGCTTAACCACCCGTCGCTGAGACCGCCCGCGACGCTTTTCAACTAGTCTGCACGAGCGTGCAGTTCTCGTCGCCGCCCCCCATGACAAAGGAGTTCACAATGGGTAATTACGTCCTCGCCATCGACCAGGGCACGACGAGCACCCGGGCGATCATCTTCGACAAGGCCGGGTCGATCGTCTCGACCGGCCAGTTGGAACACGCGCAGATCCTCCCGCAGGCCGGCTGGGTTGAGCACGACCCGAAGGAGATCTGGGACAACGCCCGCGAGGCGATCGGCCAGGCGCTCTCCAAGGCCAACCTGACCCGCCACGACATCGCTGCCGTCGGCATCACCAACCAGCGGGAGACCGCGGTGGTCTGGGACAGGAACACCGGCGACCCCGTCTACAACGCGATCGTCTGGCAGGACACCCGCACCCAGCCGATCGTCGACCGGCTGGCCGCCTCCGGCGGGGTCGAACGGTTCAGGCGGACCGTCGGCCTGCCCCTGGCCACCTACTTTTCCGGCACGAAGATCGTCTGGATCCTCGACAACGTCGACGGCGTGCGCGACCGGGCCGAGGCCGGCGACCTGTTGTTCGGCACGACCGACACGTGGGTGCTCTGGAACCTGACTGGCGGGGTCGACGGCGGCGTGCATGCGACCGACGTCACCAACGCCAGCCGGACCCTGTTCATGGACCTCGAGACCCTGCAGTGGGACGAGGACATCCTCGGCGCGTTCGGGGTTCCGGCGTCGATGATGCCGGAGATCCGGTCATCCTCTGAGGTCTACGGAACCGCCGGCAAACGCAGCCTGCTGCGCGAGGTGCCGATCGCCGGCATCCTCGGCGACCAGCAGGCGGCGACGTTCGGCCAGGCGGCGTTCGACAAGGGGGAGGCGAAGAACACGTACGGCACCGGCAACTTCCTCATTTTCAACACGGGCACCGAGATTGTGCACTCGACGAACGGCCTGCTCACCACCGTCGGCTACAAGCTCGGCGACGGAGAGGCGCACTACGCGCTCGAAGGCTCGATTGCCGTCACCGGGTCACTCGTGCAGTGGCTGCGCGACAACCTCGGCCTGATCAGCAGCTCCGAAGAGATCGAGACGCTGGCCGGAACGGTAGACGACAACGGCGGCGCCTACTTCGTGCCCGCGTTCTCCGGCCTGTTCGCGCCCTACTGGCGTCCGGATGCGCGCGGCGCGCTGGTCGGCCTGACCCGCTTCGTGAACAAGGGCCACATTGCCCGGGCCGCGCTCGAGTCGATCGCGTTCCAGACCCGAGAGGTGCTGGATGCCGTCAACGCGGATTCAGGAGTTCCGCTGACCGAGCTCAAGGTCGACGGCGGAGCCACGGTGAACAACCTGCTGATGCAGTTCCAGGCCGACATGCTGGGCGTGCCGGTGGTGCGTCCCGTCGTCGCCGAGACCACCGCGCTCGGCGCCGCCTACGCGGCCGGCCTCGCGGTCGGCTTCTGGAGCGGCCTCGACGAGCTGCGGGCGAACTGGCAGGAAGACCGGCGGTGGGAGCCGTCCATGGACCCCGCAGAACGCGCCCGCCTGCTGCGCAACTGGAAGAAGGCCGTCACGAAGACCCTCGACTGGGTCGACGAGGACGTGCGCTAAGAGGGCTCAGACGTCCCGTCCGAGAGGCGCGCCCGCCAACGAATTCGACGGAGATTTTGCCCTTAACCGGGACATTCGGTCCGGTTTTGGCGTATTCGGCGGAAATCTCCGTCGAATTCGTTGGGGGCGGCGGGGTCAGGTGGCGAGGGCGGCGGGGAGAGCGGCCAGGCCGGTGATGCGGATGACGCCCAGGCGCCGCGCCTCGGCCGCGTCGGCCTCGGCAACGGCTGCCCCGTGCCGGTCGAGCCACACGCCGGTCAGGCCGGCCGCTGCGGCCCCGATCGCGTCGGTGCGCAGGCGGTCGCCGACGTAAACGGCCGCCTGGGGCGCCACCCCGAAGACCTCGCAGGCGTGGACGAAGATGCGCGGGTCCGGCTTCGCGTAGCCCAGCTCGCCCGAGGCGATCACGTGCTCGATGCGCGCGTCGAGGCCCGTCGCCCGCAGCTTTTCGCCCTGGAAGGCCAGCTCGCCGTTGGTGATCAGCCCGAAGCGGATGCCCGGGAACGCGGCGGCGAGAGTGTCGAGGCAGGGCAGCGCGTCGTCGTGCAGCCGCCAGCTCTCCCGGTAGCGCAGGAAGTACGTGTCAAACCACGCGGAGGCATCGCCGTCGGTCAGCTCGACGCCGTGCGCAGCAGCGAAGTCGCGGGCCCTGGCTCGCCGCTGCCCCTGGAAGTCGAGCTCGCCCGCGAGGTACGAATGGTAGTGCTGCTCCTCGAGCGCGTGCCAGAGGGTCACGGCATCGACGGCGTCAGTGTCGGCGAACGGGCCGCCCACCGATCCCACATGCCGCTGGATGCCCTCGGCGACCGCGACCCGGTGCGCGAACAAGGTGTCATCGAGGTCGAACAGCACGAGCGACGGTCCGTTCGCGCCGCTCATCCGTTCGCCACGCGTCCACCCCGCGCGTCCGCATCCCGCGCCCACACACCCCGCGCGTCCGCATCCCGCACGCACACAGCCCGCGAGTGAGCAGTTTCGGCGCCAAGGCCGCGCGGGAACCGCCGAAACTGCTCGCTCGCGGGGAGGGGAGAGGCGGCGGGGGTCCGGGTGGCGAGGAGCAGCGCGGAGACGGGCATGGGGTGCGACTAGCGGCGCGGCAGCAGGCCGACGGCCTCGTAGGCGCTGGCGAGCGTCACGTTGGCGATGGCCGCGGCCCGGTCGGCGTTGTGCGCGAGCAGACGGTCCAGTTCGGCCGGGTCGGCGAGCAGCTCGACCACCCGGGAACGGATCGGCCCGAAGGTGCCTTCGACGACGCCGACGAGACCCTTCTTCAGGTCGCCGTAACCGCGCCCCGCGTACTCGTCCTCCAGGGACTGGATGGTGACACCGGCGAGCACCGAGTAGATCGTGAGCAGGTTGGCCACGCCCGGCTTGTTCTCGCGGTCGAAGACCACACCGCCCTCCGCGTCGGTGACCGCGCGCATGATCTTCTTCTTCGTGACAGACGGCTCGTCGAGCAGCCAGATCACCCCGGCGTGCGACTCGGCCGACTTCGACATCTTCGACGTCGGGTTCTGCAGGTCGTAGATCTTCGCGGTTTCCTTGACGATGGCGACCTCGGGCACCCTGAGCGTCTCCCCAAATCGGGAATTGAAGCGCGCAGCCAGGTCGCGGGTCAGCTCGACGTGCTGCCGCTGGTCCTCGCCGACCGGCACGATCTCGGTCTGGTAGAGCAGGATGTCCGCGGCCATCAGCGTCGGGTACGCGAACAGGCCGACCGTGGTCGCATCCTGCCCGTGCCGGGCCGACTTGTCCTTGAACTGGGTCATCCGGCTGGCCTCGCCGAAGCCGGTGATGGTGTTCAGCACCCACGCCAGCTGCGCGTGCGCGGCAACGTGCGACTGAACGTACAGGGTCGACGCCGACGGGTCGATGCCGGCGGCGATGTACTGCGCCGCGGTGCGCCGCGTGTTCTCGCGGAGGGCGGTAGGCTCCTGCGCCACCGTGATGGCGTGCAGGTCGACGATCGAGAAGAACGCGTCGTGCGTCTGCTGCAAGGACTTCCAGTTCAGCAGGGCACCGATGTAGTTGCCGATCTGCAGCGACTCGGCAGACGGCTGCATGCCGGAGTAAAGGCGGGGCTTGTCCATAGGGTCAGGTCTCTCGTGAGGTGGCCGCCGCGCGGGCGACGGGGTCAGATGGCGTAGTCGACGACGACGGGCGTGTGGTCCGACCAGCGCTGGTCGTAGGCGGCCGCGCGGTCCACGGCGTAGTTGGTGACGGATGCCGCCAGCGCCGGCGTCGCGAGCTGGTAGTCGATGCGCCAGCCGGTGTCATTGTCGAAGGCCTGCCCGCGCCACGACCACCAGGTGTACGGCCCGTCGACCTCGCCGGCCCACTTGCGGCCAACGTCGACCCAGCCGAGGCCGGCACCGGCGTTGTACGCCGGGTCGTCTTCGGCGCCGAGGATGCGGTCGAAGTACGCGCGTTCCTCCGGCAGGAAGCCGGCGCGCTTCACGTTGCCGCGCCAGTTCTTGATGTCGAACTTGCGGTGGCCGACGTTGAGGTCGCCGAGCACGACGGCCAGTTCGCTGTGCGCCGCAAGCTCCGGCAGGCGCGTGACCATGGCGTCCAGGAACGTGAACTTCTCGACCTGCTTGGGGGTGTCGACCTCGCCGGAGTGAACGTAGGTGCTCACGACGGTGACGATCTTGCCGTTCACCTCGTAGTCGGCTTCGAGCCAGCGCCCGGCGCTGTCGAACTCGTCTGCGCCCAGTTCGACCCGGTGAATCGTGGCGGAGGCCCGGCTGGCCAGGGCGACGCCGGCGCGACCCTTCGCGGTCGCCGCGTCGTGCACGATGTTCCACTCCGGGCCGAGCAACTGCTCGAGGTCCTCGGTGGAGGCGCGCACCTCCTGGATGGCGAGGATGTCCACGTCACGTCCTGCCAGCCACTCGCCCATGCCCTTGCGGAACGCGGCCCGCACGCCGTTCGTGTTGATGCTGGCGAGGCGGAGCGACGGGTCAGGCGACGGGGAAGACGACGGGGCAGGAGACAACGGCATTGCTCAATCCTAGTTTGGGTCTGCCGGGGAGCCGGCTGCCTCGTGTTTCTTCGCTCGCTCCAGGTCGCGCGCCCGGTGGGCGTCGGTGTGCTTCCGCTGCGTGGCGGCCCGTTCGGTCTCCAGCGCTCCGGGGGAGAGGCCCGCGTCCTCCAGTCCGACGGCGATCCAGGCCGCCGAGAGCAGCGTGACCGTGCTGACGAGGTTGAACCAGATCAGGAGTCCGATGATCACGGCGAAGGCGGCCAGCAGCGGGTTGCGGCCGGCCCCACCCAGCAGCGCGCCGCCGAGTACCTTGAGCACCCCGAGCGCGACCGCTCCGAGCAGCGAGCCACTCAGCAGCCGGCGGAACGGGATCCGGATGCGGGACAGCACCCGGAACAGGGCCGCGAGCGTCGCCGTGTCGATCGCGAGCACGATCAGCAGGCCGATCCCGCGGGCGACCGCGGTGAACCAGAAGGAATTCTGGGAGAGGCCCAGCCAGTCGAAGATGGCGCCAAGCGCCCACGTGCTGGCCAGGGAGATGAGCGCCGAGACGAGGAGGGCGAGGCCGAAGATGATGCCGAGGCCGAGTTCCCGCAGCTTCACCAGCACGAAGAAGGTCGCGTCGCGCGGCATCCGGAAAATGGTGCGCACGGCCTGCGAGGTCGCGGACAGCCAGCCGAGGGTCGTCCAGAGGAGCCCGACGAGTGCGATCGCTCCGGTCCAGCCGTACACGCCGGCGTTGGCGAGGTCACGAGGGTCGATCACGCCCTGAGGGCCGATCAGGCCGGGAATGGACTGATTGATCAGGTCGAAGAGGGCGTTGATCAGGTCGGGGGCGGACGTGAGCCACAGCCCGGCGATCGAGAAACCGACCCACAGCGCGGCGAAGATGGCGAAAATGGCCTGGTAGGACATGCCTCCGGCCAGGATGCCGCCGCCGCTGTTCCCGAAATGCGTGAACACGCGCACAGGCCGCCAGGTCGTGACGCGCTGGATGACGGCGGAGATCTTCACCGCCCCAGCCTAGCGAGGTGACATCACCCGGCACCGTACCCCCACTTCGGGGGCAAATGGGTAAGTGAGACTCTCTCACCTCTTGCGAGCACTCTGCACCTCTGCCAACATGCGATTGCTGACCCAAACCGAGCCGGCGAAACGTCACCCGAACGTGGATTGCGTGATCATGTCACCAGAGCAGCGTCGTTCTCGTGCACCCGGATTCCGGGCGCCGAGGCCGATGCTGGTGGCCGGTCTCGTGATCCTGGCGACCCTTGTGGCCGTCGAGGTGGGCCCCTCGCCCGCCGTGTTCGCGCACGATGAGCCGTCTCGGTCGAACTCAGCCTTGGTCGGCGTTCCCCCCGCCGTCCGGCCGGTGGTACCGCAACCCGAGGCGGTACCACAGGCTCCATCAGAGACCGTCGCTCACACCGGCATCGATGTGGCCTGGCTGCTGCCGCTCGGCGCCGGACTCATCATCCTGGGCACGTTACTCCTCGTGCTCTTTCGTCGTCACCGCCACGACGACCTGGACTGACACAAGGCCCCCGGGAATGGATCCCAGGGGCCTTGGGTGCAACTCGATTGTGGTTAGACCGTGCCGCGCAGCATCGCCTGCTTGACTTCGGCGATCGCCTGGGTGACCTGGATCCCGCGGGGGCAGGCCTCGGTGCAGTTGAAGGTCGTGCGGCAACGCCACACGCCTTCCTTGTCGTTGAGGATGTCGAGTCGCACGGCCGCGTTCTCGTCGCGCGAGTCGAAGATGAACCGGTGCGCGTTGACGATGGCCGCCGGGCCGAAGTACTGGCCATCGGTCCAGAACACCGGGCAGCTCGCCGTGCACGCGGCGCAGAGGATGCACTTCGTGGTGTCGTCGAAGCGTTCACGCTGGGCGACGGTCTGGATGCGCTCCTTGCCATCCTTGGGCTTGTTGCCGGCGACGAGGAACGGCTGCACGGCCTTGAACGACTCGAAGAAGGGCTCCATGTCGACGATGAGGTCCTTCTCCAGCGGCAGGCCCTTGATGGCCTCCACGTAGATGGGCTTCGTGATGTCGAGGTCCTTGATCAGGACCTTGCAGGCGAGCCGGTTGCGTCCGTTGATCCGCATCGCGTCGGAGCCGCAGACGCCGTGCGCGCAGGAGCGGCGGAAGGTCAGCGACCCGTCCTGCTCCCACTTGATCTTGTGCAGGGCGTCGAGGATGCGGTCCGTCGGGTACATTTCGACGTCGAAGTCCTGCCAGTGCGGCTCGGCGTCGACCTCCGGGTTGAACCGGCGGATGATCAGGGTGACGGTGAACGACTCGATGGACTCCGGAACGACGGGCGGCGTGGCGGTAGCGGTACTCACCGTTAGTACTTCCTCTCCATCGGCTGGTAGCGCGTGATCGTGACGGGCTTCCAGTCGAGCGAAATGTGGTCGGCGGCGTCGGCGGAGAGCGGGTCTCCGGTCAGGTACGCCATCGTGTGCTTCATGTACGTCGCGTCGTCGCGGTCGGGGTAGTCGTCGCGCATGTGGCCGCCGCGGCTCTCCTTGCGGTTGCGCGCCGAGAAGACGACGACCTCCGCGAGGTCGAGCAGGAAGCCGAGTTCGACGGCCTCGAGCAGGTCGGTGTTGAACCGGCGTCCCTTGTCCTGCACGCCGATGTTCTTGTAGCGTTCACGCAGCGAGTGGATCGTGTTCGTGACCTCGAGGAGCGACTCGTCGGTGCGGAACACCTGCGCCTTCGCGTCCATGATCTCCTGCAGTTCCTTACGCAGGACAGCGATGCGCTCGGTGCCGGTCGAGCCGCGGATGCCTTCCAGCAGTCCGCGCACGCCCTGCGCCGGGTCCTCCGGCAGCGGCACGAACTCGGCCGTCTTGACGTATTCGACGGCGTTGTTGCCCGCGCGCTTGCCGAACACGTTGATGTCCAGCAGCGAGTTGGTGCCGAGGCGGTTGGAGCCGTGCACGGACACGCAGGCGCATTCGCCGGCCGCGTAGAGGCCGGGCACGACGGTCGTGTTGTTGCGCAGCACCTCGGCGTTCACGTTGGTGGGGATGCCGCCCATCGCGTAGTGCGCGGTCGGCATGACCGGCACCGGCTCTGTAACCGGGTCGACGCCCAGGTAGGTGCGGGCGAACTCGGTGATGTCCGGCAGCTTGGTTTCGAGAACCTCGGCGCCCAGGTGGGTGCAGTCGAGGTAGACGTAGTCCTTGTTCGGGCCGGCGCCGCGGCCCTCCGCGACCTCCTTGACCATGCAGCGGGCGACGATGTCGCGCGGAGCGAGGTCCTTGATGGTCGGCGCGTAACGCTCCATGAAGCGTTCACCGCTGGCGTTTCGCAGGATCGCACCCTCGCCGCGCGCACCCTCGGTGAGGAGAATGCCGAGCCCGGCCAGGCCGGTCGGGTGGAACTGGAAGAACTCCATGTCCTCGAGCGGCAGGCCCTTGCGCCAGATGATGCCGACGCCGTCGCCGGTGAGCGTGTGCGCGTTCGAGGTGGTCTTGTAGATCTTGCCGAAGCCGCCGGTGGCGAAGATGAACGCCTTCGCCTGGAACACGTGCAGCTCGCCGCTGGACAGGTCGTAGGCGACGACGGCGGAGGGCTGCTCCACCCCGTCGACCTCGGTCATGACCAGGTCGAGCACGTAGAACTCGTTGAAGAAGTTGATGCCGCGCTTGACGCAGTTCTGGAACAGCGTCTGCAGGATCATGTGGCCGGTGCGGTCGGCGGCGTAGCAGGCGCGGCGCACCGGGCTCTTGCCGTGGTCGCGGGTGTGGCCGCCGAAGCGGCGCTGGTCGATCTTGCCCTCGGGCGTGCGGTTGAACGGCAGGCCCATGTTCTCGAGGTCGATGACCGCGTCGATGGCCTCTTTGGCGAGGATCTCCGCCGCGTCCTGGTCGACGAGGTAGTCGCCGCCCTTGACGGTGTCAAAGGTGTGCCACTCCCAGTTGTCTTCCTCGACGTTGGCCAGGGCCGCGGCCATGCCGCCCTGCGCCGCACCGGTGTGCGAACGCGTCGGGTACAGCTTGGAGATGACAGCGGTGCTGGCGTTCGGGCCGGCTTCGATGGCGGCGCGCATGCCGGCCCCACCTGCCCCCACGATCACGATGTCGAACTTGTGGTAGTGCACGCCGTCTACAACGGTGGACTCCGGGGGAGTGGTGGCAGATGCATCCATAGTCATGTGGGTGTTAGCAGCTCCTAGTTGGCCGGGCAGAAGCTCGGCAGAAGGTCGGCAGGCTGGCCGGCCGGGCAGGGGTCAAACGTGAAGACGACGAGCGTGCCGAGCACGACCAGGATCACGACGGCGCCGAGGATCGCCGACTTGAGGATGCCCCGGGTCAGCCGCTGCGTCGCGTAGTCGTTGACGATGGTGCGCATGCCGTTGCCGCCGTGGATGAGGGCGAGCCAGAGCATCAGCACATCCCAGGTCTGCCAGAACGGGTTCGACAGCTTGCCGGCCACGAAAGCGAAGTTGAGGGCGTCGACGCCCTTGCCGATCATCAGGTTCACGAAGAGGTGGCCGAAGATGAGGACGATGAGCACGACGCCGGAGGCGCGCATGTAGATCCAGCCCCACTTCTCCCAGTTGACGCCGCGCCCTCGGGGCGCACGGGAGTAAGGGCTGCGGGGAGTGTCGATGGTGGAAGTCATGTCTGTCCCGGTCCTAGTGGCTGAACACGTTCATCAGGTGGCGGGGAGCGAAACCAAGCATCGTGATCACCCAGAGGCCGATGACGACGTAGAACATGACCTTCTGGTACTTGGCGTTCCAGAAGTCGATCAGGATGATGCGCAGCCCGTTGAACGCGTGGAACACGATCGCGGCCACAAGGGCGGTCTCACCGAGGCCCATGATGGGCGTCTGGTAGGTGCTGATCACCGTGTTGTAGGCCTCTGGACTCAGCCGCACGAGCGCCGTGTCGAGGATGTGGACCAGCAGGAAGAAGAAGATCGCCACGCCGGTGATGCGGTGCAGCACCCACGACCACATGCCCTCTCGGCCCCGATACAGGGTTCCGGCCGGGCGACGCGACGTCGTCTTTTGCTGAGCTGTCAGGGTTCCTGCCGTCTGATGTGGCATGAACAACCCTCCCTGGTTGAGTGATGGCCTCGACAAGAGGAGGCCGGCAACGCTCTATGAGCACGTGCCTCCAGTCTAGGTGTCGGCGCCGTGCTTTTTCCCAGTTAGGTATGCCTAACGCTGCATCGACAGCGGTACCGCGGTCATCGCCAGCACCGCGGCGCGCTCGTCGACCACCCGCTCGTAATGGTCGAGCAGGGTGCCGCACACGCTCTCCCAGGACCGGCCGAGCACGGCGCGCCTTCCGGCTTCTCCCATCCGCCGGCGGAGCGCGCCGTCGTCGACGAGGCGGCTCACGCAGCGGCGCAGGTCCCGGTTGTCGTCCGGCGTGAAGAGGAGCCCGTTCTCCTCGTGCGCGACCAGGTCGATCGGGCCCCCGGCGCGGGGCGCCACGACGGGCAGCCCGGCGGCGTGCGCCTCCTGGATGGTCTGGCCGAAGGTTTCCTCTGTGCCGGCGTGCAGGAACAGGTCGAAGCTCGCGTACGCCGCGGCGAGGTCGGGCCCGGCCAGGCGGCCGAGCCAGGTCACCGGCATCCCGGCAAGGGCGAGGCGCACCTCCGGCAGTGACGGCCCGTCGCCGACGAGCGCCAGGCGGATGCCCGGCACCCCGCGCAGGGCACGGAACCGCTCCACCTGTTTCTCCGGCGCCATCCGGCCGACGTAGCCGACGACGATTTCCCCGTCGGGGGAGAGGCGTTCGCGGAGCGCGGCGACCGCCGGGTCGCGCTTCCGGTTCGGGTGGTAGGCAACCAGGTCGACTCCGCGGGTCCAGGTGGCCAGCCGGCCCAGGCCGATCCGCCGGAGGTCCTGCATCGACGAAGTCGATGGCACGAGCGTCAGGTCGGCGCCCTCGTGCACCCACTTCACGAAGCGCCAGGCCAGGCGCGTGGCCTTGCCGAGGCGGTTCCGGCGGGCGTAGCCGGCGACATCCGTCTGGAAGATGGCGACGGATGCGATGCCCAGGCGGTTGGCTGCGGCGATACCCTGCGCGCCGAGCAGGAAGGGGGAGGCGGCGTGCAGCACGTCCGGCCGGAACTCGGCGAGGAGCCTCTGCACGCGCTGGCTCGGCAGGCCCACCGGGAACTGCCGGTATTCGAGCGCCGGAACGGTGTGCACCGGGAACCCCGCGTACTCGCGTGGCGCCCCGGCCGGCGCGATCACGATGGCGTCGTGGCCCTCGCGCGCCAGGTGGTCGAGCACCTTGCAGACGCTCGTAGTGACTCCGCTGACAACGGGCAGGAAGCTCTCGGTGATGACCGCGACTCGCATGAGGCGAGCGTAGGCACCCGGCCCGACGACCGGGTGAATGCACGGTGAACAGCGCATCGGCGGCGGTAGTCTTGCCAGATGTCCAAGCCCAGCGATGCCCTCGACCGCTTCTACAGCGTGATCCCCGCCGGCGGTATCGGATCGCGGCTGTGGCCGCTCTCCCGCGCCGACGCCCCCAAGTTCCTGCACGACCTGACCGGCTCCGGCCAGACCCTGCTCCGCGACACCTGGGATCGCCTGGCACCGATCAGCGGCGACCAGCGCATCATGGTCGTCACCGGCCGCGCCCACCGCGCCGCCGTCGAAGCGCAGCTGCCCGAGCTGGCCGACCACAACGTGGTGCTGGAGAGCGAGCCGAAGGACTCCACTGTGGCGATCGGCCTGGCCGCCGCCATTCTGGAGAAACGCGAACCCGGCGTGATCGTCGGTTCCTTCGCCGCCGACCACGTGATCAACGGGGTTGCCCTGTTCCGTTCGACGGTCAAGGAGGCGGTGGCCGCAGCGGACGCCGGCTACATCGTGACCATCGGCATCCAGCCGACGGAACCCGCCATCGGCTTCGGCTACATCAAGTGCGCCGGCCCGCTCTCCATCGAGGGCGCCGAGAGCGCGCTGGCGGTCGATTCCTTCGTCGAGAAGCCCAGTCTGGCCACGGCCCAGGAATACCTCGCCGACGGGCACTACCTCTGGAACGCGGGCATGTTCATCGCGCGGGCGGATCGCCTGCTCGAGGAGATCGGCGCGTCGGAGCCCGAGCTCCTGGCCGGCCTGCTCGAGCTCGCCGAGGCCTGGGACACCCCGCGCCGCGGCGCCGTCGTCGACCAGGTCTGGCCGCGCCTGAAGAAGATCGCCATCGACTACGCCGTCGCTGAGCCCGTCGCTGCCGCTGGCAAACTCGCCGTGATCCCCGGTTCGTTCGACTGGGACGACGTGGGCGACTTCGCCTCGATCGCCAAGCTGCACTCCGGCGGCCGCAAGGCCAACCTCGCCATCCTCGGCGAGGGCGCGCGCGTGCTGGCCGACTCGAGCAGCGGAATCGTGGTCAGCCACACCGGGCGGATGATCGCCCTGATCGGTGTCGAGGACATCGTCGTGGTCGACACCCCCGACGCCCTCCTGGTCACCACGAGCGCCAACGCCCAGAAGGTCAAGGCGGTCGTCGACGCGCTGAAGCTGTCGGGCTCGAGCGACGTTCTCTAGCCTCCTAGAATCGAGTCAGATCAGGCTCGTCGCACCGAATGGTCACAACGCAAGGGGCACCCATGTCACGCCGTCGTTTCGTTTCGCCCGTTCTCGTCGTGGCGGCATCCGTTGCCCTGCTGGCCGGCTGCGCGCCGGCCCCCGTGAAAAGCACCGCTATGCCCGAGTCCGCCTATTGCGCGCGGATGGTGACCAACTCCGGCGGCCTCGAAGACCGTTCCTTCAACCAGTCGAGCTGGGATGGTCTCAAGCAGGCCAGGGACAAGCTCAAGATCGACGTCGCCGCGATCGTCTCCAACTCGGAGACCGACCTCGCCCCCAACGTTGCCGAGGCCGTCGGCACCGGATGCCCGTTCATCCTCACGGTGGGCTACGAGCTCGCCGACGCCACCGCCGCCGAAGCGAAAGCCAACCCCGACGTGCACTTCTCCATCGTCGACGAGCAGGTCGACGGCGAGAACATCAAGCCGATCGTGTTCGACACCGCCCAGGCCTCCTACCTGGCCGGCTACCTCGCCGCCGGGGTGTCGAAGACCGGCAAGGTCGGCACCTTCGGCGGCGGGAACCAGCCGCCCGTAACCCTGTTCATGGACGGGTTCGCCGACGGCATCGACAAGTACAACGAGCTGCACCACACGGCGGTCACGCTCCTGGGCTGGGACAAGGCCACGCAGAACGGCACCTTCACCGGTGACTTCGAAGACACCAACAAGGGCAAGTCGTACACCCAGGGCATGCTGGACCAGGGAGCCGACGTCATCCTCCCTGTCGCCGGCCAGGTCGGCGAGGGCGCAGCCGCCGCAATCCTCGAGTCGGGCACGGCGTCGCTGATCTGGGTCGATAACGACGGCTACGAGACCCTCCCGGCCGAGTACCGGCCCATCGTGCTGACCAGCGTGCTGAAGAACACCCAGGACGCCGTGGTCAAGATCGTCGGCGACGACATGAACGGCACCTTCGACAACAAACCGTTCGTCGGCACGCTGAAAAACGGCGGAGTCGAGATCGCGCCGTTCCACGACAGGGACTCCCTCGTGTCGAAGGCCCTGGCCACGGAGATCAACCAGATCCGCGCCGCGATCATCGCGGGCATCATCACGGTGGAGAGCCCGAGTGCCCCGAAGTGATCCACGCGCGTTCCGGCGCCGCTTTGTAACTGTTCCATGTCGATTGCGGTTTGCTCCTTTGAGCAGGGCATTTTTCGCTAGCCTGAAGCCACACAGCCCCTGCTGAGGGCAGGGCCGCACCCAGGAGGTCGCTTTGAGAATCACCAACCGCAAGACCGCGCTCAGCGGGCTCACCGTTCTGGGAGTCGTCGCGCTCCTCGCCGGGTGTGCTCCCGCGCCCGCGCCCGGCGGCTCGACCAGCACCGGCAAGGCCGCCAGCGACTTCGTGCCCTGCATGGTCTCCGACTCGGGCGGATTCGACGACAAGTCGTTCAACCAGCTCGGCCTCGAAGGCCTCACGTCGGCAGCAGCCAAGCTCGGCGTCAAGGAAAACCACGTGCAGTCGGACTCCGACACCGACTACGCACCGAACATCAGCAACCTGGTCGACCAGGGCTGCAAGCTGATCGTCACGGTCGGCTTCAACCTCGCAGCGGCAACGAAGGATGCGGCCGCGGCCAACCCCGACGTGGACTTCGCCATCATCGACGACAGCTCGATCCAGGCAGCCAACGTCAAGCCGATCGTCTTCGACACCGCGCAGGCAGCCTTCATGGCCGGCTACGCAGCGGCCAGCTACTCGAAGACCGGCGTCGTCGGCACCTTCGGTGGCCTCCCGATTCCCCCCGTCACCATCTTCATGGACGGCTTCGTTGACGGCGTCAACTACTTCAACAAGGAGAAGGGCAAGAAGGTCCAGGTCAAGGGCTGGAACGTCGCTTCGCAGAACGGCTCGTTCACCGGTGGCTTCGCCGCGGGAACCGACGCAAAGCAGGCCGCACAGGGCCTGATCGACCAGAACGCCGACGTCATCCTCCCGGTCGGTGGGCCGATCTTCCTGAGCGCCGCAGAGGCCATCCGCGACGCCAGCAAGCCGATCGCCCTGATCGGTGTCGACGCTGACGCGTTTGTGACCAACCCCGACAACAAGGACATCTTCCTCACCTCGATCATGAAGGGCATGAAGCCCGGCGTGGCCGACGTGGTCGAAGCGGCAGCAGCCGGCAAGTTCGACAACACGCCGTACGTCGGAAAGCTCGACAACGGCGGCGTCGCCCTGGCCCCGTTCCACGACTTCGCGTCGAAGGTCGACCCGGCACTCGCGGGCGAGCTCGACAAGATCAAGGCCGGCATCGTCGACGGTTCGATCAAGGTCGAATCGCCCTCTTCACCGAAGTAGAGTAATCCAGGCGCCGGGGAGGCCAGCTGCCCAGCTGGCCTCCCCGGCACCACTTAACCAACCCGAACTCCCGGAACCGGCCACCCATCGGTCCCGCATTGATCCTCTGGGCTGCCGTAACGATGCGCGCGCCGGAAGGTAGATTGACTAACCATGAAGCTCGAACTTCGCGGCATCACGAAGCGATTCGGTTCGCTCGTCGCCAACGACCACATCAACCTCACCGTCGAGCCCGGTGAGATCCACTGCCTGCTCGGTGAGAACGGAGCCGGCAAGTCCACGCTGATGAACGTTCTCTACGGCCTGTACCGGGCCGAAGAGGGCGAGATCCTGCTCGACGGCGTCGTGCAGAAGTTCCAGGGTCCCGGTGACGCCATGGCCGCCGGAATCGGCATGGTGCACCAGCACTTCATGCTGATCCCCGTGTTCACCGTCGCCGAAAACGTCATGCTCGGCCACGAGGAGACCACGTTCGGCGGCCGCCTCAACATGGCCGCAACGCGCGCCAGGGTGCGCGAGCTGTCCGACCGGTTCGGCTTCGACCTCGACCCGGACGCGCTGGTCGAGGAACTCCCGGTCGGCGTGCAGCAGCGCGTGGAGATCATCAAAGCGCTCTCCCGCGACGCCAAGGTGCTGGTCTTCGACGAACCGACCGCCGTGCTGACCCCGCAGGAAACCGACGAGCTGATGCAGATCATGCGGCAGCTCCGGGAAGCCGGCACCGCCATCGTCTTCATCACCCACAAACTGCGTGAGGTGCGCGAAGTCGCCGACCGCATCACCGTCATCCGTCTCGGCAAGGTCGTTGGCGAAGCGTCGCCGACGGCGACCAACGAAGAACTTGCCTCCCTCATGGTCGGCCGTGCCGTCGACCTCGTCATCGACAAGGCCCCGGCCAAGCCCGGCGCGCCGGCCCTGGTCGTGAAAGACCTCTCCGTCATCGACCCGCACGGCCAGCTCGTGGTCAACAGGGTGAGCTTCGAGGTGAAGGAAGGTGAGATCCTCGCGATCGCCGGCGTGCAGGGCAACGGTCAGACCGAACTCACCGAGGCCATCATGGGCCTGCAGCCGCACGTCACCGGTGAGATCACGCTGCACGGCACCTCGCTGCGCAAGCTGAATGTGAACAAGGTGCTCGAGTCGGGCGTCGGCTTCATCCCAGAGGACCGCAACGAAGATGGTTTGGTCGGCGAGTTCACCATCGCCGAGAACCTGATGCTCGACCGCTCAGACGGCGCCCCGTTCGTGAAGCGCGGCGGCCTGCAGCTGCGTTACCTCGCCGACTTCGCCAAGGAGAAGCTCGGCGAATTCGACATCAGGGCCCAGGGCATCCAGACCCCCGTCAGCAAGCTCTCCGGTGGCAACCAGCAGAAGGTCGTGCTCGCGCGCGAACTCAGCCGCGAACTGCGCCTGTTCGTCGCGGCCCAGCCCACCCGCGGTCTCGACGTCGGCTCGATCGAGTTCGTCCACAGCCAGATCGTCGCAGCCAGGGACGCCGGCGTGCCGGTGATCGTGGTGTCGACAGAGCTCGACGAAGTCACCGCCCTCGCCGACCGGATCGCCGTGATGTACCGCGGCGGCATCGTCGGCATCGTCCCGGGCAACACCCCCCGCGACGTCCTTGGTTTGATGATGGCCGGGGAACCCGCGCCCACAGCAGGAGCAGCAGCATGAGCGACGAACAGATCCCCTCCCGCGGCCAGGTACCGCCCGGACGCGAAACCACGGAGCCGGAAGCCACGCCCACTCCCACGCCGGACGGCGTCGAAGAGCACTCCCGCACCCGCGTCGCCCTGAACGAGATCCTCGGCGGATCGGTGATGATCTCGGTCCTGTCGATCGTGCTCGCCCTGATCGTCGGCGCCATCCTCATCGCGCTCACCGACAAGACCGTGCAGGCCAGCGCCGTGTACTTCTTCTCCCGCCCCGGCGACCTGCTGAACGCCGTCTGGCGGATCGTCTCGGATGCCTACTCCGCCCTGTTCCAGGGCTCGGTGTACAACTTCCGTCGCCCCGGATTCGCCGACGCGATCAAGCCGCTGACCCAGACCCTGACCTTCGCGACACCGTTGATCATCGCGGGCCTCGGCATCGGCCTCGGTTTCCGCGCCGGAATGTTCAACATCGGTGGCCGCGGCCAGATGCTCATCGCCATCGGCATCGCCGGGTGGATCGGGTTCGCGCTCGACCTGCCTGCCGGCATCCACATGATCGTCGCGGTGGTCGGCGGAATGATCGGCGGCGCCCTGTGGGGCGGACTCGTCGGCCTCCTCAAGGCCCGCACCGGCGCGCACGAGGTCATCACGACCATCATGCTCAACTACGTCGCCTTCTACCTGATCTCGTTCCTGCTCCGCACCCCCGGCGCCCTCCAGGCGCCCGGCTCGAACAACCCGAAGTCGCCGGCGATGAAGGACACGGTGATTTTTCCGAAGATCCTCGGCGAGCACTACAACCTGAATCTCGGGTTCATCTTCGCCATCGTGGCAACGCTCATCGTCTGGTGGATCCTCGCCCGCTCGAGCCTCGGCTTCAAGTTCCGCGCGGTCGGCGAAAACCCCAGCGCGGCACGCGTTGCCGGCATCAACGTCGGCAGCACGTTCGTCTGGGTGATGGTCATCTCCGGCGCCCTTGTCGGCCTCGCCGGCGTCTCCCAGATTCTCGGCACCGTCACCACCGGCTTCAGCTCGGGCATTGATGCCGGCATCGGCTTCGACGCGATCACCGTCGCCCTGCTCGGCCGCTCCCGGCCGTGGGGCATCTTCTGGGCCGGCATCCTGTTCGGCGCGCTGAAGGCCGGCGGCTTCTCGATGCAGGCAGCCGCAGGCGTGCCGATCGACATCGTCCTGGTCATGCAGTCGATGATCGTGCTGTTCATCGCCGCGCCGCCGCTCGTGCGTGCGGTCTTCCGCCTGCCCACTCCCGGGGTGTTCCGAAAAACCCCGCTCGCCCGGCAGACGGCTGAGGTCGTGAAATGACAACGGTTGCACAATCTCCCCAACAGGGCAGCGCAAAGGTCGTCCTCGAGAAGGCCGTGATCAAGAGCTGGAAGACGCCCGTCGCCTTCGGCGTCGTCACCCTCGTCTCCTTCGCCCTGTTCGTGGGGCTCGGCCGCCCGGGCGTCAGCCAGTTCCGGCTGACCTCGGAGCGCAACCTCATCCAGTTGCCGGTGATCGACCTGCCGAGCATGCTCACCTGCATCGTGATCACGGTGCTGCTGGCCGCGATCACCCTCGTCGCCGCGTACCTGGTGAGCCAGGGCCGCACGGCCCCGATCTGGCTGATCGCCGTGTTCGGGTTCCTGTTCATGGTCGCCTTGCTCACCTGGGCAGGGGCCGGAGCGTCGATCCCCGTCTACGGGCTGCTGCTCGGAACCGTTGCACTCAGCGCCCCGCTGATCTTCGGTGCCCTCGGCGGTGTCATCTGCGAGCGGAGCGGCGTGGTCAACATCGCCATCGAAGGCCAGATGCTGGCCGGGGCCTTCGTCTCCGCGATGATCGCGACGCTGACGAAATCGCCCTTCCTCGGCCTCATCGGCGCCATGGTCGCCGGGGTGCTGGTGTCGTCCGTGCTCGCGACCTTCGCCATCAAGTACGTGGTCGACCAGATCATCGTCGGCGTCGTGTTGAACGTGCTCGTGACCGGGCTGACCAGCTTCCTGTACTCGACGGTGATGACCGCCAACCCGCAGATGCTGAACTCGCCGCCGCGCTTCCAGCGGATCGAGATCCCGGTTCTCAGCGAGATCCCGATCATCGGCCCGCTCCTGTTCCAGCAGACGATCATCATCTACCTCATGTACGTGACGATCGCCGTCGTCTGGTTCGGCCTCTACCGCACCCGCTGGGGCCTCCGGGTCCGCGCCGTTGGCGAGCACCCGCAGGCCGCAGACACCGTCGGCATCAAGGTCGGCGTGACCCGGTTCTGGAACGTCTCCCTCGGCGGCGCGGTCGCCGGAATGGGCGGCGCGTACTTCACTCTCGGCTCCGTCGGTGCTTTCAACAAGGAGATGACGGCAGGCGCCGGGTTCATCGCACTGGCGGCCGTGATCTTCGGCCAGTGGGACCCGCTGAAGGCCACCCTCGCCGCCCTGCTCTTCGGGTTCGCGACCAACCTCCAGGGCGTGCTGGGCATCATCGGTTCGCCGGTCCCGAGCGAGTTCATGCTCATGCTGCCGTACGTCGTGACGATCCTCGCGGTCGCCGGCTTCGTCGGCAAGTCCCGGGCGCCCGCCGCCGACGGAAAGGCGTACATCAAGTGAGCGGCGCGATCGACGTGCAGTCGGGCGACATCGACTGGGGCACTCTCCGCACGCGTGCGGCAGAAGCGATGAAGAACGCGTATGTGCCGTACTCCCACTTCCCGGTGGGGGCCGCGGCGCTCGTCACCGACGGCCGCGTCATCGCCGGATGCAACGTGGAGAACGCGTCCTACGGGCTGACGCTCTGCGCCGAGTGCGCGCTCGTCTCCACGCTGCACCTCACCGGCGGCGGCCAGCTGGTGGCGTTCACCTGCGTCGACGGCCAGGGCAACACGCTCATGCCGTGCGGCCGCTGCCGCCAGCTCCTCTTCGAACATGCCGCCCCCGGCATGCTTCTGGAGACGGTGTCCGGCATCCGCACGATTGACGAAGTGCTCCCGGATGCCTTCGGCCCGAGCACTCTCAACGAATATGGAGCGAACCGCTGATGGCGAGCGTAATCGAGCCATTCGACGTCGTCGACCTGATCCACACCAAGCGGGACAAGGGCGAGCTCAGCAGCGCCCAGGTCGACTGGCTGATCGACGCGTACACCCGCGGCTTCGTCGGCGACGAGCAGATGGCCGCCATGATCATGGCGATCTTCCTGAACGGGATGACCAGGGCGGAGATCAAGCAGCTCACCCTCGCGATGATCAACAGCGGCGAGCGGATGAGCTTCGAGGACCTCGGCATGCCGACCACCGACAAGCACTCCACCGGAGGCGTCGGCGACAAGATCACCCTGCCGCTGATGCCGCTCGTCGCGGTGTTCGGTGTGGCAGTCCCACAGCTATCCGGGCGCGGCCTCGGCCACACCGGCGGCACCCTGGACAAGCTCGAGTCGATCCCCGGCTGGCGCGCGAACCTCACCAACGAGGAGATGTTCGCCCAGCTCCGCGATGTCGGCGGCGTGATCTGCGCCGCCGGCAGCGGCCTGGCTCCGGCCGACGGCAAGCTCTACGCCCTCCGTGACATCACCGGCACGGTCGAGTCGATCCCGCTGATCGCCTCCTCGATCATGTCGAAGAAGATTGCGGAGGGCACCCAAGCGCTCGTGCTCGACGTCAAGTTCGGGTCCGGCGCGTTCCTCAAGGACATCGCGCAATCCAGGGAGCTCGCACGCACCATGGTCGCGCTCGGGCAGGATGCCGGGGTCGCGACATCCGCCCTGCTCACCAACATGAACGTTCCGCTCGGCCTGGCCATCGGCAACGCCAACGAGGTGCGCGAGTCGGTGGAGGTGCTCGCCGGCGGCGGGCCCGCCGACATCGTGGAGCTCACGGTCACGCTGGCGCGCGAAATGCTCGCCCTCGCCGGCAAGACCGACGTCGACGTGGAGGCTGCCCTGAAAGACGGCCGCGCGATGGACAAGTGGCGCCAGGCGATCAGAGCCCAGGGCGGCGACCCGGATGCCGCGCTGCCGGTTGCCAAGGAAACCCACGTCGTGTACGCCGACCGTGACGGCATCCTCGTGCAGCAGGACGCCCTGCCGTTCGGGATCGCCGCCTGGCGGCTCGGCGCCGGGCGCGCCCGCAAGGGGGACCCGGTGCAGCACTCGGCGGGCGTCGACCTGCACGCCAAGCCGGGGGACACCGTCACCACGGGCCAGCCCCTGTTCACGCTGAGCGCCGACGAGCCCGCACGTTTCCCGCGCGCGCTCGAGTCGGTCGACGGCGCCTGGCGGATCGGGGACCAGGGTGAGCCCGTGCAAAACGGCGGCCCCCTGATCGCCGAACGCATCACATCCGCTGATTGACGCGCTCCGGGGGAGCCGGCGAGAGACGAGGACGTCGTGGGCACACCCTGGCGCGTGAGCGATGACGTCGCGGCGGCCCTGGCAGAACGTCGCCCGGTGGTGGCCCTCGAGTCGACCATCATCTCCCACGGCCTGCCCAGGCCCCGCAACCTCGACGCCGCCCGGGAGTTCGAGGACATCCTCCGCACCGCGGGAGTGACCCCGGCCACGATCGCCGTCATCGACGGCGTGCCGCGCATCGGCCTCGACGACGCCGGCGTTCGCCGCATCGCCGAAGACGAACGGATGTTCAAGGCGAGCGTTCGCGACCTGCCGATCCTGGCGGCGAAACGGGCCAGCGGAGCCACGACCGTCGCCGCCACCGCGCACCTCGCCGGGCTGGCCGGCGTGCGCGTGTTCGCGACCGGGGGCCTCGGCGGCGTGCACCGCGGGGCGTCATCTACGTTCGACGAGTCCGCCGACCTCACCGCGCTGGCCACGGCGCCGGTGGCCGTCGTCTCGGCCGGGGTGAAATCGGTCCTCGACATTCCGGCCACCCTCGAGCGGCTGGAGACGCTCAGCGTGCCCGTGATCGGGTATCGCACCCGCAACTTCCCGAGCTTCTGGCTCACCGAGTCCGGTCACGACATCGACTGGCAGGCCGACTCGGCCGAGGAGATCGCCCTCGTCATGCGGGCACAGGACGACGCCGGCGGCCGGCAGGGACTGCTCGTCGCCAACCCGATCCCGCGCGACCAGCAGTGGGACCCGGCCGAGCACGACCGGGTCCTCGGCGAGGCCCTGGCCGCGGCGGACGCCGCCGGCATGCGCGGCAAGGCGGTCACGCCGTTCCTGCTCGACTACATCGTCGGTGCCTCGGCGGGCGTGAGCCTCGAGATCAACCTCAACATCGCCCGCAACAACGTGCGCCTGGCCGCCGAGATCGCCGTGGCGTGGGCCGCCGCGCGTTGAGCGGGCCCGGCCGGATCGTCGTCTTCGGCGACGTGATCGACGACATCGTCGTGCGCCCGCACGGCCCGATCCGGCCGGACACGGACACCTCCGCGTCGATCCGGCAACGGCCGGGCGGGTCGGCGGCGAACGTCGCGGCGTGGCTCGGCACCCTGGGTGCCCCGGTGGACTTCGTCGGCCGGGTCGGCGCCGACGACCTCGAGCGGCACGAAGCGCACCTGTCCCGCCTGGGCGTGCGTGCCCGGCTGATCGCCGACCCCGGGCTGCCCACCGGCACCATCGTGGTGCTGATCGACGAGAACAACTGCCGCACCATGCTCACCGAGCGCGGAGCCAACACGCGCCTCATCCCGGCCGACATCTCCGACGAGACCCTCGACGGTGCCGCGGCGGTCTACTTCACCGGCTACAGCGTGTTCTCCGGCGCCACCAACCCGGATGCGTCCCCCGCCGCCTTCCAGCAGCTGATCGCCCGCTGCGCCCGGCGGGGCATTCCCGTCGTGGTGGACCCCAGCTCGTCGGGCTACCTCGAGGACTTCGGGGCCGAACGCTTCCTCGGGGCCATCGCCGGGGCATCCGTGCTGCTGCCGAATCTGGACGAGGGACGAGTGCTCACCGGGTTCGATGATCCGATCGAGGTCGCCGCGCGGCTCGCCGAGGCGTTCCCGGTGGTCGCACTCACGCTCGGTGGGCAGGGAACGGTGGTCGCCGGAACCGGGACGGCGCCGGTCGTTGTGCCGGTCGCAGCCGTCGCCCGGACCGACACGACCGGCGCCGGCGACGCGTTCAGCGCGGGCTTCCTGGTGTCGTGGCTGGGCGGCGCGAGCCTCGAGGCCGCCGCCGACGCCGGGGCGCTCCAGGCCGGCAGGGCGATCGGGGTCGTCGGCGGCCGCCCGGCCTGACACCGGGAGCCGGGCACCCGGATTTGGGCCCAGCGAGGCGCACGCACGGTGGCCTCCGCGCCCAACTGGGCGCTGAAAACAGGAGGAAACACGCCCCCAAAACAGGACCAAACCCCGTCAACCTGACAAGCGCATCCTGTATTCACGACACCCCGCCCGGCAAATTGCGGCCGTGGTGAGCAGGCTCCTACTCGGGGTCGCCGATGCGTTCGAGCGCGTCGACGATCAGCGACCAGAATTTCTCGTGGTCGAGGTCGATGGCGACCTGCGTGGTGCAGTCGGCCGGCGCGGGGGCGCGGAAGTCGGCGACGGTCATGCCGAGGGTGAGGGTGCCGGTGAGCTCCACGTCGAGCGGGGCGCGGCGCACGGTGATCACGCTGGGGTCGATCACGTACGCCACCGCGCACGGGTCGTGCACCGGCGGGTGCTCGAAGCCCTGCACCTCTTTGTAGGTCTCGGCGAAGAACTCGAGCAGCTCGCCGACGAACCGGGCCGGCCCGGTGCCGACCGCGGCGATCCGCGCCGCCACCTCGGGCGTCGCGAGCGCCTGGTGCGTGAGGTCGAGGCCGATCATGGTGAGCGGCCACGTCTCGTTGAACACGATGTGCGCGGCCTCGGGGTCGATGACGATGTTGAACTCCGCGGTCGCCGACCAGTTGCCCACGTGGTAGCCGCCGCCCATCAGCACGACCTCTTTCACGCGCTGGGCGATCCGGGGCTCCTTGCGCACGGCCAGGGCGATGTTGGTGAGCGCGCCGGTGGGCACCAGGGTGATCTCGCCCGGCTCGTGCGCCATGATCGTGTCGATGATGAGGTCGACGGCGTGCCGCGGGTCGAGCCCGATGGTCGGCTCGGGGAGGACCGGGCCGTCGAGGCCCGACTCGCCGTGGATCGACAGCGCCGTCTCGATCTGGCGCACCAGCGGGCGCGGGCATCCGGCGGCGAAGGGCACGCCGGTGATGCCGGCGACGCGTGCGACCGAGAGGGCGTTGCGGGTGACCTTCTCGAGGGTCTGGTTGCCCATGACGGTGGTGACCGCGACGAGGTCGATCTCCGGGTTGCCGTGCGCGAGCAGAAGGGCAATCGCGTCGTCGTGGCCGGGGTCGCAGTCGAGGATGATCTTGGTCGCCATGTACCAAACCTATATGAAAGTGACATTCATATGTGCAACACTTTCGGCATGACTGATCTGATCACCACCGGACTCGGGCGCATCGAATGGATCCGTTCGCGGATGCCGCTGCTCGCCCAGGCGCGCGCCGACTTCGCCGAAACACTGCCGTTCGCCGGCCGACGCATCGGGATGTCGCTGCACCTCGAGCCGAAGACGGCCGTGCTGCTCGAGACGCTGCAGGCCGGGGGCGCCGAGATTGTCGCGACGGGCAACCACGGCTCGACCCAGGACGACATCGTCGCGGTGCTCCGCTCCCGCGGAATGAGCGTCTTCGGCGCCCGCGACGACACCCTGGACCAGCACCACGCCAATGTGCTCTCCGTGCTCGACTCGGCCCCCGACATGCTCCTCGACAACGGCGGCGACCTGGCCGCCGGCATCGTCGCCCGCGGAGCGGCCGCGAGCATCATCGGCGGCACGGAGGAGACCACCTCCGGCGGCGACCGCCTGCGCAGCGAGCTGGCCGGAGCCGTGCCGTTCCCGGTGATCGTGATCAACGACAGCCTGCTCAAGGCGATCGGCGAGAACCGGCACGCGGTCGGCCAGTCGGTCATCGAAAGCTTCATGCGCATCACCAACCTCATGGTCCCGGGGCGCCATTTCGTCGTCGTCGGCTACGGCTGGTGCGGCCGCGGCATCGCCCAGTACCTGCGCGCGCTCGGCGGCCAGGTCGCCGTGGTCGAGGTCGACGTGATGAAGGCCTTCGAGGCCGCCCTCGACGGCTACCGCGTCGGCTCGGCCGCGGACCTCGCCGAGTGGGCTGACGTCATGATCACCGCCACGGGCCGCCCGGGCGTGATCGGCGAGGAGGTCTTCGCGCGGCTGCGGAGCGGGGTCGTGCTGGCGAACAGCGGGCACTTCCCGGGGGAGATCGACGTGGCCCGGTTGAAGGGGCGCGCGGCATCCGTGTCCCAGGTCGACGATGCGATCGAACGGATCGAGTTCGCCGATGGCCGGCACGTCGTGCTGATCGCCGAGGGGCGCATGTTCAACCTGGGCGGCCGCCAGCCCAAGGGCAACTCGCTCGAGTCGATGGACCTCGGCTTCCTGCTGCAGGTGCTCTCCCTCGAGCGGGTCGCGACGGCCGCAGCCGGCCTCACCGCCGGCGCGCAGCCGGTTCCGGTGGAGATCGAACGCGAGATCGCGACGAGGTTCCTCGCCGCGCTCGACGCCGCCAGGTAGGCGACCGTGGTGACCAGCTACGCCGTCCCCGCGCTCGACAAGGCGCTGGACATCCTGGAACTGCTCGCCCGGCAGTCCGGCGGCCTCGGGCAGGCGCCGCTCGCGGAGGCCGTGGGACGCACGGTCGGGGAGATCTTCCGGGTGCTGCAGACGCTCGAGCGGCGCGGGTTCATCCTGCGCGATGCCCAGTCGGGGCTGTACCTGCTCTCCACCCGGATGCTCGAGCTCGCCAACCTGCACCCGCCGCTCCGCGGGCTGGTGCAGCTGGCGCTCGGCCCGATGCAGCGGCTCGCGGATGCTGCGCGGCAATCCTGCAACCTCGCGATTCTCGAGGGGGTCACCGTGCGGGTCGTGGCGCAGGTCGAAAGTCCAGCCGACTTCGGGTTCAGGGTGCGCGTGGGTGCCGGATTCCCGAGCGAATCGACGGCCAGCGGCCTCGTGCTCCTCGCCTTCGCCGAACCGGATTCGCGGGCGGCCGCCAGGGCAGAACTCTCGGCACGCGGGGTCGAACCCGCGGCGCTCGCCGCACTCGACGCGCGGATCACGGCCGCCCAGGCGCGGGGATACGCCGAAGACCCCGACGCCCGGCAGCCCGGGATCCTCGACATCGTGCACCCCGTTTACGGCCGTGACGGCCACGCGGTCGCGGCGCTTACCGTGCCCTACGTCTCGACGAGCTACAGCGACAGCGACGCCCCGGCCGTGCGCACGCTGGCCGCCGGGACAGCCGCCGAACTGTCCCGCCTGGTGCAGGGCGGCGCCTGAGCGAAAGCGCGTACAGCGCGCGTTCAGCAAACAGGGAGGCTCGCGGGCCGCTCCGCCGGTAGATTAGGGGGGTGAATACGAGCCCTGAGGAATACCTGCTGCCCGGCGGCGGAACCAGCATCAACTCCCTGCCCAAGATCTCCCTGCACGACCACCTCGACGGTGGCCTGCGCCCGGCGACCATCATCGAACTGGCCGACTCGATCGGCCTCGACCTGCCGACGACGGATGCCGCCCGCCTGGGCTCCTGGTTCGCCAAGCAGGCCAACTCCGGCTCCCTGGTCGAGTACCTCAAGACCTTCGACGTCACCACGGCGGTCATGCAGACCCACGACGGACTCGTGCGCGTCGCCCGCGAATTCGTCGAGGACCTCGCCCGCGACGGCGTCATCTACGGCGAAATCCGCTGGGCCCCCGAGCAGCACCTCACCCGCGGCCTCACCCTCGACCAGGCGGTCGAGGCGGTCCAGGAGGGCCTCGAGGCCGGCGTCGACCACGTCTCCCAGTCGGGCGCGCGCATCCGGGTCGGCCAGCTCGTCACGGCCATGCGCCACGCGGACCGCGGCATGGAGATCGCGGAGCTGGCCGTGCGCCACCGCGGCAACGGCGTCGTCGGGTTCGACATCGCCGGTGCAGAGCTGGGCTTCCCGGCCGGCAACCACAAGGCCGCCTTCGACTACCTCGCCACCGAGTTCATGCCCGTCACGGTGCATGCGGGCGAGGCCGACGGGGTGGACAGCATCCGCGGTGCACTCTTCGACGGCCGGGCCCTGCGCCTCGGCCACGGCGTGCGCCTCGCCGAAGACGTGAAGATCGGTCGCGCCGACGGCGACAACACGTTCGTCACGCTCGGCCCGGTCGCCCAGTGGGTGCGCGACCGCGAGATCGCCCTCGAGCTGAGCCCGTCGTCGAACCTGCAGACCGGCGCGATCGCGGCCTGGGGCAAGGAGCTGCTCGACCACCCGTTCGACCTGCTCTACCAGCTCGGTTTCCGGGTCACCGTCAACACCGACAACCGCCTGATGAGCAACACCAGCCTGACGAAGGAGATGGCGCTGCTCAGCGACGCCTTCGGCTACGACATCGACGACCTCGAGGTCTTCCAGCTCAACGCGGCCGCCGCGGCGTTCCTGCCCCTCGAAGAACGCGAAGAGCTGGCTGACGCCATCGTCGCCGGCTTCGAGAACGACTAGCACCGCCAGATCACCGAAACACCGAAAGCCGCCATGCCGCTCCTCCCGCTTCCGCTCGACGCGATCTCGATCGGCGTACGCGTCGCGGACTGGCGTGCGGCGGTGACCGCGGCCGGTGACGCCCTGGAACGCTCGGGCGCCACCGCGCCCGCGTACACGGAACGCATGATCGCGGTGATCGCCGAGTTCGGCGCCTACGTTGTGATCGCGCCGGGGCTGGCGCTGGCGCATGCGCGGCCGGGCCCCGACGTGCTCGCGGAGGGCCTCAGCATCGTCACGCTGGCCGAACCGGTCGCCTTCGGGCATCCGCACAACGACCCGGTCAGCGTGATCGTCGGCCTGGCCGTGCGGAGCGCCGACGACCACCTGCATTTCGTCGCCGAGCTCGCCAACGTGTTCAACGACCCGAAGGCCATCCCCGCGATCGCGGCGGCGACGGATGCCGAGGCCGTCCGCGTACTGCTCGGCGCGACCACTGAACCCGAGGAGTTGCTATGAAGATCGTCGCCATGTGCGGTGCCGGGATCGGGACATCCGCGATTCTCAAGGTCAACGCCGAGCGCGCGCTCAAACGCCTGAACATCGTCGCGGAGGTGGCGGCCGCGGATGTCGCCGGCATCCGCGCCGTCGCGGCCGACGCGCAGGTCATCCTGACCTCGTCCGAGCTGGTCGACGCGATCGGCAAGACGAACGCCGACGTCATCGTCATCGACAACTACTTCGACCTCGACGAGCTGACCGCCAAACTCGAAGCCGCCCTCGGCTAGCAGTCGCGCGCCCGCTCAGCCCCGCGAATCGCGGTTGCGCTGGAGCTACGCCGCTTCGCGGGTGGCGCGCGCCTCCCGCGCACCGGCGTACCGCCGGCGCAGCTCGGTCGCGACCGCCGACGCGGGGTTAGGCGATCAGGGCGCGCATGCCTCGGTCGAGTTCGTCGAGCGCTGCGGCCGCGGCGGCCTTCCGCTCGGGCACCGTGCCGACGGTGCTGTGTGTGTCGATGTACACCTTGAGTTTCGGCTCGGTGCCGCTCGGGCGCACCATCACACGTGAGCCGTCGGCAAGCGCGATCCGCAGCACGTCGCTCGGCGGCAGGCCATCGAAACCCTGGCTGAGGTCGTCGATGCGTTCGACGCGGATGCTGCCGACGAACTCCGGCGGACTCTCCCGCAGGCGCGTCATCACCCGCTCAATCTCCGACACATCGGTGACCCGCAGGGCGATCTGCGCGGAGGCGAAGTGCCCGAACTTCTCGCTGAACCGGTCGAGGTGTTCGGCGAGGGTGGACCCGTCGGCCTTGAGGTCGCTGACCAGCGAGAGCAGTGCGACCGCCGCGGAGATGCCATCCTTGTCGCGCACGCTTCCGGGGTTCACGAGGTAACCGAGGGCCTCCTCGTAGCCGTAGATCAGGCCGGGGGCGCGGGAGACCCACTTGAACCCGGTCAGGGTTTCGGCGAAGGAGAGGCCGTAGGCCTTCGCGACGGCGGCCAGGGCCGGCGACGACACGATCGAGCAGGCGAGAGTGCCGACCGGGCCGGCACCGGAGCCGGAGTCGGCGGCTGCCCGGGCGGCGATCTCGGCGGCCCGCCAGCCGAGGATGGCGCCCGTCTCGTTGCCGCTCAGGCGGCGGTAGCCGTCGGGGGAGCCGGCGTCCGGGATGGCGACGGCGAGGCGGTCGGCATCCGGGTCGTTGGCGATGATGAGCTCCGCGCCGACTTCGCGCGCGGTTTCGTAGGCGAGGTCCATCGCCCCCGGTTCCTCCGGGTTCGGGAAGGCGACGGTGGGGAACGCGGCATCCGGTGCGATCTGCGCGTCGACGAGCGTCGGCAGGTCGAAACCCGCGGCGTCGAGCACCCGGTGGGTGGTGTGCCAGCCCACGCCGTGCAGGGCCGTGTACACCGCGTTCACCTGGGCGCGCGGCGGATGCGCGACGCGCGCGGTGGCGGCGACATACGCCTCAACGACCGACTCCGGCGCCGTCTCATACCTGCCCCGGGGCAGTTCAGGCACGAGCCGCTCGGCGGCCACGCGGAGGATCTCTGCGGCGATGGCGGCGTCGTCGGGGGAGACGATCTGGGATCCGCCGTTCGCCCCGCCAAGGTAGACCTTGTAGCCGTTGTCGTTCGGCGGGTTGTGCGAGGCGGTGACCATGACGCCGGCGCTCGCGCCCAGGTGCCTCACCGCGAAGGCGAGCACGGGGGTCGGCAGCAGGCGGGGCAGCAGGATGGCGCGCACGCCGGCACCCGCCATGAGCTCCGCCGTGTCGGAGGCGAAAACGGAGGAGTTCTTGCGCCCGTCGTAGCCGACGACGACCGTCGGGGTCGTGCCGGGGGCGGCCGTCTGGAGCAGGTAGGCGGCGAGGCCGGCGGCGGCCTGGGAGACGAGCACGCGGTTCATCCGGTTCGAGCCGGCGGAGATATCGCCGCGCAGGCCGGCCGTGCCGAACGCGAGGCGCTCGTCGAAGCGGGAGTGCAGGTCGGCGATCGCGGCGTCGTCGCCGTCCCCCGCCTGGGACACGAGCGCGCGCAGCTGGGCCCGCGTCTCGGGGTCCGGGTCCTGTGCGAGCCAGGCCTTGGCCGCGGCGATCACCGTGCTGGTGGCGTCCGCCGGGGCGGCCGCGTCGTCCGAGCCGTCGGCGGCGCCTCCGGAACCACCGGGGATGGTGTTCAGCACGGCCGTTTGGGGCAGAACCGTGTCGCGGGCATCCCCGTCAGGCGCCTCCGTTTCCGGGGCATCCGTGCCGGGCGTGGACGCAACGGCGGAGTGCCTGCCGTGCGGGAACTCCTCGTTGTCCACGGCATCGTCCAGGCTCACAGCGCGGCCACGATTCGAGCCAGGAGCGCGCTGATCACGGGCTCGGCCTGCTTGCCGGCCTCGAGCACCTCGTGGTGGCTGAGCGCCTCCTTCTGGATGCCGGCGGCGAGGTTGGTGATCAGCGACATGCCGAGGATCTCCATGCCGGACTGGCGCGCGGCAATCGCCTCGAGCGCGGTCGACATGCCGACGATGTGGCCGCCGATGATCTTCGCCATCTGCACCTCGGCCGGCGTCTCGTAGTGCGGGCCGCGGAACTGGCAGTAGACGCCCTCGTCGAGCGTCGGGTCGATGCCGCGGGCCAGGTCGCGCAGGCGGCTCGAATACAGGTCGGTCAGGTCGACGAACGTGGCGCCCTCGAGCGGCGAATCCGCGGTGAGGTTGATGTGGTCGCTGATCAGCACCGGCGTGCCGGGCTTCCACGTCTCCCGGATGCCTCCGGCCCCGTTGGTGAGGATCATCGTCTTCACACCCAGGGCGGCCGCGGTGCGCACGCTGTGCACGACCCGGCGCACGCCGTGGCCCTCGTAGTAGTGCGTGCGGGCGCCGATGACGAGCGCACGCTTGCCGTTCGGCAGCAGCACGGAGCGGAGCATGCCGCCGTGCCCCTCGAGCGCCGGGGCGCCGAAGCCGGTGATCTCCTGCGCGGCAATGGTGTGGGTGGTCTCGCCGATGAGCTCGGCGGCGCTGCCCCAGCCACTGCCCAGGGTGAGGGCGATGTCGTGCCGGGCGACGCCCGTGATCCGGGCGATTTCCTGGGCTGCGGTCCGTGCGACGTCGAACGGATCGGTCCCGGCCAGGTCGAGCGGGTTGGTGTCGGTCGTAAGCATCCCACCACTCTAATTGCCTGCCGAATTCGACGGACATTTTGCTCAAAAGTGGCGTTCTGGAGGGTCTGGAGGCGCGCAGGGCCAAAATGTCCGTCGAATTCGCACGGGGAGGGCAGGGACGCGGTTTGGTGAGGGGAGCGCAGGAGCGAGAGAATGGAGCAATGGCCTATGAGTTCGAACGCAAGCAGCGCATTGCAGTACTCGGTGGAGGGCCAGGCGGATACGAAGCGGCCCTCGCAGGCGCCCAGCAGGGAGCGGATGTCACGCTCATCGAGCGGGTCGGCGTCGGCGGCTCTGCCGTCATCACGGATGTCGTTCCGTCGAAGTCGCTGATCGCCACCGCCGAGGCCTCTAATTCGATCGGCGAAGCCACCGACCTCGGTGTGCAGTTCTTCGTGCGCGGCGAAACGGGTAAACCGGCCCGCCCCGAAGTGGCCATCAACCTTGCCGCCGTCAACAAGCGGCTCCTCGCCCTCGCCCGGCAGCAGTCAGAGGACATGAAGTCGACGCTCATGCGCGCCGGCGTGCGCCTCGTGCAGGGCCACGGCCGGTTAGACGGCACCAGCGGCATCATCGTCTCCACGGCGGACGGCGAGTCGGGCACCGACTTCGACCGCATCGACGCCGACACGATCGTCGTCTCGGTCGGGGCGAGCCCGCGCATCCTCTCGTCCGCCATTCCGGACGGCGAACGCATCCTTACCTGGACGCAGCTCTACAACCTGCGCGCCGTGCCCGAACACCTGATCGTCGTCGGTTCCGGCGTCACCGGGGCCGAGTTCGCCTCCGCGTACCGCGCCCTCGGCTCGAAGGTCACCCTGATTTCCAGCCGCGACCAGGTGCTGCCCGGCGAGGACGCCGACGCTGCCAGCGTGATCGAGAACGTCTTCAAGCGCAACGGCATGGTCGTGCTCAGCAAATCGCGCGCCTCGTCGGTCGTGCGCACGGACACCGGCGTGGTCGCCACGCTCGCCGACGGCCGCACGGTCGAGGGCAGCCACTGCCTGATCGCGGTCGGGTCCGTTCCGAACACGCCCGGCATCGGCCTCGAAGCGGCCGGCGTGCAGCTCAACGAGTCCGGACACATCCGGGTCAACCGGGTCGCCCGCACGTCGATCCCGAACATCTACGCGGCCGGCGATTGCACGACCGAGTTGCCGCTGGCATCCGTCGCGTCCATGATGGGCCGCACCGCGGTGTTCCACGCGATGGGCGACGCGGTCAACCCGATCGAAATCCGTAACGTGGCCGCCAACATCTTCACCCAGCCGGAGATCGCGACCGTTGGCTGGTCCCAGAAGCAGATCGAAGACGGCCTGATGGAGGGCGAGATCTACAAGCTCGAGCTCGCCTCCAACCCGCGCGCGAAGATGATGGGCATCAAGGACGGCTTCGTGAAGCTGTTCGCCCGCACCGGCAGCGGCACCGTCATCGGCGGTGTGATCGTGGCCCCCAAGGCCAGCGAGCTGATCTTCCCGCTCGCGCTCGCCGTCGAGCACCGCCTCACCGTCGACGAGGTCGCCCAGGCGTTCCCGGTCTACCCCTCGCTCACCGGCTCCATCACGGATGCCGCCCGCGCCATGCACGTCGTCGGCTAGTCCCCGCGCCGCCCCGCCCCATCCCGCCTGCTCGCCCCCGCCCGCTTCCGCGAACCCGCAGTTGTGGTCGCTAAAACGCGCTCATAACGACCACAAATGCAGTTTCGCGATCCAAGCCTGCCGACCACACGGTGGCGAGATTCGGGCCGGTGTCGCGGAAACAGGACCGGATTCGTCAAACCGGCGCTTGCATCCTGTAGTGGGATGACACGCACGCGATTCGTCCTGTTTGCGGTGCGGGGGCAGGCTCGAATTTGTCCGCGAACCCGCAGTTGTGGTCGCTTAAACGCGCTCAGAGCGACCACGAGTGCAGTTTCGTGGGAATGGTGGTGCGCGGAGCGCGGCGTTCAGGGGCTGCCGAAGTGGGGGCTGCCGCCTTTCGTGACCCTTCGGGTCACGCAGCGTCGAGCACGGTGAGCAGCAGGTGCCCGGATGACACGGTCACGCCGACCAGCGCACCGACGGCGCCGATCACGCCGTCCTTGTGCGCGACGAGCGGCTGCTCCATCTTCATCGCTTCGAGCACGAGCAGCAGGTCGCCCTTGACGACCACGTCGCCCTCGGCCACCATCAGCTTCACAACAGTCGCCTGCATGGGCGCCTTCACGGCGTTGCCGGTCGCGGTGTCGACCGCGTGGGCGCCGAGGCGGCGCCTCGGAGCCGGGCCGGCCGTGCTGGCGGATGCCACGCCCGGCAGCAGGCGCGTCGGCAGGGTGACCTCGACACGGCGGCCCTCGACCTCGACGACGACGCTGTGCCGCTTCTGCGGCCCGGCCGACTCCTCGAGGGTGCCGCTCCAGGGCTCGATGGTGTTCTCGAACTCGGTTTCGATCCAGCGGGTGTAGATCGAGAACGGTGCCCCGTCGGCGGGGGCGAAGGCCGGGTCGCGCACGATCGCGCGGTGGAAGGGCAGAACGGTCGGCAGGCCGGCAACCTCGAACTCGTCGAGCGCGCGGCGGGCCCGCTGGAGTGCCTCTTCGCGGGTGGCGCCGGTGACGATGAGCTTGGCGAGCAGGGAGTCGAACGATCCGGAGATCTCGTCGCCGGCCTGCACTCCGCTGTCGACGCGCACGCCGGGGCCGCCGGAGGGCTTGAAAACGTGAATCGGGCCGGGGGCCGGCATGAAGCCGCGGCCGGCGTCTTCGCCGTTGATCCGGAACTCGAAGGAGTGGCCGACGGCGACCGGGTCGCCATAGGTGAGCTCGCCGCCCTCCGCGAGACGGAACTGCTCGCGCACGAGGTCGATGCCGGTGACTTCTTCGGAGACGGGGTGCTCGACCTGGAGGCGGGTGTTCACCTCCAGGAAGGAGACGGTGCCGTCCTGGCCGATCAGGAACTCGCAGGTGCCGGCACCCACGTAGCCGACCTCGGCGAGGATCGCCTTGGACGCGCGGTACATTTCGGTGGTCTGCGCCTCGGTGAGGAACGGGGCCGGCGCTTCTTCGACCAACTTCTGGTGGCGGCGCTGGAGCGAGCAGTCGCGGGTGGAGACCACGACGACGTTGCCGTGCACATCGGCGAGGCACTGGGTCTCGACGTGACGGGGCTTGTCCAGGTACTTCTCGACAAAGCACTCGCCGCGACCGAACGCGGCAACGGCCTCGCGGGTGGCCGAGTCGAAGAGCTCCGGCACCTCTTCGCGGGTGCGGGCGACCTTGAGGCCGCGACCGCCGCCACCGAAGGCGGCCTTGATCGCGACGGGAAGGCCGTGCAGGTCGACGAACTCGAGCACTTCGGCGGCGTCCACGACCGGGTTGAGCGTGCCGGGCGCCATCGGCGCGTGCACCTTCTCTGCCACGTGCCTGGCGGAAACCTTGTCGCCGAGCTTCTCGATCGCTTCGGGGGAGGGGCCGATCCAGACGAGCCCGGCAGCGATCACAGCGCGGGCGAAGTCGGCGTTCTCGGCGAGGAAGCCGTAGCCGGGGTGCACGGCGTCGGCGCCGGAGCGGCGGGCCACCGAGAGGATCTTCTCGATGACGAGGTAGGTTTCGGCGCTGGTCGTACCCTCGAGGCCGTACGCCTCGTCGGCGAGGCGCGCATGCAGCGCGTCCCGATCCTGGTCGGCGTAGACGGCGACCGAGAGGATGCCGCTGTCCTTAGCGGCACGGATCACCCGGACGGCGATCTCGCCCCGGTTGGCGATGAGGACCTTCGTTATGAGCGACACAGGCCCAAGCTTATTGCCCGCGCGGCATGGGCTTTTGGTTCGGTCCCACAAAAAGAGGCCGCAGATCAGTGCGGATGCCTACAACCGGTCCCGGTTCCACAGGCTTGGCCACGCGTAACCCAGCCCCGACACCAGCCGGCGCAGCGTCGGCAGCGACAGCCCGACGACCGTGGAGGGGTCCCCGGAGATGCGGGTGATGAACGGCGCCCCGAGGCTGTCGATCGTGAACGCGCCCGCAACGAACAGCGGTTCGCCGGTGGCAATGTAGGCGTCCAGCTCCGCATCGTCGATGTCATCGGCGAAGGTCACGTCGGCCACGGCGACCGCGCCGACCGAACGGCCGGGCACGCCGGCGAGTTGCTCGATCAGCCAGTGGCCGGAGTACAGCTGCCCGGTGCGGCCGCGCTGGCGGTGCCAGCGGTCCCTGGCCTTCTCCGCCGTGTGCGGCTTGCCGTAGATGACCCCGTCGATCACGAACACGGAGTCCCCGCCGAGGATGAGGCCGTCCAGCGGCTCCGGCCCGTCGCCCGCGCGGGACACCGCCTCCGCCTTGGCCCTGGCCAGCAGTTCGACCACGTGGTGGGGGGTGAGCGGCGCGCCCTGGACGGCCGCTGCGGCTGCGGCGACGGCATCCTCGTCGACCGCGGGGTCGACCGTGACGGGTTCGATCCCGGCGGAGCGCAGCAGCGCGAGCCGAGCCGGCGAAGTAGAGGCCAGGTAGAGGCGCATGGGTTCCTTGGTGCGTGGTTTGGAGGGGTGTGGGATGCTCAATGTATGGGTACGAGCAATAACATTCAGGCGGATCAGGGCGAGCGCGCGACCGGCGTAGGCGCGGAGCTCGAACTTGACGTCACCAACGTAGCCCACGGCGGAATCTTCGTCGCCCGGCACGAGGGCCGCGTGGTCTTCGTCAGCGACACACTGCCCGGGGAGCGCGTGCGCGCCCGGCTGACCGAGGCCAACAAGAAGAGTTTTTGGCGCGCCGAGACCGTCGAGGTGCTGGGCGCCGCGCCCGAGCGCCAGCCGCACGTCTGGGCGGCCGCAGCGATCGAACGTGCCCCAGAGGACCGTGCCGGCGGCGCGGAATTCGGGCACATCGAACTTGGCTTCCAGCGTGAACTCAAGCGCCGGGTGCTGGCCGACGCGCTCCAGCGCATGGCCGGCGTCGAAACGGATGTCGTGGTCGAGCCGGTCCCGGTCGGCGCCGATGCGTCGCCCGGCGACGCCGCCGACGGCACCGGCTGGCGTACCCGCATCCGGCTGCACGTTGCCGCCGACGGGTCGATCGGCCCGTACGCGGCGAGGTCCCACCGGGTGATCGATGTGGGCGACCTGCCCCTGGCCGTTCGCGCCGTGGAGGCCGCCGCCCCGCTCGACCGGCTGTTCCCCGGCGCGGCATCCGTCGATGTCCTCGCCCCGAGCACGGGCGAGGTGAAGATTCTGGTTGCCGAGCAAGACGCGAACGGCAAACGTCGCCCCACTCCGCGCACCCTGATCCGTGAGGTCGTCGGCGACCGCGAGTTCACGCTCGACGCCGCCGGCTTCTGGCAGGTGCACACGAGCGCAGCGGAGACGCTGTACCGCGCCGTGCAGGACGCCATCGACGAGTCCCTGTTCGACCCGCGCGCCGCCAATCTCGACCTGTACGGGGGAGTCGGCCTGCTGGCAGCGGCCGTCGGAGATCGCTTCGGCAAGGACGTGCGCATCACCTCCGTCGAGAGCGACGCGCAGGCCACCGACTTCGCGGCCGGGAACCTCGCCGAATGGGTGGGCGCCCGGGCGCAGACCGACCGGGTCGACCGCTACCTGCTGGGCCTCTTCCGGGAGGCCGGCGCGCTCGAGCGCGAGCGCCTGCGCTCGGCGACCGTCGTGCTCGACCCTCCCCGCGCCGGCGCCGGCAAGGCCGTCGTCGACCAGCTGGGGGCGCTCGGCCCGCGCCAGATCGTCTACGTCGCCTGCGACCCGGTGGCCCTGGCGCGCGACGTTGCCCTCTTCGCCGGCCACGGCTACGGCCTGCGCTCGCTGCGCGCATTCGACTTGTTTCCCAATACCCACCATGTCGAAGCCGTCGCGCTCCTCTCCAAGTAGCTATCGTTAGCAACAAACGAAACAAAGGATGCCAGCACCCGTGACCCAGGTAACAGCAGCACCTGTCCCGACAGCCGACCACCCCGTCCGCGTCGGAATCGTCGATGATCACGAGTCGGTTCGGCTGGGACTCCAGGCCGCCTGCGAGAACGCCGGCTTCGAGGTCATCCACGCCGCGTCGACCGCCCGCGAACTCGTCGAGGGCCTCGCCGGGCGAGCCTGCGACGTGATCGTGCTCGACCTCTCTCTCGGCGACGGCTCGGTCGTGACCGAGAACGTCCGCCTCGTGCAGAGCACCGGAGCCTCCGTCCTCGTGCACAGCATCGCCGACCGGGTCGCCCTCGTCCGCGAGGCGCTCGCCGCCGGCGCTGCGGGCGTCATCCCGAAGTCATCCGCGACGGCGACCGTCATGGCCGCCGTGGCGACGGTCGCGCGCGGCGACGTGCTGAACAACCTCGAGTGGGCGACCGCGATCGACGCCGACGCCGACTTCGCCAAGGCGCAGCTCGGCCGCCGCGAACGCGACGTGCTGCACCTGTACGCCTCCGGGCTCCCGCTCAAGATGGTCGCCATGCAGCTCGGGATCGCACATTCGACCGCCCGCGAATACCTCGACCGCATCCGCGTGAAGTACATCGAGGTCGGCCGGCCGGCCCCCACCAAGGTCGACCTGCTGCGCCGCGCGGTGGAAGACGGCATCCTGCCCGGGCTCGACCCGGACGGCGGGGATGCGCGCGCCTAGGCCCGCGCCGGAGGCCGACCGGATCGGCAGCGGGCAGTACGCCAGCGGCGAGTACGGCCGATCCGCTGCGGCCGCGGTCGGCAAGGCCGGCCAGCCGCGGAAACCGATCAGCCGCGCGAGCATCGAGACCGTGGTCTCGAGATCCATCGCCGGCGTCGCGGTGGTCTTCGCCCTCCAGGAGCTTCCCGTCATGCTCGGGCAACTCGAGCTGCGCAAGCCGGTGCTCGGAATCCTCGCGCCCACCCTGCTCGCCGTCAGCATCGGGCTCCTCGTCTTAGCCACCGTGTTCAAGGTGGGCATCAAGTATGTCGCCGGCACCGTCGCGCTGATCTACGTCGGGGGCCTCATCGCGTGGCCGTTCTTCAGGATCGACCCGAACGCGGTGCTCGACGGGAAGCCCTGGCTCTGGTACCTCTGCACGGTGGCAACATCCTGCGCCGCGATCGCGTTCCGCCCGGCCTGGGCTGCCGCGTACACGATCGTCGCCCCGGTCATCTTCGGCGTCATCCGTTCACTGCCCTCCGGCGGCGGGGCCGACGCGCTCCTCTCCTCCCTGGACGCGGTCTACGCGATTCTGCTCGGTGAGGTGGTGCTGATCATCATCTTGATGCTCAGGCAGGCGGCGGATACCGTCGACGCGGCACAGACGAACGCGCTGAACAAATATGCGATCGCCGTTCGCCAGCACGCCACGGAGGTCGAGCGGGTCGAGGTCGACTCGATCGTGCACGACACCGTGCTCGCGACGCTCCTCTCCGCGGCGGGCGCGCGCGGTCCGAAGGCCGCCGAACTCGCCGCGGCAATGGCCAGGAACGCGATTGCGCGTCTCGACGAGGCGGGATCGGCCTCGGCCGGCGAGGAGACCGTCATCCCGTTCGCCCGGCTGAGCGATCGCATCCGCCAGGCCGCTTCCGCGATCGGCTTCCCGTTCACGGTCATTGAGCGGGACCTCAAGAACCTCACCGTGCCGGTGCACGCGAGCGAGGCCCTCTACTCGGCGAGCGTGCAGGCGATGATGAACAGTATCCAGCACGCCGGCCCGGCGGATGCCACCGTCGCCAGGACGCTCACCATGCGTGCGAACCTGCAGGGCGGATGCACGATCGAGATCGCCGATTCCGGCGTCGGATTCGACCAGGCGACCGTGCCAAGCGAACGCCTCGGCCTGCGGGTCTCGATCCAGGAGCGGGTCACGAGCGTGGGCGGGGGCGTGCGAGTGAAGACCAGCCCGGGGCGCGGCACGGCGATCACCATCGACTGGCCGCAGTCCGTCGACGAACCGAACCCGCTGATCAGCCAGTTCTCCACCGATGAACTCCCGGTGCTCGCCCTCGATCATGTCGACCCGGTCGACGGGGGCGCAGCATGATCACCGTTCCGCGCGGACTCCTCCTCGGCCTCGCCGCGCTGTTCTCCGCCTACCACGTCGTGCTCGGCATCTATTCCCTGGACGTGCCACAGTCGCCCCTGCCGGCCATTGTCGCGATCTGCCTCTACGCGATGGCGACCGTGTTCAGCCTCTGGCCGACCGGTCCCATCCGGATGCCGATCTGGCTGTCGTTCTTCAATGTTGCGGTGTGCATCGCCGTGCCGCTCCTCGTCGGAAGCCAGCTCGACGGCTCATCGCCCGACAACGGCTACGCCACCTGGTATGTGGCGGCCGTCGGCACCCTGATGACCATCACGGCGACGAGGAAGCGCCAGGCGATGGCGTGGATCGGCACGGGTTTCCTGATCGTGCACACGATCGTCTGGGCCGGCCCCGGCGCCCTGGGGTCGATGGGCGTCATCGGCAGCGCGGTCTGGGTGACGGTCGCCGTCCTGATGTCCCGCGCCCTCGCCAGGGCCGGTCGCGAGGCCAGGCAGTACGCCCTGGCCGAACGCGAGGCCAGCGATTGGCAGGCGGCCCAGGAGGCGCATCTCGACGAGCGGCAGGTGCGGCTCGCGCACACGATCCGCCTGGCCGCCCCCATGCTGCGCCGAATCGTCGAGCGCGGCGGCGAGCTGAGCGAGCCCATGCGCCAGGAGTGCCGGTACCTGGAGGCCGCCATCCGCGACGAGATCCGGGGGCGCAAGTTGCTCAACGACGCGGTGCGTTACCAGGTCATGGCAGCGCGTCGGCGCGGTGCGCTCGTCACCCTGCTCGATGAGGGCAGCATCGACGACATCGGGGGGCACGAGCTCGACCGGGTGCTGAACAAGCTGGCGGCCGCGATCGGCCGGACGAAGGCGGACAAGATCATCGCGCGCACGGCCGCGAACGGGTCTGCGACCGCGGTCACCGTCGTCGGGCTGACCAGCGCCGACCCGAACATCAGCGCGCTCGGCCAGGACATGCCGGGCGACGAGGTCGACCTCTGGCTGGAGATCCCGCGCGACCAGGACGGGCACTCCGCCCACTGAAACGCGCCGCCCACTGTACCGGGGCGGGGAACCGGGGCGCATCGCACCCGGTGGTGACGTGCGAATGGGGACCAGCCCGAAAGTCAGTCCCCATTCGCAATCCGTGTCAGAGCGACAACCCGAATGCCACCCTGACCAGCCCCAAACATTCGCCGTCTTTACCCTAGTCGGCGGATATTTGGTTGTGTAACTCAAGGAGCGACACCTAGCACTACTCATACTGGGCCAGGGACACCGAATCGGAAAGTCGTCATTTTGGGGGACAGTCGGCTTGTCTGCTCACGGCGGCCGATCAGGCCGAGAATGCCCGCCACTGCCCGTGGCCCGGAACGATGGACCCGCGGATGCCACGCTGGCTCAACTGCCAGGCGCTCTGCCCGCGCGGCGGCGCGGTGCGCCGGTCGTCCGATTCCTCGCGGAGCAGGCCGCGCAGCACGGCGGTCACCGCGGCGGCCTCGGTGGGCGTGACGCCGGGCGTCACGAACACCAGCTGCGACGGATCGAAGTCACTCGGATTCGTTGTGGCCGTCATGATGTCCGCCTACAGCGGGATGTTCCCGTGCTTCTTCGGCGGGAGGCTGGCCCGCTTGGTGCGCAGGGCCCGCAGCGCCTTCGTAATCGCGACCCGGGTCGCCGCCGGCTCGATGACGCCGTCCAGCTCGCCGCGTTCGGCCGCCAGGAACGGGCTGGCCACGTTGTAGGTGTACTCGTTCGCGAGGTTCGTCCGCACGGCCGCCACATCCTCACCGGCCGCCTCGGCCTTCTTGATCTCGGAGCGATAGAGGATCTGCACGGCGCCCTGGCCGCCCATCACGGCGATCTCGGCGGTCGGCCAGGCGAGGTTGATGTCGGCGCCGAGCTGCTTGGAGCCCATCACGATGTACGCGCCGCCGTAGGCCTTGCGCAGGATGACGGTGACCAGCGGCACGGTCGCCTCGGCGTACGCGTAGAGCAGCTTGGCGCCGCGGCGGATGACGCCGGTCCACTCCTGGTCGGTGCCTGGCAGGAAGCCGGGCACGTCGACGAGGGTGAGGATCGGGATCGAGAACGCGTCGCAGAACCGTACGAACCTGGCCGACTTCTCGCCGGCCTCGATGTTGAGCGTCCCGGCCATCGCGAGCGGCTGGTTGGCGACGATACCGACCGAGCGGCCTTCGATGCGCGCGAAACCGACGACGATGTTCGGCGCGAACAACGGCTGCGTTTCGAGGAAGTCGCCGTGGTCGACGAGGCTTTCGATCACGGTCTTCACGTCGTACGGCTGGTTCGGCGAGTCCGGGATGATCGAGTTGAGCTTGTGGTCGGCATCCGTCACCTCGAGCTCGGCCTCTGTATCGAAGACGGGCAGCTCGGCCAGGTTGTTGTCGGGCAGGAAGCTGAGCAGGGTGCGCGCGTAGTCGAGCGCGTCGGGTTCGTCGCTGGCGAGGTAGTGCGAGACGCCGGACACCGTGTTGTGGGTGAGCGCGCCGCCGAGCTCCTCCATGCCGACGTCTTCGCCGGTGACGGTCTTGATCACGTCAGGGCCGGTGACGAACATCTGGCTGGTCTTGTCGACCATGATCACGAAGTCGGTCAGGGCGGGGGAGTACACGGCGCCGCCGGCCGCCGGACCGCAGATGATGGAGATCTGCGGGATCACGCCGGACGAGGCCGTGTTGCGGCGGAAGATCTCGCCGTACTTGCCGAGGGCGACGACGCCCTCCTGGATGCGCGCTCCGCCCGAGTCGAGGATGCCGATGATCGGCACGCCGGTCTTCAGCGCGAGGTCCATCACCTTGATGATCTTCTCGCCGGCGACCTCGCCGAGCGATCCGCCGAAGATGGTGAAGTCCTGCGAGTAGACGCAGACCTGGCGGCCGTGGATGGTGCCGGTGCCGGTGACCACCGAGTCGCCGTACGGGCGTTTCTTCTCCATGCCGAAGGCGTGGGTGCGGTGGCGCACGAATTCGTCGAGTTCGACGAAGGAGCCGTGGTCGAGCAGCATGTCGATGCGCTCGCGCGCGGTCATCTTGCCCTTGGCGTGCTGTTTTTCGATGGCCGCCTCGCCGCTGGCGGTCACGGCTTCGTGATAACGCACTTTGAGGTCGGCGAGCTTTCCAGCCGTCGTGTACAGGTCGGGGCCCGCAGTGGGCGAGTTCTCAGTCACGCGGTTCACTCTACCGGCCAGCCCCCGGCCGGACCCGTTGACGATAGTCCACAAGAATGCCCTGGTTCACTGGTCGATTCCCTCGCCGCCGCCGCATAACTCCTGCTGTTTGCCGAATTTGCCCCCCAGAATGCGCCATTTTCGCCGGGATTCGGCAGAATTGCAGGAGTTACGCACGAGAGAAGGTCCGCATGGAGTTTCCGTTGAGCCGCGAGGTCGTCCCGCGGATCGAGTACCTGGCTGAGGCCGGGTCGACCAACGACGTGCTCGTCGCACACGCCACGGGCCCGGATGCCGCCGCCTGGCCCGACCTCTCGGTGGTCGTCACCGACAACCAGACCCGCGGTCGCGGCCGGCTCGGCCGTACCTGGCTTGCCCCCACCGGCAAGTCGCTCGCTATTTCCGTGCTCCTGCGCCCTGTTCTCCCCGGCGGCGCGCCCCTGCCGCCCGACCGGCTCGGCTGGTTCCCGCTGCTCGCCGGCGCCGCCATGACCCGCGCCGTGCGCCAGGTCGTCGAGGACAGCATTGTGCCTGTGGCCGACGGCGTCGCCCGCGAGGAGGAGGCTCCCCGCCACGAGGTGTCCCTCAAATGGCCCAACGACGTGCTGATCGACGGCTACAAGGTGTCCGGCATCCTCTCCGAACTCCTCCCCGACGCGCGCGGCCTGGTCATCGGAGCCGGCCTGAACGTGTCGCTCGACGAGCACGACCTGCCGACGCTCACGTCCACCTCGCTGTTGCTGGTGACGCGCTCTGCGCCCGACCCGGATGCCGTGCTCGCGCGCTACCTCACCGAACTCCGCGACCTGACCCGCGCGTTCCTCGATGCGGGCGGCGATCCCGTCGCGAGCGACCTGCTCCAGGCCGTCACCGAGCTCTGCGGCACCCTCGGCTCCGCGGTGCGGGTGGAGCTCCCGGGCGGCGGCGACCTGATCGGCACCGCGACGGGCCTCGACGAGCTCGGTCGGCTGGTCGTGCAGGACCAGGCCAATGGTGAGCCGCAGGCTGTCGCCGCAGGCGATGTGACCCACCTGCGGTATTAATGGGTTTATGACGAAAAGTGCAGGGCCAGCCAACGCTTCGCCGGCGGCAGCGCCCTCGGCCGAACGTGTCGTGGCGCGCCTGCGCCGTCACGCCCGGGTGCTGTTTTGGCCGACCATGCTGCTCTTCGCGGTGTGCGGGGCGACCGGGTACTACTTCGGGAGCCTGCCGGAGCAGTGGGAGAACATCGCGCTGGCCGTCGGTGCGGCCGCCGCCATCATGCTCGTCTGGCTGCTGCCGCTGGCCTCGTGGCTGAACCGCCGCTACACAATCACCTCCCGGCGCATCATCTTCCGGCACGGTTTCTTCGTGCGCATCCGGCAGGAGCTGATGCACAGCCGCGGCTACGACGTGACCGTGCGCCAGAACTGGCTGCAGTCGATCTTCCGCTCCGGCGATGTGCTCATCAACTCGGGGCTGGAACATCCGCTCGTGCTCAAGGACGTGCGGAACGCCGACCTCGTGCAGCAGGTGCTGCACGACCTGATGGAGGAGTCGAGCACCCGGCGCCCGGAGCAGTCAGCGCTCGCTGACCAGCCCGGGCTGTGGAGCGGGCGCTAGGCGACCGGTGACCGGCTGCGGCCGGTGGCTGCGGCCAGGGGCGAAGACCCAGTAGCGGTAGAGCACGAACCGGAAGACGGCGCCGAGCGCCAGACCGATCAGGTTCGACGAAACGTTGTCGGCCACGACGCTCGTGAAGCCGAGCACGTAGTGGCTCAGCCACAGGCAGGCGAGGCCAATGCCCATGCCGACCAGGCTCACCCCGAAGAACTCGATCCCCTCGCGCAGCGTCCTCGACTGGCGGTTCGCGTTGAAGGTCCAGAACCGGTTGCCGATCCAGTTGGCGAGGATCGCCAGCACGGTGGAGACGATCTTCGCGTAGATCGGGCCGGCGTGCACGAGGTGCGGGTCGAAGACGCTCGTGCGGAGCAGATTGAACACGGTGACGTCCACCGCGAAGCCCACGAGGCCCACTGCGCCGAACTTGGCGACCTGGGCGGCGAGGGCCAGCATCCGGCCCTTCCTCACCTCGATTGTCGTCATGCATCCGTCCCGTCTATGAGCAAAGATAGAACTGCGAGATCGGCAGTCTATGACGGTCCCGGTTTCGTTGCCTGAGAGAGCGCTCGTGGGCGTATGAAAGCTCCCACAGAAATTGGTGAACACATGAGCAGAACCGTTGGCGTCATCGGCGGCGGCCAGCTTGCCCGGATGATGATCCCCGCTGCGGTGAATCTGGGCATCAATCTTCGGGTGCTGGCCGAAAACGAGGGCATGTCGGCCGGGCTTGCGGCGTTCGACATCGGCGATTACCGCGACCGGGATGTCGTGCTGGCGTTCGCCGACACCGTCGACGTGATCACCTTCGACCACGAGCACGTGCCTCAGGAGATCCTCCGGGAACTGGTCGAGCGCGGCGTGGAAGTGCACCCGGGCCCCGACGCGCTGCTCTACGCGCAGGACAAGCTGCTCATGCGCCAGCGCCTGACCGATCTCGGCCTGCCCGTGCCGGACTGGGCGCGCGTGGAGAACACCGACGAGCTTGCCGTCTTCCTGGCCTCGCACGGCGGCCGAGCGGTGCTCAAGACCGCCCGCGGCGGTTACGACGGCAAGGGCGTGCGGCTCGTCTCCCACGAACACGAAGCGGATGACTGGTTCGCGGCGCTCGCCGAGGACGCCAACGGCGGCGCCCTCCTGGTCGAGGAACTCGTGGATTTCCGGCGCGAGCTGGCGCAGCTGGTCGCCCGGCGGTCGTCGGGGGAGACCGTGGCCTGGCCCGTCGTGGAGACCGTGCAGACGGACGGCGTCTGCGCCGAGGTCATCGCGCCGGCCCCGCAGTCACCCGGCCGGCTGGCCGACGTGGCAGCCCAACTCGCGATCAAGGTCGCCGAGGGTCTCGGCGTGACCGGTGTGATGGCCGTCGAACTGTTCGAGACGACGGATCAGCGTCTCCTGATCAACGAGCTGGCCATGCGCCCGCACAACAGCGGCCACTGGTCGATGGAAGGGTCGACGACGAGCCAGTTCGAGCAGCACCTGCGCGCCGTGCTCGACCTGCCCCTGGGCGCCACGAACGCGCGCGAACCCTGGTCGGTCATGGTGAACATCCTCGGCGGACCGTCGACGGGGTCCCTTGCCGACCGGTACCCGGCGGCGTTCGAGGCCCACCCCACCGTCAAAATGCACAACTACGGCAAGGACCCCCGGCCGGGCCGGAAGGTCGGGCATGTGACCGCCAGCGGCGACGATCTCGACGAAGTCGCCTACCAGGCGCGTGCCACGGCTGCGTTTTTTCAGGACTGACACCTAAGATCGAGGGCGTGCCTGAGAACCCCGTGCCAGACCCCTCCAACTGGGAGAACCTCGCGACGCCCGTTGTGGGCGTCGTCATGGGCTCCGACTCCGACTGGCCGGTGATGAGCGACGCCGCCCAGCTGCTGCGCGACTTCGGTGTGCCGTACGAGGTGGAGGTCGTCTCCGCGCACCGCACGCCGGAGAAGATGATCGCCTACGGCAAGAGCGCCCACGAGCGCGGGCTCAAGGTGATCATTGCCGGGGCCGGCGGTGCCGCACACCTGCCCGGCATGCTCGCCTCCGTGACGACGCTGCCGGTTGTCGGCGTGCCCGTTCCGCTTGGCCGCCTCGACGGCCTGGACTCGCTCCTCTCGATCGTGCAGATGCCGGCCGGCGTGCCGGTCGCGACGGTATCGATCGGCGGTGCCCGGAACGCCGGCCTCATCGCCGTGAAAATCCTCGCCACCGCCGACGATTCGCTGCGGGTGAAGCTGGCGGAGTACGCCGACGCGCTCGCCGCCCAGGTGGAACAGAAGAACAGGGATCTCCAAGCAAAGCTATGACGAGCGCGAGTAGTCCATTACGGCATCCGGATGCCGGCTCCGCGCAGGTCATGACCACGCGGGCCTGGTGGCTTGTCGTACTCAATTTCCTGATGCCGGGTTCGGCGCAGGTGCTGGCCGGAAACCGTCGCCTCGGCCGGTTCGGCCTGCGGGCCACCCTGGCCCTGGTCATCCTCGCCATCGCCGCCGGCGTCGTCTACCTGGTCCGGCCGGAACTCGTCCTGACCCTGTTCACCAACTCGATCGGCCTGTGGGTCGCCGCGCTCGCTCTGGTCTTCTACGCGGTGGTCTGGGCCATCCTCACCATCGACACGCTTCGCCTGGTCCGGCTTATGCGGGCGCTGCCGAAGGTGCGACCCCTGATTGCCGGCCTCGCGACCGTGCTCATGGTCGTGGTCTGCGGCACGGCCGCCTACGGCGCCTACGTGGCGACCACGGCGAGCGGCTTCCTGTCGTCGGTCTTCATGGCCGGACCGTCTGAGCCGCCCTCGAACGGGCACTACAACATCCTGCTGCTCGGCGGCGACGCCGGGCCCGACCGCGACGGACTCCGGCCGGACAGCATCTCCGTGGTCAGCATCGACGCCGACACCGGCAAGGCCACCATGATCGGCCTTCCGCGCAACCTGGCCGACGTCCCGTTCTCTGCCGGGTCGCCGATGGCGGCGGCATATCCGGATGGCTACGGCGCGCACGGCTGCGACGTGTCGGCTTGCATGCTCAACTCGATCTACACCGAGGTCGAGCTCAAGAGCCCCGACAAGTACCCCGACGCCGTCGCCCAGGGCAGCGAGCCGGGGATCGAAGGCATGCGCGACGCCGCCCAGGGGATCACCGGCCTGAAGATCCAGTACTACGTGCTCATCGACATGCAGGGCTTCTCCGACCTCGTCGACGCGCTCGGCGGCGTGGACATCAACAATAAAGAGCGGCTGCCCATCGGCGGCGACGAACAGCTCAACAACGTCGACGGGTGGGTCGAGCCCGGCCAGCAGCACATGGACGGGTACACGGCGCTCTGGTTCGGCCGCGCCCGCCACGGCACCAGCGACTACGACCGGATGGCCCGCCAGCGTGTGCTGCAGGAGGCGATCCTCAAGCAATTCAACCCGGCCAACGTGCTGACCAAGTTCCAGGCGGTGGCGAAGGCCGGCCAGCAGGTCGTCAAGACCGACGTCCCGCAGGGGATGCTCGGCTACTTCGTCAACCTGGCGTCCAAGACGAAGGCGCTGCCGATCGGTTCGGTCGAGCTTGTGCCGGCCAACAACGTGGACCCGGAGAACCCCGACTACGGGGTCATCCGCAAGCTCATCGACACCGCCCTCGCGCCGTCGAAGACCCCCTAGCCGCTTCTCTCCCCCTCTCGCGAAACTGCAGTTGTGGTCGCTAAAACGCGCTCATAACGACCACAAGTGCAGGCTCGCGGTGGGGGAGGGCTGCTAG